>DASYYB010000024.1:0-9311 GCA_035934235.1 Allostellaceae bacterium | reverse complement strand
CAGCGTCACCGTCGCGCCGGCGCTGACGCTCACCGACAAGGAATACCAGATCATGCGCAACGCCTCGATCGCGGTGCTGCGCGAGATCGGCGTCGACACCGGCGGATCGAACGTGCAGTTCGCGGTCAATCCGGCCGACGGACGGCTGGTCATCATCGAGATGAACCCGCGCGTGTCGCGCTCGTCGGCGCTGGCGTCGAAGGCGACCGGCTTCCCGATCGCCAAGGTCGCAGCCAAGCTCGCCGTCGGTTACACGCTCGACGAGCTCAAGAACGAAATCACGCAGGTGACGCCGGCGAGCTTCGAGCCGACGATCGACTATGTCGTCGTCAAGATGCCGCGCTTCGCCTTCGAGAAATTCCCCAAGGCCGACCCGACGCTGACGACGTCGATGAAATCGGTTGGCGAAGCGATGGCGATCGGCCGCAGCTTCGGCGAAGCGTTGCAAAAGGCGCTGCGCTCGATGGAGACCGGCCTCACCGGCCTCAACGAGCCGGAAGTCGCCGGCAGCCTCGACGACAAGGAAGTGATCCGCACCGAGCTCGCCAAGCCCAAGGCCGACCGGCTGCTGGTGATCGCCGCCGCCTATCGCGCCGGCCTGACGACGGCCGAGATCCACGCGGCGTGCAAATACGATCCGTGGTTCCTCGAGGAGGTCCACAAGCTGGTGGCGGCGGAGGCGCAGGTCCGCGCCGCCGGTCTGCCGCAGGACGCGGCCGGTCTGGCGCGGCTCAAGGCGATGGGGTTCGCCGACGCGCGGCTTGCCGAGCTTGCGAACACCGGCGAGAGCGAGGTCGCCGCGCTCAGGACGAAACTGGGCGTCCATCCGGTGTTCAAGCGCATCGACACCTGCGCCGCCGAGTTCGCGTCGCTCACGCCTTATATGTATTCGACCTATGAGAGCGCGACCGCCGCCGGCGCGCCACAATGCGAAGCCGACCCGTCGCCGCGCGACAAGGTCGTCATCCTCGGCGGCGGCCCTAACCGCATCGGCCAGGGCATCGAGTTCGATTATTGCTGCGTTCATGCCGCCTATTCGCTGAAAGAGGCGGGCATCGAGACGGTGATGGTCAACTGCAATCCGGAAACGGTCTCGACCGACTACGACACGTCGGACCGGCTCTATTTCGAGCCGCTCACCGCCGAGGACGTCATCGAGATCGTGCGCACGGAAACGCGCAACGGCGCGCTGAAGGGCGTGATCGTACAGCTCGGCGGCCAGACGCCGCTCAAGCTGGCGGCGGCGCTCGAAGTCGCGAAGATTCCGATCCTCGGCACCTCGCCCGATGCGATCGACTTGGCCGAGGATCGGCAGCGCTTCCAGAAGCTGCTGCAGAAATTGAACCTGCTCCAGCCCGAGAACGGCACCGCCAAAAAGATCGACGAGGCCGAAACGGTGGCAACGTCCATCGGCTATCCGGTGGTGATCCGGCCGTCTTATGTGCTGGGCGGCCGCGCCATGGAGATCGTCCACGACAGCGCCGGCCTCAAGCGCTACATGACGCAAGCGGTCAAGGTGTCCGGCAAGAATCCGGTGCTGATCGACCGTTATCTGCAGGACGCGATCGAGATCGACGTCGATGCGCTGGCCGACGGCAAGAGCGTGTTCGTCGCCGGCATCATGGAGCACATCGAAGAGGCCGGCATCCATTCCGGCGACAGCGCCTGCTCGCTGCCGCCTTATTCCCTGCCGGCGTCGGTGGTGAAGGAGATCGAGCGCCAGACGACGGAACTCGCGCTGGCGCTCAAAGTCGTCGGCCTGATGAACGTCCAGTTCGCGGTCAAGGACGGCCAAGTCTATGTGCTCGAGGTCAATCCGCGCGCCTCGCGCACCGTGCCCTTCGTCGCCAAAGCGACGGGATTGCCGATCGCCAAGATCGCCGCGCGGCTGATGGCCGGCGCCGCGCTCGGCGACTTCGCGCTGAAGCCGCGGCAGAAGCGCAAGCACGTCGCGGTCAAGGAAGCGGTGTTTCCGTTCAACCGCTTTCCCGGCGTCGATTTGATCCTCGGACCGGAAATGAAGTCGACCGGCGAGGTCATGGGCCTCGACGCCGATTTCGGCCGCGCCTTCGCCAAGTCGCAGCTCGGCAGCGGCGTCGCGCTGCCCCTGGCAGGAACCGTGTTCGTGTCGGTGCGCAACCACGATAAGCGGGGGCTGATCGAGCCGTGCCGGCGGCTGCACAAGATGGGCTTCACGCTGCTGGCGACGCGCGGCACCGCCGCGGCGCTGACCCAGGCCGGCCTGCCGGTCGAAACCGTCAACAAGGTGCTCGAAGGCCGGCCGCACGTCGTCGACCGCATGCTGTCGGGCGACGTGCAGCTTGTGTTCAATACTACAGAAGGCGCGCGTGAAATCGCCGACTCGTTCACGCTGCGGCGGACCGCGCTCGCCTACAACATCCCCTATTACACGACGGTGGCCGGCGCCCGCGCCGCAGTCGAGGCGATCGCCGCGCTGAAAGCCGGTGGACTTGACGTGGCCGCGCTGCAATCTTATTTCGAAGGCTCGTTTTAGCGCCGGCCAACCCGCGAGTTTCGCAGGGAAAGCCGGCTTTTTGCCGATTCCGTAAAAGCTTGCTAGGATTCCTCATGGCCAAGATACCGATGACCAGCGACGGCTTTTCGCGCCTCCAGGACGAGCTCAAACGGCTCAAATCCGTGGATCGCCCGGCGATCATCCGCGCCATCTCGGAGGCGCGCGATCACGGCGACATTTCGGAAAATGCCGAATACATCGCCGCACGCGAACGCCAGGGCTTCATCGAAGGCCGCGTGATCGAGCTCGAGGACAAGATCGCGCGCGCCGAGGTCATCGACGTCTCCAAGCTTTCCGGCAAGGTGGTGAAGTTCGGCGCCACCGTGACGCTCGCCGACGAGGAGACCGACGAAAAGGTCGTGTACCAGATCGTCGGCGAGGACGAGGCCGACATCGCGCAAGGCCGCTTGTCGGTGACGTCGCCACTGGCGCGCGCGCTGATCGGCAAGAGCATCTCGGACTCGGTCGAAGTCACGACGCCGCGCGGCGGCGCCCGCTCCTACGAAATCATCAAGGTCCAGTTCCGCTAGGCCTTGCCGCCGACTTCAATCGGCACGCCGGGCGCGTATTTCGCCGTGCGAATGGCGAGCGACGAGCGCACATGCGCCACGTTGGGCGCCGGCGTCAGCCGCGTCGTCAGGAACTTCTGATACGAATCCCAATCGGCGGCGACGATCTTCAACAGGAAGTCGGTCTCGCCCGCCAGCATGTGGATTTCACGCACCTCGTCCCACTCCGACGCAAGCGCTTCGAACGCCTTGAGATCGTTCTCGGCCTGGCTCTTGAGACCGACCTGGGCGAAGACGGTGACGCCGAAACCCAGCGCCTCGGGATTGACCTCCGCGTGATAACCGCGGATGTAGCCGCCCTCTTCCAGCGCGCGCACCCGCCGCAAACACGGCGGCGCCGAGATGCCGGCGCGGCCGGCGAGCTCGACGTTGGTCATGCGGCCGTTTTCCTGCAAGTCGCGTAGGATCTGCCGGTCGACCTTGTCGAGCTTGATACGTCGCATGGCAGCGTCCGGAGCCTCAGCAATGATCTGTCACGTGAACGCCCGCGCTGGCAACAACCGGTCGGTTTTGGCGCGACCAGGCTCGGATCATCGTAGTATACGGTAATAATATTGCAAGGCGGCCCCGATCAGCGGAACAGCGAGAATGCCGGCGACCATCTGGGCGGTGCATGACGGCAAGATCGGCATGGCCAACCAGACACTGGGCCTTGCCGAAGCGGTCGCGCCGGCGCTGCAAGCAACCGTCGTCGAGAAAAGCCTGAGGCTGCGCGCACCGTGGCGCTGGCTGCCGCCGCACGCCTGGTTGGCGCCGCTCGCGGCGGTCGATCCGCGCGGCGACCGCCTCGCGCCGCCATGGCCCGACATGCTGATCTCGTGCGGTCGCTTGGTCGCGGCACCGGCGCGCGCCGCCAAACGCGCAAGCCGTGGCCGGATTTTCTGGATTCAGGTGCAGGATCCCGGCTTTGCCAGCGGCGACGCCGATCTCATCGTCATGCCGCGCCACGACGGCGACGGCGGCGCCAACGCGTTCGTCACGCTGGGCGCGGTCCACCGGGTGACACCGGCGCGGCTGGCCGATGGCGCTCACCGCTTCGAGCCGTCGCTCGCGCATTTGAAACGGCCGCTGATCGCGGTACTGCTCGGCGGCGACAACCGGGTCTATCGCCTGACCGCGGCGCGGCTATCGACGTTGATCGGCCAACTCACGGCACTGGCCAAACAAGGCTATGGCCTCGCGATCACCACGTCGCGACGCAGTGGCTCCGGTGTCGCCATGCAGCTACGCCAGGCCCTGCCCGACGCGTTCGTCTGGAGCGGCGATGGCGATAATCCGTATTTCGGACTGCTGGCGCTGGCCGACGCCGTCATCGTCACCGCCGACTCGGTCAACATGGTCAGCGAAGCGGCCACCACCGGCAAACCGGTCCACATTGTCGAGCTCGATGGTGGATCGGCCAAGTTCGCGCGCTTCCACGCCGCGATGCGCGAAGCGAACGCGACCCGGCCGTTCACCGGAACAATCGAACGCTGGAGCTACGCGCCGCTCGACGACACGGCGCGGGCCGCCGCTGAGGCGGCGCGGCGCTTCAAGGCACGGCGGCCGGCATGACCCGCGGCGTGACGATCTTCCTCGTGGTCTTCGCAGCGACGATGGGAATCCTGATCGGTTGGCCGGCCATCGATCTGGCGACGTCGCGCGCCTTCTATACGCCGGGAAGCGGCTTTTCGCATTCGGCGATCCTCGGCGCGATCCATGCCGACCTGCGCTATTTCGTGATCGCGATCGTCGTGCTGGCAGCCGCGGCGCTGGTAGCGTGGAAGCGACGGCGGCGCGCGGCGCTCTATCTGCTGCTGGCGTTGGCATTGGGTCCCGGCCTGGTGGTCAACACCATGTTCAAGGATCATTGGGGCCGCGCCCGACCGACGCAAATCGTCGAATTCGGCGGCACGCAAAAGTTCACGCCCGCCTTCGTGCCGGCAGATCAGTGCACGACCAATTGCTCGTTTCCGGCCGGCGACCCGGCCGTCGGATTTTTCCTGGTGTCGGCGGCGTTGCTGGTGCCCGGCCTGGCAACGCGGCGCTGGGCGATCGCCGGTGCGGTGATGGCAGGCGCAGCGCTCGGCCTGATGCGCATCGCGCAAGGCGGCCATTTTCTGTCGGACGTCGTCGCCTCGGGTTTTCTCGTCACCGGATTGAGCTGGCTGCTGCACCGCGCGGTTGTCGTGCATGATGGCGTCGGCGCGCTGGCGCATGCGTGTTGCCGGCCGTCGCCGGCGCTCAAGCGTTTTGTATTGATGACCGTCGTGACGGCAATCGTGGCCATTGCATCCTACATTTGGCTCGACCGGCCGATTGCGACGGCATTTCACGATAGCGGGCCGACATTCCAGACCGTGATGGCGTTCGTCACCGCGTTCGGTCTCGGCGGTCCGTATTTGATCTTAACCGCCGCCGCCGCGGTGGTCTGCTGGATCGCCGGTCGCACCCAGGAAGCGCAGCGGGCGGCTTACGTCTTTCTTGTGGTCGCGGCTTCTGGCCTTTTCGTCGACATCATCAAGCCGGTGTTCGGTCGCGTCCGGCCGAGTCTGCTGTTTTCCGATCACCTCTACGGCTTCACCGGCATCGGCGCGCATTCCAACCATTGGTCGTTTCCGTCCGGCCATTCGGCGACCGCGGCCGCGCTCGCCTGTGCGTTGTCGCTGCTCTATCCGCGTCTCATGCCGGCCTGGATCGCCGCGACGCTGCTGGTGGCGTTCAGCCGCATCGCGCTCGATCAGCACTATTTGAGCGACGTGATCGCCGGCCTCTATTTCGGCGTTGTTTTCGCCTGGGCGATCGCTGGGATATTCCGCGCGAATGGCGCCGCGCTGCGTCCGCAGGCTAGCGATAGCCCTTGAAGTCGTGCACGAATCGCACCGTGTAGTTGCGAGCGGCGCCGCCACCCAGCGGGATAATGACGTGATCGACCGAGCCCGCGCTGGCGAAGCGGTCGAGAATCCGCTGGATGTTTTCGGGATGATGGGTAACGAGCACAAAATCCCGGCCGATATCGGCCCTGGGATCGGCCTCGAGATCGAACTGGTCGTTGATCTGGCGGCTTTCGCCGTTCCACTTGAGCGCGTCGAACGGATGCGGATGCACGTAGAACATCAGCACTGCCATATCCTCGCGATCGTCCGACAACAGTAGCGCACCGGGGTGCTGCGCCAGGAAACCGCTGACCGCGATTCCCAACTGCCGCCAACCGCGGAGACGATGCAGCACATCGTAACGCGCCGGCAGGCTGTATCCGACCGCGCGCGCCACGTCGTGCGCGGTGAAGGCGACGACTGCGATCACGACGTCGATCGCCAATGCGGCAATCAGCCAGCCGCGACGGCCGCCGTGCAGCAACCAAGCCACCACCAAAACGGTCGCCGAGACGTAAACCGGCGCCGCCCAATTGGGCTCGGCATGGGTGATGAAGCTCACGACCACCATCATCGCCAGCGTCGGCAGCGCGAAGATCGCCAGCAACGCCGCCGGCCGCGACGCCAAGGCGCGCCGCGCGACACCGACGATCACGAGCAGCGCCGCGAAGCCGATCGGCCCGAAGACGGCGAATTGCGCGCCGACGAATTCGGCGAGATGCGACGGGTTGAACAGCGCGCCGTGCGAAGCGGCGTTCTGCTCGGTGTGGTGATACGAGACGAAGCCATGCTGCGCATTCCAGACGAAATTCGGCGCGTAGATCAGCAGCGCAAGGACGACGGCAAGCGCGAAGCGGCCGAGGTGCCGCCGTTCGTCGCGAAACGCCAACAGATAGATCAACGCCGACGCCAGCCAATAGGCCATGGCGTATTTCGACAGCAGCCCGATTCCGGCAGCGGCGCCGACCGCCCACCACCAGCGTTCGCCGCCGGGCTCGCGCGCGCGAATGAAGGCGTAGAGCGCGACGGCCCAACACAGCAGCAACGGCGCGTCGGTCGAGATCAGCGCCGCCGACGCCGACACGCCGGGCAGGGTCACGTAGAGCAGCGCCGACCAGAAGCCGACGCGCGAATCATACAAACGTTCGCCGATGCGGAAGACGACGAGCGCGGCGGCGAAGTGCAATAGCGGCGCCGAAAGCCGGATCGCGCCTTCACTATTGCTGAGCAAGTGCGTCGTCAGCGCGATCAGCCAGGCCACCATCGGCGGCTTGGAGTAGTAGCCGAACGCCGGATGCAGCGACCACAGCCAATATTGCGCTTCGTCCGGATAGAGATCGGTGCCGCCATAGGCGAGCCAGACGAGGCGCAGGACGGTGACGGCAAATACGGCGTTGACGGCGAAGAACCAATACCGCTGATCGTCCGCCGAATTGGCCGCGTGATGCCCGACCGCCATGGGCCGCGAGACTAGCCGCGCGCCGCCGCGCTGACCACCCCGTTGCGGCGCTGGGCCGCACCGCCGCCGCGCCGGCGAAGGGGGTGGAAATCGGCCTGCCTGCTTGCTAAATCATGGCCCGCAGACCTGCATGCAGCTCAACATCGAGACCTTCAGCAACGTCCGGGGCGGCAACGCTTTTTTCAAGGCGGTGACGCATCCGCTGGCGGCGGAAAAAGCCTGCGCATTGGTCGCCCGGCTGACGCGCGTCGGCCGTGTCGCCGTCTACGATCCCGAGAATTGCGTCGACGCACTGGCGCAAATCTACGATCTCGCCGGCCTCAAGATCGCCGGTCTCTATGCGCAGGACGTCGCCGCGATCGGCCGCACCGCGCTCGGCCAGCGTGCACAGCCGGTGACGGCGCTGAAGGAGTGCCGCGCCGACGCGGTGCTCGTCGCCGCTTTCGACGCCGAGCGCGCCATCGCCCATATCCGTCATCTGCTGCCCGCCGACGCCGCGATCGTCAGCCTCGACGAGCTGCGCCTCCCCGACGCGTTGGTGACCAACCGCGCGCGCTATCTCGACCCGATCAACTTCGCCACCAACTTCGTCTTCTTTCGCGATGCCGCAGGCTTGTCGACGCGACTGGTCACGGCGAACTATTGGTCAGGCTACGGCGCGCAGCGCATGAGCCTCTGGTGTTTGCTCTACGATGCGGCGGGCGTCGAAATCGCTCGGTGGCAGGAGACGGTGCCGCAGAATTTCGGCTCCGTCGCGATCGACAGTCGCGAGGTTCGCCGGCGCTTCGGCCTGGGCGAATTCGCCGGCCAGATTTTCGTGCATGCGGTCGGCGCCGCTGGCCATGACGTGGTGAAATACGCGCTCGACGTCTACGGCGATGGCGCCGCCGAACGGAGTCTGTCGTGCACGCACGACGCCAATGCCTGGCCGTCCGCGCTATACGCCGGCCTGCCGGCGCCGGGCGAAGGCGAGACCGTGACGCTCTGGGTGCAGAATTCGATGCCGTGCGCGATTCCGTCGAGAACGGTCGGCCTCAACCTGATGGGGGACGCGGCGACGACGTATCTTCCGGATCCGATTCCGCCGTTCGCCAGCCGCGCGCTCGATGTCGCGGCGGTGCTGCCCAAGGCGCGCTGGCCGCAGCAGATCGAGATCCAATCTGGCAAGTACATCGTGCGGCCGCGTTACGAGGTGCGCGGGCACGGGCGCGTGCGCATCGCCCACGTCAACGTCGAGCGCTCCGACCTCAAGCCCGATCCGACGATCGCCGATCTCGGCAACCTGCTGGGCAAGGGTTATCTCCTGCCGGCACCGGTGCTGCCGCGCGCGACTTGGCGCTCGCTTGCCTTGCCGACACCGATGTCGACGGCGCAACAGGATTTGCCGGTGGCGCTCGTCGTCTATGATCGCCGCGGTCGCGAAGCCGCACGGCACGATTTCGGCCGTCTGGCGCGCCGCGATTCGGTCGCCATTGATGTCGACGCGCTGCTCAATGGCACCAAGCTGCCGGACGATTACGGCCACATGGAGCTGATCTACGATTTTGCGCATGGCGGCAGCGCCGATGGCTGGCTGCACGGCTTGTTCCGCTACGAAGATCGCGCCAGCCGCCACGCCGCCGAGACCAGCTTCGGCGCGCACGTGTTCAACACGGTTTTGACCTATAAAAGCGAGCCGCAATCCTATGCGGGCCGGCCGCCCGGCCTGTCGACCCGCCTGTTTCTGCGGCTTGGCGACGCGCCGCACGATACGCTCTGCCACCTGATCTATCCGGCGTCGACGCCGTGGCATGCCGAAAGCATGACCGATTTGACCCTGCACGACCGCACCGGCGCCGAGGTCGCGCGCGAACGCATCGCCATTCCGTGCTCGGGCTCGCGCTTCTTCCGCT
>DASYYB010000019.1:0-4782 GCA_035934235.1 Allostellaceae bacterium | reverse complement strand
CCCTTGCCGGTGATCGTGCCCTTCTTCTGGTTGTTGAAGGCGGTGGCGTCGTCCTTGAAATACTGCACAAGGGTGCCCGGCTCGGGGCCCTCGAACAGCACCTTGGCCTTGCCTTCGTAGATCTGTTTGCGTCGGTTCATGACCGCCTCGGCGGAAAAAGAGAGGCAAGACCTTATATAGCAAGCAGGACCGGCCGCGCCAACGTCGGCGCACCGGCCGGCGCCGAGTCGTTCACAGGCAAATCACACCGGAATGTCGCGCCAGGACGTCGGCGTGGGCTGCCACGCGGTGAAGCGGAATTTCGGCTTGCGCCGGCCGGGCGCGGGCAATGCCACCAGCGTGCTCGACACCGTGCCGAAGCCTTCGGGCGTCAGGAAGCGCATGGCGTTGGCGGCGCCGTCGGCCGGGTCGGGCCGGTCGTCAGCCAGCAGCTTTTCCCAGGCCGACCAATCGCCGGCGTCGGGATCGGGCGCGTGCGCCTGCTCGAACAACGGCCGGTAACGCGTGAGCCGCGGCGTGGCGTCGTCGAGATCGCCGGCCGCGATCATCGCCAGGCCGGGCTTGATCTCGCGCACCTCCAGCGGCTGCGCGCCGGATGGATCGGCGTGCTTGAGCCAGAAGGCTTCGCGATTGTCGGCGAGGATCAGGTTGAAGGTGCGATAGGCCTTGGGGTCGAGCCCAGCCAGCGCGTGTGCCGCCGTCGCCGCGTCGGCATGGTCGAGCGCCTCGAGCACCAGTTCGCCGCGCGAACGCACGCCGGGCGCCGGACCGAGCGAGCCGAAACGGTTGAGGACGCCGGCCAGCAGCCCGTGATCGTTGACGCCGAACCACGAGCCGCCGGCGAGTTCGTCGAGGCCGGCGACGACCTCGGGCCGGTCGCGCCAATGGCGCGCCGGCGCCTGCCACGGACGGCCGATCATCTCGTCGCGGTTGGCGCCGACCACTACGGGCCATTCGTGACCGAACCGGCGCAGGATGACGAAAGTGCACATGCCGACGCGATGATGGACCGGCGCGCATGCTTTGTGTAGCGCCGCGGCAGGCGTTAAACTCCGGCCCATGACAAGTTTCGAAGATCGTGAAAAAGGCGAAGAGGCGAAGTTCCACCACGAGCAGGAACTCGCCTTCAAGGCACGCGCCCGGCGCAATCATCTGTTCGGCCTGTGGGCAGCCGAGAAACTCGGCCTCGGCGGCGATGCCGCCGAGAACTATGCGCGCGAACTGATGACGGCGGCTTTCGGCAAGCACGGCGACGAGGCCGTGCTTGCCAAGATCGAAGCCGATTTCAAAGCGAAGGGCGTCGGGCAGACACTCGACGCCGCACGCATCCGGCTCGAGCTCGACCACTGCTTGGCCGAAGCCAAGAAGCAGCTCGGCGTTCAGCGCTAACGCGGCCGGCCGGCGCGCGCTGCCTTACTTGTGCAGCGCGCTCTTCGGGTTGAGGTTCGTGATGTGACCGCTTTCGGTGCCGGCCGCCGGATCGATCACGGCATTGATCAGCGTCGGCTTGCCGGAGGCAATGCCTTCGCTTACCGCCTTCTGCAAGTCCGCCGACTTCTCGACGTGACGGCCGACGCCGCCGAAGGCCTCGATCATCTTGTCGTAGCGCGCGTTGTTATAGAGGCCGGTTGGTGAATACGGGACGCCCGGCGCGTCGCCGCGATAGATGCCGTTGTTGTTGAAGATCACCGTGGTCACCGGCAGCTTGTAACGGCAGATGGTCTCGATCTCCATGCCGCAGAAGCCGAAGGCGCTGTCGCCTTCGATGGCGACGACCGGCTTGCCGCTGACCGTCGCGGCGCCGACGGCGTAACCCATGCCGATGCCCATGACGCCCCAGGTGCCGCTGTCCAGGCGATGCCGCGGCTCCTTCATGTCGAGGATGTTGCGGCCGAAGTCGAGCGTGTTGGCGCCTTCGTTGACGACATAGACGTCGGGACGGCTGCTGAGGGCGCTGCGCACCGCGCGCAAGGCGCTCGAGAAGTTCATCGGCGTCGGATCGGCGTTGAGACGCGCCGCCATCTTCTCGACGTTCTTCTGCTTCTGTTCGGCGACGCCGCTGAGCCAAGCCGCCGACGGCTTGATCTGGCCGGGCTTCATCGCGGCGAGGAACGCTGCCATGGCCGACTTGATGTCGGCGACGACCGGCGCTTCGATCGGCCGGTTGCTGTCGATCTCGTTGGCCGCGATGTCGACCTGGATAAAGCGCGTGTTCGGATTCCAGGTGGGCGGCTTGCCGTGCGAGAGGAGCCAGTTGAGGCGCGCGCCGACGAGCATGACGACGTCGGCGTTCTTGAGCACGTAGGAGCGTGCCGCGGCCGCCGATTGCGCATGGTCGTCGGGCAGCAGACCCTTGGCCATCGACATCGGCAGATAGGGGATGCCGGTCTTCTCGACGAACGCCCGGATGTCCTTGTCGGCCTGCGCGTAAGCCGCGCCCTTGCCGAAGAGGATGAGCGGCTTCTCCGCCTTGCTCAGCAGGTTGAGGGCGCGCGTGATCGATTCCGGTGACGGAATCGAAGCCGGCGCCGCCTCGACCACCTTGAACAGCGACTTCTTCGCGGCCGACAGCTCGAGCGTCGAGCCGAGCACCGCCGCAGGCAGGTCGAGATAGACGCCGCCCGGCCGGCCCGACGACGCGGCGTGGATCGCGCGCGCGATGCCGACGCCGATGTCTTCGATCCGGTTGACGCGATAGGATGCCTTGGCGAACGGCTTGGCCGCCGCCATCTGGTCCATTTCCTCGTAGTCGCCCTGTTCGAGATCGACGATGTGGCGCTCGCTCGAGCCGCTGATCAGCACCATCGGGAAACAGTTGGTGGTGGCGTTGGCGAGGGCGACGAGGCCGTTGAGGAAGCCCGGTGCGGAAACCGTCATGCAGATGCCGGGCTTCTGGGTGAGGAAGCCGGCGATCGCAGCGGCGTTACCGGCGTTCTGCTCGTGCCGGAAACCGTACACCCGCATGCCCTCGGTGTGCGCCAGGCGCAACAGGTCGGTGATCGGAATGCCGGCGACCGTGTAGATCGTGTCAACGCCGTTGAGTTTGAGGCCATCCACCACCAAGTGAAAGCCGTCGGTGATCGCTGCTGCTGCGTCCATTTCCATCGCCCTTGTGAATTTTTCCCGTCAGCCCAGAGCGGCCCTGCGGGCCACGCATCCGGACAAATCCCCCGTCTTCAATACAGCGTCTTTGAATACCTCAAGCCGTTAGCCGTCAACACTTGTCGCGCGCACCGGCGGCGCTGAGTGCCGGTTATCCCGGCTTGGCGCGTGCCGCGACGCATCGCCGCGGAGCGGTGTTGGTAAAGCGACCGTGTCGTGATGACCAAGGTTGTGGTTCTTCGTAAAGCTCTAAAGCCGACGTATCCCGGCTCGCGGGACGGCGCGTTTATAGGACGGCCCTGGGGCCGCCGCCTAGCAAAATTCCTAGTCTATCCGGGCCGCGACGCGGAAAACGCCGGATTGGCGCGGCTTCGAGCCGCGGTCTGACCAGCTGCGACGGCGGGACGCACTGTCGGCGGCAGCCCGTCGTGGCATCGCCTCGCGCGGATCAGAAACGCGTGGGCTGGCGTGCCGGCTGGTGTCGCGTTCGTGCCGTTGGTCGTCGTCCAAAGCCGGAGCGTGCCCGCCAGTCCCCGAAACCACCCTAAAGCCGTGCAGAGCACACATGGGCAAAGCGCGGTTTCCTCGACTCGTTGACGTTCTCGACATGCGCAACGACACGACCAACAATCTGAACCGGCAGCGCTGTTGCCCTGACGCGTCCCGAACGTTTCGGCAGGTCACGGTATTTAAGTACCGATATCGAATTCGGCAAAAATGCTGGGCTACCACGGACTCGCGAACCGCCGCTTGGCGGCCGTACGCAAGGCTCGCCGCGACAAACTAATTGACTTTAGTTAGCCCTGCATAACTAAATAGTGCTCAGGTATGCCACGGCGGGTGCCGGGGCGGACCAAGGAAACTGGCGATAACCTGGGGAGGAAGACCGAAATGTCACAAGCTTCATCGTCGTTTACGTCGACGCGATGGACCCAGCTCATTCTGGGCATCATCTGCATGTCGGCGGTCGCGAATCTGCAATACGCCTGGACGCTGTTCGTTGTACCGATCACCACGCAGTTCGGCTGGAGCAAGGCCGAAATCCAGGTCGCCTTCACGATCTTCATTCTGTGCGAAACGTGGCTCGTGCCCATCGAAGGCGCGATCGTCGACCGCATCGGTCCGAAGTGGATGATCCTGGCCGGCGGTGTCGGCACCTTCCTCGCATGGCTTATCGATTCCCAAGCGACCCAGCTCTGGCAGTTCTACCTCGGCGGTGGCTTGGCGGGCTTCGCCGGCGGCGCCGTGTACGGAACTTCGGTGGGCAACGCCCTCAAGTGGTTCCCCGATAAGCGCGGCCTGTGCGGTGGGTTGACTGCGGCGGGCTTCGGCGCCGGTGTGGCGCTGACGGTTGCACCGATCCGCGACATGATCAAATCGAGCGGTTATGCGCACACCTTCCTGGTGTTCGCCGTCATCCTGGGTGGCATCGTCGTTGTCTGCTCGTTCTTCATCCGCGCGCCGCGCGCGGAAGAAATGCCGCCGATGGACAAGATCAAGACAAGGCAAGGTGGCGAAGATCTGCCGCCGTCGCGGTCCCTCAAGTCGCCGATCTTCTGGACCATGTATGCCATGTTCTTCCTGGTCGCGGCGGGCGGCCTCATGTCGGCGGCGCAGTTGTCGCCGATCGCACATGAGCGCGGCATTGCCGACACGACCACGACGTTCCTGGGCATCACC
>DASYYB010000068.1:0-10227 GCA_035934235.1 Allostellaceae bacterium | reverse complement strand
CCGCGTGTTCGACTTTTTCCTGGAGATGGACGAGATCGGGGCTGCGTTCGACGCCGACGAACAGGTTGCGCGCGTTGAACGAACCGACGCCGGCGAGCGTCAGCGCGAAGCGCCTGGCGCGGACGCTCGACAAGGCCGCGTCGACGTCGCTGGCGGCGCCTTCGTCAAGCTCGCCGATGAAGCGCAGCGTCACGTGATAGTTACCGGGATCGACCCAGCGCGCGCCCGGCAGGCCGCCGGCAAGCCGCGACAGCGCCAACTTGAGTTCCGGCGGCAACGCGATGCCGACGAACAGCCGCAGCACCTCAGCCTCCGGGCTGGCGCGGGCCGATCAGGCGTTCGACCACCGGCGCAATGCGGGCCACGACGGTTTCGACGCCGTATGCCGTCGGGTGCAAGCCGCCGCCCGAGGTGAGCACCGAACCGGCCGCCACGTCGTCGGGGAAAAACGGATAAAGCGGCACGTCGTATTTCGCCGCGAGGCGCGGATAGATCGCCTCGAACGCGGCCTGGTACTCGCGGCCCCAGCTCGCCGGCGCGCGCATGCCGGCGAGCAACACCTTGACGTGCGCGTCGCGCAACCGCGCCAGGATCGTGTCGAGATTGGCTTCGGCGACCGAAGGTGCGACGCCGCGCAACGCGTCGTTGGCGCCGAGTTCGACGATCGCATATTGCGGCTTATCCTTGAGCGACCATTTGAGACGCGCCCGGCCACCGCCCGTCGTGTCGCCGAAAAATCCGCCGTTCAGCACCACGGCGTCGATGCCGTCCGCCTTGAGCCGCGCCTGGAGCCTGGCCGGGAAGATTTCGTCCGGGTTGAGACCGGTGCCGGCCGTCAGGCTGTCGCCAAAAGCGAGGATACGCACCGGCTGGTCGGCCAGGGCGGAGCCGCCGAAACCAGCCAGGCCGAGCACAGCCGCGACGACGGCGGCGCAACCGGCAAGGCGGCGCCGCACGGCACCCGATGCGATGCGTTTGAAGGACGATCGTGCGCGCGAGCCCATGCGTTTCAATTCTGCCGGCCGAGTAGGGCACGAATTTGGCCGCCGCGGCGCGCGCGGTCAACCGGCGTTGCTGAGCGGACGCTCGATAACAGGAAATTTAGGTCCGGCGCCAACGGCTTACTCGGTCATTGAATTGCCGGCGACCTGTGCCAATATCACGGCCGAAGCCACTTCGGCTTAGAGAGGTTCCAAACCATGTCATTCGATACCGGCAACCGTTTTGCCGCGCGGACGGCAATCCCGCAGGTCGGCATCGACCAGGGTCTGCGCAGCTACATGCTGCGGGTTTACAACTACATGGCCGGTGGACTCGCCATCACCGGCGTGGTGGCCTATTTCGCAGCGGCGAGCGGCCTCTACCTGGCGCTGATGCAGACGCCGGTCCTGTTCTGGATCGTCGTCTTCGCGCCGCTTGGCTTGGTGCTGCTCTTGAGCTTCCGGATCCAGCGCATGAGCCTCCACGCCGCGCAGGCGACGTTCTGGGGCTATGCCGCGTTGGTCGGCCTGTCGCTCGCCGGCTTGTTCCTGGTCTACACCGGCGCCAGCATCGCGCAGGTGTTCTTCATCACCGCGGCGACCTTCCTGGCGATGAGCCTGTGGGGCTACACCACCAAGCGGGATCTGACCAGCTTCGGCCATTTCCTGATCATGGGCGTGATCGGCATCATCATCGCGTCGCTGGTCAACATCTTCCTGCGTTCGCCGGGGCTCTATTTCGCCGTCTCGGTGATCGGCGTGCTGGTGTTCACCGGCCTCACCGCTTACGACACCCAACGCATCAAGGAGATGTACTGGGAAGGCGACGGCGGCGAAGTCGCCGGCAAAAAGGCGATCATGGGCGCGTTGGCGCTCTACCTCGACTTCATCAACCTGTTCGTGATGCTGATGCAGCTCATGGGTCAGCGGCGCAGCTGAGCGCGTGACCTGAGCCTGAATACCGAAGGGGCCCGTTTGCGGGCCCCTTCTTTTTTGCGTCAGTTCGTGCCACGCGGCAGCAGCCGCCAAGCCTTCATGCCGGCGATCTCGCCCTGCGGCACGACCGTGTAGTGGCTGTCGAAGAAGCCGGTGAACTTGGCCTTGGGCATGCCATCGCGGGTCAACAGCATCCATGGCGCGTTCCAGTTGGTCGGATCGAGCGCCGCGAAGACGATGACGCGGCCGCTACGCGCCAGCACCGGATCGACCTTGGCCTGGATTGCACCGAAGAAGACGTTCGCGTCCTTCGAGCTCTCATAGAGCTGATCGAGGACGACATGCGGCGTCGGCAGGGTGAAGAAGCTCATGTTCGGCCCGCCGCCGTAGGTGACGAAATAGAGAAAGAGGTCGTTGGCGTTGTAATCGCGAGCGAGTTCGACCTGATAGCGGTCGAGCGGATAGCGCGCCTCGGGCACCGCCCAGAGCGCGAGATTGAGCGCGACGGTCACTGCGGCCCAGACCGGCAACGCGACCCGCGCGAGGCGCGGCGGCGTCACCATCAGGAACAGGAACACCGTCGGCACTGTCAGGTGGAACCAGTGCTCGGGCTCGTTGATGTTGAAGAACAGGTTCCAGGCGAGCGCGCTGACGATGAAGGCCAACGCCATTGTCAGCGGCGCGCCCTTGAGCGACAGCCACGCGGCGCGCAGATAGACCGAAGCGAGCAGGATCAGCGTCGCGAGCCAGGGCAGTGCCTGGAGGATAAGCTCTTTGCCATAAGGCGCGAGCGACGGAATCTGGTGCAGCAGCCAGGCGCGCACCACCGGGCCAAGCGCCGGCGCGGCGATGAAATTGTTGACCGTGCCGAAAATCATGCGGCCGGCGAGGTCGCTCCACGAGAACCAGCCCGTCCGCAGCGCGTCCTTGGCGCCGATGCTGGCGCCGAACGTGTCGGGCGTCAGCCACTGGCCGAAGAAGACGAGACGTGCGATCTCGAGCAGCGCCAGGAACAGAAGTCCGGCCGTGGCGCCGTAGAGCACAGCGCGACCGATGCCCTTTGCCCAGCCGTCGCCGTGCCGCAGGCTCGACGCTAGGATCACCAGGGCGACGAACGGCGGCGCGGCGAGGCAGCTCGAATGGAACGAGGCCGCCAGCGCCAGGAACACGCCGGACCAGACGAGCGTGCGGTTGCGCGCGTGGCCGGCGGCGCGGTCGCGCTCCCACGCCACCGCGAAGTAGAACGTCGCCGTCAGAAACGGCAGCGCCAGCAGCTTCATGTGGCCCGTTGGGGCCAAGGTCAAAATATTGCAGCTGGCGGCGACCAGCGCCGACGCCACGATGCGCCGCCACAAGCCGACCTCGAAGCGCATCAAAGCGAAATAGAAGACGCCGATGCCGGCGGCGGCGAACACGGTGTTGATGTGCTTCTGGCTGTGTTCGGCGGTTTCGCCGAAACCCAGATACCAGTGCCAGAGCAGCGTCACCGGCTGGAGCCAGACATGCCCCATGTCCCAGACGAACTTGCCGCTGTCGATCTGGGCGATGAAACGGATGACGTCGTGATAGGGCAGCTCGCCGTAAAGCGAGACATAGAAGGCCGCCGCGGCCAGCGCGGCCAAAATCGGCTGCCACACGAAAGGCGACAGCACGCCGGCGCGCCGGCCGGCGAATTGGGTTGGAGCGGCGGAAACCATGGCGGGAATCCCGCTTCGGTATAGGGTTTCTTAATTGAGGAAGCGTGAACGCCCTACAGGCCGCCGCCCGCGCGCCCGGCGCAGGGCCGGTTTGCTTCCGTCGGGATAGCCAGTGCCGACGTGTCGCGCTAGCGTGCCGGCCGCCAATCCACGGAGGGGTTCCATGAAACTTTATTATTCGCCCGGCGCCTGCTCGCTCTCGCCGCACATCGTCTTGAATGAGGCCGGTTTCAATTACGAGGTCGAGCGCGTCGATCTTGCGAACAAGAAGACCGAGAAGGGCGCCGATTTCCTCGCCATCAACCCCAAGGGATACGTGCCGGTCCTGGCGCTCGACGATGGCCAAATTCTCACCGAAGGCCCGGCGATCGTGCAGTATCTCGGCGACCAGAAGCCGGCAAGCGGCATCGTTCCCAAGGCCGGCTCGCTGGAACGCGTGCGCGCGCAGGAGTGGCTCAACTTCATCACCAGCGAACTGCACAAGACCTATTCGCCGCTGTTCCGTTCGACCACGCCTGACGAATACAAGAAGCTCACGCGCGAATATCTCGCCAAGCGGCTCGCGGTCCTCGACAAGCACCTCGCCGGCAAGCCGTACATCCTGGGCGACAAGTTCAGCGCGCCCGACGCTTATGCCTTCACCGTGCTGCGCTGGTCGCAATATACGAACGTCGACCTGTCGCCGTTCCCGAACATCAAGGCGTTCATGGAGCGCGTCGCGGCGCGGCCCAAGGTGCAGGAGACGATGAAGCAGGAAGGCCTGCTGAAGGGCTGACCTGTCAGCTTTTACCGTAGACCGGCACGATCGCGCCGCGGGTGACGTGATTTGCCGGCGACGCCAGGAACAGGATGGTCGCCGCGATCTCCTCGACCTTGGGCCAGGCATCGTGCTTGGCCTTGGGCATCGCGGCGCGATTGGCCGGCGTATCGATGATCGACGGCGCGACGGCGTTGACCAGAATGCCGTCGCCCGCGACCTCTTCGGCCAGCGCCTCGGTCAGCGCCGCCACCGCCGCCTTGCTGGCGCCATACGCGGCCATGCCGGACGCCAAACGCGGCTCGAGCGCCGGCCGCGCGGCGACATTGACGATGCGGCCGCCTTGCCCGTTCCGGCGCAGCGCGCGCACCGCGGCGGCGCAGCAGAGATGGCAGGTGACGAGGTTCATCTCGAACATTTTCAGGATATCGGCCTTTTTGGTGTCGCCGATGGCCGTCATCGCAAATCCGCCGGCGAGATGGATCGACGCCCACAGCGCACCGGCGCCGTCGTAGACACGCGCGACATCGCTCTCGCTGGCGAGATCGACGGGACCGACCAGCGTCACTCGGTCCTTGAGCGGAAACTGCGCCGCTTCGGCGGCGTGGATATAAGGCACGACGCACGACGCGCCTTGCGCCAGCAGCGCTTCGACCACGGCCCGGCCCAGCGCGCCAGTGCCACCGGTGACGACAACGGTACGGCCGTGATAATCGGTCATCAGCTGCGAGTGTAACGGATCGAACCTGCGCCCGCCATGAACGCGAAACCCGCCGATGCCCGCGCCACCGCGTTGGCCCTGCTCCACACCGTGCTCGCCCGGCGCGGGCCGCTCGACCAGGCGTTGGCGGAGAACCGGACGCTGGGCACGTTGAGCCCGCGCGACCGCGCGTTTGCGCGGCTGCTGACGGCGACGGTGCTGCGTCGGCTCGGCCAGCTTGACGATGCGCTGGCGCGTTGCCTGGCGCGGCTGGTGAACCCGGGCACCGTGCGCGACATCCTGCGCCTCGGCGCGGCGCAACTGATGTTCCTCGACACGCCGCCGCACGCCGCGGTTGCGACGGCGGTCGATCTCGCCGCCGCCAACAGCCCGGCGATGAAGGGCCTGGTCAACGCCATCCTCCGCCGCCTGGCACGGGAGGGCGCGGACATCTTGAAGCAGCAGGATGCGGCGCGCCTCGATACGCCCGAGTGGCTGTGGCAGAGCTGGAGCGCCAGCTACGGCGAGGCGACGGCGCGCGAAATCGCCATGGCGCATTGGCGCGAGGCGCCGCTCGATCTATCGGTGAAATCGGATGCGCCGGCCTGGGCGGCGAAGCTCGAGGCCAAGGTGCTGCCGACGGGTACGTTGCGCCGCGCGCCGGGCGGGTTGATCGAGGACTTGCCGGGCTATAACGACGGCGCGTGGTGGGTGCAGGACGCTGCCGCGGCGCTGCCGGTCCGGCTGTTCGGCAAGCTGGACGGCGCGACGGTCGCCGATCTGTGCGCCGCGCCGGGCGGCAAGACGGCGCAGCTCGCCGCTGCCGGCGCGCGCGTGATCGCGCTCGACCAATCCGAGGCGCGGCTGAAACGGCTGCGCGACAATCTTGCGCGGCTCAAGTTGACGGCCGAGTGCGTGATCGCCGACGCCGCCGACTGGCGGCCCGCCGAGCCGTTGCGTTTCATCCTGCTCGATGCGCCATGCACCGCCACCGGCGCGATCCGGCGCAATCCCGACGTGCCGCATCTCAAATCGCCGGCCGACGTCGCGCGCCTCGCCACCCAGCAGGACCGTTTGCTCGCCAACGCCGTGCGCGCGCTGGCGCCGCACGGCACGCTGGTCTATTGCGTCTGCTCGCTTGAGGCGGAAGAAGGCCCCGCGCGCATCGCACGGCTGCTCGACGAAGGCGCACCCGTCGAACGCCGGCCGGTCGTGCCGGTTGAGATCGCCGAGATCGCCGACTGCATCACGCCCGACGGCGATCTGCGCACGCTGCCGAGCCAGCTTGCCGCCGAGGGCGGCCTCGACGGCTTTTACGCCTGCCGCCTCGTGCGCAAGCCTTGATGCCGCGCGGTATCCCTGTTAGTCAGGCCGCATGCGGCAGACGACCCGAATCGCGCCTTCGATCCTGTCGGCCGATTTCGCGCGACTCGGCACCGAGATCGAAGCGGTGACCGCAGCCGGCGCCGATTACATTCACGTCGACGTGATGGACGGGCATTTCGTGCCCAATCTGACCATCGGGCCGATGGTGGTGAAAGCGCTGCGGCCGCACACCAAGCTGACCTTCGACGTCCATTTGATGATCGCGCCGGTTGATCCCTATATCGAGGATTTCGCCAAGGCTGGCGCCGACATCATCACCGTCCATCCCGAAGCCGGACCGCACCTCCACCGCACGATCCAGCTGATCAAATCGTTCGGCAAGAAGGCCGGCGTCGCGCTCAATCCGGCGACGCCCGTCGACGCGATCGACTACGTCCTCGACGATCTCGATCTGGTGCTGGTGATGAGCGTCGATCCGGGATTTGGCGGCCAGAACTTCATTCCGGCAGCGCTCGACAAGATCCGCGCCGTGCGCCAGCGTATCGACGAGACCAAGCGCGCCATCGACCTCGAGGTCGACGGTGGCATCAATTTCGAGACGGCGCCCGAAGCGGTCGCCGCCGGCGCCGACGTGCTGGTGGCCGGTACCGCGACGTTCGCCGGCGGCAACGGCGCCTATGCCCGCAACATCGCGAGGTTGCGCGGCGGAGAGCGGTGATGGCGCTCCGCGACTGGGTTTATCGTTCGAGCCTCTACAATCTCGCCCTGTGGGGTCCGGCGCCGAGCGAATTGCGTTTGCGCCTGGCCGAGACCTGGCCCGGCGACCCTGAGCGCGGCGAGGCGCTGCTCGGCCAAGCGCCGCAATGGACCGTCGAGAACCACCGCTTCGGATTCCTGGCCGATTTCGCGGCGCTCGGCACCGAGCCGGCCGTGCGCGCCGCGCGCGACGCCGCCGCCGACTGGCTCAAGCGCTGCGACGCCATCGAGCCGGTGTCGTGGAACGCCGAAATCATCGGCGAGCGGCTGTTCGCCTGGATCGCGCACCACGATCTACTCGCCGCGCCGCCGCAGGATCCGGCCTTCCGCAACGCCTTGCTGATGAGCCTGGCGCGGCAAGCGCGGCACCTGCACCGGACCTGGCGCCGGGCGACCGGCGTGGGCCGGCTACGCGCGCTGCGCGGCCTCGTCGCGGCGTTCGCCGCCCTCAAGGACCAGCGGCGGCTCGGCGCTGCCTGCGCCCGCCTGTCCGTCGAAGCGAAGGCGCAGATCCTGCCCGATGGCGGGCATATCTCGCGCAACCCGAACCAGCAACTCGCGGCGCTGATGGCGCTGATCGACGCGCGCGATGCGCTGAGCGCGGCCAGCGTCGAAATTCCCAAGCCGGTGATGGACGCGATCGACCGCGCGGCGCCGATGCTGCGTTTCTTTCGGCACGGCGACGGCGGGCTGGCGCTGTTCAACGGTGCGGCGGCGGGCGACATGGACCTGATCGATCTGGCGTTGCAGCGTTCGGCGGCCAAGGGCCGGCCGCCGGCGCACGCGCCGCAGGCCGGCTATGAACGGTTGCAGGCTGGGCACAGTCTCGCGTTGTTCGATTGCGGCGCGCTGCCGCCGGCGCCGTTCGACGGCGACGCGCATGCCGGCGCGCTCGCCTTCGAGTTCAGCCACGGCAGCGAGCGGCTGGTCGTCAATTGCGGCACCTATCGTGGCGGCGACGCGCAGTGGCGGGCGGCCATGCGGGCGACCGCGGCACATTCGACGCTGATCGTCGCCGATACCGCTTCGGCAACCATCGAGCACAGCCATTTCGCCGCGCGACCTGAAGTCAAGGCGCAGCGCAACGAACAGGACGGCAATATCTGGGTCGGCGGCAGCCACACCGGCTACGTGCCGAATTTCGGCCTGCGCCATGAGCGCGAGCTGTACCTCGCCGCCGACGGCGACGATCTGCGCGGCGAGGACCGCCTGGTGGTCGTCGGCAACGGCCCGCCGCGCGGCCACGGCTTCGCCATCCGCTTCCACCTGCATCCCGACGTGCAGGCTTCGACGACGCAGGACGGCAACGCCGTGCTATTGAAATCGCCGAGCGGCGTATTCTGGCGGCTGAAGGCGGCGGGCGCGGTGATGAACCTCGCCGAGAGCGTCTATCTCGGCGACGGCGCGATGCGCAAGACGCAGCAGATCGTGCTCGACGGCCACGCCGGTTCGACCGGCGCCGCCGTCAAATGGGCCTTGAAGCGCGAGGCCAAGAAGGGCGAGAAGCCCACCGAGGAGTAACGGCGTGAACGAGCGAGCCGGATTTTTCCAGGGCACCGAGATGCCGACCGCAGGTTGGTGGCCGGCGCTGTGGCCCGATCCGGCCGGCGTGCTCGCCGCGATGGGCATCGAACGCGGCTTCGACGTGATCGATTTGTGCTGCGGCGACGGCTGGTTCACCGCGCCGCTGGCGGTGATCGCCAGCCACGTCGTCGCCATCGACCTCGATCCCAAATTCCTCGACATGGCGCAGGTGCGCGTCTCGGCGACGGGCGCGACCAATTGCGCCTTCATCGAAGGCGACGCGTATGACATCGCCGGCCTGGTGCCGCGGACGGTCGACTACGTGCTGATCGGCAACGCCTTTCACGGCGTGCCGGAGACGGCGCGGCTCGCCGAAGCGGTCCGCCGCGTGCTCAAGCCCGGCGGGCATTTCGGCATCATCAACTGGCACAAGCGGCCGCGCGAGGAAACCAAGGTGTCGGGCGAACCGCGCGGACCGCGCACCGAGCTCCGCCTGTCGCCGGACGAAACCGTTGCACGCGTCGCGCCGGCGGGACTCAAGCTCGCGCGGATCGTGGAATTGCCGCCCTATCATTACGGCGCGATCTTCGCCCGCTGACCGTGCGCCCAGAGCGGCATCGCCTTATGGTCGCGCTGCCTTTTGCGCGGAAATTCCATGTCCGAACCCCGCCTTCGCCCGATCCGACGGGCGCTGATTTCGGTTTCCGACAAGGCCGGCCTCGTACCCTTCGCCCAGGCGCTCGCGCACCACAAAGTGGCGCTCGTCTCGACGGGCGGCACCGCCAAGGCGTTGGCCGACGCCGGCCTCGCGGTCGAGGAAGTCGCGACGGTCACCAAATTTCCCGAGCTGCTCGACGGCCGGCTCAAGACCCTGCATCCCGCGATCCACGGCGGCATCCTGGCCAAGCGCGGCGAACGCGCGCACATGGATGCGATCGCCCGGCACGGCATCGCACCGATCGATCTCGTCGTGGTCAATCTTTATCCCTTCGCCGCGACGGTCGCGCGCGGCGCGCCGTTCGACGAATGCGTCGAGAATATCGACATTGGCGGGCCGTCGCTGATCCGCGCCGCCGCCAAGAACCACGCCGACGTCGTGGTGGCGACCGACCCCGCGGACTACGACTCCATCGTCCGCGAGCTGGACACGCATAAGGGCGCGACGACCCTGGATTTGCGCCGCCATTTGGCGCAGCGCGCCTTCGCGCGCACCGCGGCTTACGACGCCGAAATCGCCTGGTGGCTGGCGCGTCAATCCGGCGAAGAGTTCCCCGAGGCGCTGATCCTGGCGGCGGCGCGCAAGCAGACGCTGCGCTACGGCGAAAACCCGCACCAGCACGCAGCGTTCTATGTCGGCGACGGCGCACGCAAAGGCGTCGCCACGGCGCATCAGCTCCAGGGCAAGGAGCTGAGCTACAACAATCTCAACGACACCGACGCCGCATTCGAACTCGCGGCCGAATTCGCCGAGCCGGCGGTGGTCATCGTCAAGCACGGCAATCCATGCGGCGTCGCCGTCGCCGGCAATCTCCGTACCGCCTGGGACAAGGC
>DASYYB010000047.1:0-14893 GCA_035934235.1 Allostellaceae bacterium | reverse complement strand
ATGGTCTTCATCACCGCCGGCATGGGTGGCGGCACCGGCACGGGGGCTGCCCCCGTCATCGCCAGGACCGCGCGGGACGCCGGCATCCTGACCGTCGGCGTGGTGACAAAACCCTTCCACTTCGAAGGCCAGCGCCGCATGCGCACGGCGGAAGCCGGCATCACCGAGCTGCACAAGGTGGTCGATACGCTGCTGATCATTCCGAACCAGAACCTGTTCCGGGTCGCGAATGAAAAGACCACCTTCGCCGACGCCTTCGCGATGGCCGACCAGGTGCTCTATTCGGGCGTCGCCTGCATCACCGACCTGATGGTCAAGGAAGGCCTCATCAACCTCGACTTTGCCGACGTCCGCGCTGTGATGCGCGAGATGGGCAAGGCGATGATGGGCACGGGCGAGGCCGAAGGCGATCGCCGCGCGATCGACGCGGCGGAAGCGGCGATCTCGAACCCGCTGCTCGAAGACGTGTCGATGAAGGGTGCGCGCGGCGTCCTCATCAACATCACCGGCGGACCCGACATGACCCTCTACGAGGTCGACGAGGCCGCCAACCGCATCCGCGAGGAAGTCGATCCCGAAGCCAACATCATCTTCGGTTCGACGTTCGACGAGAAGCTCGCGGGTCGCATGCGGATTTCCGTGGTGGCGACCGGCATCGACGCCGACCAGATGGAGCATCCGAAGCCGCTCGAACTGGTGCAGAGAGAGCGCGCGGCGCGCGACGCCGCTATCCAAACCGCACGGCCGACAGCCGTGCCGGCGGTGGCCCCGGCAATGGCGATGTCTTACGCGGCGCAGCCAGTCGCAGCCGCGCCAGTGCTGGCACCGGAGCCGGAGCCCGAGCCGGACGTGGTCGAGTCGGCCCCGGCCGCGGCGGTCGCCGCCATGCCGCGCGTTGACGCGATCGAGGCCCAGGCGTTGAGCCGCGGCAGCTTCATGCCGCAACGTCAGCCGGTCGAGCCGGTGATGGTCCGTCCGGCGCCCGTGCGGCCGGTAACGGCGCCCAACGCCTTCGCCGACGCGGCGATCGCGAACGGCGCACGCCAGCAGCAACGGCCGGCGCCGCAAGCCAAGCGGACGCCGAGCCTGTTCGAGCGGGTCGCTAACGCGGGCCGCTTGCTGCATCCGCAGGACGAGCCGGTGGTCGTCAAGGCGGTAGAAGCGGCACCGGCAGCGCGGCCGCAAGCCGTACCGGCGCCGATCCAGCCGACGCAACCGACGCTGGTTGCCACCCGGCCGGAACCGGCGGCGGAACGGCCGCGGGCGAAGGACGAAGATCTGCTGGAAATCCCAGCCTTCCTCCGTCGCCAGGCGAACTGAACGATTCCCGCAGCCCGCGGGCGCCGGAGACGGTGTCCGCGGGCCGGCGCGGCCTTTGGTTTTTTTATCTAACTATCTGATTTAACAAGTAAATCTCCGTCACAAACTGAAATAAAGAGTGATTTGCAGCCCTATAAGGCGACCGTTACGCCTTGGCTCGTTCAGGAGTGATTGGGGAAATGGTCCAAAGTTCTGGCATGCAGAAGACGCTGAAAGCGCCAATTCATTGCCGTGGGATCGGATTGCATTCGGGCGCGCACGTCGAGATGGTGCTGCGCCCGGCCGCGGCCGATTCCGGCATCCGCTTCTATCGCGGCGACCGCAACACCGAAATCGCCGCCGACTGGCGTAACGTCGTCGAGTCACCGTTGTGCACGACCTTGACGAACAGCAAGGGCGTTTCGGTCGGCACGGTCGAGCATCTGATGGCGGCGCTGGCCGGCCTCGAAGTCGACAACGTCACGGTCGAGCTCGACGGGCCCGAAATTCCGGTAATGGACGGCAGCGCATCGCCGTTCGTCTTTCTCATCGAGTGCGCCGGCCTGACCGAGCAGGACGCGCCGCGCCGCGTCATCCGGGTGCTCAAACCGGTTTCCGTCGGCACGCCGGGCAAGTCGGCGGTGCTGGCGCCGAGCGACCGGTTTGCGGTCAGCTTCGCCATCGATTTCGCGTCCAGTGCCATCCGGCGCCAGGAGCTGACGCTGTCGCCCTGTCCCGCCACGTTCAAGCAAGAGCTCAGCGCGGCACGAACCTTCGGCTTCCTCGACGAGGTCGAGCGCATGCGCGAAGCCGGCTTGGCCCGCGGCGGTTCGCTCGATAACGCGGTGGTCGTTGCCGGCGATCGCGTGCTGAACGAGGAAGGCTTGCGCTACGTCGACGAGTTCGTCCGCCACAAGATGCTGGACGCGATCGGCGACCTCTATCTGGCCGGCGCACCGCTGCTCGGCCATTTCCACGGCACACGCTCGGGTCATGCGCTCAATCGCCAGCTGCTGGCGGCGCTCTTCGCCGACCGTACGGCGTGGTGCTATGCGGGCGCCGAGCAGGCGCCGGCCGCTGCGGTCGCCTGAGCCGACTCGACCTCAAACCTAGCCGCAACCGCCCGGCCCCCGTTTTCCCACGCCGACTCACCATGGTATAAGAACCGGCCGTGGGATCTCTTGGTCAATTCATGCGAACGTCCGCAGGTAGCCGTACGGCTGCCCTGATCGGCGGCGTGCTGCTTGCCGTCGCGCTATCCGGTTGCTCCAGCCAGAAGAAGGATACCTACGTCGAGAAGCCGGTCGACGAGCTCTACAACTCGGCGATGGATCTGCTGGCGCAGGAGGACTATTCCAAGGCCGCTGACGGGTTCGACGAAGTCGAGCAGCAGCATCCTTATTCGGTCTGGGCGACACGGGCGCAGCTGATGTCGGCCTATGCGCTTTATCAGGCCGACAAATACGACGATTCGATCGTCGCCGCCGACCGCTATATCCAGCTGCATCCGGGCAATCGCGACGTCGCCTATGCGTATTACCTCAAGGCGCTCGATTATTACGTCCAGATCGAGGATGTCGGCCGTGACCAGAAGACCACCGAACAGGCGATGCAGGCGCTCGAAGAGGTCGTGCGCCGCTTCCCCAACACCCCGTACGCACGCGACGCGCACCTCAAGATCGATCTGGCGCGCGACCACCTCGCCGGCAAGGAGATGGAGATCGGGCGCTGGTACGAGAAGCAGGGCTATTACCTGGCGGCGCTGAACCGCTTCAAGACGGTGATCGACAAGTACCAGACGACCACGCACGTCCCCGAAGCGCTCGAGCGTTTGACCGAGTGCTATTTGGCTCTCGGCCTCAAGGACGAAGCGAAACGCACCGCCGCCGTGCTCGGCTACAACTATCCGGGCAACCCATGGTACGCGGCCACCTATACGTTGGTGACCGGCCAAGAAGTCGCCGTCACCGGTGGCACCGCTCCGTCGACGGCAACGCCACCGGCGGCAGCGAGCGCCAAAGAGAACAACGAAGGCTGGTTCGGTAGGATGCTGGGCTTCGTCTTCTAGACGAGTCGTATCGCATCCCGCCCCGCTGGCCTCGGCCGGAGCGCGGCGATATCATTTAGCGGCCATGCTGATCGGCCTTTCCATCCGCGACGTCGTGCTGATCGACCGGCTCGATCTTTCATTCCGATCGGGACTGTGCGTGCTGACCGGTGAGACCGGCGCCGGCAAATCCATCCTCTTGGACGCGCTTGGCCTGGCATTGGGCGTGCGCGCCGAAAGTGGGCTGGTGCGCCGCGGCGCCGAGCAAGCGACGGTAAGCGCCGAGTTCGCTTTGCCGCCCAAACATCCGGCACGCGCCGCGCTGCAAGATTCCGGCGTAACCGTCGACGACGACACGCTGGTGCTGCGGCGGATCGTCAGCGCCGACGGCCGCAGCCGCGCCTTTATCGCCGACCAGCCCGTCAGCGTTGCGTTGCTGCGCCAGGTCGGCGAGGCGCTGGTCGAGATCGAAGGCCAGTTCGCGCAGCGCGGCCTGCTCGATCCCGCGACCCACCGCGACGCGCTCGATGCTTACGGCGTCGCCGACGGCGACAGCCGGACGCTGGCCGGCGCCTGGCAAGCCTGGCGCGCGGCCGTTGCCGACCATGAAACCGCGGTGCAACGGCTCCAGGCAGCGCAAGCCGAAGAGGCGTTCCTGCGGCACGCGATGACCGAACTCGACGCGCTCGACCCGAAGCCGGGCGAAGAAACCGGCTTGGCCGACGAACGGGCCGTGATGCAGAACCGCGAACGTTTGACCGAGGCGCTGGAATCGGCCCTAACCGAGCTCGCCGGCGAGCGTGGCGGCGAGCGCGCGTTGCAGGCCGCGCTGCGTCAGGTCGCGCGCGTCAAGGACAAGGCCGGCGGCCGGCTCGACGCCGCCGCGGCCGCGCTCGAACGCGCCGCCGTTGAAGCGCGCGAAGCCGTGACCGCACTCGAAGACCAGGCCCGCATGCTCGGCGGCGATACGAATCGTTTGGAACAGATCGAAGAGCGGCTTTTTGCCCTGCGTGCGCTGGCGCGGAAGCACAATGTGGCGGTCGATGGCCTGGCCGGATTGCGTACCGAGATCGGCGCCAAGCTCGGCGCGCTCGAGGCCGGCGGCGACGGCGTCGATGCGCTCAAACGCGCTGTGAACGTGGCCCGCGACGCTTACGTCAAGGCGGCGGACAAGGTCTCGGCCGCACGCCGCGCCGCCGCCGCCAAGCTCGATCCGGCGGTGATGAAGGAATTGAAGCCCCTCAAGCTCGAAAAAGCGCGTTTCGTCACGGCGCTGACCGCGCTCGTCGAGGCCGAATGGGGTCCGCATGGCCGCGAACGCGTGCACTTCGAAGTCGCGACCAACCCTGGCGCAGCGGCCGGGCCTTTGGCCAAGGTCGCATCGGGCGGCGAGTTGTCGCGCTTCATGCTCGCGCTCAAGGTCGTGCTGGCGCGCACATCGCCCGTGCCGACCCTGGTCTTCGACGAGGTCGACAGCGGTATTGGCGGCGCGGTCGCGGCGGCGGTCGGCGACCGCCTCCATCGCCTCGGCCAGGAACTCCAGGTCCTGGTCGTCACCCATTCGCCGCAAGTGGCGGCGCGCGGCGCGCATCATTGGCGTGTCGAGAAAAGCCAGGCGGCGCAGAAGACCTCGACACGCGTCGAAGAACTGTCGACCGACGCGCGGCGCGAGGAAATCGCGCGCATGCTGTCGGGCGCGTCGATCACCGCCGAAGCCCGCGCCGCTGCTGCCTCGCTGATGGCCGGAGCGCCGGCGTGAGCCGCGCGCCATCGGACGAAACCGCGGTCGACAAGCTCAGCACAGCCGAAGCCAAGGCGGAACTGAAGCGCCTCGCCGCGGAAATCGTGCGGCACGACAGGCTCTATCACCAGAAAGACACGCCGGAGATTTCCGACGCCGACTACGACGCGTTGCGGCGGCGCAACGCCGCGATCGAGGCACGATTCCCGGACCTCGTCCGCGCCGACAGCCCTTCGAAGCGCGTCGGCGCGCCGCCGGCGACGGGTTTCGCCAAGGTGCGACATCCGCATCCGATGTTGTCGCTCGACAATGCGATGAACGAGGACGAGGTGCGCGAGTTCTTCAAGAGCGTGCGCAATTTCTTCCGCGCGCCCGAGGATTTGAAGCGCGTCGAGCCCGACAGCATCGCCGTGATGGCCGAACCCAAGATCGACGGCCTGTCGTGCTCGCTGCGCTATGAGAAGGGCAAGCTGATGCTGGGGGCGACACGCGGCGACGGCGTCACCGGCGAAGACGTGACCCGCAACGTCGAGACCGTCGGCACCATTCCGAAGCGCCTGGCCGGCCATGGCTGGCCCGGCATCATCGAGGTGCGCGGCGAGATCTATATGGAGCATCCCGGCTTCGCCGCGCTCAACCAGGAACGCGAGAAGGCGGACGAGCCGCTGTTCGCCAATCCGCGCAACGCCGCCGCCGGCTCGCTGCGCCAGCTCGATCCCACGATCACCGCCAATCGGCCGCTCAAATTCTTCGCCTATGCCTGGGGCGAGGCCAGCGCGCCGTTTGCCAAATCGCATTCCGACGCGCTCAAGCAGCTTAAGGTGTGGGGCTTCGCCACCGATCCACATTCCAAGCTCTGCCATGGCGTCGAGCAGCTGCTCGCCTTCCATCGCGACATGGCGGCAAAGCGCGCCGCCCTGCCCTACGACATCGACGGCGTCGTCTATAAGGTCAACGACCTCGATCTGGAGGAGCGGCTGGGCTTCGTCAGTCGCGCGCCGCGCTGGGCCATCGCGCATAAATTTCCGGCACAGCAGGCACAGACGATTCTCAAGCACATCCGTATCCAGGTCGGCCGCCAGGGCACATTGACGCCGGTTGCGGACCTGGAGCCGGTGACCGTCGGCGGTGTCGTCGTCAGCCACGCGACGTTGCACAACGAGGACGAGATCGCGCGACTCGACGCCCGCGAAGGCGATGCCGTCGTGGTGCAACGCGCCGGCGACGTCATTCCGCAGATCGTCGAGGTCCTCAAGGATGCCAAGCACGACAAGCGGCCGAACTTCAAATTTCCGCATAAATGCCCGGTGTGCGACAGCCTCGCCGTGCGCGAGGAAGGCGAAGCCGCGTGGCGCTGCACCGGCGGATTGATCTGCGCCGCCCAGGCGGTCGAACGGCTGCGGCATTTCGTATCGCGCAACGCCTTCGACATCGAAGGCCTCGGCGACAAGCACATCAACGAGTTCTGGAACGACAAGCTGATCCGATCGCCGGCCGACATTTTCCGGCTCAAGGCGGCGCAACTCGAGGATCGCGAAGGTTGGGGCGAAACCAGCGCGCGCAAGCTGATCGATGCGATTGCGGCGCGCAAAAAGATCGCGCTTGAGCGGTTCATCTATGCGCTCGGCATTCCGCAGACCGGCGAAGCGACCGCCAAGCTTCTGGCGCGGCACTACCGCAGCTTCAAGCGCTGGCGTCAGGCGATGACCGAGGCGAAGGACCACGACGGCGCGGCGTGGCAAGAGCTCAACGACCTGCACGGCATCGGCGAGGACACCGCGACCGACATCGTCGGTTTCTTCGCCGAGCGGCATAACCAGAAGGTGCTCGACGCGCTCGAAAGCGAACTCGAGATCCAGGACTATGTGCCGCCGACGGCCGGCGCGGCGCCGCTTGCCGGCAAGACCATCGTCTTTACCGGCACGCTCGAATCGGTGTCGCGCAACGAAGCCAAGGCGCGCGCCGAAACATTGGGCGCGACCGTCACTTCGAGCGTCTCGGCCAAGACCGATTACGTGGTGATGGGCGCCGATCCGGGCTCGAAGGCCACCAAAGCGCGCGAGCTTGGCGTGAAAATCCTGAGCGAAGACGAATGGCTGAAGCTGGCGCGGGGCTGAGTCGCGCCGCGTTCAAACCACGGGCTTCATGCCGACACAAGGTAGTGCCTATCCGGCATCACTCTGCCACTCCGACGCTGGACTCGGTTTTCAGCGGAGTTCGAAAGATGAGGCGATCCACGGCTTGCGGGAACAGCGGCCGTAACTTGACGAGGAAGTCCCACGCCATCAGCAGCGCGCCGGCGGCGAACGCCACGTCTCCCGGTAGCCGCATCCACTGCCAAAACAGCGTCGTATTGTAGAAATCGCTGCTGCGCGCATAAGCGAGTCCGTGCTCATAAACGGCGTCGAGTTGTGGCCAGCCGATGGGAAAAAAATTCAGAAGTATCCATAGGACCACGCCCCCATTATAGAGCCAGAATGCCCACAGGCCTGCTTTCTCGCTGAATCGGTAGCGATCGGCTGCGATATAGCGCAGGCAGAAATAAACCAGCCCGATCGCCAATTCGCCGAACGCACCGAACAACGCGGTGTGGGCGTGATTCAACGTCAGAAAAGTACCGTGCTCGTAGTAATTGACGAGCGGAGCGTTGAGCGTACCGCCGCCGAACACGCCCGCACCGACGAAATTCCAGAACGCCGCACCGATGATGTAAGTCTGGGCCAGCCGATACTTGAATTCGCGATGTGCGCGCATGAGCCGGTAATTGTTGATCGCCTCGATGATGAGCAGCACGAGCGGCAATACCTCGATGAAGGAGAACATGCTGCCCATCGGCACCCACATGCTGGGCCCACCCGCCCAGTAAAGATGGTGGCCGGTGCCGATGACGCCGCCGAGGAAGATCAGGATGATCTCGAAATAGGTCGCCCGCTCGGCGAGCTTGCGCGAAACCAGTCCCACCGCCATCAACAGATAGGCGCTCATGGACGCGGCGAAGAACTCGAAGGATTGCTCGACCCAGAGATGGACCACCCACCAGCGCCAAAAATCCGCGATGGTGAAGGACTTCTCGATGCCGGTGAGCGGGATCATGCCGAAGGCATAAAGTGCGGCGATGTTGATCGTGGAGGCCCAGATCAGATGTTCCAGCCGGATGCGGCCCGTCCAGAACTGCCCCGCCGCCTTGCGCCATAACGGCTTACTCGGCCACAGCGCGCGCATCACCAGTAGACTCCAGAACGCGAGTCCGAGAAAGAAGCCGATCTGCCAGAAGCGGCCAAGCTGGATATAGGAAAGACCCTGATTGCCGAACCAGAACCAGCCGCGTTCGATCACGCCCATGATGCCGAGATAATCGCCAATCAACGCACCGGCGACGACCAGCAGCGTCACCCAGAACAGGACATTGACCCAGATGTGCTGGCCTTTGGCCTCCTCCCCGCCCGCGATGGCGGGTGCAAGGAACAGCCCTGCCCCGATCCATGCCAGTCCGATCCAGACGATCGGCGCCTGGATATGGACGTCGCGCAGGAAGTTGAAGGGCAAGAAGTCGTTGATTGGGATGCCGTAGAAGCTCGTCCGGTCGTAATAGGAATGCGCCATGATCGTGCCGGCGCCGATCTGCACCAGCAGAAGGCCCGCCACGACCAGAAAATATTTCCCGATCCGCTTTTGGCTTGGCGTCAATGGCCGGAACGAGGACAGAACCGGGTCCATTGGTGCGTCGTCGGGATTGTTCAGAAAAAATTCGTAGATGAAGAGAACGAGACCGAAGGCAAAGAAGGTGAAGCAGAAGCTCATCCAGGTCCAACGGAAGGTGTTGGCGGTCGGCGTGTTGCCGACCAGCGGCTCATAGGGCCAGTTTTCCGTCCAGGACCAGCTGACGCCGGGACGGCGCGCCACGGTGGTCAGCGCGGAATACACCAGAAAATCCGCCGTCTGCCGCGCAAGTTCCGGCGTCAGGCTATAGGCAGGCGTCCAGCCCGTCGATGGATTGGCGACATCGAGCGTCGTGGCGGTTCCGTCGCGTATATCGGTCAAAGCGGACGCGACCGCGTCGGGTAAGACGACCGTCTCTTTCGTCAGATCGACGCCTTGCAGCGCGTGCTGCATAGCGACGGTGGCGGCGGCCTGTTGTTCGGCCGGAAGCAAAACGAAAGGTTTGCCGAAATTCTTGTGCGCGAGATTGTCGCGAACCAGCGTTCCGATCTGTACCAGGATCGCGGCCGTGTAATCCTCACCGTAATAGGAGCCCATGCCGTAGAGGCTGCCATAATCCATCAAGTCGGCCTTCTGGAACCCGCCCTTGCCTGCGACGATATCGTCCGCGGTCATCAGCACGCGGCCGCCGGGCGCGACGAAACGCGACGGCTGCGGCGGCGCAGTCCGATAGGTCACAGCCGTCGCCCAGGCCATGAGGCCGAAGGTGAGAATCGCAATTGCCAGCAACACCCATTTGAGGACGTTGCTAACGGGATCCTCGGCCGGCCGGCCGATGCGTTCGGCATTGAGCGTCATGGTTTAGCTCTCTCGTGATGTTGCCTGCCGCATTCCCTCAAACATGTCTCCACCATGCGGTCATCGGGCGAGCCTTTCCGCCGTCTGTCAGAAAACCGACCATCCTTGGCTTCCCGCGACCGCGCCGAGGATCGTGAAGGAGGCCAGCACCAGTAAAAACCAATGGCCGCGATGCAGCCACGCAAAGGCGATATCGGGCCGTGCCAGCGCCCAACACCGAAAGTGACGGCGCAGAATGAATGGTTCGGCGATAAACAGAACGAAGACGAATAGCAGCCACAGGCAAACCATCGCGTCCATCCACCAGTATGCGGCCGCGCGAAAACGATCCCATAAATCGAGCCGCCACACCATGTAGAGGCCGGTAAGACCGACCACGATAATGGCGCTACGCGCCTGCCAGGCGAAGCCGTGCTCGATCGCCTGGAATGCTTGCAATCGGTCGGGGCCGAAAGCGCCGCGCCGCACGGCCGGCAATATCACGGTCGTAACCATGGTTAGCCCGCCGATCCAGATCACCACGGCCAGAACGTGCAGTGCCCTGGCAACGATCACGTCCGTCATGGATTGCTCCCGCAACGCATGTCCTTGAGACAGTTATGACAGAAGCTCCGAGAGCGCATATGCGCCACTTCTGCATGGAATCGTCCAAAGTCTACCGCGGCGAGCGATGTCCGCGTTTGCGCTGGAGCAAACCCACTGCCGTTATTCTGCGACTACGGCTAGGATTCGAGCATGACCGGATCGGGCGAGCTTGCCGCTCATGTGCTGGCCACATCGGAGCTTTTCGCGGGTCTGCGCCCGGCTGCGCTGGGAGAGGTGGCGGCCTCAGCACGTACACGACGGCTTCCCAAAGGTACCCATATCTTCAGCCAGGGCGACGCATGCGAGCGAGCCCACGTGCTGATCGAAGGAAGCGTGCGCATCACGCAGACGGGAGGCGACGGCGAGCAGATCATCGTGCGCTTCATCGGCCCGGGAGAGACATTCGGGACCGTCGGCCTGTTCACCAACGGTCGCTATCCGGCCGACGCCGTCACCCTTGCGGATTCGTCGGAGGCGAGCTGGAGCGAGGTCGATTTGTTTGAACTCATAGACCGCCATCCGCGAATCGCCGCCAACGTGATCCGAGTCATCGGCAAGCGGCTTCAGGAGGTGCAGGAACGGCTGCGCGAGCTGTCAACCCAGCGAGTCGAGCGCCGCGTCGCTCATGCCGTCCTGCGGCTCGCCCGCCAGGCCGGCCACAATACGACCGATGGAACGGTGATCGAATTTCCGCTGCGGCGGAAAGATGTAGCGGATATCTCGGGAACGACCGTTCACACCGCGAGCCGCATCCTGACCGCATGGGAAAAGGATGGACTTCTGGTCAGCCGGAACCGGCGCCTGACCATCTGCAGACCCTCGGCGCTGTTGCGCATTGCCGAAGATTCGACGGATTAGCGATCGGGATTTCAGGCAACGGATAGGTGCCTAGACTTGCGGTCTTCGCGCAGATATCAGTCTTGATAGCGCGCGGTTAGGCCGCGCTCACACCACGACGCGCATCTTCTCGCGTTCGGGCTTCTTCTCTGCGAAGCCGGAGACCGTCGGCAGCGAGCCCCACATGTCGAGGGCATAGCGCTCGAACGGGAACTGGCGCGGCCGATAGGTCGCCTCGTCCTCGGGCATGATGTGCTTCACGCCCACCGAATACTCGAACACCATGCCGTCGGGCCCTTCGAAGTAGACCATCATCGCGCCCGAGAGCGGATGGCGGCCGGGACCGAAGACGATGTTGACGTTGCGCTCCTTGAGGAAATACCAGGAGCGCATCACGTCGTCGATATCCTCGACCTGGTGATTGATGTGCTGGATGCCCGGCCGCGTCGTCGGGAACAGCACCACCGAGTGATGCGCGGTGTGGATGCGGAACAGCGGCGTGTCGTCGAGCCAGTCGGAGACGCGGGCGTTGAATACCGTCGTCCAGAATTTCTCGTCGCGTTTCGGATCGGTGGTGTTGAGGCCGATATGGCTGAAATGGGTGATGCCGGCGTCGCGGCCCGGGAAATAACGCACGCCGCTGTTGAAGGGCCGCGCCACGATTTCGATCTTGTTGCCGGTCGGATCCTGCGTCGCGATGAACGCCTTGACGCGGCGCTGCTCGCATTCGTCCTTGGTGCCGAGCCGCGCCGGATATTTGGCGTTCTCGAGTTCGGCGCCGACCTTGTCGAGATCGGCCGGATTCTTGAGCTCAAGGCCGACGATGTGATCGGCCGGATCGCCCTCGAAATAGGCGAGCGTGTGGTCGCGCGTGTCGCCGCGCACCGCCACCTTGTCGCTTTTGAAGTAGGCCCACTTGCCTTCCTTGGCGGCGAGCTCGAGCCCGACGATCTTGGTGGCGAAGGTGATCGCCGTGTCGAGATCGCGGGTACCCATGCGGACATAGCGGATGTCGTGCAGATGGATCATGGCGTTCCTCGCAAGCCTTGGACCATTGTGCCACAGCGGTCAGGTGCTGGACAGCTTCCGGGTCGCGGCCTCCAGCCAAGCGGCGGTTTCCTTGTCCACGAGGGGCGTGAGCTCTGTCCGCACCCGCGCGTGATAGGCGTCGACCCAGGCGGCCTCGGCCGCATCGAGGAGCGCAGGCTCGATCAGCGCGCGGTCGAGCGGCGCCAGCGTCAGCGTCTCGAAGCCGAGCGTCGGCTTGCCGTTCGTATTGGCGCCGTGGACGGGCGTCACCACGACGAGATTCTCGATGCGGATGCCGTATTCGCCGGTTTTGTAATAACCCGGCTCGTCCGAGACGATCATGCCGGGCAACAGCGGCTGCGCATTCGGCGTCTTGGCGATGCGCTGCGGCCCTTCGTGCACGCCGAGATAGGAGCCGACGCCGTGGCCGGTGCCGTGGTCGTAGTCCAAACCGGCTTCCCACAGCGGTGTGCGCGCCAGCGCATCGAGCTGCGAGCCCGTGGTGCCCTGCGGAAACCGGCACGACGCCAGCGCGATATGGCCCTTGAGCACGCGGGTGAAGCGGTCGCGCATCTCGGGTGAAGGCGTGCCAATGGCGACCGTGCGCGTCACGTCGGTGGTGCCGTCGAGATATTGCGCGCCGGAATCGACCAGATAGAGCGTGCCGGACTCGAGCCGCCGCTCGCTCTCGCGCGACGCGCGATAGTGCACGATCGCGCCGTTGGCGCCGGCGCCGGAAATTGTCGGGAAGCTCAGTCCCTTGAAATGCTCGCCGTCACGGCGGAAATGCTCGAGCCGGTCGGATGCGGCGATCTCCGCCAGCTTGCCGTCCGGCGCTTCGCGCGCGAGCCAGGCCAGGAACCGGGTCAGCGCCGCGCCGTCACGCCGATGCGCCTGCCGCGTACCCGCAAGCTCGGCAGCGTTCTTGCACGCCTTGGGCAGCTGACAGGGATCGGCGCCGCGTTGGACAGTTGCGCCGGCCTCGCTCAGGCGATCGAAGATCCACGACGCGCACGTCACCGGATCGGCCAGCACGCGCTGCTTGCCGCCGCCGAGCGCCGCCAGCGCCGCGCCCAGTTCGGCGGGTTCGCTGTGGCGGACCTGATTGCCGAGATGCCGCGCCAGCTCGGGCGACAATTTGCGCCGGTCGATGAACAGATCGACCGTGGCGTCGGCATGGAGGAGCGCGAATGACAGCGGCAGCGGCGAATATTCGACGTCGCCGCCGCGGATATTGAGCAGCCACGCAACTGAATCCGGCGCGGTCAGCACCGCGGCGTCGAGCTTGTCGGATACCAGGCGCTGCGCCAGCTCGCGGCGCTTGTCGTCGCTGCTCTTGCCGGCAAATTCGAGCGGATGCGGCACCGCCGGCGAGGTCGGCGGCGCCGGCCGGTCGCGCCAGACGGCGTCGACCGGATTGGCAGCGAGCGGCGTCAGCTTGCCGCCGGCGCGAGCGCAGGCGGCGCGATAACGCTCTACCTCGCCCGGTGTCAGCAACCAGGAATCATAGCCGAGCGTCTCGCCCGCTTTCAGGTTGGCGGCGATCCAATCGGTCGCCGGCTGCTCGACCAGATGGCGGCGTTCGTAAAGCGCACCATCGACCTGCGCCTCAGCCTGAAGCGTATAGCGGCCATCGACGAACACCGCCGCCTTGTCGCGTAGCACGACCGCAAGCCCGGCCGAGCCGGTGAAACCCGTCAGCCACCCCAGGCGCGCAGCCGACGGCGGCACGTATTCGCCCTGGTGCTCGTCGGCGCGCGGCACGATGAAGCCGCCGATACCTTGGCGGTTCAACTCGGTGCGCAGCCGCGCCAGCTTCTCGGCGCTCGATTCCTTAGCTGGCATTTCGCCGTTGATATGGCGCGCATCCATGCGGCGGAGAATAGCAAATTGGTTGTGGCCAGGCGCCGCGCCGTGTTTCGTCTTGACGACGTTCTTGTTTTGTTCTACATAGCGCTTTTGTTCGAGGAGGCTTGGTGACCGAACTTGCGCAATCGACCGTCCAAAGGACGCGTCCGATCACCATCGACACCGACGGCAATGTCGTTACGCCGGATCGCATCTTCGTCCATCGGTCCACCAAGGGCTATGTCTGTGTCGGTCTTGGCGCCGGCGCGGAGCTAATGAGACGCGCCGAGCGGAAGTCCATCTTGCCGGCGACGAAGCGTTTCGGGCAGGTGGCATCGCCTTTCGACGATCCTTATCTCGCCCGCTTGGCCCCGCTCGCCAAGGGCTATAACCCCGATGAGGCCCGCGTGCCGGCGGGCAATCCGGGCGGCGGCGAATGGACGGCTGGCGGCATTGTTGCGAGCGCCGCATCCGCCGCAGCGAACCTGTTCGAAACCGATAGCGCGTCGGTCGCCGCCGGACTGGCGACAATCGCCTCGCGGCTGTCGGCGCCGACGGCGTTCCTCGGCACGCTGTTCATCCCGACCAACCGCAGCCTGATCTCGAACGGTGCAGTTCCCGGCAACGCCGCTATTTCGTTCCAGTTCGATCGCGGCACCGGCGTGCTCACACTTTCGCGCAGCGACGATGGCAGCGTCCTGTTCTCCGGCCGCTACGGCGCCGACGGAATCTTTCGCGACAACAACGGCAATGCCTTTGGCCGCGTCGTCGATGGCGCCGTCGTCCTCGATCCCGACGTCCTGCCCGGCTATGCCTCGAGCAGCCGACCGGCGGCGCAAAGCCGCGCGGGCGCTCAGGCCCAAACAGACACGGACCGCGATGAGCCGAAGCTGTGTCCGGATCCGGGCCCGGATCGGCCCGGATCGGGTCGCTCGGCCGATGCCGTCGCCTATCAGGCTTACGTCAGTACGCTGGTCAATCCCGATCTG
>DASYYB010000040.1:0-122664 GCA_035934235.1 Allostellaceae bacterium | reverse complement strand
CGCGGATAGATGCACGACGAGCCAAGATAAAGCAGCTTCTTGACGCCGGTCTGCCGCGCCGCCTCGATCAGATTTCCGGCGATCATCAGATTGTCGTAGAGAAATTCCGCCGGTCGCGTCGAATTGGCGAGGATGCCGCCGACCGTCGCGGCCGTGACGAACAGCGCGTCGGGCTTAGCTTTGTGCAGCAGCGCCTCGACGGCGTCCTGCCGGCGCATGTCGGCGTCGGCCCGTCCGGCGGTCAGCACCGTGCAGCCGGCGCTGCCGAGACGGCGCACGACCGCGCTGCCGACCATGCCGCGATGGCCGGCGACGAGCACGCGCTTGCCCGCCAGGGGAAAGATCACCGGCGCTGCCGGTGCGGTTTTCGGCTCACGCATCAGCCGACGCCCGTCGAAGCGGCGCCGCGCGCCGGCGTTTCGAAGCCCGCGCGTTGCAGCGTCTTCTCTTGCTGCGCCAGGCCGAGATCGTGCGTCACCATCAGCTTGATCAGCGTCTTGAAATCCATCGTGGGCCGCCAGCCGAGCGTTTTGCGCGCCTTCGATGCGTCGCCTTGCAGCGCGTCAACCTCGGTTGGCCGCAAATAGCGTGCGTCAAGGTCGACGTGCTTCTTCCAGTCGAGGCCGAGCTCGCCGAAAGCGATCTCGACCAGCTCGCGCACGGTGTGCGATTGGCCGGTGGCGACGACGTAATCGTCGGGCTTGTCCTGCTGCAACATCAGCCACATCGCCTCGACATAGTCGCCGGCGAACCCCCAGTCGCGCCGCGCCTCGAGATTGCCGAGATAGAGTTTGTCTTGCAGCCCTTCCTTGATGCGTCCGGCAGCGCGCGTCACCTTGCGCGAAACGAATGTCTCGCCGCGCCGTGGGCTCTCGTGATTGAACAGGATGCCGTTGCAAATGAACAGACCGTATGCCTCGCGATAGTTCACCGCATACCAGTGCGCCGCCGCCTTGCTCGCGGCATAAGGGCTGCGCGGCTCGAACGGCGTCTTTTCGTGCTGTGGCGGCTTGGCAGCGCCGAACATCTCCGACGAGCCCGCCTGGTAGAAACGGACCTTGCGCCCGCCGTGCGCGACGTGATCGCGCAACGCCTCGAGCAGCCGCAACGTGCCAAGCGCATCGATGTCGGCGGTGTATTCCGGCACCTCGAACGACACTTTGACGTGGCTTTGCGCCCCGAGATTATAGACCTCGTCGGGCTGGACCTTTTCCAGCACCCGGCGCAGCGCGGTGCCATCCGACAGGTCGCCGTAATGCAGGGTCAGGTTGGCGCCGGCGACATGCGGGTCGTGATAGAGGTGGTCGATCCGGTCGGTGTTGAACAGGCTCGCCCGGCGCAGCATGCCGTGCACCGCATAGCCTTTGCCGACCAGCAATTCCGTCAGATATGCCCCGTCCTGGCCGGTCACACCGGTGATCAACGCGCGTTTAACCATGGGCTGGTAAGGTTCCTCCTGCGGGTCGCGATCCTATTACAATGCCGGCCGTTCCGCGACCTGCCTGTGACGGATAAGCCTTGAGGAATCAAGGCGAATCGAGGCATTTTTGCGTTTAGGGACCCTGTTCGGATGAGCGAAGCCACCGCCCGCAAGATCGACCCGCAGCCCCTTCCGTTGCGCGCCACCGACCTCACTATCGTCATTCCGACGCTCAACGAGCGCGAGAACATCGCACCGCTCCTCGAACGCCTCGATCTGGCGCTCGCCGGCACGCGCTGGGAAGTGATCTTCGTCGACGACGATTCGAAGGACGGCACGCCCGAAGCGGTGCGCGAAATCGGCCGCAACGATCCGCGCGTCCGCTGTTTGCAGCGTATCGGCCGACGCGGCCTGTCGACCGCCTGCATCGAGGGGATCCTGGCGTCGGCCTCGCCGTTCGTTGCGGTTATGGACGCCGATTTGCAGCACGACGAATCACTGCTGCCGGGCATGCTCAATGCCCTGCGCCACGAGCCTTGCGATATCGTCGTCGGCTCGCGCTACGTCGCGGGCGGCGGCGTCGGCGAATGGGACAAGACCCGCGCCGGTATGAGCGGTCTCGCCACCAAGCTGTCGCGCCTGATCTGCAAGACCGAGATCGCCGATCCGATGAGCGGCTTCTTCATGCTGCGCCGCGACGTATTCGAAACCGCAATGCGCAACCTGTCGGGCCAGGGCTTCAAGATCTTGCTCGATCTGCTCGCGTCGCTGCCGTCGACGCCCCGGATCAAGGAGCTGCCGTACCAGTTCCGCACCCGCCGCTATGGCGAGAGCAAGCTCGACACGATGGTGGCCTGGGAATTCGGCATGCTGCTGGCCGATAAGCTGGTCGGCCATATCGTGCCGGTGCGCTTCGCGCTGTTCGCGCTGATCGGCGCCATCGGCGTCGTTGTCGACTTGATCGCTCTGTCGCTGACGCTCACGGCCGGCTTCGGCTTCATCGCCGCCCAGGCGATTGCCACGCTGGTGGCGATGACCTCGAACTTCTTCCTCAACAACGTCTTCACCTATCGCGACCGGCGGCTCAAGGGGTGGCGCCTGTGGCGCGGCCTGTTCTCGTTTTACGTCATCTGCGCGCTGGGTGCGGTCGCCAATGTCGGCTTCGCCGCCTTCGTCTTCGCCGGCGATGCGAACTGGCTGGCTGGGGTCAAAGGCATTCCGTGGCTCGCGAGCATCGCGGGCGTGGTCGTCGGCTCGGTGTGGAACTACGCCGTGTCCTCGGTCTTCACCTGGAAGCGCAAGTAGCGCGCGGCGTCCTTATTGCCGGCGCTGCGGCCGCAGCTGATAGCGGTCGCCCGCGATCTTCTCGAACATCACGTCGATCATCGGATGGCTAATCGGGCCGTTTTCGGAATCCGGCAGCAGATTCTGTTCCGAGACGTAAGCCTCGTACGGACCGCCTTGGGCGTTTTGCGCCAGCAGGTGATAGAACGGCTGGTCCTTTGACGGCCGCCGGTCAGCCGGGATCGACTGATACCATTCTTCGGAATTGTTGAAGATCGGATCGACGTCGTAGATCACGCCGCGGAACGGATAAAGCCGGTGGCGCACGATCTGGCCGACCGAGAATTTGGCTTGCCGACAAATTACCTGGCCGCTGCAACCCATGAGGCCCTCACCGGCACGTCACTGTCACCCGCCTGAAACCTTAGGGTGATTCTGCCGTCACGCTCAAGCGACAACGCGTCGAGTCTCGCCGAAAATCAGCGCTGGCCCTGATAGCGACGCGCCAGCCGCAATAGTTCGAGATCGCAGGTCTGCTTGGCGATCTCTTCGAGATCCTCGAAATAGGTCCGCAAGCCGGCCGGGCTCAACCGGCCGATCAGCCAGCCGACGAATTGCTCCGGCGTCTTGACCCAGGTGGGCAACGGATCGAGCCCGTGGCCGATCGGCAGCACCGCGCGCAGGATGCGCCAGCGCCGACGCCGCAATTGCTCGTCGACTGGATCGAGGTCGGCTTCGAGTACCCACCCCGGGCGACTTTGCGCGCCACCGCTACGTCCCGCCATTGCGACTCAACCCCCTGCCGTCATCCGGCGCGCGTTTCCCACTCGCGCCGCATTAAGATTACCCAAAGGTAATGTTAATATAGCTGAAATGATTACTGTTGCAAGAGCGAAAACGGCTAATCCAATCGAAATATTGGGTCACAAGGCCCAAATAGTTAACGCGGAAGTGTCAAGTCAAGCGCGGATCGTTAATCTTCCGTCGGCCGGCTTGCCGTCGCGGTCGTGTCGCGTCAAATGCGCCGACGGCGGTTGCGGCGGGCGGCCTAGATTTCCGCCACTTCACGGATCCCGGGCACGGTTTGGAGCACGGCCGCGAGGCGCGGCGTCACCTTGAAGCCGCCCGGCAGCGCAATTTCGACTTCGCGCGCGTCGTCCAAAGCCACCACCACACTCACCCGCCCCCGGCCGCCGCTCTCGGCAAAAACCGCCTTGCGCACGCCAGCCAGCGCCTCTTCACGCTCCAGCACCAGCCGCAAGCCGGCCGCGGCACCGGCGGCGACTTTGTCGAGCGCCTCGATGCGCTGCGCCGTCAGGCGGAACGTGTCGCCTTCGACGCGGACATCGGCGGTGACCAGCAGCGGCTGACCGGATTCGAGCAGCGGACGGCTGTCGCGCAGCACTTCCGAGAACGCCATCACCTCGTAGATGCCGCTCGCATCCGAGACCTGGAGAAAGGCGAAGCGATTGCCGCGCGCCGAGGTGCGTTCCTTGCTGCCGATGACGACGCCGGCAAGCTTGACGCGCGTCTCGGCGCCAGCCGGTCGGCGTCCAAGATCGGCGAAACGGACCACGCCCAGCCGCGCCAAGCTCTTGCCGTACGGGCTGAGCGGATGGCTCGAAAGATAGAAGCCGATGGCCTCGAATTCCTTCTGGAGACGCTCGGCCAGCGGCCAATCAGTGACCGTTGGCAGGGCCGGGCCGGCGGCCGGACCCGCAGCGCCGCCGAACAGATTGACCTGCTGGCTGGCGCGCTCGTTGGCGGCGGCGTTGGCGTGGCGCAGCAACAGCTCGATCGCGGCAAAGGCCTGCGCCCGGTTGGGCGCGATGGCGTCGAAGGCGCCGGCCTTCGCCAGGCTCTCGAATTGCCGCTTGTTGAAATGCTTGGGATCGATGCGCGCCGCGAAATCGGACAGATTCTTGAACGGACCGTGCGCCGCACGCTCGGCAACAACTTGGCGCATCGCCCCCGCGCCGACGCCTTTGACCGCGGCAAGCGCGTAGCGGATCGCACCGCCCTCGCCCGCCGCCTCGACCGCGAATTCGACGTCGGAGCGGTTGATGTCGGGTGGCAGCAGCTTGATACCGAGCCGGTCGCATTCCTGCCGAAAGACGTTGAGCTTGTCGGTGTTGCCGAGGTCGAGCGTCATCGACGCTGCCAGGAACTCGACCGGATAGTTCGCCTTGAGATAGGCGGTCTGGTACGCGACCAGCGCATAAGCGGCGGCGTGCGACTTGTTGAAGCCGTAGCCGGCGAACTTCGCCACCTGCTCGAAGATGTATTCCGCGAGGCGATCATTGACGCCGTGCGCTTTGGCGCCGTCGATGAACTGTTTGCGTTGCGCCTCCATTTCCGACTTGATCTTCTTGCCCATGGCGCGGCGCAGCAGGTCGGCGCTGCCGAGGGAATAGCCCGACAACACCTTGGCGATCTCCATCACCTGTTCCTGGTAGATGATGATGCCCTGGGTCTCCTCGAGGATCGGCTCGAGGTCGGGATGCATGAATTCGGGTCGCTCGCTGCCGTGCTTCACCGCGATGTAACGTGGGATGTTCTCCATCGGACCGGGCCGATAGAGCGCGTTGACAGCGACGATATCCTCGAAACGGTCGGCATCGAGCTTTTTCAGCACATCACGCATGCCCGTGCCTTCGAGCTGGAACACGCCGACGGTCTCGCCGCGCGCCAGTAGCCGGAAGGTCTTGCTGTCGTCGAGCGGCAGACTGCCGAGATCGAGCGCCACGCCGCGCGCCGCCAGCAAATCGCGCGCCTTGGCCAGCACGGTCAGCGTCTTGAGACCGAGGAAGTCGAACTTCACCAGCCCGGCAGCCTCGACGTACTTCATGCTGAACTGCGTCACCGGCATGGACGAGCGCGGATCGCGATAGAGCGGCACCAGCTCGTCCAGCGGGCGGTCGCCGATGACGACGCCGGCGGCGTGCGTCGAGGCGTGGCGATAGAGCCCTTCGAGCTGCAAGGCGATCTCGATCAGCCGCGCCACCTGCGGATCATCGTCACGCATTTGTTGCAGCATCGGCTCGCCGTCGATCGCCTGCTGCAAGGTCACCGGCGCCGCCGGATTGTTCGGCACCATCTTGCAGATGCGATCGACCTGACCATAGGGCATGCCGAGAACGCGGCCGACGTCACGCAGCACCGCACGCGCCTGCAGCTTGCCGAAGGTGATGATCTGCGCCACACGATCGCTGCCGTAACGCTCCTGGACGTGGCGAATGACCTCGTCGCGCCGGTCCTGGCAGAAATCGATGTCGAAATCAGGCATCGACACGCGCTCGGGATTGAGGAAGCGCTCGAACAGCAAGCCGAGCCGGAGCGGATCGAGGTCGGTGATGGTGAGCGCCCAGGCGACCAGCGAGCCGGCGCCCGAGCCGCGGCCGGGACCGACCGGAATGTTCTGCGCCTTGGCCCATTGGATGAATTCGGCGACGATCAGGAAATAGCCGGCGAAACCCATCTTGACGATGACGTCGAGCTCGTAGGCGAGCCGCTCGCGATAGGGCGCCGCCGCGGCTTCGCGCCGTGCAGCGTCGGGTTCGGCCGTGAGCCCCTGCGCCAGACGGCGTTCCAGGCCCGCGGCGGCGGCCTCGCGCAATTCCGCCGCCTCGTCGCGGCCCGACACGCCTTTGAACGGCGGCAGGATGGGCTGGCGCGGCTCCGGCATGAAGGCGCAGCGCTGCGCGATCACCAGCGTGTTGTCGCAGGCCTCAGGCACATCAGCGAAGGCGATGCGCATTTCGTTCGCCGACTTGAAATAATGCTCGGGCGTCAGCCGCTTGCGGTTGCCGTCGGCAACCGTCGTGCCTTGGGCGATGCACAGCAACACGTCGTGCGCGGCATAATCGTCGCGTTCGGCGAAATGGACGTCGTTCGTGGCAACAAGGGGCAAATCGCGCGCCAGCGCCAATTCGATCAGCGCCGCGTCGATCCGCTCCTCAGTCGCAGTGTTGTGGCGCTGGAGCTCGACGTAGAGCCGCCCCGGAAAAAGCTCCGCCAGCCGCGTCAGGATCGCTTCGGCCGCCGACGCCTGGCCCTCGCCGATGAGCCGCCCGACCGGGCCTTTGGGACCGCCGGCGAGACAGATGAGGCCGTCGGTATGGCCGTCGAGCGCCGCGAGATCGAGCTGGGGTGCTTCGGCTGGCGCGCTTTCGAGATGCGACCGGCTCACCAGCTTGAGCACGTTGCGATAGCCCGCCTCGCTTTGCGCGAGCAGCACCACCGAATCGGGCGGCAGCGCCGGACCGATGCGCGCGGCGCGGTTGCCGCCGTCGCCTTCGCTGCGCCGGATGCCGACCTCGCAGCCGACGATCGGCTGCACGCCCGCCTCGCTCGCCGCCATCGCGAATTCGAGCGCACCGAACAGATTGCCCGAGTCGGCGATTGCCACCGCGGGCATGGCGTGGCGACGGCAGAGCGCGACTAGATCCTTGATCTTGATGGCGCCGGACGACAGCGAATAGGCCGAGTGAACCCGCAGATGGACGAAATCGGCATGCGCCATGGCGTCAGCTTCGCACAACGCGCGCGATGGTCAAGACGTCGGAAGGTGATTAGTGAGGCCGGAGGGTAACGAGTTGCCCGGCCGCGTCAGATCGCGTACCGAGCCGGCGGATCGCCGCGGCGGTTTCGAGCCAGGCGCGCGATTGGCCGAAGTCACCGGTCGCGATGTAGCTCGCCGCGCGCTGGTCGGCGATAATCCCGGCGCTGCGCCCGTACACTTTGATCGTCTCGCGCGCCAAGCGGTCGATCGTCGTTTCCCGCTCCATGCCTGCCTCCTGCCCTCACGCGCCCGTCAGGGCGCCGGCCCGATGATGGTCATCGAACGCTCGCCTTGATCGAAACTGACCTCGTAGACGAGGCGCTGACCAACCGTAAGCGTCTTCATTCCCGCGCGCTCGACCGTCGAAATATGGACGAAGATCGCCGGGCCGCCGTCTTCGGGCGTGATGAAGCCAAAGCGCCTCTTGATATTGAACGAAGCGACGGTGCCGATCATGCCAGCAGCGCTCAATGGAAAACGCCGGCGACGACGACCGCAGCCACCACCGTACACGTCAACATTACCACCATCACGCCGATTGCGACCGCCTGGAACCGCTCCGGCTTCATTGCGTCGCCTGGAGCGGTGTGGACGCCGTCGCCCGGTTCACTACGCGGCGACGGCGTTCCCAGTCGCGCGCCCGGCGTTCCGCAGCCAGGATTTCCGTCGTCGTCAATTGCGAGCGGACGCTATCGTAGCCATCCCGTGCGCGCTGGCGGTGGACGCCATTGAGGCCATGCATTGCGACGATGAACCACTGGCAGGCACGGCCGTAATTCCGGGCGGCGGCCGGCCCTGCGGCATAGAGCTCAGCCAGCCGCATCTGCGCACGCGACTGGCCATGCTCGGCCGCCCGCCGCAGCCATTTCATGGCCTCGGCGCGATTGCTGGCGATGGGAATGCCGTTATCGTCGGTCGGATTGACCGCGTTGCCGTGATCGTCGATCCGGTTATCGTACATGACGCCGAGATTGTATTCGGCATCCGGATCGCCCTTGGTGGCGGCCGTGATCAGGCGCTTCATCGGATACCCCTGGCATTGTCGGATCGCGGCGGGCTCGGCGCCGATTTGATCGGTGGCCCGAGAAGCCGATATTAGAACAAATGGGGCGCGAACGCCCGCATTACAATCGATTGGAAAAATTATTTAGCGGCCGACCAATCGACATCAAATCGATAACCGGTTGTTTTATTTGTCTAATATTTGGCGCTTGCGGCCATCTGGCCGCCCGCGAAACCATCGAAGAGCTCGATGTCGCGAACTACGCGGCCCGCCGCTCGGCGACCTTGCCGTCTTCGAGCGCGAGGATGCGGTCCATGCGCCGCGCCAGCTCGAGATTGTGCGTGGCGATCAGCGCCGCGAGGCCGGTGCGGCGAACCAGGTCGAGCAATACACCCACCACCTCGCCGGCGGTCTCGTGGTCAAGATTGCCGGTCGGCTCGTCGCCGAGCAACAGCTGTGGCCGGTTGGCGAGCGCGCGGACGATGGCGACGCGCTGCTGCTCGCCGCCCGACAGCCGCGCCGGCCGGTGATCGGCGCGCGCGGTCAGGCCCACCTGCCCCAGCAGCTCGAGCGCTCGCGCCCGCGCCGCGCGTTTGTTCACGCCAGCGATCATCTGCGGCAGCATGACGTTCTCGGCGGCAGAAAATTCCGGCAGCAGCTGGTGGAACTGATAAACAAAACCGACCGTGGCGCGGCGGATGGTCGTGCGCTCTTCGTCGCCCATGGCGCCACAGTCGCGACCGCCGAGCAGCACCGCGCCGCCGTCGGGCTTTTCCAACAGGCCGGCCAGATGCAGCAAGGTCGATTTTCCGGCGCCCGACGGGCCGACCAGCGCCGCGATCTCGCCCGCCTTGACCGTGAAATTCACGCCGCGCAACACCGGCAGCTTATTGCCGGCCTGAACGTAGGTGCGCACGACGTCGCGCAGCGCCAGCGCGAAGTCACTCATAACGCAGCGCCTCGACCGGATCTAGACGCGCCGCCCGCCAGGCCGGATAGATTGTGGCGAGGAACGAGAGCGCCAACGCCATGGCGACGACCGAGCCGACCTCATACGGGTCGATGCGCGCCGGAATCTGGGTCAGGAAATAGATCTCGGGCGCGAACAGGTTGGTGCCGATGATGCTCTGGATGACCTGGCGGATGGCTTCGATATGAGCGGCGAACTCGACGCCGAGGACGAACCCCAACGCCGTGCCAACGACGCCGATCGACGCGCCCGACAGCATGAAGATGCGCAGGATCATGCCGCGGGTCGCGCCCATGGTACGCAACACCGCGATGTCCCGGCCCTTGTCCTTGACCAGCATGATCATGCTCGAAATCACGTTGAAGGCGGCGACGACGATGATCAACGTCAGGATCAGGAACATGACGTTGCGTTCGATCTCGACTGCGTTGAAAAACGACAGGTTGCTCTGCTGCCAGTCGAAAATACGCGTGCCGCCGCCGAGCGCGTTCGCCACCGCCTGGTCGTAGGCGCGCACGTCGTCGGGCTTGGCGACGAAAACCGAGATTTCAGAGACGCCGTTCGGCAGCTGGAAATAGACCTGCGCCTGCGGCAGCGGCATAAAGATGACGCCGCTGTCGAATTCGTACATGCCGACGTTGAACGTGCCGGCGACGCGATAGGCCTTGATGCGCGGCATGGTGCCGAAGGCGGTCGGCGTGCCTTGCGGCGAAATCAGCGTCACGCTGTCGCCAGGCCGAACGCCGAGTTTGAAGGCGAGACGCTGGCCGATGATGATGCCGCCGTCGTTGAAGCCGGCGAGCGCGTCGGGCGAAAGATTCTTGGCGATCAGGCTTTGCGCCTGGATGGTTTGTGCGCTGACGCCGCGCACCAGCACGCCGGAGGATTGATTGCGCGACGTCGCCATCACCTGGCCTTCGATCTCGGGATAGGCCGCGGTGATGCCGGGTACCGCCTTGATCTTGGCAGCGATCTGGTCGAAATCGGTGAGCGGCACGCCGGGCGCCGAATAGACCGTGAGATGGCCGTTGAAGCCTAAAATGCGGCCAAGCAGATCGGCGCGGAAGCCGTTCATCACCGCCATGACGATGATCAACGTCGCGACACCGAGCATGATGCCCAGGAGCGAGAAAACTGCGATCACCGAAACGAAGCCTTCCTGCCGCCGCGAACGCAGATAGCGGAAGGCAATCATCCGTTCGAAGGCACTGAGGATCATCGGAGGCCTACCAGCCGCGCCACGGCCGCATCGAGCGACAGCTCCTGCTTGGCGCCGGTCTTGCGCTCTTTGATCTCGACCACGCCCTGCTTGAGACCGCGCGGCCCGACGACCACCTGCCACGGCAGGCCGATCAAATCCATGGCCGCGAACTTGGCGCCGGGCGATTCCTCGCGCTCGTCATAGAGCGTGTCGATACCCGATTTCATCAGCCGCTGATAGAGCTGCTCGCAAGCTTCGCCACATTCCTTGTCGCTTGGCCGCAAATTGACCAGGCCGACGCGGAACGGCGCGACGCTTTCAGGCCAGATGATGCCGTCGTCGTCGTGGAACGCCTCGACGATCGCGCCCACCAGGCGCGACACGCCGATGCCGTAGGAGCCCATTTCGACCGCGACGGTATCGCCCTTGGGGCCGGCGACCGTCGCTTTCATCGGCGCCGAGTATTTGGTGCCGAAATAGAACAGCTGGCCGACCTCGATGCCGCGGGCTTCGCGCCGCCGCGCCTCGGGCACGCGCGCAAACGCCGCCGGATCGTGCTTTTCGTCGGTGGCGGCGTACCAGTGCAGCACTTCGTCCTGCACGGTCGGGCTCGCCGGATCGAGCTTGTCCTCATCGAGCTTTTCGATCTCGCTATCGAAATAGAGCTGGCTTTCGCCGGTGTCGGCCTGGACGTGGAATTCGTGCGACAGGTCACCGCCGATTGGCCCCGTCGCCGCGCGTACCGGAATCGGTGTCAGGCCCATGCGCTTGAACGTCTTCATGTAGGCCTTGAACATGCGGAAGTACGAGACGAGCGATGCCGCCTTGTCGATGTCGAAGGAATAATTGTCCTTCATCAGGAATTCGCGGCCGCGCATGACGCCGAAGCGCGGCCGCACCTCGTCGCGGAATTTCCATTGGATGTGATAGAGGTTCTTCGGCAGGTCGCGATAGCTTCGCACCGCCTGGCGGAAGATTTCGGTGATCAACTCCTCGTTCGTCGGACCGTAGAGCATCTCGCGCTTGTGCCTGTCCTTTAGACGCAGCATCTCCTCGCCGTAATCCTCGTAACGGCCGCTCTCGCGCCAGAGTTCCGCCGGCTGCAACGTCGGCATCAGCAGCTCTTGCGCGCCGGCGGCGTCCTGCTCCTCGCGCACGATCTGCTCGACCTTTTGCAGCACGCGGAAACCCATTGGCAGCCAGGTGTAGATGCCAGCGGCGGTCTGGCGAATCATGCCGGCGCGCAGCATCAAGCGGTGCGACGCGATCTGCGCCTCGCTCGGAGTCTCCTTGAGCAGCGGCAGGAAATACTGGGACAGGCGCATCGCGAGTCGGGCCTTTCTGAGAGCGAAAACGGCGCCGCACTCTAGCCGAAGCCTGCGCGATAGGCCAAGATGACGCCGCGCTAGGGCGATCACGGCGACGGGGGAAGCCATGCTCGAGACCTATTTTCAGCTCAAGTCGAACGGCACGAACGTGCGCACCGAGGTGGTGGCGGGTCTGACGACCTTCCTCACCATGGCCTACATCGTCTTCGTCAATCCGATGATCTTGGGCGACGCCGGCATGGACAAGGGCGCGGTGTTCGTCGCGACGTGCGTCGCCTCGGCCGTCGGCACGCTGGTGATGGGCCTTTACGCCAACTATCCGTTGGCGTTGGCGCCGGGCATGGGCCTCAACGCCTATTTCACTTACGGCGTCGTCAAGGGCCTGCACTATTCGTGGGAGGTGGCGCTCGGCGCGGTGTTCATCTCTGGCGTGCTGTTCATGGTGCTGAGCGTGACGCGCGTGCGGGAATGGATCGTCGACGCCATTCCGCAATCGCAGAAGATGGCGATCTCCGCCGGCGTCGGCCTGTTCCTCGGCATCATCGCGCTCAAGAACGCTGGCATCGTCGTCGCCTCGCCCGACACCTTCGTGACGCTGGGCAACCTCAAGGCGCCACCGACGCTGCTGGCGATCGGCGGGTTCCTGCTCATGGTCGCGCTCGACGCGCGCAAGGTGCCGGGCGCGATCATCATTTCCATCCTGGTGACCACCATCGTCGGCATCCTGTTCGGCGTCTCGTCGTTCCTTGGCGTCGCCTCGCTGCCGCCGCCAGTCGCGCCGACCTTCCTCAAGCTCGACATCGGCGGCGCGCTCGACGCCGGCGTGCTGGTGATCGTCTTCGCCTTCTTCTTCGTCGACCTGTTCGACAATACGGGCACGCTGGTCGGCGTCGCGCATCGCGCTGGCCTGATCCGCAAGGACGGACACATCCCACGTCTGCTGCGCGTCTTCGTCGCGGATTCGACGGCGACCCTGGTCGGCTCGCTGCTCGGCACCTCGACGGTCACCAGCTACATCGAAAGCGCCGCGGGCGTGCGCGCCGGCGGCCGCACGGGCCTGGTTGGCGTGGTCGTGGCGATATTGTTTCTGCTGACGCTGTTCTTCGCGCCCTTGGCGGAAACCGTGCCGGCCTACGCCACGGCACCGGCGCTGCTCTATGTCGCGTGTCTGATGGCGCGCGGCCTCGCCGAGGTCAATTGGGACGACGTGACCGAATATGCGCCGGCGGTGGTCACGGCGATCGCCATGCCGCTGACCTTCTCGATCGCCAACGGCATCGCCTTTGGTTTCATCCTCTACGCCGCGATCAAGCTGCTGGCGGGACGCACCAAAGAAGCGAGCCCGGCGGTCATCGTCCTCGGCTTGTTGTTCCTCATCCGCTTCGTCGAATTATGATCGATCGCACGCCCATAATGATTAGAGCGGTTCCAGAAAATTTCATTTGCCGTGGCTAACGGAATCCGCAAACATCCGTCCCGCCATAAGGGGCGCACGCAAGAAAGCGTCCGGGCCCAAGTTTAGGGAGGAAGGTCGTCGTAAGACGGTGGGGGTATCCCCTAAACCGATAAGCCGCCCCGAAAAAAGGCGGCAACGTCTTAATGGCAAGACCGTTGGGTCTTGCCTAATTTTTTGTCCACAGCGCGAAGCTAAAAATTATTTCATGTTGCGCGTAGCATGCCATGCGGGCTTGAGACGCAGCACGCGCGCGTACACCGGACAGTTCGCGACGTGCGCGCCCGGCAGATAGCCGAGGCTCATCAGAAACTCGCCGACGATCTCGCCGCCGGTGAAGCGGAACGTCTCCTTGAACAGCTTGACCCACGCGGCCTTGGAGCGCGGATGGTGCGCGTCGAGCCAGCACGCGAATGAGCCGTGACTGACGCGGATCGCCTTCAACCGTTTCGCGTTCTCGATCACCGCCTCGATCTTGAGCCGATTGCGGATGATGCCCGCGTCGTTGAGCAGTCGCCTGATGTCGCGCGCACCAAAGCGCGCGACCTTGTCGATGTCGTAATCAGCGAAGGCGCGCGCGAAGGCGGCGCGCTTCTTCAACACCGTTAGCCACGACAAACCGGCCTGGTTGATCTCAAGCGCCAGGCGTTCGAACAACACCGCGTCGTCGCGCGCGGGGAATCCATATTCGCCGTCATGATAGGGACCGTGGAATTCGTGACCCGGCGCGTCGCGGCAGTATTTCGCGCTCATCCATAGGTCTCGGTGCGGATGCGCGCCAGTTCCCACAGCAGCCCGAAGCGGATGAGGTACCACAGCCCGAAGGCGATGAAGCTGGTGACGATCGCCTTGGCCAGCAAATGCGGATGCGCCGGCGCGCCGGCGTCGTGACCCTGGTCGCTTTCGTTCGCCGGCTTCACGCCCCACGGCAGGACGGCGAACAAGGTGATCCACCAGACGATGATGTAGAGCGCGATATTGAAGAACCAGTTCATGACCAGAGCTTAGCGCTCAATTGAACGGTGTCGAGCGTTTCCCGCGTCAGCGCAGCGTCGGCATCACGAACTCGGCACCGACGCGGATGCCCTTGGGCCAGCGCGAGGTCACTTCCTTGAGCCGCGTGTAGAAGCGCACGCCTTCCGAGCCGTGCATGTGATGGTCGCCGAACAGCGAGTGCTTCCAGCCGCCGAACGAGTGGAACGCCACCGGCACCGGGATCGGCACATTGACGCCGACCATGCCGATCTGCACGCGCGCGGCGAAATCGCGGGCCGCGTCGCCGTCGCGGGTGAAGATCGCCGTGCCGTTGCCGAATTCGTGCGCGTTGACCAGGCCGAGCGCCTGCTCGTAATCGGATGTACGCACGACCGACAGCACCGGGCCGAAGATTTCCTCCTTGTAGATGCGCATGTCCGGTTTGACGTGATCGAACAAGCAGCCGCCGAGGAAAAAGCCTTTTTCGTAGCCTTGCAACTTGAGGCCGCGGCCATCGACCACCAGCGTGGCGCCTTCCTTGACGCCCAGATCCACATAGCCTTTGACGCGGTCATAGGCCTGCTTGGTCACCAGCGGTCCCATCTCGGCATCAGGATCTGTATAGGGCCCGATTTTGAGGCCGCGCACGCGCGGCGCGAGTTTTTCCATGAGCTTGTCGCCGGCGGTGCCGACCGCGACCGCGACCGAGATCGCCATGCAGCGTTCACCGGCCGAACCGTAGCCCGCGCCCATCAGCGCGTCGGTTGCCTGGTCCATGTCGGCGTCGGGGAGCACGACCATGTGGTTCTTGGCGCCGCCCAGCGCCTGGACGCGCTTACCGGTCGTCGTGCCGGTCCGGTAGACGTATTCCGCAATCGGCGTCGAGCCGACGAAGCTCACCGCGGCGATGTCGGGATGGTTGAGGATCGCGTCGACCGCTTCCTTGTCGCCGTTGACGACGTTAAGCACGCCAGGCGGCGCGCCGGCTTCGAGCAGCAGCCTTGCCAACAGCAGCGGCACCGACGGATCGCGCTCGCTCGGCTTCAAAATGAAGGTGTTGCCGCAGGCGATCGCCACCGGGAACATCCACATCGGCACCATGGCCGGAAAGTTGAACGGCGTGATGCCGGCGCAAACGCCGAGCGGCTGGCGCACCGAATAGCAATCGACGTTGGTGCCGACGTTCTCGGAGAATTCGCCTTTCAGCAGATGCGGAATACCGCAGGCGAATTCGACGACCTCGATGCCGCGCGTCACTTCGCCGGTAGCGTCACCCAGCACCTTGCCGTGCTCGGCGCCGATCATGCGCGCCAGCTCGTCGCGGCGATTCTCTAGTAACTCTTTGAATTTGAAAAGAATTCTCGCCCGCGCCAGCGGCGTCATGCGCGCCCAGCCGGGGAACGCCGCCTTGGCGTTCTGCACCGCCGCGTCAATCTCGGCGGCGGTTGCCAAGGCGACGCGTCCGGCAATTTCACCCGTTGCTGGATTGAAGACGTCGGAAAAGCGTCCGTGCCCGTTGCCCACCGGCTTGCCGCCGACGAAATGGCCGATTTCAGTCATGCCTCCGCCTCCCTGCGTACGGCATTGTCCTGTTGATCGGGCGATAGCTTAACGCAATCTCTAGACTTCTTCGAGTTCGATCAGTGTGCCGCAGAAATCCTTGGGATGCAAAAACAGCACTGGTTTTCCGTGCGCGCCGATCGCCGGCTCGCCGTCGCCCAGCACGCGCATCCCCTCGCCTTCGAGCTTGTCGCGCGCCGCCAGGATGTCCTCGACCTCGTAACACAGGTGATGCATGCCGCCGGCGGGATTGCGCTCCAGAAATCCCCGGACCGGAGATTTCTCGCCCAGGGGCTCCAGCAACTCGATCTTGGTGTTGGGTAACGTGACGAAAACGGTGGTGACGCCGTGCGCCGGTAGCGGAACCGGCTCGGATACCTGCGCGCCGAGCATGCCCTTGTACAGCTTCGCCGCCGCTCTGATGTCGGGCACCACGATGGCGACGTGATTCAAGCGGCCGATCATGCGGCGCCTCCAGCGATCCGCACCAAATGCACCTGGGTCACCGGCTTCTTGCCATGCGAATCGCGCAGCGAACGGCGGATGGCGAGCCGCGCCGCTTCACGCACCTTGTCATCGTCGCGCCGATCGCGCGCGCCGAGCTCATCGAGCGCCTGCGCCACGCGCGCGGCCAGCGCCTCGCCGGAATCCTCGCTCGGCACGCCTTCGACCGAAACCTGCGGCGGCGCCAGTAGCTTGCCAGCGCGGTCCATCACCAAGGTCGCCAGCGCCGCGCCGTTGAACACCATGCGCTGCCGGTTCTTGAGGGTTTCGCCTTTCGCATCCAGCAACGTGTTGGCGTCGGCGGCGAGCCGTCCCGTCGGCACTTCGCCGACGATCGACGCCGGACCGGGCGCGAGCTTCACCACCTCGCCGTTCTTGGTCACCACCGTCTGGCTCACTTGGCATTGTTCAGCAAGCCGCGCCTGGGCCAACAGATGCCGCGTCTCGCCGTGCACCGGCACCGCGATTTTGGGCCGCACGGTTTGGTACATGCGGATGAGTTCGTCCTGCGCCGGATGGCCGGACACGTGCACCGGCGCGTCGTGCTCGGTGACGATCTGGACGCCGAGCGCCGCCAACGCATTGTGCAGCCGACCGATGGCGCGCTCGTTGCCGGGGATGATGCGCGACGAGAAGATCACGCAGTCGCCCTCCTCGAGCACGATCTCGGGATGTTCGTCAGCGGCGATACGAACGAGCGCCGAGCGCGGCTCGCCTTGGCTGCCGGTGCAGATCAGCAGCACTTTCTCGCGCGGCAGGTACGACGCCTCTTCCTCGGTGAGGAACGGCGGCACGCCGCGAAGATAGCCGGTTTCCCGCGCCGCATGCTCGATGCGCCAGAGCGAACGGCCGACCAGCGCGGCGTGGCGATCATGCGCCTGGGCGGCGGCGGCAATCGACGTGAGCCGCGCCACGTTCGACGCGAAACAGGCGACGGCGACGCGGTTCTTTTTCTGGCCGACGAGGTCGATCAGCGTCTTGCGCACATCGGCCTCAGACCCCGCCTCGCCCGGCCGTAGCGCGTTGGTCGAATCGCAGATCATGGCGAGAACGCCTTCATCGCCCAGACGCCGCAGCGCCGCCATGTCCGACGTATCACCGACCAGCGGATCGGGATCGAATTTCCAGTCGCCGGTGTGGAGCACCGTGCCGAGCGGCGTGCGCAGCACCACGGCGTTGGGCTCGGGGATCGAATGCGTCAGCGTGATCAGCTCGACCTCGAAGGGCCCGACGCTGAATTTCCCCGACAGCGGCACCTCCGTGATGGGAATTTGGTGTTCGAGACCGGCTTCGATCAGCTTGAGCCGCAGCACCGCGGCGGTGAACGGCGTCGCGTAAACCGGACACTTGAAACGCGACCACAGGTACGGGATGGCGCCGATATGGTCCTCGTGCGCGTGCGTGACCACCAAGCCGTCGAGCGTGTCGGCATGCGCCTCGATAAACGCCGGATCGGGCATGATCACATCGACGCCGGGCAGTGTGTCGTCGGCGAACGAAATGCCGCAATCGACCATCAGCCAGCGGCCCTTGTAGCCGTAGAGCGACAGGTTCATGCCGATCTCGCCCACCCCGCCGAGCGCCAAGAAGGCAAGCTCGTCGGGCCGATTGGGTGCGGGCGTGGCGCCGTTCATGCCTTGCGCGAATTCCCCTTGCGCTTACCCGCCGGCGGATTGCGCTCGGCAATCAGCCGCAAGCCATACAGCGTCAGGTGCGGATCGACGCGCTCGATCGCCGGCGTCGCGCCGTCGAACAGCGGCGCCAAGCCTCCCGTGGCAACGGTTTTCATGGACTTGCGGCCGAACTCCTTGCGGATACGCGCCACCAGCCCTTCGATCAACGCGACATAGCCCCAATAGATACCCGATTGCATGCAGGCGACGGTGCTGGTGCCGATCACCTTCTCGCTGCGGCGGATCGGCACCATCGGCAGCTTGGCCGCGGCCTGATGCAGCGCCTGGAGCGACAGGTTCACGCCGGGCGCGATGACGCCGCCGCGGTAATTGCCATCGCCATCGATGACATCGAAGGTCGTCGCCGTGCCGAAATCGACGACGATCAGCGGCCCACCATAGCGGTCGTGCGCCGCGACGGTGTTGACCAGCCGGTCGGCGCCGACCTCTTCCGCGCGGTCGACCATCGCCTTGGTGCCGAGATCGACATTCGGCTCGCCAACCACCAGCGGCTCGGTGCGGCAATAGTGGCGGCACAGCAGGCGCAGATTGAAATTCGCCTCGGGCACGACGCTGGCGATGACAGCGCGGTCGAGCCGCGCGCGCGACAGCTTCTCCAACGCCAGCAGATGGTCGAGCCAGACGACGTATTCGTCGGACGTGCGGTGCGGATCGGTGGCGATGCGCCACGCGCCCTTGAGTTTGACGCCGTCCCACACGGCAAAGACCGTGTTGGTGTTGTTGGCGTTGATGGCGAGTAGCATGTGATCTCCTAGCCTTCCACCACCATCGGAAACACGTCGCCGGCGGCGATGCGCCGCCGGCCCTGCGGCAGGTCGAGCAATAACATGCCGTCGTCGTCGAGCCCGGCGAAGCGGCCTTCGACCGTCTCGCCCGGCAGGCGCGCGCGCAACGCCTGGCCGAGACCGGCCGCACGCTCGAGCCAGGCCCGGCGCAGCGCGGCGAAACCCTCGCTGCGCCACCGCTCATACCAAAGCGCGAGGGCCGGCGCGAGCGCCGCGAGAAAGGCCTCGGGCTTAGGCGCGGTTCTTGTCGCCGCCTTGAGCGAAATCGCCGGGAATTCGGTATCGGCCGGATAGGCCGCCAGATTGACGCCGATGCCGATCACGACGAAAGCGACCCGGCCAACGGCGTCGCCTTCGCTTTCCAGCAAGATGCCGGCTACCTTGCAGCCGTCGAGCAGCGCATCGTTGGGCCATTTGAGCGTGACCAAAGCCTTGGGCGCGAACGCGTGGAGCGCGTCGGCGACCGCCAAGCCGGCGGCGAACCCGAGCTGCGCCGTGCGCGCCATCGGCGCGTCGGGCCGCAACAGCACCGAGGCGTGCAGGTTGCCCGGCTGCGACACCCAGATCCGGCCCTGACGGCCACGGCCGGCGGTCTGGACCCGTGCTGTCACCACCGTACCTTCGGGCGCGCCAGCGCGCGCGAGGCGACGGGCTTCGTCGCTGGTACTGGCAAGCGTGTCGAACGCGGCGAGCCGGAAGAGCGGCGGCAGCGCGTCGGTCATCCCGGGAAGAGCGTCGCGGCGACGGCGTCGGCGCCGTTGAGCAACGGTCCCGGCCAGACGATGAAGAACAGGATGATCACCGCGCAGACCAGCACCACCGCCGTGACCTCGCCGCCGAACGGCCGGTCGAACGCGCCGTGTGCCTCGTCGAAATACATCACCTTGACGATGCGCAGATAGTAGTAGGCGCCGACGACGCTGGTGAGCACGCCGAGCACCGCCAGAACCGGCAGGCCGGCGTCGATCGCCGCCATGAAGACATAGAGCTTGGCGAAGAAGCCGGCGAGCGGCGGGATGCCGGCGAGCGAGAACATGAAGATCGCAAGCGCCAACGCCAGCGCCGGATGGGTGCGCGATAGGCCGGCGAGATCGTCGATACCTTCGACCATCTTGCCGTCGCGCCGCATGCACAGGATGACGGCGAAGGTGCCGGCATTCATGAACAGGTAGATCGCCAGATAGACCAGGACGCCGCGCACGCCCGCGGCGCTCCCTGCCGCGAGCCCGATGAGGGCGTAGCCAACGTGCCCGATCGAGGAATAGGCCATCAGCCGCTTGATATTGCTTTGCGCGATCGCGGCGAACGCGCCCCACGCCATCGAGGCGAACGAGATCGCCCAGATGATCTGCTGCCAATCGGCCGACAAGCCGCCGAACGGCTGCAGCATGACGCGCAGGAACAGGGTCAGCGCGGCGATCTTCGGCGCGACCGAGAAGAATGCGGTGACCGGGGTCGGCGCGCCTTCGTAAACGTCGGGCGTCCACATATGGAACGGCACCGCCGAGACCTTGAAGGCGAGACCCACCGAAATGAACACGATGCCGGTGATCAGGCCGACGCCGTTGCCGCCACCACCCGCGAACAGCTTGGCCAAACCGTCGAAGCTGGTGGTGCCGGCGAAGCCGTAGACCATCGAGGCGCCGAACAGCAGCATGCCGGAGGCGACCGCGCCCAGGACGAAGTATTTGAGCCCGGCCTCGGTCGAACGCACGTCATCGCGGGCGAACGCGGCCAGAACGTAGAGCGCCAGGCTTTGCAGCTCGAGCCCGAGATAGAGCGCGATCAGGTCGTTGGCCGCGATCATCATCATCATGCCGGCGGTGGCGATCAGCACCAGGACCGGGAATTCGATGCGCGCGATGCCTTCGCGTTCGTTGAAGCGCATGGCGATCAGCAGCGACAGGATCGAGCCGAGGATGACCAGCGTCTGGGTGAAGACGCCGAGGCTGTCGCTGACGAACATGCCGAAGAGGCCGACCTGTCGCGACGTAGCGCCGCCGCTCCACACCGGCTGCAGCAGGATCGCAAGCGTCGCGACCAGCACCACCGCGCTGAGCCAGCTGACGAAACGGGTGGCGCGCGCGCCGGCATAGACACCGACCAGCAACAACAGCATGGCCGCGCCGCCGAGGAACATCTCGGGCAGGACGATGAGGAAATTGGGTGCGGCGGTCATCGCGTCACCGTTGCGCCAGCGCGGTCGCCGCCGCGCGCTGCGAGACCTGGACGCGCTCGATCAAGTTGGCGATCGACGGCTGCATCGGCTTCAGGAACGAGGTCGGATAGACCCCCATCCACAACACCACCGCGATCATCGGCGCGAAGATCAGGATCTCGCGCGGGTTGAGGTCGACCATCGCGCGCACGTCGGCGTGGGTGATCTTCTCGAAGATGATGCGGCGATAGAGCCAGAGCATGTAGGCGGCACCGAGGATGACGCCGGTCATGCCGAGGAACGCGACCCAGGTGTTGACCTGGAAGGCGCCGATCATCGACAGGAATTCGCCGACGAAGCCGCTGGTGCCAGGCAGGCCGACCGAGGCCAACATGAAGATCATGAAGGCGGCGGCGTATTTCGGCATGTTCTCGGCGAGGCCGCCGTAGCGCGCGATTTCGCGCGTATGGAGCCGGTCGTAGACCACGCCGACGCACAGGAAGAGCGCGGCCGAGACGACGCCGTGGCTCAACATCTGGATCATCGCACCCTGCAGCCCTTCGGGCGTCACGGTGAAGATGCCGATGGTGACGAAACCCATATGCGCCACCGACGAATAGGCGATGAGCTTCTTCATGTCCTGCTGCGCAAGCGCCACCAGCGAGGTGTAAATGATGGCGACGACCGACAGCGTGAAGACGAACGGCGTGAACGTCGCCGAGGCCGCCGGGAACATCGGCAACGAGAAGCGGATGAAGCCGTAGCCGCCCAGTTTCAGCAGCACGCCGGCCAGGATCACCGAACCAGCAGTCGGCGCCTCGACATGCGCGTCGGGCAGCCAGGTGTGGAACGGCCACATCGGCACCTTGACCGCGAACGAGGCGAAGAAGGCAAGCCACAGCCAGTGTTGGAGCGCAGTCGGGAAGTTGAAGGCGAGCGCCTCGGGAATGTCGGCAGTGCCGGTGACGAAATAGATGGCGAGGATCGCCAACAGCGACAACACCGAACCCAACAGCGTGTAGAGGAAGAACTTGAACGCGGAATAGACGCGGCGCGGCCCGCCCCATACGCCGATGATCAGGAACATCGGCACCAGCACGCCCTCGAAGAAGACGTAGAACAGGATGAAGTCGAGCGCGCAGAAGATGCCGACCATCATCGTCTCGAGCGCGAGGAACGCGATCATGTATTCCTTCACGCGCCGCTGGATCGCGGTCCAGCTGGCGATGACACAAATCGGCGTCAGGAAGGTCGACAACAGGACGAAGAACAGCGAGATGCCGTCGACGCCCATGTGATAGCCGATATTGAAATCGGGCAGCCAATCGGCCTGCTCGACGAACTGGAAGTCGGAGCGCGTCGGATCGAAATTCGCCCAGACGGCGAGCGATACGGCGAAGACGATCAGCGACGTCCACAGCGCGATCCAGCGCGCGTTGCGCGCGACCGCCTGTTCGTCGCCGCGCAGCATCAGGATGGCGGCGACGCCGGCCAGCGGCAGGAACGTAGTGAGGGACAGAAGGGGCCAGTGCGCCATCGTGGTCATCCCATCTGCCGCAGCACGTACCACGACACCAGCACCACCGCGCCGACGAACATGGCGAAGACGTAATGATAGAGGTAGCCGGTCTGGAAGCGGCTCAGCACCGCGGCCATGCCGCGCGTCATCTTGGCGAAGCCGTCGGGACCGAAGCCGTCGATCACCGCGCCATCGCCGTCCTTCCACAGCCGAACGCCGAACCACATCGCTGGCCGGACGATGACCGCGTCATAGAGCTCGTCGATGTACCACTTGTTGAGCAGGAAGAGGTAGATCGGCCGGAAATAGTGCGCGAACCACGCCGGGATACCGGTCTGAACGATATAGGCGAGCCAGGCGACGGCGATACCCGCGACACCCATCGCCAACGGCAGCTTCGACACCCAGAACGGCACGTGTTCGGCGCCGCCGACGGTGTCGTGGCCGGGCAGCACGAGGATCGAATCGCCCCAGAACGCTTCGCGGCCTTCGCCCACCAGCCAGTGGTAGCCAATCATGCCGGCGAAGAGCGCGCCCGCCGCCAGCACGACCAGCGGCAGGATCATCACCGGCGGCGATTCATGAACGTGCGCCATGACCTCGCGGCTGGCGCGCGGCTTGCCGTGGAAGGTGAGGAAAATCAGCCGCCAGGAATAGAACGCCGTGAGGAACGCCGCGAAGGTGCCGAGCCAATAGGCGTATTGGCCAACATCGGTGCCGGCGGCCCACGACGCTTCGAGGATCGTGTCCTTGGAGTAATAGCCGGCGAACGGCCAGATGCCGCCGAGCGCCAGGCTGCCGATCCACATCAGGACATAGGTCGCCGGAATGAGCGAGCGCAGCCCGCCCATCTTGCGCATGTCCTGTTCGCCCGACACCGCGTGGATCACCGAACCGGCGCCGAGGAACAACAGCGCCTTGAAGAAAGCGTGCGTCAGCAAGTGGAACATCGCCGCGCCATAGGCCGACACGCCGGCGGCGAAGAACATGTAGCCGAGCTGACTGCACGTCGAATAGGCGATGACGCGCTTGATGTCGTTCTGCGCCATGCCGATGGTGGCGGCGAACATCGCGGTCGAGCCTCCGACCACCACGACGACGGCGAGCGCCGTCGGTGAGTATTCGAACAGCGGCGACAGCCGCGCCAGCATGAACACGCCGGCGGTGACCATGGTCGCGGCATGGATCAACGCCGAAACCGGCGTCGGGCCTTCCATCGCGTCCGGCAGCCAGGTGTGCAGGCCGAGCTGCGCCGATTTTCCCATCGCGCCGATGAACAGCAGGATACAGGTGATGGTGATGGCGTCGACCTGGTGGCCGAGGAAGCCGATGGTGTGGTGCGCCGCGTCGGGCACGGCGGCGAAGACGGTGTCGAACTGGAGCGACCCGAAGATCAGGTAGACGGCGAAGATGCCGAGCGCAAAACCGAAATCGCCGACGCGGTTGACGACGAAGGCCTTGATCGCCGCCGCATTGGCGGTGGGCCGGTCGTACCAGAAGCCGATCAGCAGGTACGAGGCGAGGCCGACGCCCTCCCAGCCGAAGAACAGCTGCACGAAGTTGTCGCTGGTCACCAGCATCAGCATGAAGAAGGTGAACAGCGACAGGTACGACATGAAGCGCGGTACCGACTTGTCGTGCGCCATGTAGCCGACGGAGTAGATGTGCACCATGGCCGAAACCAGGGTGACCATCGCCACCATCACCGCCGACAGCGTGTCGTAACGCAGCGCCCAATGGACCTGGAGATCGCCGGTGTTGATCCAGGTCAGCAGTTCGACGGTGCGTGGATGGTCGCCGAAAGCGACGCTCCAGAACACGATGGCGCCGAACACGGCCGCTGCGACGAGCGCCAAACAGGTGACGAGCTGCGCGCCGCGGTCGCCGATCCAGCGGCCGAAGAAACCGGCGATGAAGGCCGCGATCAGCGGCAGGAAAACGGCGGCGACGTGCATCGAGCGTTCAGCCCTTCATCCGATTGATGTCTTCGACCGCGATGGTGCCGCGGTTGCGGAAATAGACCACGAGGATGGCAAGGCCGATCGCCGCTTCGGCCGCCGCCACGGTCAGGACGAACATGGCGAAGACCTGGCCGACGAGATCGTGCAGGAACGCCGAGAAGGCGACGAAATTGATGTTCACCGCCAGCAGCATCAGCTCGACCGACATCAGGATGATGATGACGTTCTTGCGGTTCAGAAAAATACCGAAGACGCCGAGCGTGAAGAGAATCGCGGCGACGGTGAGGTAATGGGCGAGACCGATCTGCAGCATCAGACACCCTCCCCCGGCCGCACCTTGACGATCTCGAGCGTCTCCTCGCGGCGACGCGCGACCTGGTGCGCGATGCGCTGACGACGGGTGTCGGGCCGCGCGCGGTGGGTCAGCACGATGGCACCGATCATCGCCACCAGCAGGACGGCGCCCGCGGTTTGGAACGCGTAGACGTAATGCGTGTAGAGCAGCGCGCCAAGCGCCGCGGTGTTGCTGAGCGCGCTCGGCGTCGGCGCGATAGCGGCTTGCGGCGCGCCCGGCGCCACCACCCAGGCACCGAACATCAGGATCAGTTCGGCCAGCAGGATGAGCCCGATCAGCGCGCCGACCGGCAAATATTGCAGAAAGCCCTGGCGCAGCTCGACGAAATTGATGTCGAGCATCATCACCACGAACAGGAACAGAACCGCCACCGCACCGACATAGACGATGACCAGGATCATCGCCAGGAACTCGGCGCCCAGCAGCACGAACAGGCCGGCGGCGTTGAAGAACGCCAGGATCAGGAACAGCACCGAATGCACTGGATTGCGCGCCGAGATCACCATCACGCCCGAGGCGATGGCGACAGCGGCGAATGCGTAGAAGGCGAGCGCCTGGATGATCATGCGCGGCGGCTCAACGGTAAGGCGCGTCGAGCGCGAGGTTGGCGGCGATCTCGGCTTCCCAGCGGTCGCCGTTCGCAAGCAATTTGGCCTTGTCGTAGAACAGCTCTTCGCGCGTCTCGGCGGCGAACTCGAAATTCGGCCCTTCGACGATCGCGTCGACCGGACAGGCCTCTTGGCACAGGCCGCAATAGATGCACTTGGTCATGTCGATGTCGTAGCGCGTCGTGCGCCGGCTGCCGTCTTCACGCGGCTCGGCCTCGATGGTGATGGCGAGCGCCGGACACACTGCCTCGCACAGCTTGCAGGCGATACAGCGCTCCTCGCCGTTGGGATAGCGGCGCAGCACGTGTTCACCGCGAAAGCGCGGGCTGAGCGGTCCCTTCTCGTACGGGTAGTTCACCGTCACCGGGCGCTTGAACATATAGGTCAGCGTCAGCCACAAGCCCGACACGAGCTCGGTCAGCAGCAGGCTGTAGGCATGGCGGTCGATGCGTCCCATGGCCATCTCCTAAGCCGGAAGCCTGCCGGTGAACACCAGGAACGCCGCGGTGGCGGCGAGCCAGCCCAGCGACAGGGGCAGAAACACTTTCCAGCCAAGCCGCATCAACTGGTCGTACCGGTAGCGCGGCATGGTGGCGCGCACCCAGAGGAAGCAGAACAGCACGAAGGCGATCTTGGCGAAAAACCAGATCGGCCCCGGAATCCAGGTGAAGGGCGCGACGCCGAACGGCGGCAACCAGCCGCCGAGGAACAGAATGCTGGTCATCGCGCTCATCAGGATCATGTTGGCGTATTCGCCGAGATAGAAGAGCGCGAAGGTCATCGACGAATATTCGACGAAGAAGCCGGCGACCAGTTCGGATTCGCCTTCGGGCAGGTCGAACGGCGAGCGGTTGGTCTCGGCCAGCCCGGAAATGAAGAACACGATGAACATCGGGAACAACGGCAGGCAGTACCACACTGTCTTCTGCGCCTCGACGATATCGCTCAAATTCAGCGAGCCGACGCAGAGCAACACGGAAACGATGACGAAGCCGATCGAGACCTCGTACGACACCATCTGCGCCGCCGAGCGCAAACCGCCGAGGAACGCGTAACGCGAATTCGACGACCAGCCGGCCATGATGATGCCGTAGACGCCGAGCGACGAGATCGCGAACAGGTAAAGGATGCCGACGTTGATGTTGGCCAGCACCATGCCGGCGTCGAACGGGATCACGGCCCAGGCGACCAAGCTGAGCACGAAGGTGATGATCGGCGCGGCGATGAAGACGACGCGATTGGCGCCGGCCGGAATCACCGTCTCCTTCATCAGCAGCTTGAGGCCGTCGGCCAGCGGCTGGAAAAGACCGAACGGGCCGACGACGTTGGGGCCTTTGCGCAGCTGCGCCGCCGCCAGCACCTTGCGCTCGGCGTAAGTCAAATACGCCACCGCAAGAAGCAACGGCACGACGATCGCCAAAATCTCGGCGATGGTGATCGCGGTCGGCAGGCCGTAATCGCGCAAGAGCTCAGCCATGCGTGCCCGTCCTCGCCGCGCCGCCGAACTGCGCCGCGCATTCCGCCATGGTCGCCGAAGCGCGACTGATCGTGTCGGTGCGGTAGTAGTCGGCAATCGGATAGGCGAACGGTTCGCGCTCGATGCGGCCGTCCTGGCCGAACTTGCCCCAGGCCGCGCGCGGTGCTTCGTCGAGCCGGCCGAAGACGCCGTTGACTTCGGCTAGGCGGCGGCGCACGGCGCGCAGATTGTCGTACGGCAACTTGCGGCCGAGCACTTCGGACAGTGCACGCACGATCGTCCAGTCGTCGCGCGCGTCACCCAGCGGGAAGATGGCGCGGCGGCCGTGCTGCACGCGGCCTTCGGTGTTGACGTAGGTGGCGTCCTTCTCGGTATAGGCGGCGCCCGGCAGGACCACGTCGGCGCGATGCGCGCCGGCGTCGCCGTGGTGGCCTTGATAAACGACGAAGGCCTTGCCCAGCCGTTTCATGTCGAGCTCGTCGGCGCCCAGCAGATAAACGAATTCGATTTCGCCCTTCTCGCAGCCCGCCAGGATTCCGGCGGTGTCGCGGCCGCCCGACTGCGGCACGAAACCCAGATCGAGGCCGCCGACGCGCGCGGCCGCGGTGTGCAGCACATTGAAGCCGTTCCAATCCTCGCGCACCAAGCCGGCGCTTTCTGCCAGCGTGCGCGCCAGATGCAGGATCGCCGCGCCGTCGCGACGCCGAAGCGCGCCCTGCCCCAACACCAGCATCGGCCGCTTCGCCGCCTTGAGCGTCTCGGCGAATTTGTGCTTGCCAGCAACCAGATCGGCGAGCGTCTCCGGTCCGGCGCCGATCCACTCGACCGGATAGGTCAAGTCGCGCAGCGCGCCGATGCCGGCAACCTTGAACCCGCCCTGGAGCCAACGCTTGCGCAGCCGTGCGTTGACGATCGGCGCTTCCCAGCGCGGATGCGTGCCGATCAGCAGGCAGGCATCGGCCTCCTCGATTCCGGCGATGGTGGTGTTGAAGAGGTAACCAGCACGGCACGATGGATCGAGCGCGGCGCCGTCCTGGCGGCAGTCGAGATGCGGCGAACCCAGCGCCGCCATCAACTCCTTCAACGCCAGCATCGATTCACAATCGGCGAGATCGCCGGCCAGCGCGGCCATGCGACTGCCGGCGACGCCCTTGAGCCGCGCGGCGACGGCGGCGAAAGCGTCGGCCCACGACGCTTCGACGAGTTTGCCGTCGTGGCGTACATAAGGTGTGTCGAGGCGACGTTTGGTGAGGCCGTCGAGCGCGAAGCGCGTCTTGTCGGCGATCCATTCCTCGTTGATCGCCTCGTTGAGCCGCGGCAGCACGCGCAGCACCTGGCCGCTGCGCGCGTCGACGCGGATATTCGAGCCGACGGCGTCGAGCACGTCGACGCTTTCGGTCTTGGTCAACTCCCACGGCCGGGCGACGAAGGCATAGGGCTTCGCGGTCAAGGCACCCACCGGACACAGATCGACGATGTTCGCCGACATCTCCGACGACAGCGTGCGCTCGATATAGGTGCCGATCTCCATATCCTCGCCGCGGCCGGTGGCGCCGAGATCCTCGACGCCGGCGATTTCGGTCGCGAAGCGGACGCAACGCGTGCAGTGGATGCAGCGATTCATCGAGGTCGCAACCAAGGGCCCGAAATTCTTGTCCTTCACCGCGCGCTTGTTCTCGATGAAGCGGCCGCGGTCGAAGCCATAGGCCATCGCCTGGTCCTGCAAGTCGCACTCGCCGCCCTGATCGCAGATCGGGCAGTCGAGCGGGTGGTTGATCAGCAGGAATTCCATCACGCCGTGGCGTGCCTTCTTGGCCTTTTCGCTGTCGGTGTGGATGACCATGCCGTCGGCGGCGGGCATGGCACACGAGGCAATCGGCTTCGGCGCCTTTTCCTGCTCGACCAGGCACATACGGCAATTGCCGGCGATGCTGAGACGCTGATGGAAGCAGAAATGCGCCACCTCGAAGCCGGCCTGCTGGCAGGCTTGCAGTACCGTCGTGCCCGCCGGCACCTCGATCGCCTTGCCGTTGATCGTGAGTTTGGGCATCGCCTACTCCGCCGCCCGCGCCGCGTGGGCGCGATAATCGCGCATGCGGCGTTCCATCTCGGGCCGGAAATGCCGGATCAGCCCCTGCACCGGCCACGCCGCCGCATCGCCCAGCGCGCAGATCGTGTGGCCTTCAATTTCGAAGGAGACTTCCAAGAGCATGTCGATCTCGCGCGGCTCGGCCTTGCCTTGCACCATGCGCTCCATCACCCGCCACATCCAGCCGGCGCCTTCACGGCACGGCGTGCACTGGCCGCAACTCTCGTGCTTGTAGAACTGCGACAGGCGGGCGATCGCCTTGATGATGTCGGTCGATTTGTCCATGACGATGACGGCGGCGGTGCCGAGGCCGGATTTGACATCGCGCAGCGCGTCGAAATCCATCAACACGGTGTCGCAGATCGATTTCGGAATCACCGGCACCGATGAGCCGCCGGGAATCACTGCCAGCAAATTGTCCCAACCACCGCGCACGCCGCCGGCATGTTTGTCGATGAGTTCACGCAGCGGAATCCCCATCGCCTCTTCGACGTTGCACGGCTTCTCGACGTGGCCCGAGATGCAGAACACCTTGGTGCCTTCGTTCTTCGGCCGGCCGATGCCGGCGAACCAGGCGCCGCCGCGGCGCAGGATTGTCGGCACCACGGCGATGGTTTCGACGTTGTTGACCGTCGACGGGCAGCCATAGAGGCCGACGCCGGCCGGGAACGGCGGCTTGAGGCGTGGCTGGCCTTTCTTGCCTTCGAGCGATTCAAGGAGCGCCGTTTCCTCGCCGCAGATATAGGCGCCGGCGCCGCGATGCAGATAAAGGTCGAAATCGTAGCCCGAGCCGCAGGCGTTCTTGCCGACGAGACCGGCGGCATAGGCTTCGTCGATCGCTGCCTGAAGAGCCTTCGCCTCGTTGACGAACTCGCCGCGGATATAGATGTAGCAGTGATGCGCGCCCATGCCGACCGAGGCCAGCAAGCAACCCTCGATCAGCTTGTGCGGGTCGTGGCGGATGATGTCGCGATCCTTGCAGGTGCCGGGCTCGCTCTCGTCGGCGTTGACGACGAGATAGGTCGGCCGGTCGCTCTGTTTCGGCATGAACGACCATTTGAGGCCCGTTGGGAAACCAGCCCCCCCTCGGCCGCGCAGGCCCGACGCCTTGACCTCGTTGACGATCCAGTCGCGGCCCTTAGCGATCAGATCCTTGGTGCCGTCCCAATCGCCGCGCTTACGCGCGCCCAGCGCCCCGTCGAGGCGCCAGTCGAACTGCCCGTAGAGATTGGTGAAGATGCGATCCTTGTCGGCGAGCATCAGCGCTTCGCTCCCGCGAACGACAAATCCTTGAGCGTGGTGGCGCCGCCTTCCGGCGCCGAAGTCTGGCGCTTCGTCACCGAGCCCATCGGTGGCTTCTCGCCGCGCGCCAGTGCGTCGATCAGCGCCTCGGTCGAGCGGCCGTCGAGGTCCTCGTAGAAATCATCGTTGACCTGGATGATCGGCGCGTTGACGCAAGCGCCGAGACACTCGACCTCACGCAGCGTGAACTTGCCGTCGGCCGTGCTCTCGCCGATGCCGATGCCGAGCTTTTTCTTGCAGGCCGCGACCACCTCGTCCGAGCCGCGGAGCCAGCACGGCGTCGTGGTACAGATCTGGAAGAAGTGTTTCCCGACCGGCTTCAGGTTGAACATGGTGTAGAAGGTCGCGACCTCGTAGACACGGATGCGCGCCATGCCGAGCATGTCGGCAACCGTGTCCATTGCCGCGCGCGGCAGCCAATTGTCGTGCTGGCGCTGCGCCAGATCGAGCAACGGCAGCACCGCGCTCGCCTGGCGACCGGCCGGGTACTTGGCGATATACGCCTGCGCCTTCTTCAGGTTCTCGGGCGTGAAGGCGAAGCTCGTCGGCTGCACCACCGGCGTCGAATTGTCGTGCGCGCTCATCGGTCAATCTCACCGAAGACGATGTCCATCGAACCGATGATCGCCACCACGTCGGCCAGCATGTGGCCGCGCGACATAAAATCGGTGCTTTGCAGGAACGCGTAGCCCGGCGCGCGGATCTTGCAGCGATAGGGCTTGTTCGAACCGTCGGACACCAGATAGACGCCGAATTCACCTTTTGGCGCTTCGACGGCGGTGTAGGTTTCGCCCGCCGGCACGTGATAGCCCTCGGTATAGAGCTTGAAGTGATGGATCAGCGCCTCCATCGAGCTCTTCATCTCGGTCCGCGGCGGCGGCGCGACCTTGCGGTCGTCGACCATATGTGGGCCCGACGGCATCTGATCGATGCATTGTCTGATGATGCGCAAGGACTGGCGCATCTCTTCCATCCGCACCAGGTAGCGATCCCAGCAATCGCCGTTCTTGCCGATCGGGATGTCGAAATCCATGTCGGCATAGACGTCGTAGGGCTGCGCCTTGCGCAGATCCCACGGCACGCCGGAAGCGCGCAGCATCGGGCCGGAGAAGCCCCAATCGATCGCCTGCTCGCGCGTCATGCGGCCGATGTCGACCGTGCGTTGCTTGAAGATGCGATTCTCGGTCAGCAGCCGTTCGAGATCGTCGATGCGCTTCGGGAACTGGTCGCAGAAGGCCGCGATGTCCTCGAGCAGGCCGGGCGGCAGGTCCTGATGCACGCCACCGGGACGGAAATAGTTGGCGTGTAGCCGCGCACCCGAGGCGCGCTCGTAGAATTCCATCAGCTTCTCGCGCTCTTCGAAACCCCAGAGCAGCGGCGTGATCGCACCGACATCGAGCGCGAACGCGGTCAAGTTGAGGAGATGATTGAGGATACGGGTGATCTCGGAATACAGCACGCGGATGTATTGCGCGCGCGGCGGCGGCGCGATGCCCATCAGCTTTTCGATCGCGAGCGCGAACGCGTGTTCCTGGCACATCGGCGAGACGTAATCGAGCCGGTCGAAATAGGGCGTCGCCTGGATATAGGTCTTGTATTCGATCAGCTTCTCGGTGCCGCGGTGCAGCAGGCCGATATGCGGATCGGCGCGCTCGATCACCTCGCCGTCCATTTCCAGCACCAGGCGCAGCACACCGTGCGCCGCCGGATGCTGCGGCCCGAAATTCATCGTGAAGCTCTTGATCGCGGCTTCCTTCACGATCACAGGCGGCTTCACCGAGGCGGTTTCGGCGGTCATTTCGAACCGTCCTGGCCGGAAGCCTTCTCGTCGCCCGGCAGGATCGTGTTCATGCCCTCCCACGGCGACATGAAGTCGAAGCTGCGGAATTCCTGCTTGAGCTTGACCGGCTCATAGACGACCCGCTTCTGCTCGTCGTCGTAGCGCACTTCAACATAACCGGTGAGCGGGAAGTCCTTACGCAGCGGATGGCCTTCGAAACCGTAATCGGTGAGGATGCGGCGCAGATCGGGATGATCGGCGAAATAGACGCCGAGCAGATCCCAGCATTCACGCTCGAACCAGCCAGCGGCACTATAGACCGACGTCGCCGACGGCACCGGCGTCTGCTCATCGGTCGTGACCTTGAGGCGGATGCGGCGATTGTGCGTCAGGCTCAGGAGGTTGTAGACGACCTCGAGCCGCTCGGCGCGTTCGGGATAATCGACGCCGCAGATATCGACGAGTATGCCGAACCGGCAACCCGGATCGTCGCGCAGGAATTGCAGCACGCGCACGATCGCCTCGCGCCGCACGCCGACCATCAACTCGTCGTGCGAAATCTCGCGGCGCAACACGTCCTGCGGAAAGGCGGCGGCCACCTTTTCGCCGAGGGCCTCAAGCGGCTGTGTCATTCTTCGTCCTGTCGAGCCTCACCGATCAGCGTGCGAAACGCCGCTCGCGATGGATCTTTTTCTGTAGTTGCAACACGCCGTAAAGCAATGCCTCGGCGGTGGGCGGACAGCCGGGAACGTAAATGTCCACCGGCACGATGCGGTCGCAGCCGCGCACCACCGAGTAGGAATAATGGTAATAGCCGCCGCCGTTGGCGCACGAGCCCATCGAGATCACCCAGCGCGGCTCGGCCATCTGGTCGTAAACCTTGCGCAGCGCCGGCGCCATCTTGTTGCACAGCGTGCCGGCGACGATCATCACGTCGGATTGGCGCGGACTCGGCCGGAACACAACGCCGAAACGATCGAGGTCGTAGCGTGACGCGGCGGTGTGCATCATTTCGACCGCGCAACAGGCGAGACCAAAGGTCATCGGCCAGAGCGAGCCGGTCTGCGCCCACTTCACGAGCTGGTCGACCGTCGACAGGATGAAACCTTGACGACGCGCCTCGGAAAACGCCTCGGCAGGCGCGATCACTCCCATTCGAGCGCTCCCGTCTTCCATTCGTAGATGAATCCGACGGTGAGAACGCCGAGGAAGACCATCATCGACCAGAAACCAAAGACGCCGATCTTGCCGAGCGCGACGGCCCAGGGGAATAGGAAGGCGACTTCAAGATCGAAGATGATGAACAACAGCGACACCAGATAGAAGCGCACGTCGAACTTGGTGCGCGCATCGGAGAACGGCGGGAAGCCGCACTCATAAGGCGACACCTTTTCCGAGTCGGGCCGTTGCCGCACCAGAACGAACGACGCCAGCACGATGACGACGGACAGCGCAACGGCGACCCCGATGAAGATCAGGATCGGCAGATATTCGCGCAGCAAACTATCCATCGACGACGCTCCCAAACGAGCGCGATGGTGGGCTGCGAAAGGCGAAACTGACGCCGTCACGCAAATGGCGGGAGTGACGGGGCTCGAACCCGCGACCTCCGGCGTGACAGGCCGGCGCTCTAACCAACTGAGCTACACCCCCGCAGCACCGACACCGCGGCGGCCAGTCCTACCCCCGCGGCCCTAGGGTGTCAAGCGCGCGAGGCCGGATTTTCCCAAGTTTTCCCTGGCCTTTGCGCCTCTTTTGGCAACGCGGTATCGCATCGCAATATCGCCTCTGCCGACCCCAAAACCGATCGCGGGTTCGCTCCTTGATGTGGCGCGCGCCGCGACATTGTTCAACCGCGATCGGTCAGCGTTCGAGATAATAAGTCAGCGTCACGACGACACGGACTTTCTTGTCGATCGTGCTGATTTGTCCGGCGCCGGCGCGGAAGGATTCGCCCTCGGCGCCGGCCGACGCCGCATCGCGCGACACGATCGAGAAGAAGCCCTGATTGGCCGATTGGATCGAGCCAACCTTGCTGCCGGCATCGTTGGCAAATTGGTCCGCCGCCTCGCGCGCATTTTGGGTCGCGGCGCGCAGCATCGACGCCTTGATGTCGTTGAGCTTGGTGAATTCGTAATCGACGTCGTTGGTCGTCAGCACGATCCCTTGCTTGATGAGATCGCTCACGCCGCGCATCGTGTGCGCGACAAGATCGACATCGTTCGAGCGCACCAAAATCGTGTTCTTGACGATGTAGCGCGCGCTCTCCGACGTGTCTTTCGGACGATACGGATTCGCCATCAGGTCGGTGACAGCGAGATTGTCGGATTTGACGTCCGCCGGCTTGAACCCACTCTGCGTGAGGAAGGTGACGAGCGCCGTTTCATCGGTACGCGCCCGCGTATAGACATCGCCGAGATTGCCACCGGTGACTGAATAACCGATTTGCCACAGCGCCAGATCGGCTTTGACGTCGCGTTCGTCGAAGCCTTTCACCGTCACCGCATTGGTCGCTTGGCGGCCTTTATAGACCGTGGTGCTGACGAAATAACCCGCCGCAGCCAACCCGACAGCGACCAACACGCCGAGGATCGCGGCCGCGGCAATATTGCTCTTCTCGACCATTCAAGACCCCGTCCCGGCCGTCGCGTGGCGTTAACCGTGATCAGCATAGTACGGCCCGGATTAACCGTTGGCAGAATTGACGATCGCGTCCGGCAGCGGGAGATTTTCCCAGGATTTCGGCCACTGGCCCGGCACTTGCTGTCTTATAGGCATGAAACCGGGCACGCTCGACGTCATCGTGCCGGCGCACAATGCCGGTCGCTTCCTCGGCGCCACGCTGCAAAGCGTCGCGCTGCAACACGTATTGCCGCGCAGCGTCATCGTCGTCGATGATCGCAGCACCGACGACACCGCCGCCGTCGCCGTGGCCTGCGCCGCCGATTACGCCGACTTCCTGCCGATCCGGCTGCTTCACAATACCGGCCCGCGGGGTCCGTCCGCGGCGCGCAATCTGGCGATCCGACGTAGCGACGCCGAATTCATCGCGTTGCTCGACGCCGACGATCTGGCCGCGCCGACGCACCATCACCTGTTGCTGTCGGCGATCCAAGCCGCGCCCGACATCGTCGTCGCCTTCGGCGATTCGACGGAGTTCAACGCCCACGGCGAAGTCGTGCGCAGCCAGCTCGCCAAATCGGGCATCGGCGCGCGCCGGGCGACGACGCTGGCGAACGGCATCTTCACGCCAGCCGACGGCATGTTCGCCGCACTGCTCGGCGCCGGCGTCTTCGGAACCTCGGCCTGCATCATACGCCGTCAAGCGGCGCTCGACGCCGGCTTGTTCGACGAGACGCTGCGCTTCGGCGAGGACACCGATCTGTTCCTGCGGCTTGCGCTCGCCGGCCGCTTCGCCTTCACCCGCGCGAAGGTGATGCACAAACGCGAGCACGACAGCAATTTGACGCATGCACGCAATACGCCGGAATTCGATCGCGCCAAAGTCCTGAGCCTGACCCGCCTGTCGGCGCAGACCGAGACCCTGAAGCTGAGCGCCGCCGAGAAGGACGCGCTGCACGCCGAACTGGCACGCGCGATCGACGCCTATACCTATCATGCGTCGCGCCGCGGTCCGGCCGGCTATGGCGATGCGCTGCGCCTGGCGCGCAGCGCCGGCCGCCCGGCGATCGCGTTCAAGCCGCGACACCTCGCGCGCATGATGCTGCGCGGCATGGGCACGCCGGGCCGTAGCGCCTGAGGTTTGTTGCCATGACCATGCCCGCCACGCTCGAAGCCACCCGGTCCAGTCATCCGCGCGTCATGCGGTTGATCTGGGCCGCGTTGCCGTCGCGCGTGGCGACGCTCGCCATCGTGCTGGTCGGCATCGCGGCCGCCACGGTCACGTTCGCCGCCACGCATTACGGCCCGACCATCGACGAAGGCGCGCATATCGCCGCCGGCATGCAGTGGCTCGATCAGGGTCGTTACGCCTACGAGCCGAGCACGCCCCCGCTCGCGCGGGTCGCCGACGCGCTCGGGCCTTATCTTGCTGGTGCCCGTAGCACCTTCAACCCGGACATGTGGCACGAAGGCGACGACATCCTGCGCGCCGCGAGCAATCCGGCGGCGATGCTCGCTTTGGCCCGTCTCGGTACCGTCGCCTTCCTGTTGCTCGCCGCCAGCGTGATCTGGCGGTGGAGCCGCCGTCTTAGCGACGAGCCGACGGCGCTGTGCGCGCTGGCGCTGTTCCTGACGTTGCCGCCGGTCCTCGCGCACGCCGGCCTCGCCACCACCGACATGTCGGTCGCGGCGACCTTCGGCCTTGCCGTGCTGGCCGCCATACGCTGGCTGGAGCGGCCCGATCTCGGCCGCAGCCTGGCGCTCGGTGCCGCCGGCGCGCTGATGATTCTGTCCAAGTTCACCGTCTTCCTGTTCTTTCCAGCGGCGCTGCTGCCGGTCCTGATCTGGCGCCTGTGGATCGACGGCCATAAGCGCCGGCCAACGCGGGTTTGGCTGTACGGCATCGCGTTTGCCGCGCTGGCAGCGATTGTCGTGATTTGGGGCGGCTATCGCTTCTCGGTCGGCTCCTTGGGATACGAACCGGCGCTGGTCGGCCAGCAGATCGCCGCGACGGTGGCGCATCCGGCCACTGGCCTGGCCGCGTCCATCGCCAAGCTGCCGATCTATCCGGCGCACGAATTCTTCCGCGGCATCTTCGACACCTCCCGCCGGGTCGATGCGCACCACGACCCGGTGTTCCTGCTTGGCCAGCTGAGCCAAGGCGGCCTGTGGTACTTCTTCCCCGTCGATCTGGTGGCGAAAACACCGCTGCCGTTCCTGATCGCCGCGGCGCTGGGCATGGTGATGCTGTTGCAGCGCTCGCGCGCGCTGCGCGATTGGCGCATAGCCGCGCCAGCGCTTGCCGCGATCGGTGTGCTCGCCGGCTCCATGGCGAGCCCGGTCGATTTTGGCATCCGCTATCTGCTGCCGATCTATCCGCTGCTGGCGATTGCCGCCAGCACCGCGTTGCTGACGCTGGCACGCGGCAAGGGCTGGGACAAGGTCACCGCCTGCGTGCTGATGTTGTGGGCCGGTGCCGACGCGGTCACCGCCTATCCCGATTACCTGCCGTGGTTCAACGCGCTCGCCGGCGCGACGCCACAAACGGTTTCGATCAATTCTGACCTCGATTGGGGCCAGGACGTCAAACGGCTCGATCACGATTTGCGCGCCCTCGGCATTCATCACCTCCACGTCGCAGTGCTCGGGCAGTCGGAATACGATCTGCGCGCCTATATCGCCGGCTACGAGAAGCTGTTGCCGGGCGAGCCGGTCGGCGGCTGGATCGCCGTCAGCCAGTACATGCTGCACGAACAACCGGGCTACGCCTGGCTCCGCGCCTATACGCCGGTCGCGACCGTCGGCGCGTCGATCCTGCTCTATCACTTGCCGGAGAGCACCGATGAGTAGCGCCGCCGACAAGGCGCCGCAGCAACGCCTGCGCGGGCTCGACGTCTTACGCGGCGTTGCCGCGCTTGCCGTCTGCCTCTTTCACTACACCGACAGTTTCCCGCGCGAGACCGGCATCGCCTTGCCGATCGCATTCCATCTCGGACACGCCATCCATGGCGTCGACATGTTCCTGGTCATCAGCGGCTTCGTCATCTTCATGACGATCGAAAAAACGCGCGATGCCTACGATTTTCTCACCGCACGTATCGCCCGTCTCTATCCAGCTTTCATTGCCTGCTTGCTGGTGACCACGGTGGTGGTCTGCCTCGGCGGCGTGCCGATCCTGAAGCCGAGCCTCGGAAAGTTCCTCGCTAACGTTTCAATGATGCCGTACGTCTTCGGCCAGGACGTCGTCGACGGCGTCTATTGGACGCTCGCCTATGAAGCGTTCTTCTACATCTTTGCCGCAACCGTGATCCGGCGTGTCGGTCTCGACCGCGTCGAGTGGGTGTGCATCCCCTGGTTCGCCGCCGCGCTGGTGATGCGGCTGGAGCCGATCTTCATCTGGCACTCGCCCTATCTGCTGCTGATGGCGCGCCTCGTGACCTCCGGCGCCTATGCGGGCTTGTTCATCATGGGCATCATGCTGTACCGCATCTGCGCCGGCCAGGCGCGGCCGCTGACCTATGTCATGCTGGCCGTCTGTCTTCTCAACACGCTCGTCGGCCCGCCGATCAATGTTCAACCGCTTAGCTCGGTGGTCTACGGCGCGATGATGTGCGGCGCCGCGTTGCTGGTCTGGCTCGGCGGCACCAACCGCCTGCCGGTGAAACCGTTCTGGGCGCTCGTCTTCCTCGGCGACATCTCGTACAGCTTCTATCTCCTGCACGACGATATCGGCTTCGTGATGATGAAGTGGCTGCTGCAGTGGGGCGTGAACGCCTACGTCACGCTGTTGCTGACTTTCGCCGTCGCCGTGGCGCTTTCGTATGCCATGAACCGGTTGGTCGAGCGCCCCGGCCAACGCGCACTGCGCGCGACGTTCAAGCGCCTTCGCGAGCGCTTCGCCGCTCAGACGTGGCGGCCGGCCGAACCCAAGCCGCTCGCCGGCGACTGATCGCCGGTCAGGCGGCGGCGCGCGGCGCGTGCGGCAACGGCCGCGTCGTCTGCGTCAGCGCCAGGTCGAACCGTTCCAGCACCTCGGCGTGACGGCGCGCTGCATCGTCGTTCCACGCCGACAGCTTCGAATGCGTGTGCAGCCCCCAGGCGAGCGCGTAGAAGCCCTTGTAGTAGTTCTGGATCAGCGTGTCGCGATCGCCGCCCAGCAAATTGAGCACCGCGCGCTCGATGGCGCCCACCAGATCGAACGCGACGGCTTCCGGCGCCGATGCCTCGATCGCGCGTCCCTGCGCGTCCTTGGCCATCGCGCCCTGGCACCAGCCGGCAGCGACAAGGCGTCGGCCCTCGGTCAAGATGTCGTGGACGTCGAGATCACGGCGCGTCGGCGCACGATTGAAATCGTCCATTGCTCCCTCCACCCGACGGCATGCGGTCCATCGGATCGCCCAAGGCGAGTAGTGGCGGCTTTTACCGCCTGGGCATCGATCCACGTCGATGCCTGGGCTCTTCGGCCCACGTGTCTGGTAGCGAGTCGACGATACGCCCGCGGCCGTGACAGCTTCAAGACCGCCAACATTAAAACGTTGTTGCGCTGCAAGAGGCGCGCCGGCCAGCTGTGGTGGGCGATGAAGGTTTCGAACCTCCGACCCCCTCGGTGTAAACGAGGTGCTCTACCGCTGAGCTAATCGCCCGGCCAGCGGAAAGCGGCTGCGCGCCGCCTTGGTGCGCGCAGCCTGGGGCAATTCCGTGCGCGCCGCAAGGGCGCGCAGTCGCTCAGGCGATGGCGTCTTTGAGGCCTTTGCCGGCGCGGAAACGCGGCACCTTACGGGCCGCGATCTTGATGGTCTCGCCGGTGCGCGGATTGCGGCCTTCGGTCGCCGCGCGTTGCGAAACCACGAAGGTGCCGAAGCCGGTAAGACGGACCTCGCCGCCCTTCTTCAGTTCCTTGGTGATTGAATCGAAGACCGCGTCGATCACGGTCTCCGCCTCGGACTTCTTGATGGTGGCGGCGGTAGCGACGGCGTCTACGAGTTCATTCTTGTTCACGAGCGAGCCCTCCATGCGCCACGCGGCGAGCGTCGAGATGACTTCGCGCTTGGCGGCGCAAAGTCTAAATCGGCCTTTTCCGAAAGGTCAATCGGCGGAAGGCCGCGAATCCGGCTTTTTCTGCCCGATTCGCGGCATTTTTCGCATCGACTCGTCGATCGTCCGCGACATGTGACCCGCTTAGTGCGTCACGACTCCAGGCCGCCCGTCGGTTTTCGGCGCAATGACCGCCGGAGTCTCGCCGTCCTCGCTCCAGGTGATCGGCGTCAACGGCTTGACCAGCGCGTGCTTCAAGAGGTCGTCGACCGACGACACCGGAACCACCGCGATCTCGTCCTTCACGTTGTCTGGGATCTCGGCAAGGTCCTTCTCGTTGTCCTTCGGGATCAGCACCGTCTTGAGTCCGCCGCGCAACGCCGCCAGCAGCTTCTCCTTCAAGCCGCCGATCGGCAGCACGCGGCCGCGCAACGTGATCTCGCCGGTCATGGCGATGTCCTTGCGCACCGGAATGCCGGTCAGCACCGAGACGATCGAGGTCAGCATGGCGACGCCGGCCGACGGGCCGTCCTTGGGCGTGGCACCTTCGGGAACGTGGACGTGGATGTCCTTCTTCTCGAAGATGGTGGGCACAATGCCGAACGCGGTGCTACGCGACTTGACGTAGCTTTCCGCCGCCTGCACCGACTCCCTCATCACGTCGCCGAGCTTGCCGGTCGCGGTCACCTTGCCCTTGCCGGGCACCGTCACTGCCTCGATCGACAGCAACTCGCCGCCGACTTCGGTCCAGGCCAAGCCGGTGGTGACGCCGACCAGATCGGTCTCCTCGACCTCGCCATAGCGGAAGCGGCGGACGCCCGCGTATTTCTCGAGATTGCGGCGGGTGATCGCGACGCGCTTCAGTCGGCGCATCATGATCTCCTTGATCGACTTGCGCGCGAGATTGGCGATCTCGCGCTCGAGATTGCGCACGCCAGCCTCACGCGTGTAGTAGCGGATGAGGTCCTGCAACGCCTCGTCGTTGAGCGACCACTCGCCGTCCTTGAGGCCGTGCGCCTTGATCTGCTTGGGGATCAGGTGACGGCGCGCAATCTGGATCTTCTCGTCCTCGGTGTAGCCGGGGATGCGGATGATCTCCATGCGGTCCATCAGCGGCTGCGGCATACGCAGCGTGTTGGCCGTGGTGACGAACATCACGTCCGACAGGTCGTAGTCGACCTCGAGATAGTGATCCTGGAACGTGGTGTTCTGCTCGGGATCGAGCACTTCGAGCAGCGCGGACGACGGATCGCCGCGCCAATCGGCGCCGAGCTTGTCCACCTCGTCCAACAGGAACAGCGGGTTCGAGGTCTTGGCCTTCTTCATGCCCTGGATGATCTTGCCGGGCATCGAGCCGATATAGGTCCGGCGGTGGCCACGGATCTCGGCCTCGTCGCGCACGCCGCCCAGCGACATGCGCACGAAGCTGCGGCCGGTGGCGCGCGCCACCGACTTGCCGAGCGACGTCTTGCCGACGCCGGGCGGGCCGACCAGGCACAGGATCGGACCCTTGACCTTGCGCATGCGGTTTTGCACCGCGAGGTATTCGAGGATGCGTTCCTTGACCTTTTCGAGGCCGTAGTGGTCGGCGTTCAAAACCTTTTCGGCGGACTTGATGTCACGCTTCACCTTCGAGCGCGTCTGCCAGGGAATCGACAGCATCCAGTCGAGATAGTTGCGGACGACCGTCGCTTCGGCCGACATCGGACTCATGGTGCGGAGCTTCTTCACTTCGCCCATCGCCTTGTCGCGCGCTTCCTTCGACAGCTTGGTCTTATTGATGCGCTCTTCGAGCTCGGCCAGCTCGTCGCGGCCGTCCTCACCCTCGCCGAGCTCCTTCTGGATCGCCTTGAGCTGCTCGTTGAGGTAGTACTCGCGCTGCGTCTTCTCCATCTGGCGCTTGACGCGCGAGCGGATGCGCTTCTCGACCTGAAGAACGCCGATCTCGCTTTCCATGTAGCCGAAGACCTTCTCGAGCCGGCCGGACACGGTTTCAGTCTCGAGCAGCTCCTGCTTCTCGGGAATCTTCAGCGTCAGGTGCGACGCGAGCGTGTCGGCGAGCTTCGACGGATCGTCGATCTGGTTGATCGAGACCAGCACCTCAGGCGGAATCTTCTTGTTGAGCTTGATATAGGCCTCGAACTGCGACGTCGCTGTGCGCGCCAGCGCCTCGAGCTCACTCTGCTCGCCCGGCTGATCCGGCATCGGCTCGGCATAGGCCTGGAAAAACGCCTCGTTCTCGGCATAGCGCGCGATGCGCGCCCGCGCGCCGCCTTCGACCAGCGCCTTGACCGTGCCGTCAGGCAGTTTGAGGAGTTGCAGCACCGTGCCGATGGTGCCGACCGAATAGATGTCGGACGTCGTCGGATCGTCTTGGGCGGCGTTCTTCTGCGTGACCAGCAGGATCTGCTTGTCGTCCTTCATCACGTCTTCGAGGGCGCGCACGGACTTCTCGCGGCCGACGAAGAGCGGCACGATCATGTGCGGGAAAACGACGATGTCCCGCAAGGGCAGGACCGGATAGAGATTGCCGCGCGGCAGATCGAGCATGCTGCTCCTTTCAAGGAAGCCCGTAAGACAGAACGCCCCAGGGCGCGCCGGGATCAACGGGAACTATAGCACAACATAAGGTGGCCCGCCGGCCGGCCCAGATCAAGGGGTCGTGCCCGGATTTGCGCCGTGCGGCGCACTCGAATCGGATTTGTGACAAAAGCCGGCCGGCAGCCGGCGGCGATCAGGCGCTGGTCGGGACGTCGCCCCGGCGCTCCGAGTAGATGTGGAGCGGTTGGGCGCGGCCTTCGACGACCTCGCGATTGATGACGATGCCGGTGACGCCCTCGAGGCCCGGCAGCTCGAACATCGGCTCGAGCAGAATCGCCTCCATGATCGAGCGCAAACCGCGCGCACCGGTCTTGCGCCCGATCGCCTTGTGCGAAATCGCCTTGAGCGCCTCGTCGTTGAACTCGAGCCGGACGTCTTCCATCTCGAACAGACGCTGGTATTGCTTGACCAGCGCGTTCTTCGGCTTGGTAAGGATGTCGACCAGCGCGCTCTCGTCGAGGTCGTCGAGAGTCGCGACCACCGGCAAGCGGCCGACGAACTCGGGAATCAGGCCGAACTTAAGCAAATCCTCGGGCTCGAGATCCTTGAGGATCTCGCCGGTCTTCCGTTCCTCGGGCGCGCGCACTTCGGCGCCGAAGCCGATCGAGGTACCCTGACGGCGCTGAGCGATGAGCTTTTCCAGCCCGGCGAACGCGCCGCCGCAGATGAACAGGATGTTGGTGGTGTCGACCTGGAGGAATTCCTGCTGCGGGTGCTTGCGGCCACCCTGCGGCGGCACCGAGGCGATGGTGCCTTCCATGATCTTGAGGAGCGCCTGCTGCACGCCTTCGCCCGACACGTCGCGGGTGATCGACGGGTTGTCCGACTTGCGCGAGATCTTGTCGACCTCGTCGATATAAACGATGCCGCGCTGCGCCCGCTCGACGTTGTAATCAGCGGCCTGGAGCAGCTTCAGGATGATGTTCTCGACGTCCTCGCCGACATAACCGGCCTCGGTCAGCGTCGTCGCGTCGGCCATGGTGAACGGCACGTCGATGATTCGCGCCAGCGTCTGCGCCAGCAGCGTCTTGCCCGAGCCAGTCGGCCCGACCAGCAGGATGTTCGACTTCGCAAGCTCGACATCGTTGCTCTTGGCGCCGTGCGCCAGGCGCTTGTAGTGATTGTGAACGGCGACCGATAGCACGCGCTTGGCGTGGTCCTGGCCAATCACATAATCATCGAGCACCTTGCAGATGTCGCGCGGCGTCGGAATCCCGTCTCGCGACTTGACGAGGGTTGTCTTGTGCTCCTCACGGATGATGTCCATGCAGAGCTCGACGCATTCATCGCAGATGAACACTGTCGGCCCGGCAATGAGCTTGCGGACCTCGTGCTGGCTCTTGCCGCAGAAGGAGCAGTAGAGCGTATTCTTCGAATCGCCGCCGCTCGGCTTGGTCATGGTCTCTCCGTCAACACCATCCGAGGCATGCGGTTCCCTGCATGCCTCGCGCCGCTGCCATCCGCCGAGCCGGCCTCCGGTTTTTGTTCCGGTTCACGACGACAGGGCCTTTTACGCCCTATTCCATTCAACATTATGCACGGCCCGGGGTTCAATAACTAGTTAATAAGCCGCGCGAATCCAGGGGTTAACGCGTTTACCAGGGCGTCAGGTGCGTTTTTCGTCGGCTGTGACCGGGCGGTTGGTCATGACCTCGTCGATCAGGCCGAAGGCCTTGGCCTCGTCCGGCGACATGAAACGATCACGCTCGAGGGCGGTTGCCACTGCGTCGAGCGACTGGCCGGTATGCCTGACGTAGATCTCGTTGAGCCGGGCACGCGTGCGCAAAATCTCGCGGGCATGGATCTCGATGTCGGTGGCCTGGCCTTGGAAGCCGCCCGACGGCTGATGGATCATGATGCTGGCATTGGGTAGCGCGACACGCTTGCCCTTGGCGCCGGCGGTCAACAACAGCGACCCCATCGACGCGGCCATGCCGATGCAGACCGTGGCGATATCCGGCCGGATGTATTGCATGGTGTCGTAGATCGCCAGACCCGAGGTAACGACGCCGCCGGGCGAATTGATGTAGAGCGAGATGTCCTTGGTCGGATTCTCGGATTCGAGGAACAAGAGCTGGGCGCAGATCAGACTCGAGACCATGTCGTTGACCGGCCCGACCAGGAAAATGATTCGCTCCTTCAACAGGCGCGAATAGATGTCGTAGGCACGCTCGCCGCGGTTGGTCTGCTCGACCACCATCGGCACGAGCGTCTGCATGTATTGCTCGAACGGATCCTGCATCGCTACTTGTCCTCGCTTCTTGGGTCGATCGTCGCCTTCAGTCTTCCTTGGTCGCGGCGGCGGTCAATTCCGCCGGCGGCACGCTGCGCTCGGTCACGTTCACCTTGCCGAGGATGAAGTCGACGACCTTGTCCTCATAGATCGGCGCCCGCAGGCTGTCGAGCGTCTGAGGATTGTTGCGGTAGAAGTCTAGCACTTCCCGTTCCCGGCCGGGAAAGCCGCGCGCACGGTCGATGACGGCGCGGTTGAGTTCCTCGTTCGTGACGGTGATCGAATTGGTGCGGCCGATCTCGTTCAGCAGCAATCCGAGCCGCACGCGCCGCTCCGACAACGCCTGGAACTCGACCTTGAGCTCGGCGTCGTCCTTGCTGAGTTCGGGGTCCGGCACGCCGCCTTCCTTGGCGCGCTTGCGCTCGGCCTCGACCTCGCGCCACAGACTCTGAAACTCGAGATCGAGCATACCGGGCGGCACGGCAAAGCCGTGGCGCGCAGCCAGCTGATCGAGCAACTCGCGCTTCACCTTCTGTCGCGCGATGCCGCTATATTCGCGCTCGATGCGCTCGCGCACCGCTTGACGCAACTCGGCGAGATTTTCCATGCCGACGGCGGTGGCAAGAGATTCGTCGATCGGCTGGGTCTCGGCCTGGCGCACTTCCTTGACCGTGACCGCGAACGCGGCGGCCTTGCCGGCAAGGTCGGCGTTGCCGTAATCCGCCGGAAAGGTGACGGCGACAGTGCGCGTTTCGCCGGCCGTCGCGCCGACCAGCTGGTCCTCGAAGCCGGGAATGAATCCGCCCGAACCGAGTTCGAGCAGGTAATTGTCGGCGCTGCCGCCCGGAAAGGCGACGCCGTCGATGGTGCCCTTGAAGTCGATGCGCACGAAGTCGCCTTTGTCGGCGGCGCGTTCGACCGGCGAGGTCTTGCGCTGCTGCTTGGCGATGCGTTCCAGCGCCTGATCGATTTCGCTGTCGGGTATCTCCGCCTTCCAGCGTTCGAGCGCGATACCATCGAGCGAAACCGGACCGATCTCCGGCAGCACTTCCACCGCGAGCTTGTATTCGAGATCTTTGCCTTCGTTGAACGAGACGATCTCGATCTTCGGCTGCAACGCGGGACGCAGCTTGTGCTCTTTAATCGCCGCCGACGAGCTGTCGTTGACCGCACGCTCGACCACTTCGCCCATGACCGACGGACCGTAGCGCTTCTTCAACAAAGCGAGCGGCGCCTTGCCTTGGCGGAAGCCGGGCAACCGCACCGAACGGCCGATCTCGGCCAAGCGGTCTTGAATCTTTTTCTCGATCTCGGCGGCAGCGACGACGACGGTGAATTCGTGCTTCAGGCCTTCGGCGCTGGTCTCTCTCACTTGCATGGGGTCACGACTTCTTCTTGCTGAGGTTATCCGGTTTCGAGGTGAATCCGGTGGTGCGGGCGGAGGGATTCGAACCCCCACGACTTGCGTCGCTCGGACCTAAACCGAGTGCGTCTGCCAATTCCGCCACGCCCGCAACCGGACGTGCCCGCCGCACGGCGAAGCCGGGTTCATAGCACAGGGTCTAACGGTGGAAAAGCCGTCGGCCGGGCGCTCAGGCCATACGCTCGTTATAGGCCGCGACGAACGAGTTCAAGGCCAGCACGCGTCGGCCACCTTCGACCCGGCCGATAGCGGCCTCCTCGAAGGTCAATTTGAAATGCACGTGCGGAATGCCGAGCGGATCCGGACGCAAATCCGTGACGGTGACCATTTCCATCACCCTGTCCCGACGCCGACGACAGAAGCGGTCACCGCTCCTCACCTCGACCGGCTCGCGGCGGTTTTGCATAAGACGTTCGAACAGGTTCGCAGCCCCCCGAAACCCCTGGCTTGCGGCGTCCGCCTTGTCGGTGGCGTTTTATCCACAGGCCCTTGGGGATAACTCGTGAACGATTAATGCCGGGAATTAGGCCTGAATGTCAATAAGGTTGGCGGCTTTTTCAGTCATTTATCCTCAGCCTTAGTAACCCAATTCATTCTTTGATTAGTCGGGTCACCGCACTCGCTGCGGTGATACGGCCTTCGCCGGTATAGGCCTCGTGGTTCTGCTCGATATCGCCGAGGCGGTAGAGGTAGTTGATCATCATGCCGAAGGACTGTTGCAGGCCCTTTTTCGACGTGTCGGCGTGCCAATTGATCCGCTCGATCCGCGCGCCGTTGCTGAGATGGAAATGCGCCACCGGGTCGATGGCCCGACCGGCCGGCGTCGTCTCGTTCAACAGGTAACGCGCGCACAGCCGCATGAGCGGCGCCTTGAGGACCTGCACGACGGTTGCGTCGGCGCTCCAATCGGGCCGAGCGATCAGCGCCGCGAAACCACCCTGGCCGCCGCCGGGCAGCGCCGCGATTGCCGTGCGCTCCTCTTCGGTCAGCAGATCGTCGCCCTCCTCCGCCACCCGCTTCTCGAGCCAGGCGCTGAAGCCGGGGATCGGCGACAGCGTCGTATAGGTCTTGAGGTGCGGCAGCTCGGCAGCGAGCATGTCGACGACGCGCTTGATCAGGAAATCGCCGAAGCTGATGCCCCACAGGCCGCGCTGGCAGTTCGAGATCGAATAGAAATTCGCCGTGTCGGTTTCGGTTGGGTCGTCGATCGGCGCACTTTCGTCGAGCAGCGACTGCACGTTGTCGGACATGCCCTTGGTCAAGGCGACCTCGACGAAGATGATCGGCTCCTGCGGCATGCGCGGATGGAAGAAGGCGAAGCAGCGGCGATCGGCTTCAAGCCGGTTCTTGAGGTCGTTCCAGCTGCGGATCTCGTGCACCGCCTCGTAGTGCATCAGCTTTTCGAGTAGCGCCGCCGGCGAACCCCAACCGATGCTGTGCAGCTCGAGGAACCCGATGTCGAACCAGCTGGCGAGCAGCGTCTTTAAATCCTGTTCGAGCGCCGAGAGCTCGACGTCCTCGCGGCCGAGACGTATCAGTTCGGCGCGCATGTCGACCAGGAACTTGACGCCTTCCGGTAACGCATTGAACTGGGTCAACAGCCGGACGCGCGGTGGCTCGAGCGCGTGGCGCAGCGTGCGCTCGATCTTGCCGCGCTCGAAATCGTCGGCGGCGGATCGGAGCTGCGCGCTGATGCGTCCGACTTCGGCGTGATCGATGTCGAACTCGACCGCCAGCAGCCGCAGGAACCGCTCGCGGCCGACAGCGTTGAGCGCGAGATAGGTGCGACCGAGTCCGGCAGCGCGGGCGCGCGCCGAGACTTCGCCGCCTTTGCCTTCGAGACAGTCGCGCAGTTGGACGCGCAGGCGTTCGGCATCTTCGCGCGACAGTTCCGGCCGCGGCTGGCTCGACAACGCGTCACGCGCCGAGGCGGCAATGTCGCGCCAGGCGCCGCGCAGCGAATTGAGGGTACGATCGAGCAGGCTGACGCGTTCACTCATGATCAAGCGATAACGCGGGCCGCCGGTCGTTGGCAAGCGCGCCCCGGGCCGCCAGGCGCGCCAGCGCGGCCGGCAAGCCGGCCACCAAATCTTCAGGGATCAAGCCGACGCCATAATCCTGCGCCACGTCGCCGTGCAGCCAGCAAGCGGCGCAGGCGGCGCGGAATGGATCGAGACCTTGCGCCAGCAGGCCGACGATCAAGCCGGCCAGCACGTCGCCGGTGCCGCCGGTGGCCAGCGACGGCGGCGCGTTGCCGTTGATCGCGGCGCTGCCGTTGGGCGCGGCAATCACCGTATCGGTGCCTTTGAGCACGACGACCGCGCGGCATTCGGCGGCGGCGGCACGCGCGCGCGTCAGCTTGTCGCCGCCGATCGAAAAGAGGCGCGCGAATTCGCCCTCGTGCGGCGTGATCACCGCCTGCGCCCCGACCAACGCCTTGAACAGCGTCTTGCGTTCCTTCGCGAAGACGGTGAGCGCGTCGGCGTCGAGCACCGCGGCGCGCCGGGTCGCGAGCGCCGCGAGCGCGGCGCGACGCGTCGTCGGCGTCACGCCGGCGCCGGGTCCGACCAGCATCGCGTTGTGGCGTTCGTCGGCGATCAAGCGGGCAAAATCGCGGCGCGCAACCAGAACGCTTTCGAGCGCGGTGGCGTAGATCGGAAACGCTGCCGCCGGCGCCGCGACGGTGGTGAGCCCCGCGCCGACCCGCTGCGCCGCGCGCGCCGCCAGTCGCGCTGCGCCAGTCATGGTGGCGCCGCCCAAGACGACGGCATGACCGCGCTTATATTTATGCGTGCCGTCCACCGGCCACGGATAGGCGTCGAGCCACAAGGCTGGATCGTTCTCGAACGTCCGGGGTGCGACCGTCGTGAGCACGGCGGCCGGAATGCCGATATCGGCCAGCTGCACATCGCCGCACAGCGACCGACCCGGCAACAACAGGTGTCCGGGCTTCTTGCGGAAGAACGTCACGGTGATCGCCGCCGGCGCAACGACGCCCAGCGCCGCCCCGGTCGCGCCGTCGAGTCCGCTCGGCACGTCGACCGCGACCACCGGCAGCCGCCGTGCGACCAATGTCTCGATGACGGTGCGCGCCACGCCGTCGAGCGGACGCGACAGGCCGGCGCCGAAGAGTGCATCGACAATCAAGCCGGCGCCATCGAGCAGCGCCGGCGACAGCGGCTCGACCTCGCCGCGCCAGCGCGTCGCATGCTCGCGCGCATCGCCGCGCAGCGCATCGCGCGATCCGAGGAGCCCAACCCGCACGCGCCAGCCGGCGGCGGCAAGCCGACGCGCCGCCGCGAAGCCGTCGCCGCCATTGTTGCCGGGTCCGCACAGCACGCTCACCGGCCGCGGCGACCACCGCCGCATCGCCGCTTCAGCCACGGCGCGGCCTGCCGCCTCCATCAGGATGGCGCCGGCGACGCCCCCGGCAACGGCGGCCCGGTCGGCTGCCGCCATCTCGGCCGGGGTCAACAGCGCATGGTCAGTCGGATTCATGGCTCTTAGCTTGACGCTTCGAAGGCCTTCGCGCTACGACCGCAGTGGGCGGCGGGTGTAGCTCAGTTGGTTAGAGCGCCAGATTGTGATTCTGGATGTCGCCGGTTCGAATCCGGTCACTCGCCCCATTTTCCTGCGCTTCTGCCGCTTCTGCACTCGCCTCTTGCGCGGATCTGGCGCATGGCATGCGCATGGTCGGCGCGCACCACCCAGCGGTAGTATGACCGAGATGACCACATCCCTCGTCATGGCGCGGCGCATGTCGCGCCTGGGCACCGAAAGCGCGTTCGAGGTGCTGGCCCGCGCCAAGGCGCTCGAGGCGCAAGGACGCAGCATCATCAATCTCGGCATCGGCCAGCCCGATTTTCCGACGCCGCCGCACATCGTCGAAGCCGGCCGCAAGGCGCTCGCTGACGGCCATCACGGCTATACGCCGGCAAACGGCATTCCCAAGCTGCGCGAAGCGGTGGCCGCCGATTTGCACCGGCGCCACGGGGTCAGCGTGCCGCCTGATTGCGTGCTGGTGGTGCCGGGCGGCAAGGTGACGATGTTCTTCGCCATCATGATGTTCGGCGAGGCCGGCGCCGAGATCCTGTATCCCAATCCCGGCTTTCCGATTTACGAGAGCGTCATCCGCTTTTCCGGCGCGACGCCGGTGCCGATCGATTTGCATGAATCGAAAGGCTTCTCGTTCAGCGCCGACGAAGTGCTCGCCAAGCTGACGGAACGCTCGCGCCTTATCATCATCAACAGTCCCGCCAACCCGACCGGCGGCGTCGTGCCCAAGGCCGAGCTCGACAAGCTGGTCGCCGGGCTCGAGCGCTTTCCCAAGGTCGCGGTGTTGAGCGACGAGATCTACGGCGAGATTCTTTACGACGGCGCGCGTCATGTCAGCATGCTCGCTTACCCGTCGATCGCCGACCGCGTCATCCTGCTCGATGGCTGGAGCAAGACCTATGCGATGACCGGCTGGCGACTCGGCTACGGCGTGTGGCCGGCGGCGCTGTTCGGCGCGGCCGAGCGCCTGGCGATCAATTGCCATTCCTGCGTCAACGCGGCGGCGCAGTATGCAGGCCTTGCGGCACTGACCGGTCCGCGCGCCGAGGTGGATACGATGGTCCGTGCTTTCGCCGAACGCCGCCAGGTGATCGTCGCCGCGCTTAACCGGCTGCCGGGACTGCACTGCGCCACGCCGGGCGGCGCGTTCTATGCCTTCCCGAACATCAGCGGCACCGGCATGGGCGCGCGCGAGATCGAACGCCGTCTGCTCGACGAAGCCGGCATCGCGACGGTCGCAGGCACCAGCTTCGGCGCCTTCGGCGAAGGCTTCGTGCGCTTCTCTTATGCCGCCAGCCGCGAAGCGATCGAAGAAGCGATGACGCGGCTCGGCGACTGGCTGGTGCGGCAGGACAATCGGCGCGCGTCTGCCCGCTAATCGTGCACTCTTGCCTATTTTTTGGTCTTGTTGTTCTTATCCACAGGATTGCCGCAGCGTTTGCCATGGAGCCGGCACGACGAACTGTGGCACGGCTCATGCTTTAGACGCGGCAAGGAGTGAGACGGCGGCCGCGCGGACGCCGGTTTTGCGCAGACGGCAACAGAGGGGGTATTCCCGTGAAGAAGGTCGAAGCGATCATCAAACCCTTCAAGCTCGATGAGGTGAAGGAAGCGCTGCACGAGGTTGGCATCCAGGGCATCACCGTGACCGAGGCCAAAGGCTTCGGCCGGCAGAAGGGCCATACCGAGCTTTATCGCGGCGCCGAGTACGTCGTCGACTTCCTGCCCAAGGTGAAGATCGAGGTGGTGATGGACGATCCGCTGGTGCCGCGCGCGATCGAGGCGATCCAGCACGCCGCTCATACCGGCCGCATCGGCGACGGCAAGATCTTCGTCACCGCCATCGAAGAGGCGATCCGCATCCGCACCGGCGAAAAGGGTAAAGACGCGATCTGAGCCGCCGCAAACCCATAGTTTTACGGCCCCGGGCCCGCTAGGTTGACGCCTTTCGCGGCCCTGCTGGCCGAGACCAACCATTCGAATAAACCATCACGAACGGGAGACTGAATCCGATGTCCGATCCGAAAAAGATCATGGAAATGATCAAGGAGCACGACGCCAAATACGTCGACTTCCGCTTTACCGATCCGCGCGGCAAGTGGCAGCACCTGACCTATCACATCAAGTCGGTGAACAACGACCTGCTCAAAGGCGGCATCGCGTTTGACGGTTCGTCGATCGCCGGTTGGAAGGCGATCAACGAGAGCGACATGCTTCTGATGCCGGATTTCGGCACCGCGGTGCTCGACCCGTTCTGCGCGCAGACGACGATCGCGATCTTCTGCGATACGCATGAGCCGCTGACCGGCCAGCCCTATGCGCGCTGCCCGCGCTCGATCGCCAAGAAGGCCGAGAAGCATCTCGCCTCGACCGGCATCGGCGACAAGGCGTTCTTCGGTCCCGAGGCCGAGTTCTTCGTGTTCGACGACGTGCGCTACAAGTCGGCGATGGAGACGCAGTTCTACGCCGTCGACAGCGAGGAAGGCCCCTACTACAGCGACCGCAAGCTGCCCGACGGCAACACCGGCCATCGTCCGCCGATCAAGGGTGGCTATTTCCCGGTGGCGCCGGTCGACAGCACCTATGATTTGCGTTCCGAAATGCTGTCGACCATGTCGGACATGGGTCTCAAGGTCGAGAAGCACCACCACGAAGTGGCGCCGGCGCAGCACGAATTGGGCTTCGAGTTCTCGACGCTGGTCACGACCGCCGACCAGATGCAGATCTACAAGTACGTGATCCACATGGTCGCCAACCAATACGGCAAGACAGCGACCTTCATGCCGAAGCCGATCAAAGGCGACAACGGCTCGGGCATGCACACGCACCAGTCATTGTGGAAAGGCGACAAGCCGCTCTTCGCCGGTTCGGGTTATGCCGATCTGTCGGACTTCGCGCTGCATTACATCGGCGGCATCATCAAGCACGCCAAGGCGATCAACGCCTTCACCAATCCGACGACCAACAGCTACAAGCGGCTGATTCCGGGATTCGAAGCGCCGGTGCTGCTCGCCTACTCGGCGCGCAACCGTTCGGCGTCGTGCCGCATCCCGATCGTCGCGAGCCCGAAGGCGAAGCGCGTCGAGGTCCGTTTCCCGGATCCGGCCGCCAACCCGTATCTCGCCTTCGCGGCGATGCTGATGGCCGGCATCGACGGCGTGCAGAACAAGATCAATCCGGGCCAGCCGATCGACAAGAACCTGTACGACCTGCCGCCCGAGGAATTGAAGGGCGTGCCGACCGTGTGCGGTTCGTTGCGCGAGGCGCTCGAGAATCTCAAGGCCGATCACGCCTTCCTGCTGAAGGGCGACGTGTTCACCAAGGACTTCATCGAGTCCTACATCGATCTCAAGATGGAGGAAGTGCACAAGTTCGAGCACACACCGCATCCGATCGAGTTCGAGATGTATTACAGCGTCTGACACAACGCCGTCGTTTCACGTTCAAACCCCCGTCGGCGCGGCCGGCGGGGGTTTTCGTTTGCGGATTCGGCGTCGTTGTTGGGCGCTCGCCCCCGCTGTTAAGCTATGGGCACGGACAGCAGACCGTCCGATGGGGGAGAAGCCATGGCAACCATTTCATCCGCGACACCGCGATCGGCCGGCTATCGCTGGGGCCAACTGGTGCTCGGGTTGATCGTGATGATGTCGATTTCGAGCCCGCAATACGTCTGGACGCTGTTCACCGGTCCGCTCAACAAGGTGATGGGCACGACCCTCGCCGAGCTGCAATGGACGTTTTCGCTGCTTATCATCCTGCAGACCTTCTTCTCGCCGTTTCAGGCCTACCTCGTTGATCGCTTCGGCCCGCGACTGCTGATCGGGATCGGCGCCCTGATGGCCGGCGGCAGTTGGGTGCTATCGGCCTTCGTCACCAACATCTGGGCGCTCTATCTCACCTACGGCGTCATCGGCGGCTTCGGCACGGGCATCATCTATGTCGGCATCATCGGCCTGATGGTGCGCTGGTTCCCCGATCGGCGGGGACTGGCGGCGGGCATCGCCGCCGCTGGCTACGGCTTCGGCGCGATCTTCACCAGCTTCCCGATCGCCCACAGCATCCAGGCGTCCGGTTATCAACACACGCTTTTGGTCTGGGGCGTGATCCAGGGCGTGATCGGCATCCTCGCCGCCCAGGGCCTGCGCATTCCGCCCGAAGGTTATCTGCCCCAGGGATTCAATCCCGAAACCGCCCGCCGCGAGCTGCAATCGAAGCGCAGCTACACGCCGCGCGAAATGCTCAAGAATCCGATTTTCTATCTGCTGTTCGTGATGATGGCGATGATGGCGACCAGCGGATTGATGGTGGTGTCGAACGTCGGGCCGTTCGCCAAGGAATATCACGTGGCGGACGTTCTGGTGCTGGGCATGGCGGCCTTGCCACTGTCGCTCACGCTGTCGCGCTTCACCAACGGCCTGACGCGGCCGTTCTTCGGCTGGGTCTCGGACCACATCGGACGCGAATACACCATGGCGCTCGCCTTCGCGCTCGAGGCGCTCGCCATTCTGGTGCTGTTCGCCTTCCTCGACAATCCGGCGATGTTCGTCGTGTTGACCGGCCTGGTGTTCTTCGGCTGGGGCGAGATTTTCTCGCTCTTCCCGTCGACGCTGACCGACACCTTCGGGCCGAAATTCGCCGCTACCAACTACGGCTTCCTCTATATCGCGCAAGGCGTCGGCGCGATCTTCGGTGGGCCGGCCGCCGCATTCCTCAAGCAAATGACCGGAAGCTGGACGGCGGTGTTCGTGGTCGTCATCTGCCTCGACGCGCTGACGGCGATTCTCGCGATTACGGCGTTGCGGCGGATGCGCCAACGGCATTTGCAATCGACCTGAGTTGCCGTTAAAGGCGTGGCGCGGCAGCAATGCCGCGCCGCCGCCTGTGCAGGAGTGATCGATGTCTCCGTCATCGCGTAAACGCGCGCCCGCGCGGGCGCGGCCGAAGCCGTTCGAAGCCTTCATCGACGAGCTATCGCGCCTGGCGCTGATCGGGCCGGACGAGCGCGCCTTCCTCGCCAAGGGTCTTCAGTCGCGCGCCATGCGCGACTTCCTCGCTGCCGACGAGATGCCCGACGGCCAAGCGAAGCCGACGGCCGCCGCTGGCAACGTATCGGATGCGCTCGCCAAGCGCGCGCGTAAGGCCGGCTTGGTACGCCAAACCGGCGACAATGCATTCCACGTCAAATCCGGTCCGGAGACGGTGCACTGGGGCTACCTATCGAGTGCGGCCGAGCCGGTCTTGCGCGTCGAACCGGGCGCGACGGTGACCATCGATACCGTCTCGCACGAAGGCCTGCTCGCGGATCAGGGCGATCCGGTCGGTTTCTTCAAGCGCTTCGGCATTCCCAAGGCCGAGGTCTTGGCTGACGCGGTGGCGATCTACGCCAAGGTGCAGCATTCGGGCGCCGGACCGCACATCGTCTCCGCGCCGATCTACGTCGACGGCGCCGAGCCCGGCGACGTGTTGGCCGTGCACGTGCTGGCGGCCGAGCCCCGCGTGCCGTACGGCGTCAACTCGGCGCGTATGGGCAAAGGCACCCTTCCGACCGAGTTCACCCTCAACCGCAGTCTCGTCATCCCGTTCGACATGGAGGCGCGCGTCGCGCGCTTCACGCCCGGCATCGCGATTCCGCTCAAGCCGTTCTTCGGCATCATGGCGACCGGACCGGCGTTGACGCTGGGCAAGCTCAATTCGGCGCCGCCGGGCCCGTTCGGCGGCAACATCGACCTCAACGAGCTGACCGCCGGATCGACGCTTTATCTTCCGGTGCACGTTCCCGGCGCGCTGTTCATGACCGGCGACGGCCACGCCGCGCAAGGCGACGGCGAGGTCAACTTGACGGCGATCGAGACGTCGCTCACCGGCACCTTCCGGCTTGAACTACTGAAGCGAAAATTCTGGAGCCTGCCGCGCGCCGAGACGGCGACGCATTGGATCACCATGGGCCTGCACGAAAGCCTCGACGAAGCGATGCGCATCGCCGTGCGCGAGACGATCAAGTTCCTCGGCGAGGTGCACGGCCTCGATCCAGCCGACGCCTATGCGCTCGCCAGCGTCGCGATCGATTTCGAAGTGACGCAGAACGTCGACGGCGTCAAAGGCATCCACGCCATGATCCCGAAGGCGATCTTCCAAGCCGCACCATGAAGCCGCGCGCGGTCTTGTTCTGGAGCGGCGGCAAGGATTCCGGCCTGGCGCTCGACCGTCTGCGCCGCGACGGCGAGTACGAGATCGTCGCGCTGATCACCACGGTCAATTCGCAATATCGGCGCGTCTCGATGCACGGCGTGCGCGAAGAGCTGGTCGCGGCGCAGGCGCACGCCGCCAGCTTGCCGCTCGATACCATGTATGTCGGTCCGTCGGACACCAACGAGGTCTATGTTGCGGCGTTGCGCCAAACGCTTGGCGCGTGGCGCGAACGCGGCGTCGAGACCGTCGCGTTCGGCGACATCTTCCTCGCCGACTTGCGGCAATGGCGCGAAGGCCTGCTCGCCGAGCTCGGCCTGCGTGGCACCTTCCCGCTGTGGCAAGCCAATACCACGCAACTCGCGCAGGAATTCGTCGCGCGCGGCTTCCGCGCGGTGCTCTGCTGCGCCAACGACGCGATGCTCGGCGAAGCCGATGTCGGCCGTGCGCTCGACGCCGCATTCTTTGCCGGCCTGCCGGCCGGCATCGACCCCTGCGGCGAGAACGGCGAATACCACAGCTTCGTCTGGGACGGGCCGGTGTTCCGCGCGCCGGTCAAATTCAAGGTCGGCGAGAAAGTCTATCGGCCGCTCGAAGTTGCGCCGGCCGCCGTGGCGACGAACGGTCCGGCGATCCCGGTGCCGGCGGCGCCCGGCCCCGGCGCCACCAAGGGCTTCTGGTTCGTCGATCTGCTGCCGACGTGACCGCGGAACAACCGCCGGCGCTCAGCGTTATCCGGGCATGATGCCAATACAGGCGCCGCGGCACGCGCAGCAACCGGGCAAGCCGAAGCCGCCGGGCAATCCGCCGGCGACGCCTGAGCCCGAGCCGAACGAAACGCCGGAAGTACCGCCGCCGGTCGAAGAGCCGCCGCCGCCCGTCGCACCACCGCCGACCGACGTGCCGCCGCCGCCGATGGAACGGCTGTAAGGTCGCCAAGATCGCCGCCGCAAAACAAAAGGGCCGCCCTGGCGGAGCGGCCCTTTCGCTGTCGCGAGCCCGGGGTCAATCGTGCCCGTCAACCTCGTCCGCGGCCTCGGACGCGCTATCGGCCGCGTTTTCGAAAACCTCTTCCGCGCCCTTTCGGACGTTGTGCGCGATGTCCTTGGCATGGCCTTTCGTCTTATCGAAGCGGCCTTCGCGTTCGAGTTTTTTGTCGCCGGTTGCTTTGCCGACGCCTTGTTTCACGGCGCCTTTCACCTTATCCGTCGTCCCGCTCATGCCTCGCTCCACTGTGAGTGTGTCGGCGAGGCCGGACGCTAACGCTTCGTGCCGCAGCGCCGGTGTGAGATTTCGGTGGCGTTTTCAACCGGCGGGAACGGGGCGCGGCTTGCGGTCGGCGTCGATCGCGACATAGGTGAACACACCTTCGGTGACCTTGACGGTCTCCTCTCCAGCGAAGCGCCGCGCCCAGACCTCGATGGCGACGGTGATCGAGGTGCGGCCGACTTTCGTCACGGTCGTATAGGCGCTGACCTCGTCGCCGACGAACACCGGACGGACGAAGCTCATCGAGGCGATACCGACGGTGGCGACACGGCCGTTGGCGCGGCGCATGGCCGCCGACCCGCCGGCCAGATCCATCTGCGCCAGAATCCAGCCGCCGAAAATGTCGCCGCGCGCGTTGGCGTCGGCCGGCATGGCGATTGCCCGCAACGTCGGCTCGCGCACCGGCGGCGATTCGTAAGTGGCGTCGGCCATTCGCATCTCCTTCGTTGGCGGGGCGATCATAACCGATTCGTCGAGACGGCTCTTGCTTCGACCGTCACCAGATGTTGTTATCCGCGCGTGATTCGCACCCTCGGATTTGCATAGCGCCGATGTCGTCCGCGCACGCGCGCAAGACGCGCGACACGCCCGATCTGTTCGAGACCGCGCCAGCCAAACGCTCCGGCTCCTATTCCGCTAAGGACATTGAGGTGCTCGAAGGCCTCGAGCCGGTGCGGCGCCGTCCGGGCATGTATATCGGCGGCACCGACGAGCGCGCGATGCATCATCTGGTCGCCGAAGCGCTCGACAACGCGATGGACGAAGCGGTCGCGGGCCACGCCAGCCGCATCGAGATCGAGCTGCACGCCGACGGCAGCTGCGCCGTGCGCGACAATGGCCGCGGCATTCCGATCGACCCGCATCCGAAGTTCCGCACCAAGTCGGCGCTCGAAGTCATCCTCACCATGCTGCATTCCGGCGGCAAATTCGGCGGCAGCGCCTACAAGACCTCCGGCGGCCTGCACGGCGTCGGCATTTCCGTCGTCAATGCGTTGAGCGACAAGCTCACCGTCGAGGTGGCGCGCGATCGCAAGCTGTGGACGCAGGAATACAGCCGCGGCAAGCCCAAGACCAAACTCAAGTCCGGCGGCGCGACCAACCGGCGCGGCACGCTGGTGCGCTTTCATCCCGATCCCGACATCTTTGGCACCAGCGCGCATTTCCGGCCGGCCAACATCTATCGCCTGGCGCGCTCCAAGGCCTATCTCTTCCGCGGCGTCGAGATCCGCTGGCATTGCGATCCGAAAATTCCGCGGCCCGAGGACGTCCCGCAGGAAGCGACGCTGCATTTTCCCGGCGGGCTCAGCGACTATCTCGCCGCACTGCTCGACAAGCGCGACACCGTGACGCCGCGCGCCTTCACCGGCGAGGCCGAACTCGACAACAGCGGCCGCGTCGAATGGGCGATCGCCTGGACCGAGGATGCCGACGACGGCACCGTCGCGTCGTTCTGCAACACGGTGCCGACGCCGGACGGCGGCACGCACGAGCAGGGCATGCGCGCGGCGCTGACCCGCGGCCTCAAGGCTTACGGCGAGCTCGCTAACAACCGCCGCGCGGCACAGGTCACCGGTGACGACGCGATGAGCGGCGCCGTCGTGATTCTTTCGCTCTTTCTCAAAAATCCGCAATTCCAGGGCCAGACCAAGGAGAGGCTCGCGTCGGCCGAGGCGCAGCGTCTGGTCGAGGCCGCGCTCAAGGACCATTTCGATCACTGGCTGTCGGACGATCCATCGGCGTCGCGCGCGCTGCTCGAGACCATCATTCAGCGCGCGGAAGACCGCCTCCGCCGCCGCCAGGAGAAGGAGCTCGACCGAAAATCCGCAACGAGAAAGCTCCGTTTGCCCGGCAAGCTCGCCGATTGCTCGCGCTCGTCGCCGGTCGGCACCGAGATCTTCATCGTCGAAGGCGACAGCGCCGGCGGCTCGGCCAAGCAGGCGCGCCAGCGCGAGAGCCAGGCGATCCTGCCGCTTCGTGGCAAGATCCTGAACGTCGCCTCTGCCGGCGCCGAACGTCTCCGGCAGAATCAGGAATTGTCCGACCTCATCCTCGCACTCGGCTGCGGCAGCGGCGAACGCTACCAGGACGCAAAGCTGCGTTACGAGCGCGTCATCATCATGACCGACGCCGACGTCGACGGCGCGCATATCGCGTCATTGCTGATGACGTTCTTCTTCCGCGAAATGCCTGAGCTGGTCGAGACCGGCAAGCTGTTCCTCGCCGTGCCGCCGCTCTATCGCCTCCAGCAAGGCGACACGACAGTCTATGCGCGCGACGACGACGCCAAGGACAAGCTGATGAAGACGGCGTTCGGCAAGAGCAAGGCCAAGGTCGAGATCAGCCGCTTCAAGGGGCTGGGCGAGATGCCGCCGCGTTTCCTGAAAGAGACGACCATGGACCCGGCGAAGCGTGTGCTGCTGCGCGTGACGCTGCCGCCCAAAGGCGAGCGCAGTTTCAAGCAGACGGTCAAGCTGGTCGAGAGCCTGATGGGCCGCAAGCCGGAGCTGCGCTATCAGTTCATCCAGGAAAAGGCGAAGTTCGTCCGCGATCTCGATGTCTGATTCGGCGCTCGACCGGCGGCGCGTTCACGCGGCGAGCTTGCCGACCTCCGCGGTCGCCGCCTCGATCGCCGCCTTGCGCTGATCCGGGCCAACGTTGACGCCTTCGGCGCGGATAAACGTGAGGTCGGTGATGCCGAAGAAACCGAAGACACCGCGCAGATAATTTTCTTGGTGATCCAGAGGCGCCGTCGGCATCTGCGGTCCGTAGAAGCCGCCGCGCGACGAGGCAACGATCACGCGCTTGCCGCCGGCCAGGCCTTCGGGACCCTTCGCGGTATAGCGGAACGTCTTGCCGGCGACGGAAACCCGGTCGATCCAGGCCTTGAGCTGCGACGAGATCGAAAAATTGTACATCGGGGCGCCGACGACGACGATGTCGGCAGCGAGAAAGTCCGCGAGCGCCTTCTGGCCGAGGGCCAGGTCCCGTTGCAGGGCCGGATCTTCCGGCGTCGCGCCCTGCGCGGCCGCCAGATGCGCGCTGGTCAGATGGCCGATCGGCTCGGCGCCAAGATCGTGATAGCTCACCTCGATCGCCGGATTGGCGTCGTGTAGGCGTTTGACGATCGCCGCGCTGAGCTGGCGGCTGATCGAGTTGGCGCCCAGGATGCTGGCATCGACATGCAGGAGTTTCATGGTTCGTATCCTTGGCAAAGAATTCGCTCGAGATGCCGAGCGGCATCTACGCCAAGAGTTAAGACAGGCCCTTTCATCGGAGAACTGGGGCTGCTTCGAAAGGGTCTTTCGACGCTGCCGAAAGGTGTGAAGCCCAACCGACCGGAAAACCGAAGAATTGGCCGCGCCGCCGCGATGCCCTTATGATGAACGCATGCGGGGAAAGGATTTCGGCGAGCTCAGCGCATTCATGGCGGTTGCCGAGCATCGCAACTTCACGCGTGCGGCGAAGCAGCTGGGTATTTCGACGTCGACCCTAAGCCAGACAATCCGCAACATGGAGGAGCGGCTCGGCGTCCGCCTGCTCAATCGCACCACTCGCAGCGTCGTGCCGACGGTCGCCGGCGACACGTTGCTCGCCCGGATGCGGCCGGTGGTCGACGAGTACGAGGCCGCTTTCGAGTCGCTTAACACGTTCCGTGACAAGCCAGCCGGTCTCCTTCGGCTAACCGTCGCGCCGCCCGTGGCGCAATTCGTCTTGCCCGTGATCCTGGCCAAATTCCTCCAGCGCTATCCCGATATTCGTGTCGAAGTCTTGAGCGACGGCGCCAATGTCGACATCGTCGCGCAGCAATTCGACGCCGGGATTCGCCTCAACGATCGCGTCGACCGCGACATGATCGCCGTGCCAGTCACCGACCGTTGGCGATTGGCCGTCGTCGGGGCGCCGTCCTATTTTAGCCGCCGAGGCGAGCCGCAAACGCCGGAAGACTTGCTCGAACACAATTGCATCCGCATCCGTCTGCCAAGCGGAGCGATGCTGCCGTGGCGCTTCCAACGGGACGGCAAACCGCTCCAATTGGCGGTGAGCGGCTCGCTCATCGTCAACGTCGAAACCCTGATGGAATCGGCGATCCTCAATGGCATCGGCCTCGCGCAAGTGCCGTGCGCGCAGTTCGAACGGGAAATCGGCGACGGCCGGCTGGTGTCGGTGCTCGAACGGTGGCAGCCGGTGATACCGCCGTTTTCGCTTTATTACCCGAGCCGGCGCCAAATCCCTGCCGCGTTGAAGGCGTTGGTGGACTTCCTGCGTCAGACCCGCCGCGGCAAAGGGGCGCGCTGAATCGATAACGAGTCCGGCAAGCCGCCGCAGATCGCTCAGGCGGCCACGCGAACGGCGTGAGGCTTGCTCACGTTGGCCACAGAGCGGGTCATCTTCGCAATGGCGCGTATCTCGATTTGCCGGATGCGCTCGGGTGACACAGCGAAGCGCTGCGACAGCTCGTCGAATGTTGCCGGCTTTTCCTCGAGCTTGCGTGCCATGACGATCGCGCGCTCGCGCGGATTGAGTGCCTCCAGCGCCATGCCAAGGAGCGCGCGGCGCCGTTGGATCTCTTCGGTTTCACCGACGACCGTCTCTTGATCTGGCCGTTCGTCCGGCACGCGTTCGAGGAAATCACTGTCGGAGTCGGTCGCGACCCTTGCATTGAGGGAGGCGTCGGCGCCGGCAAGCCGCCGATTCATCTCGACCACGTCACCTTCCGGCACATAGAGTTCGTCGGCGATCGCGGTGACGGTTTCGGGCGCAAGGTCGCCTTGCGCGAACGCTGCGAGATTCGCCTTAAGGCGCCGCAAGTTGAAGAATAGCTTCCGCTGTGCTTCCGTGGTGCCGATCCGCACCAACGACCAGGAGCGTAGGACGTATTCCTGGATCGCCGCGCGAATCCACCACATCGCATAAGTTGAGAAGCGGAAGCCGCGTTCGGGCTCGAATTTATTGGCCGCCTGCATCAAGCCGATATTTCCTTCGGCAACGAGGTCGGCAAGCGGCAAGCCGTAACCGGCAAACCCGCGCGCGATCTTGATGACCAGCCGCAAATGGCTGCCGACCAACTCGTCGAGCGCCGCTCGATCGTGCGCGGAGCGCCACGCTATTGCGATTTCGCGTTCGCGCTCCGGCGTGAGGATCGGATAGTGCTTCGCCTCGCTGATTAAGCGCGCCACTGAACCTGACTGACTGTGCATGGCCTTCATCCCCGCTTCGTGGTCTTGCGTGCACGCAGAGTGCAACAACCGGGCCTCGGCGATTAGACGGATTTATCGGAAGGCCCCTTGCGCCGGCGCCGAACAATGAACGCCGGCGTCACGTAGCGCGCCACCGTTCGGGCGCGCTGCCGACTCGATCACGTCCGTAGCCCCGGCCAAATGGCGCTAAAGCGGGATTGTTCGGAGGTTCAGCATAGGGCATTCGGCGGCGCGCAATTAATAAGGCAGAACCGCTGCCCATATAACGGCTGTGAGATGCCAATCCCGGCCAACTCACACCATTCGAAGGAGAAGTCTCATGCGTACACTCACCATTCTGCGGACGCTGACTCTCGCCATTGCGCTCTCGGCTCCCATCGCCCAGGCGGCGCTCGCCGGCCAAGTGCAACAGGCGTTCGTGCAGCACAATGTCGCGTCAGCCATCAACAATAGCGGCCCGTACAGCAACGACGCGGCTCTGTCGCCCGCACTCGGCAACTAACGACCATACTCGCGGTCAAGCCGCCGTCACAAAAGCGGCGGCTCGACGCGGGTTTTCCTTCCCCGGCTTCGGCCAATAGATCAGGCAAGGGAGGCCGCGTCATGAACACCGTCGTTCGTCATCCGCATACTCGGCTCAGCGCCGTGCCGCGAAATATCGAGCCGACCGATTCACGCGTCGACGAAATCAAGATTGCGCGCCGGCGCATGCGCCACCTTGCGCCCTGGAACGTCAAACCCCTGCCCGTGATGCATTCGGTATCCGGCACGCCCGGCGAGCCTCTGAGCGCGGCGGCGCGTGAGCGAAGTCGCCGTTTGGCGCTGCAAATCCTGGCTGTGCAGATGTGGCACGTCAGGGCGAGGAGCGCGCTGCAATGACGATCGTTCGATTGCCGATACGGTTCGGATCAGGTGTGACAGTCAATTCGGCGTCTGCGCTCACGCGGTAAACGCCACCCGAACCATGGCTCGCCGTTGTTCGACTTCTCCCGGCGAGCTGCGCCCCGGCGCCGTCTCCCCCCACGGCGCCGGGGTTCCTTTCTGCTCTGCTCGCTTTGCGCGATTGACCGCCTCGCCGTCCGTCGCTCCGAAAATTGGACTCGTTCAACAATTATGTCGTGAAACCGCAGGGGGCATCCGGTAACGCACGATTAAGGTTGGCCACACCGATGCACATGTGAGGGTCACGAGGTTGTCAATCCTGGCCATCTCAATGACTCGAAGGAGAACTCACATGCGCAGCCAATCGATTTTGGGCGCCTTGGTACTGGCCACTCTGCTGACCGCGCCGCTGACCCAGGCCGCCCTGGCCGATCCGCCGGAGCAACAAGCAATGCATCAGAACTCAAGTTCGGATGCGAGCACCGGTTACTCCAATGGCGCCGGCCCCTACGACACTTTGGCGCCCACGCAGGGTAATTAGTGCGGACGGCGACGCCGCGCTCGACGCGGGACATTCGGTGATAGGAGAATAAAAATGCAGCACCAGCTACACAGCCATGCCGCCGAAAGGGCACCCGCCTCGAACGCCGGTCGTCGGCGATCTGGCAGGGAAGGAATCTGGTCAACGTTCGAGCCGACGCTCGATCAGATGTTTGCCGACCCAATCGTGCAACAGCTCATGCACGGCGACGCGCTCGATGAGACGGTTATACGCCGATTGTTGAAGCAGGTGGCGGTTGCTCGACCGACGCCCTGATGATGCCTACCTCATCTCACCTTTCCTAATTCCGCGTCGCTGAAAGGCGAGCCACTCACCCCGGTCACCCCGGCGCTCCCCCAGCGCCGGAGTGTATTTTTGCGGGCGTCTCATTCCGGCAGCAGTCGAACCAGCACGCCTCTACCGCGCACCGCATTATTCGGCAGCGCGGAACAAGCCATGCGGCCTGCACCGGCTAAATCTGCGTGCGCTCAAAGTATACCTTGTCGTGTATCGCCGGACGCCCAAATCGCTCGGTTTGGGGGGCTTCGGAAGAGATCGAAGGAACGGGATATGGACGACACGAGATGGGTCGGCGCCGCTGAGCGCGTAGACGTCGTTTCGCCGCGAACGCGCCGCGCACGCTGGTCACTCCGACAAATGTTGATCGCGTCCGCCGGACTGCTGCTCCTCATCGTCGCAGGGGCCTACGGCGACTACTGGTGGACGGAAGGCCGGTTCTTGATATCGACCGACGATGCCTATGTCGATGCGCACTCGACGCTGATCGCGCCCAAGATCTCGGGCTACGTGGTCGACGTTCCGGTCGGCGACAACCAAGCGGTCAGCGCCGGCCAAGTCCTCGTGCGCATCGATCCGGCCGATTATCGGGCTGCGTTGGATCAGGCGCATGCCGATGTTGCGGCGGCGCAGGCCAATATCGACGCGCTGAATCAGCGGATCGCGCAACAGAAGCTTGTTGTCCAACAGAACCAGCAGCAGGTCGCCGCCGACCAGGCGGCGCTCGTCTACTCAACGCAGAATTATCGGCGCTACACCTCGCTGGCGCGGATCGGCGTTAACAGCGTGCAGCAGGCGCAGCAATCCACCGCCGATTTCCAGGAAAAGCAGGCAGTCTTGCAACGCGACACGACGGCCGTTGCGGTCGCACAAAGCCAGATTCAGGTTCTCGCCGCCCAGCTCGCCCAGGCGGCGGCGACGCTTGCGCAGAAGCAAGCGATCGAGACTCAGGCGACCCTCAATCTCGGTTACACCGTGATCCGGGCGCCGGTGGACGGCACTGTCGGCGTGCGCACGGTGACGCCCGGTCAATACGTGCAGCCTGGAACGCAACTCATGGCGGTTGTGCCGTTGCACGATGTCTACGTCACCGCGAACTACAAGGAGACGGAGTTGACGGACGTTCGGCCTGGCCAGCCGGTCACGATCGCCGTCGACACCTTCCCCGGCGTCGTGGTGCATGGCCGCGTCGAGGGCCTTGCGCCGGCGAGCGGCGAGCAATTCGCGCTTCTGCCGCCGGACAACGCGACGGGGAACTTCACCAAGATCGTCCAACGCATTCCGGTCAAGATCGTCGTCAACAAGGGCGATCCGCTTGCCGGCCTGTTGCGTCCGGGCATGTCAGTCGAGCCGACCGTCAATACGAAGCCGTCGGACTCGCCGTCACAGTCGCGATGACATCATGACCGGGAGCGACGATCGTTTGGCAGATAGGCCGGTTCCGCTGAGGACCTGGATCGCGGTCGGCGGCGCGTTACTTGGCGCTTTCATGGCCGTCCTCAACATCGGGATCACCAACACTGCCCTGCCGTACATCGAAGGCGGAATCAGCACCGGCGGCGTCTACGGCACGTGGATATCGACCGCCTACCTGATCGGCGAGATCATCGTCGTGCCGCTCGCCGATTTCCTGTCCCGTGCTTTCTCGCTGCGGCGCTATCTGCTGGCCAATACGGCCCTCTTCCTGGTGTTCTCAGTCTTGTGCGGACAAGCGCACAACCTCAGCACGATGGTCGCGTTCCGGGCATTGCAAGGATTCACGGGTGGCGTCCTCATCCCGCTCGCCTTCTCGATCATCTTCTCGATGCTGCCGCCCTCGAAGCACGCGGCGGCTCTGGCGGGATTTTCAATCACCGCGGTCTTCGCGCCAGCGGTTGGGCCGACGATCGGCGGCTATCTCAACGACAATTATGGTTGGCCGTGGGTATTCTACGTTAACTTGGCGCCAGGTGCGGTCATGCTCGGCGCCCTGTGGTACGGCCTGCCCAACACCCCAATGCAACTTTCGCTGCTGCGGCGCGGCGATTGGCGCGGCATCGCGTTGATGGCCATCGGCCTCGCCGCGCTGCAGACCGTGCTCGATGACGGCAACGTCTACGATTGGTTCGGCTCGCCTTACATCGTCAAGCTGAGCCTCGTCGCCGCGATCGCGCTCGGCGCCTTCATCGTGCTCGAATTCCACACGCCCGAACCGGTGGTCAATTTTCGACTGCTCTGTCGACGCAATTTCGGCTTTGGCACGCTCGCCAATTTCCTCGTCGGCTTTGTCCTCTATGCGTCGGCTTATCTCTTGCCGCAGTACCTCGCCGTGACGCAGGGTTTCAATGCCGAACAAGCGGGCGAAGTCGTGGCGTGGACAGGCTTGCCGCAACTTTTGGTCATACCTTTCGTCCCCTTCCTGATGAAGCGGATCGATGCGCGGGTGCTCGTGGCCGGAGGGCTTCTCATCTTTGCCGCAAGCTGCTTCATGAATCTCCATCTCGACATCGACTATGCTGCGCCGCAGCTGTTCTGGGCCGACGTCACGCGAGCGATCGGCCAGGCGATCTTCTTCACGCCGCTGTCGGCGGTCGCGATGGTCGGAATCGCGCGCGCCGAAGCCGGCGCCGCTTCGGGTATCTTCAACATGACGCGGAATCTCGGCGGCGCCATCGGCACCGCCGCCGTCGAGACCTTCATCACCAAACGCGAACAGTTTCATTCCTACATTATCGATAGGCACGTTTCGCTGCTGCAGCCAGCCGTGCGCGACCGGCTCGCGGAGTTGCAGCGGTACTTCATGTTGCGCGGTGTGCCGGATCCGGCCGATGCGCTGCATCGGGCGGTGATCGCCGTCGGCCATGTGGTTCGCGCGCAAGCGACCATCATGGGCTACGCCGACTGCTTCGCCATGCTCGGCGTCGTGCTGCTTGCCGCGATTCTTCCGATCGTGCTGTTGCAGAAGGGCACCACCGCAGGTGGCGGCGCCCATTGACGTGATTGCTACGCCGGCGTATCGAGCGCTCAATCAACCCGGCGGTCGGTCGATCCTGGAGCCAGTTGTGCGTGAAAGTCATTTTGAAGAACTCAGCGCTTTCATGGCCGTTGCGGATCACGGGAGCTTCACGAAGGCGGCAAAGCATCTGGGCGTTGGAGCGTCAACGCTCAGCCAAACCATCAAGGAGCTGGAGGACTGGCTCGGCGTGCGCTTGTTCAACCGCACGACCCGCAGCGTCGCGCCGACCGCGGCCGGCGAACATTTGGTTGCAAAGTTACGGCCGCTGCTCGCAGAATTCGATGCTGCGGTCGAAGCCGTTCGTGCCTATCGCGACAAGCCGACCGGCCTCATCCGCCTGACGATGTCGCCCCATCCGGCGACCTTCGTGCTGGGCCCAGTCCTGCAACGCTTCCTCACCGCCTATCCCGACATCCGGCTCGACATCTCGGTCGACGCTCCAGAAACTAAAGTCGATATCGTCGCCGAGCATTTCGACGCCGGCATCAGTACGGGTGAGATCATCGACCGCGACATGATCGCGGTGCGGATCTCCGAGTCAATCCGGCGCATCGTGGTCGCAGCGCCATCCTATCTTCAGCATCATCCGCCGCTGCGGACGCCGCACGATCTTTCGGTGCACAAGGCGATCCTATACCGGTTGCCCAACGGCGGCTTCATCCCGTGGCGCTTCGAAGAAGACGGCAAGAACTTCGAAATCGCTCCCGAAGGCTCATTGAGCGTGAACGACCCGGGCATTGCCATGCGCGCAGCGCTCGACGGTGTCGGCTTGCTCTACATCCCCGTGGAATATATCAAGGAACCGATTGCTGCCGGAACGCTCGTCCAAGTGCTCGAAGCTTGGGAGCCGCGGGACCTCGGCGGGCTCTTCCTTTACTACTCGAGCCGGCGACACGTGCCGGCACCATTGCAGGCGCTGGTCAACTTCCTGCGCGAGAACCTCAAAAGCAGCGAGAAAAACGCGCAGCAGCTGCCCTCGGATGAGGACAGGTCGGGCGGCGTCAATCGGTCAGCCACTGGCGCAGCTCGGCGGTGACCGCCTCGGGTCGCTCCAATGTCGAGAGATGGCCGCAATGATCGATCAGATCGAGCCGCGCGCCCGGAATGCCGGCGGCGATTTCCGCGGCCAGCGCCGGCGGCGTGAGGATATCCTCGCGGCCGCATAGCACCAGTGTCGGGCACCTTATCGTTGCCAGCGACGCGCGGCTGTTGACGCGGTCGATGATCGCTTTCTGCTGGCGCAGGAACGCGTCCCGGCCGACGCGCTCGGCCATCGAAGTCACTGCGCTGGTCAGCGCCTTATCATTGAGCCGGTCGGGATGGACGAACAGCGGCAGCAGCCGTGGCGTCACGCCCTTGAACTCGCCCTTCTCGGCCAACTCAATGAGACCGCGGCGGCGTGATATTTGCTCTGGCGTGTCGGCGCGCGCGCCAGTGTCGAGCAAGGTGAGACGCAGGACACGCTCGGGCGCCTGGCGCATCACCTCGAAGGCGCAATAACCGCCCATCGACAGACCAGCGAGCGCGAATTTCGGCGGCGCCGCTTGCAGCACCCGGCGCGCCATTGCCACCAAACTGTCATCGCGCGTCAAATCGGCGACCCAGGAATCGGCGACGTCCGCCAGACCGGCGACCTGGCCGTGCCACAACGCCGCATCGCACAACAGGCCGGGCAGCAAGACGAGCGGCGTTTTCCGCGCCATGGCGCGAAATTAGGCGAAACCCGGAAGCCGCGCTATGCTGCCGAATTCTTGCCATCGCTAAGAAATTATTTGACTTTCGGGGGTACAACCCCAATTAAAGGGCACCATTAACAGCGAAAACCGCAGAAAGACGTTTACCGTTCGATGAATTTTTCCGACCTCGGCCTCTCTCCGGAGGTCCTGCGGGCGGTCGAAGATGCCGGCTACAAGCAGCCGACCCCCATCCAAGAACAGGCCATTCCCTACGTTTTGATGGGCCGTGACGTGCTCGGTTGCGCCCAGACCGGAACCGGCAAGACTGCCTCTTTCACTCTTCCCATGATTGACGTCCTCGCCTCGGGCCGGGCGCGTGCACGCATGCCGCGCACCCTGGTGATCGAGCCGACGCGCGAACTCGCCGCGCAGGTTTCCGAAGCCTTCGATGTCTACGGCAAACATCACAAGCTCAACCAAGCGCTGCTGATCGGCGGCGAGAGTTTCACCGATCAGGAACGCAAGCTCGATCGCGGCGTCGACGTGTTGATCGCGACGCCCGGCCGCCTGATCGACCTGTTCGAGCGCGGTAAGATCCTGCTTTCCGACGTCAAGATCCTGGTGATCGACGAAGCCGACCGCATGCTCGACATGGGATTCATTCCCGATGTCGAACGCATCGTCAGCCTGCTGCCCAAGATCCGCCAGACGCTGTTTTTCTCGGCCACTATGCCGCCGGAAATTCGCCGCCTGGCCGACGCCTTCCTGATGAATCCGAAAGAGATCGCAGTCGCGCCACCGGCATCGCCGGCAGCGACCGTCGTCCAGGGCTTGGCCGTGATGGAGCCCGACGAGAAGCGCGAGGCCCTCCGCCGCCTGATCCACAGCGAGGACGTCAAGAACGCGATCATCTTTTGCAACCGCAAGCGCGACGTCGACATCCTCTATCGCTCGCTGAAGAAGCACGGCCTGGATGTCGCGGCGCTGCACGGCGACATGCCGCAGTCCAAGCGCACCGAAACGCTCGAGCGCTTCCGCAACGGCGAGGTCCGGCTGCTGGTGGCAAGCGACGTCGCCGCCCGCGGACTCGACATCCAGGGCATGTCGCACGTGTTCAATTTCGACGTGCCGATCCACGCCGAGGATTACGTGCACCGCATCGGCCGCACCGGCCGCGCCGGCCGCGAAGGTCGCGCCTTCACGCTGGCCGCACCCGAGGACGGCCGCTTCGTCCAGGCGATCGAGCAACTTATCGGCAAGCCGATCCCGCCGGTTTCGGTCGACGGGATCGCCGCCGCGACGCTGTCGTTCGAGGATAGTGACGGCCGCAGCGGCGGCCGTTCGCGCCGCGGACGCGGCAAGGGGCACGGTCCCGCGTCGCATGACGGAAGGCCGCGCCAGGATCGGTCGCGCCACGAGCCGCCGCACGCCGCCAAGCCGCACGAACCCGCGCACAAGCCCGAAGCTGCACGCAAGCCGGAACCGGCACGCTTTGCGCCGATCACCATGGGCACTGCGCCGCCGGTCGAGCCACCGCGAGCGGCCGTCACACCAACCGCCAACCGCGATCGCCATAATTCTGACGATGGCCCGCGCGTGGTAGGCTTCGGCGACCCCAGGCCAGCGTTTCACGCCCGCCGCGCCGCGCGCGGCTGAGCGCCGCGCGAGGGGGGGGGGGGGCCGATGAAGACGATCTTCGTCAACGTGAAATGCGATCTCGGCAAGGCCTACAATGTCGCCGAGGAAGCGGTCGAAACGATTCCCGAAGTCTCCGAAGTGTTCTCGGTGTCCGGGCAATACGACCTGTTGATGAAATGCTATTTGCCCGACGATATGGATATCGGCCACTTCGTGGTCGAGCATCTACAGCGCCTGCCGGGGGTGAAGGACACTTTCACCACCATGGCGTACAAGGCGTTCTCGCCCGACAAATCGTCCTAAATTCCCAGCCGGTTTAACTCTGCACGCGAGATCAGCGTGAACGAAACGACGCGGCATATCGTCATCGTCGGCGCCGGCCACGCCGGCGGCGTCGCCGCCGCGACCCTGCGTCAAGCCGGCTTTTCCGGCGCGATCACCCTGATCGGCAGCGAGCCTCACCCGCCACACGAGCGGCCGCCGCTATCGAAAGAATTGCTGGCCGGTATCATTCCTGTCGAGAAGACCTATCTGCGGCCGGCCGCGTTCTACACCAAAAACCGGATCGACTTCCGTCCGAGCGAAACCGTTGTCGCGATCGACCGCAACGCGCAGCGGATTACGTTGGCGAGCGGCGGCGGCGTGCCGTACGACACGCTGCTGCTGACGACGGGTGCGCGCGCCCGCCGCTTGTCGCTGCCGGGCGCCGACCATCCGCGCGTGCTGTATCTGCGCGACATCGCGGACTCGTTGGCGTTGCGCGAGCTCCTGAATCCGGGCGCGCGTGTCGCGGTGATCGGTGCCGGATTCATCGGCTTGGAAGCGGCCGCGGCGGCGCGCAAGCGCGGTGCGACGGTGACCGTACTCGAAGTCCAGCGCGAACCGCTGCAACGCGTGTGTCCGCCGGAGATCGGCCGCTTCATGGCCGAGCTGCACCGGCGCAACGGGGTCGAGCTGCGCACCGCCGTCAGCATCGCGGCGATCGTCGAAGCGGACGGCGCGCTCGCGCTACGCACCGCCGACGGCGACACCGTTGCCGCCGACATCGTCCTCGCCGGCATCGGCGCCCAGCCCAACGTCGAACTTGCGCAAGCCGCTGGCTTGATCGTCGAGAACGGCGTCATCACCGACGAATTCGGCCGCACGAGCGATCCGCATATCTTCGCCGCCGGCGACGTGACGCGGCATTTCAATCCGCTGCTGGGACGCAAGATCCGCCTCGAGGCTTGGCAAAACGCGCAGAACCAAGCGATCGCCGTCGCCAAGATCATGGCCGGCGGCGATCAGCCCTATGCCGAGGTGCCGTGGTTCTGGAGCGATCAGTACGACGTCAATCTTCAGATCGCCGGTGCGCCCGAGCATTGGGGCGAATTGATCTGGCGCGGCAGTCCGAACGACAAAACCTTCACCGTCTTTGCCGTGAGCGACCGCATACCTGTCGCCGCCATCACGATGAACAACGGCCGCGACATGCGCGCGGCGCGCGAGCTGATTACCCGCCGGCGCCCGGTCGATCCGGCACGGCTTGCGGACATCGCGGTGAAATTGCAGGATTTAGCCAAGGAGAGTGAGCGTGGCTGACGAGAATTGGGTGACGGTGGGGAAACGCTCGGCGATCAATCCGGGCGACGTGCTGGGCGTGACGGTCGGCGACCGAGAATTCGCGCTCTACAATCTGGACGGCGAAATTTACGCCACCGACAATTTGTGCACGCACGCCTTCGCGCTGCTGAGCCAGGGCTGGCTCGACGGCGAAGTGATCGAGTGTCCGTTGCACGGCGGCCGTTTCGAGGTCAAGACCGGCAAGGCCTTGTGTCCGCCGGTCACTGAAGATCTCAAAAACTACAAGGTGCGCGTGGTCGGCGACGACGTGCAGATCCAGCTCGGTTGAGCGTCGGCGCCGGCCGGCAACGCTCCGTTAACCATTTCTAGACGCGGCGCGTGCGACGTTAGGGTTGCGGCGGAGACCCTTTCATCCATGTCGAAACGGCGAAACCTGGCGGCAGTCGCCATCCTCTGCGGCGCGCTTGGCGTCGGCGGTTGGACGTTCTATCTCGGCGCCTTCGCCGGCGTTTTGGGCGAAGGCTGGATGGTGTTCTACAACGCCGTCGGCCTCTATTTCGACGGCCAGCTCGGTCTGCTTTACGACGGCGTGCGATCGACCGCGTTGCTGAACGCGCGCTTCGCGCACTGGCTCGCGCATCCTCTCCCGCTGCATCCGTGGCTGTATCCACCGCATGCGCTGTTGCTGCTGCTGCCGTTCGGCTGGCTGCCATTCGCACCGGCCGGAATTCTGTTTCTCGCGCTCGGTTTCGCCGCGACCGTCGCCGCCGCCTGGCGGTTTGCCAGGACCGGCGCCGAGCGCGCGATTCATGCCGCATCGTTGGTGCTGTGCCCGGCGGCCGCGTTCACCGTCTGCCTCGGCCAGAACACGTTCGTCACCTGCGCGCTGTTGCTCGCCGGGTTCGGGACGATGCGGCGGCGGCCGATCCTCGGCGGTGTGCTGCTCGGCATCGTCACCTACAAGCCGCAGCTCTGTCTTATGGTGCCGGTCGCGCTGATCGCGGCGCGGCAATGGAAGGCGATCGCCGCCGCCGTTGGCGCCGCGCTGCTGCTCGCAGCCGCGAGCGTCGCGCTGTTCGGGCTCGAGCCTTGGCGTGCGTGGATCGTGCTGATGACCGAGCCGAACGCGGTTTACACCCAATGGGAAGCGATCGCGCGGATCAACGGCCAGAGCATCTATACTTATGCGAGCCTGCTCGGCGCGCCGGCGGCGCTGGCCAATCTCGTGCAGGCGCTGGCGGTCATCGCCGCCGCCGGTTGTGTCGGTTGGTGCTATCGCCGGCCGATGGCCGACGATCTGCGGCTCGCCGTGCTGCTGGCAGCCACGATCCTGGCGGCACCGCATGTCATCGATTACGACACCCTGCTCCTGGGCGTTGCCGCGACGCTGTTCTTCGTGCGCGGCTATGCGGACGGCTTCCGCTTCGGCGAGGTTACGGTCGCGGTGCTGGTATGGGCGAGCCCGTTGATCAATCCGCCGACGGTTTTCCGCCTGGGTTTCATCACGCCGCTGCTCGTTGTGCTGTTCATCGGCTGCGTCATGGCGCGCGGCCGGCGCAATGCCGTTCAGGCCGCGCCCGGTGGAATCCTAACGCCAGCCTGACGCCGCGCCGCGTCAGCGGACGGTGCGAACGGCGATCCCGCTCATTTCGTATTCCGGCACGCCGAGCAGACTGTGGCCGGTGAGGGTTTTGTCCTGCGTGACGATGAGAACGTTCGCACCGATGCCGGCGGCGCGGTCTTTCAGCTGCTGGAGCAAGCTTTCGTCGGTGGCGGTCGAGTTGCCGTGCGCGACGACGATGCCGAGCTGCTGATAAACCGCCGGCGGCTGGCGTGTCACCTGAATCACGCCGGTCCACGGTTTGTAATAGGTGGATGAGGCCGGAAAGTAGTCGGTCCGGTCGCAAGCGGTGGCCGCCAAGGCCAGCGCCGCACATGCGAGACGCAGCATAACCGTGCGAATCCGCTTCGCCCGATGGACGGCAATAGGCGCTTGGGCGCGTGGCGAAGTTTGCAAGGCAAAATCCGGCAAGGATCTAATCCGATAGCAGGCCCTTCTTTATCAGATCGGCCGCCGGGCGCGGAAGAAATTTACCCCGGCCGTCCGCGCCCTCGGCGACGGCGCCGCGCCACGGCTGCGCGGGCGCTCCTCGCATGGACAATCAAGGTCGACGATTTCCGCGTCCGCGTGGTCGGCAAGGTCAAATCGCACACGTGACCGATACAGGTCGCACCGTCCGGATGATTTTCCGTTGCCCACACGGCTGAGTTGTGTGCGGGGCACTTTACGCGAAGTTAAGGATTTGGGCCCAGCCTGAAAACACCGGAGGATATTACCTGACCTGTCGATCCGCTTTGATTTGAAGCGGTTTCGGTGAACGGGGGAATATCTGTTGGGTTCTCAACTGTACGGCGATATTCGCAACGACCCGGTTCTCGGTTCGGCGTTAGCCTACTGGGAAAGCAAATGCGGGCCGCGTCCCATGCCGGCCCGCAGCGACATCGATGCGACCGAAATCGCACCCTCGCTCCTGCCCTATCTACAGCTCACCGAACGCGTCGAGGCCACCGGACGAATCCGGTATCGCCTGATCGGCACCGGCATCGTCGATGCGTACGGCGCCGATCTCACCGGCAAATACATGGACGAAATTTATTCGGGCGAGCGCATGCGTTATGTCGAAGCCAATTACCGTGCCGTCTGCGAAAGCCAGCGCCCGGTCCTCGTCGTCAATCGCTACCATTCGACCCGGCCGGTTTTGCTGGTGTGCCACCGGCTGCTGATGCCGCTGGCCAACGACAGCGCGACGATCCGGCTCTTCCTGACGGCCATGCGGTTCGAGTTCCCGGGCGACGCGATCGAGTGGCGTGGCGCGTGGTTCGGCAACAGCGGCAATTTCGATTACGCACATTCCTTTTCCGGTGTGGTCGAACGGCAACGGTCGCTTGTTACGGCCGGAAGCGGATTTGATTAATCCCGCGGCGTCATTTGCCGGATTTCGTGGGCCAAAAGTTAACTGCGTCCGGACGCGTCCCGCAGGCATTACAGAACGCTAACGAACTGGCGTCTTTTTTGTCTCTATCCCATTGAATCCACGCCAAATTGTCGGCCTAACTGCTTGACCGAAACGGGCTGGCTCAGCCATAGTTTTCGAACGTGATCGGACGATAAACATCCGGCGTCTCGGGTAGTCCACAACGCCCGCCGGCAAACAGATAACGGAACGTTCGAGGGGCAACTCGATGCATCGTTTGATTTCGCGGCGCAAACCAGCGCGCAGGCCAAGCGCGCGACGTCGCGTGTCGTAGGGGCCCGACCAGAACCGGATCGGGAACGGTGCAGAACGCGCCGACAGCAGTGTGAAAAAAGCTTAACCGGGGGAGAATTAATGGTTGAGCAAGTTGCGGTTTGTGCCGCTCGCGATCTATCCGAAACCAGTTATTCGACCGCACCCGAGGGAGAAGACGAACCCAAGCCAATCACACCGGTCGACGACATCGACGGGTGCCTCGAAGCGGTCGCTGACCTGGCTCTGGACATCGGCTATTTCTCCGACCTTGTCGCCGCCGAACGGCGCCTTGCCATGATTCGCGCGTGGGTGCAGCGCGAGATGGCACGGTACGAGAACCTTTGAGCGTGCAACGAGCCGACGGTCATCGTCGGCTTCACGGATAAACGGCCGCCGCGATCCGGAACATCTCCGCGATCGTCGGATCGTCTAGCGCAATCTCTTCGTCGGGATTGTAGAGGCGTAGCCGTGTGTCCTTGAATCCGTCACCGACGACGACCGCACAGTCGGCGCGCTTGCCTTTGGCGCGCACGAACAGCACGAGGTCGCCGATTGTCGGCATGCGCCTGGTATTGACGTAAACCAGCGAACCCGGCCGCAGCGCGATGCCGACGCGGTTGGAATATGCCCGCGCGGCGAACCAGCCCTCGCCGTTGCCGCAGAAATCCGGAACCGGCACGGTGCCGACCGCGGCCGTCCGATCGAAGACGAATTCCGGGTTCGGGGCGCCGCTCATTTCGCCATAGACTGAGAGGGTTTCGATCGTCCGCGGCGTCACCACGCGCAACGACCGGCGCAGGGCCTCGCGCTCGAGCACGCCGACGCCGGCGAAGCGCTCGTTGTCCCACAACAGCGCGCGCGGCCGGCGCGGCAGCAGATCTTCCGGCGCGACGCCCTTCTTCAGCTCCTGCTGGTGGGTGGCGATCCGTTCCTCGATCATCTTGTTGAGGGCGCGCTCGGACAGCTTGTAGAACTCGGCAATTGCCTTGAGCTCTTCCGCGGTCGCCAGCCGGGTCGCCATCTCGATACGGTGATAAACCGAGATCGTCTTGCCGATGGCGACCGCGACCTCGGTCAGCGTCTTGCGATGCTTGGTGCGCAGCGCCGCCAAAACGTAGGCGATCGCTGCCGCGCCCGATTCGACGCTCCAACGCACGGTGTCGCGCTGGACCCGGCCCCATTCCCGGATATCCGCGGCGGAGTCACGGCCCTTGACCACCGGGATCTCTTCAGCACGAACGCCGAGTACGCGCGCAAGGTCCTCGATCTGCAGGTTGGTCAGGCGGCGGGCGCCGGATTCGACCTTCGAAATCGTCGACACGCCCATTTGCGGCGACAGCAGCCGGCCGAGTTCGGACTGCGTCAGGCCTTTCGCCTTGCGCAGCCGCTCGATGTTGTTGGGGAACACCACCTCGCCGCGCACGACGTTGCGCCCGCTTGTCGAGGCCAGTGCCATGCGGCTGGCAAGTTCCGTCACGCGATCGTCGTGATGCTCTGCCATGGATCTCTCGTGTCGCCGTCGGAAAAGTCCGGACGCGGCCGGAAGCCTAGTCGATAAGTTAGCGATTTTCCTATTTTTTGCAACAACAATTTCGCAATTTTCCCCGTTATCCCCGGCTTTCATCAGGCCCGCCTCAGCCCGACGACGCCGTAAGCTGCGCCTCGATCTCCATCAGGCGCTGGGCGATGTTCTGGGCGTTAACCGGCAGTTTACCTTGCTCGATCGCGGTGCGGATCTGCTCGACACGCTGCGGGTCCACCGAGGGAATGTTTTGCGCCATGGTGCTGATCGCGTTGAGAAGTGTTTGCGCGTGTGAAACTTCGCCGCTGTCGACGGAAGTCGCGGCCACATCCGACGGTGCGACGTCGGGCTTGGTGCCGCCGGCGGCCGACGTGCCCGGCGCGGTGGCATCGGCAACGACGGGATTGGTCACGCCACTGATGGGATTGGTCGTCATCGTCCACTCCTTGCTGGAACGTTCCCTGCTGTTCTTGATCCGCAATGCCATCGCATGGTCATTGCACGGATAGATCGGCATGCGGAAACCGCAGCCGCCAGAATTTGCCAACGTCCTCGATCACCGCCCGCGCCGAGACAATCGCCTCCTTGTCGTCGTTGGCATTCCCCTTGACGATGCCGTCAATGACGAAGCGATAGAGCTTGGCGAGGCGGGTGCTCAACTCGCCCGGCTGCACACCGGTGAGACCGAGCATGAATTCCATCACGCGGCCGGCACGCGCCAGAACCCGTGCCTTTTCCGCGCGATTTTCGTCGTCGATAGCGGTTTCGGCGCGCGTCAGGAAGAACTGCACGGCGTCCAACGCGACGATCATCAGGCGCTCGGACGAAATGCCGGCGCAATCGACGCTGCGATAGGCTGCGAGTGGGTTCGGGCTCATGGTTTAGCTCGTGGTTGATGAAGCGGAGAAGTACTGCGTAAGGAAGCTGCTGACGGTGGTGAGTTGCTGCAACGTTTGCTGCGCGGCGCTGTATTGCTGGGTCAGCAAAGCTGTCTGCTGCTGTGCTTGCTGTTGCAACGACGTGATCTGCTTGTTCATCGCGGTCAGCGTCGAATTGAGATTGCTGATTTCCTGCGTCACCGAGCCGGTCGACGGCGCCAGCGCGCCGTTCAGGAGGCCAGTGATCTGACTGTAAAGACCCGAGCTGACGCTGACCGTGCCGAGCGCACCGGTGACGCCGGCAGCGATGTCGAGCGACAGTCCTTTGACGGCGCCGGCGCCGTTGACGACGAGTACGCCGCCTGTGCCGCTGGCCGCCTGGCCGTTGACCGTGCCGATCACGGTGCCGCCGCTATTCGACGTGATGTTGACGGCATAAGCGCCAGGCTTGGCGATGCCGACGCCGGCGATGGTGACATTCGAACTGGTGGCCGTGCCGATGCTGCCGAGGAGCGCCGCCACAGCGGCATAGTTGGTGCTCAGCGCGCTCGAGAATGTGGTGCTGTTGAACGTCACCGTGCCACTTGACGTCACCGCGAAACCGATCGAGCTGAGCGAGCCGTAGGCCGTCCCCGACGGCAGGCCGACGCCACCGGGGCCTGAAACCGTGTTCAACAGATTCTGGCGCAGCGTCTCGATTCCGACATCGCCGAGAAGCGGGCCGGCGCCGCTGGCGGCATTGTAGGTATCGTACTTGCCGATCGTGGTGACCGCGCTGTTGAGTGCGCTGACGACGGCTTGCGCGGCCGTCGACAGGCTCGACGTATCGGTGCCAACCGTGACGGTCGCCGAGCCGCTGGCCTGCAAAGTCAGGCTGACGCCGGGCACGGTGCCGGTGATGATGTTGGAACCGCTGGAAACCGCGATGCCGTTGAGCGTGAAGCTCGCATTCGACGCCGCCTGGGATTGCGTCATCGGGCTGCCGCTGCCGTGATAGCTTAGGCCGGTGAGGCCGCCGGTGCCGGTGACGGTGAAGCCGTTCGCCGAACCGGTCTTGTTGCCGATCAGGGTCAGCTCATAACCGGTGCCGTCGAAAATCACTGCGGCGGAAACGCCGGCATTCTTGGCGTTGATCGCGGACGCGACGCCAGCGAGCGTATCCTGACCGGTGGGCACGCTGACCACGACGGCCGAGCCGGTGCCAACCTTGATCGAAACCGTGCCGCTGCCGAGCGAACTGCTCTGGCTGGTGAAGCGGCTCGAAATCAGATTCTCGGCGTGGGCGAGAACGATGCTGGACAACGAATAGGTTCCGGGCACGGCCGTCGCGGTTGCCGTGCCGGAAACCGACCCGTTGGGCGTGGCAGTGACCGTGCGCGGCGGCGTCGACGACAGATTGGCGAGTTGCGCCATTGCTGATTGCAGACTCGAGAGCGTGTTTTGTACCTGGCCGAGCGCTGAGATTTCCGCCTGGATCGGCTTTTCCTGGCTCTGAATCAAAAGGGCAGGCATCTGGAATGCGGTATTCGCCTGCTGGATCAGGCTCGCGATCTGGCTCGAACTCAATATACCGCTGAGCGTCGTCATTGCCGCCTCCTCAGCAATCGCCTCACCGCCTCCGGACCTTCACATCACTCGGATGCGAGGAAACCATCCCGGTAACGGACAACCGGGATGGCTCCCTCGACTCCCGAGTCCTAGCCTACTGTTGCAGCAACCGGAGGAAGCTCTGCTGCAATGCGCCGGACTTGGCGAGCGCGTCGACGCCGGCCTGTTGCAGGATCTGCTCCTGCGTCAGCTGGGTCGTGACCGCGGGTATGTTCGCGTCCTGGATGGTGGACAGCGCCGAGGTCATGTTCACCTGCGTGGTTTGCAGGTTGGACACACTCGCCTGCAACCGCTGCTGGATGGCGCCGAGCTGACCGCCGACGTTCTCCAGCTGCTGGATGGCGAAGTCCACCACGTTCAAGGCCGCGTCGGCGCCGGCGACCGTGCCTACGTTCGCCGCCGACAGTTTCGCCAGCGTCGAGCTGGCCGTCAGGCCGATGTCGGACGCAGCCGCGCTCAAGGCGAAGCTTTGTGCCGACTGCATCGTCACCACGCCCTGGATGGTCGCCGAAGTCGTGGCGCCGCCCAGAGTGACTTGCGTGGTGCCACCGGCCTTCAGGGTACCCGTACCCGTGTAGCCGGTGACCGTGATGTTGTCGCCCGCCGACTGCGTCAGCACCAGCTGGTTGCTGCTATTGACGGTCGCGGTGATGCCGGTCGTGCCGCTCTGCTGGTTGATAGCGCTCACCAGGCCGGCAAGGCTGCTGGCGTTCACGGTGCCGGTCACGGTCGCCGAGATGTTGACCGTGTTGCTCGCGCTGGCGTTGACGTCGCCCAGCGTGAACGAGAACGATCCCGAGGTCACCGTAAAGGCGGCGCTGGTATCGGCCACCGCGCTGACGTTGGTCTTGGCTTGGACGCTGTTGACCGATGAGACGATATCGCTCGCCGCTTCCGCCTTGGTCACGGTGACGCTGGAGCCGCCGGCCGAACCCGACACGCCGATCGAGCCGGCGGTGAAGCCGCCCGCCGCGCCCGACGTGATGATGTACGACGCACCGGTGTTGTCGCTGACGCCGCCGGTGGCGACGCCGTTGACCTTGAAGATGCCGGCCGCCGTGTTCGGCGACGACTGATAGACGCCGAGCTGATTGGCGGCGGTGTTGCCGATCGAGATCTGGATCGTCTGACCGTCGTTCGGACCGACCTGGAACTGCACGCCCTGGAAGGTGCCGTCGAGCAGGCTCTGGTTGTTGAACTGCGCCTGCTGCGAAATCGTCGTCACCTGGGTCTGCAACTGCGACACCACCTGTTGCAGCGAAGCAAGCTGCGAGGTGGTCTGGCCGCCGTTGGCCGCCTGGTCGGCGATGGTGCGGAGCTGTTGCAGAATGTTGATCTGCTGCTGCACCGCGCCGTCGGCGGTCTGAACGAGCGAAACCGCCTGGTTGACGTTGGAGATCGCCTGGGTGACGCCACCGAGCTGGGTGGTGAAGCCCTGCGCCGCAATGTACCCGGCAGGGTTGTCGGCCGGGCTGTTGATGGCCAAGCCGGACGACAGTTCCTGCTCGAGGGTGTTGGTCTTGTTGGTCGTCGTGTTCAACGAATTCAATGCATACAATGCATCGACGTTGGTGTTGATCGCGCCTGAAAGCATCTTGTCCTCCTTGGCGCGCCCCTGGCGAGAGCGAGCCTCCGGGTTGGGGTTGACTCTTGGCTGCGCCCCGCGCGTATCGGATGGGCCACGCGAATTGCCGCCTACACCCCTATAGACGGCACGCCGCAAATCCTGTTGCGTGCAGCGGTGAAACGCCGTGGCGCGGCGCGGCATTGCATCCAAATTCGAGAAAGTTTTGCGCAATCGCCGCGCATTAGGGGCGGAAACGCGTCGGCGCGGCACCGCACGACACGTCCGGGCGTTCATGCCGAATGGCGGATTTGATTCGCGCCGCCGATGAGTCTGGCCAGGTAGCGCCCGTAGCTCGCGTTGAGGCCTTTGGTCAGATGTGCCACGGCGCGGGCGTCGATCAAATTCAAGCGATAGGCGATTTCTTCGAGGCACGCGACTTTTTGGCCCTGCCGCCGTTCGATCGCCTGCACGAACTGCGCCGCTTCGAGCAGTGCTTCCGGCGTGCCCATGTCGAACCAGGCAAAGCCGCGGCCCAGCCGCTCGGCGCGCAACGCACCCATCCGCATATAGGCGCGATGCAAATCGACGATCTCGTACTCGCCGCGCTTCGACTTCTTGAGCGTCCGCACGATGTCGCAGGCGCGCTCGTCGACGAAGTACAAACCGGTCACCGCCCATGGCGACCGCGGATCCATGGGCTTCTCCACCACGTCGGTGACGTGCCCATTGGGCGCCAAGGTCGCGACGCCGTAACGCTCCGGATCGGAGACTTCGTAGCAGAAAATCGTCTCGCCGGCCGGCAACAGCGCGGCGCGGCGCAACAGCTCGGTCAGGCCGTGGCCATAGAACATGTTGTCGCCGAGGACCAGCGCCGCCCGCGCGCCGGCGAGCCACGGCTCGGCGATCAGGAATGCCTGCGGCAGGCCTTCAGGCGCCGGTTGCTCTGCGTAATCAAGCGTAATACCCCACTGGCTGCCGTTGCCGAGAAGCGCACGGAACGATGCGGCGTCGCGCGGCGTCGTGATTATCAGAATTTCGCGGATGCCCGCCAGCATCAGCGCGGAAATCGGATAGTAGATCATCGGCTTGTCGTAGACCGGGATGAGCTGCTTGCTCATCGCGACGGTCATCGGATAGAGCCGCGTGCCGTTGCCACCGGCCAGCACGATACCTTTCATTTCGCTGACCGCGCCGTACGTCATGCCGCCACCGTCGCTTGCTTGGCCATGCGTTGCAGACACGCGTCGAGCGCGACGCGCCACGGCAACGGCCGAATGCCCCAGACCCGCTCCACTTTCGTGCAATCGAGCGCACCATTGCGCGGCCGCGGCGCCGGTGCCGGCCATTCGGCCGCCACGGTCGGCCGCACGCGCTGCGCCGGCGCCAATCCCAATTGCGCCGTGCGCTCGACCACGGCAGAGATGAATTCGAAGACCGAGGCCGGCGGCTGACCGGCAAAATGAAAGACGCCGTGGCCGGCCGCGCCGACGCGCGGCAGCGCCTCGGCAATGGCGACGATCGCATTCGCCAGATCGATTGCCGAGGTTGGACAGATCACGCGGTCGGTGACGCCGGCGAGATCGTGCCGCAGCCGCTGCTGGACCAGAACCCGTTGCAACAGGCTGCGCTCGAACCCGCTGTAGACGGTCGAGGTGCGCAGGACGACCTGCGGCACGCCGAGCGCCGCGAGCCCTGATTCACCTGCCCATTTGCTGCGGCCATAGACGCTTTGCGGGTTGGCGACGTCGGTTTCGGTATAGGGCGCTTCGCTAGCACCATCGAAGACGTAATCTGTGGACAAGTGAATGACCGTGGCGCCGACGATGCCGGCTGCCTTGCCGATATTGACGACCGCGCCAAAGTTCACCGCAAACGCGGCTTTCGGCTCGTTTTCCGCCTTGTCGACGGCGGTATAGGCGGCGGTGTTGACGATCGTCGACGGCCGCAGGCCGCGCACAAGGCCGATCACCAGCTCCTGGTTCTCGATGTTGATCTCGCGGCCGACATAGAAAGGCTTGATGTCCGACGGCCATGCCGCGTTCAGCAGCTCCCGGGCGACTTGGCTACCTTTGCCGAAGACGAGGACCGTGCGGCTCATGACGCCACCAGGCCCGACAGGTCGCGCGCGAAGCCGATGGCAGACGGGCGGATGAAGAGATCGGCGCGGCTGACCGAAGCCAGCAACGGCAACGCCGCATCCCTCGGCGACACGACCGCACGTTCGGCGGCAACCGGCCAAGGAATGCCGAGCGCCGGGTCGTTCCAACGGATGCCGTGCTCGCACTTCGGCGCATAGAGCGCCGAGACTTTGTAGCTGACGATCGTATCGTCGACGAGCGTGCAAAATCCGTGCGCGAAGCCGGCCGCAATGAACAACGCCTCGTCGCGGCTGGCGTCGAGCCGCATGGCAACGTGTTGCCCGAAAGTCTGCGAGCCGACCCGCAAATCGACCGCAACATCGAAGATCGCGCCCTTGAGGACGCGCAGCAGCTTGGCCTGCGCGAACGGCGACACCTGATAATGCAGGCCGCGCACCGTGCCAGCCCGCGCCGAGCAGGATTCGTTGTCCTGCACGAACGACACGTCGATACCCGCCTCGGCAAACGTCCGCCCGCTATAAGTCTCGCGAAACCAGCCGCGCGCGTCCTGAAAGCGATCGCCCGTCAGCAGCAGAATGTCGGGAATCGATTGGCGCGCGATCCGCATCATCGCAGCCAGGCCTTGCACCAATCATCGAGATGCTGATCGAGCATCCAATCGGCGAGCACCACTTGGCGCAACGCCTCGCCTTCGCGTTGGCAAGCGGCACGGTCGGCTGCCATCTCGCGGATCGCCTTGACCCAGTCGCGATGGCGGTTCTTCACGCGACGCACCGGCATGTCGCCCTGGTACGGCACGATATCGGTGCAGATCACCGGAATGCCGAGCACGCCGTATTCGAGCAGGCGGAGATTGCTCTTCGCCTCGTTGAACGGATTGAACTCGAGCGGCGCGACACCAAGATCGAGGCTGAGCGACGCGAGTTTCGCCGGATATTCTGGGATCGGCACCCAATCGTGAAATTCCTTCACGAACGGCCGCAACGCATCCGGACACATGCCGAAGAAGACCCAATCGACGTCCTTCGCGGTCTCCTCGACCACGCTGGCCATCATCTCCAGATCGCCGAGATGGCCGAGCGCCCCGGCCCAGCCGACGCGGATCCGGCCGTCGCCGTGCGGCCGTTCGCGCAAGCCTTGCCAGCGGCTGCGTTCGAGCCGGTTCGGCAGGACCACGACCTGATCGCACATCGCGCCATAGGCCTTCGCCAACGGCTCGGTGCTAACCACCAGGCGATCGCACGAAGCGAGCGCGCGCCGGAGACGCTGGCCGACGTCGCGCGGAATATTCGGACGGTGCACGCTCTTGAGCGGCAGATTGGTGAGCAGATCGTCGAGCTCGAACACGCGGAAGGCGCGGCTGTGCCGCTTGATCTCCTCGATCTTTTCGATCTGGTGATCTTCGATCTGGCGCTGGAACACGATGGTATCGGGCGCGATGCGCGCGTATTCGGGCGGCATCATCAACCGCATCGTCTCGCAGGCCTGCAACGCGCCAGCGTCGAACAACACGCGGCTCGGCGCGATGATCCGATATTCGCCGCAAGCGTCGCGATCGGCGGCATGCGCGATCACGCGCGGACGCGGCCGGAATTCCGGATTCCAGCAGCGCATTCGATCGGCTTCGATGTCGAAGCCGGTGCCAACCGACGACAGATTGGGGTTGTAAGCCGGATCGAACGCGATCACCGGCATCCAGCGGTCGTACATCGTGTCGCGCTCGCGGTTGAGGCGCGCGCGTTTTTCGGCCGTCGGCTCCTTGTTCGCACGGTCGCGGCGGCTGACGCCCGACTCGTGCATCAGGCGCGCATACGGCGTCCAGACGACAAGATAGCCGGCACGGCGAACCTTCAGGCAATAGTCGATGTCCTGGTAATTGTCATGCAGCGCTTCGGCGTCGAGGCCGCCGACCTCTTCGTAGAGCGTGCGGCGCGTCAACAGGCAGGCGCCGGTCACCGCGGAGAAATCCTGTACCGCGGTCAGCCGGCCCCAATAGCCCGGCGCGTTCGGCGGCTGGCCGATATAAGGATGGTCGGCCGGCGCGCCCCAGCCGACGCCCATGATCACGCCGCCGTGCTGGATGGTGTGATTGGGAAAATGGAGCTTGGCGCCGACGACGCCGACCTCGGGACGCCGCGCATGCATCATCATCTCGTCGAGCCATTCCGGCTCGATCACGGCGGTATCGTTGTTGAGCAAGCAGATATATTCGCCGCGGGCCTCTTCGTGCACCGCGCGGTTGTTCATGGCCGAGAAATTGAACGCGTCGGCATGGCGAATGACGCGCAGCCGCGAGGCGATCTCGTCGCGGCGCGCCTCGATCAAATCGAGATATTCGCGGGCGTCGCGCGCGGTGCTGTCGTTGTCGATGATGATGACTTCGTAGTTGGCGTAGCGCGTTTTGGCGAGCAGCGTCTCGACGCATTCCTTGAGCAGGTGCAGCCGGTCGCGCGTCGGAATGATGATCGAGACCAACGGCTCCGGCCCCGCATGGCGATAGCGCACGCGGAACTGGGTCGGCACCGCGCCGGACTCAACCGTCGCGTCGACGCCGAGCCGCTGTAGATGCGCCGCGACCGCGCGCGGGCCTTCGGCAATGATCTCCTGGATCGGGCGCCGCGTGCGTCCGCTGCCGGTCAGGCGGTGGTAGAGCACGTCCGCAACGTGACCGAAGCCCTTGGCACCCTGACGCTCCGCCACCCGCAGCGCTAGATCGTATTCCTCGAGACCGTCCCGCTCGGCGTCGAAACCGCCCAGCGCCGCGAATTCGGCCGGACGGACCACCATCAGGCCGCCGACATAGGGCATGCTGCGCATCAGGTCGATGTTGAAGTCGGGTTTGAATTGCGGGTTTGCGCGCTGCCCCTGCCCGTCGATCCGATCCTCATCGGAATAGATCGCGGCCCAGTCGGCGTGGCGGAATCCGGCGTCGGCAAGCGCGAACAGCGCGTGCGGCGCCAATTGGTCACCGGCGTCGATCAGCCCGATCCAGTCCGCCGCGGCGTCACGCAGCAAACGGTTGAGCGCCATCACCGGACGTTCGCTGGCCGTGATCTGCCAGATGACGCGCGGGTCGGCGGCAATAGCGGGCGGCGCCGGCATGGCCGCGACGACGAACAGACGCCAATCGCCGACCGTCAAGGCCTGGAGCGACGCGACCGTCAGGGCGACGTTGGCCTCGATGCCTTCCGGCACCACCATGCCGAACGTGAAGCGCGGCGTGTGCGGCCACTGTGCGACGCGCTCGGCGACCCATTCGGCGCGGCCGGCCGCCGTCTTGGCGAAACCTTCCATCCATTTGGCGTAGGCGTCCGCCGCCGTCAGTGTCGCGAGCGGCCCGCGGCCGTACTTGCGGATACACGCTTGCAGCTCGCGCAGCTCGGTGTCCTTGCGCGACACCGCCTCGCACAGTTCGACGTTGGCGTGTTGCAAACGCATGACCTCGTCGCGCAGCCCCTCGCGCGACAGGCCGCTTTCGGGCGCGGCGGACGCGCCGGCAAGGCGGCCCCAGACTTGGTCGGCCCGTTCGATCTCGGCCGCCACCCGGTCGCATTCCGCAATCTGACATTGGGGCGCGCGCAAGGCGTCGTAGACCGATTGCACCCAGGCGCCGAAATCGTCCGCGCCACTTGCCGTCGTGGTCTGGTGGTGGCGCAAATCCGGCGACAGAAAAGCGCCGACGGCCGCATCGACGGCCTGATAGCCGTTCGACCAAGCGAGGCCGCATTCGGCCGCCACGCGGCGAAACTCGGCCGACCAGTTCGGCGGATTCTCGATCAGGTCGGCGAAATTGACGATCGTCCGCGGCAAGCCGCGCGTGGCGTGCTCGGCTTCAAGCATATGACGCAACCACAGCAGCGCCGCTGCGGCGCGGCTTTTGCGATCGCGCTTGGCCAGCGACGCAGCAACTTCGGCCGGATGGCGAAGAACTAGGATGAAATGCGGCGTGATCCGCATCGTACGCAGCAGCGGCAGCCACAACGGCAACAGCCGGCACAGCCGCGGGTCCTTGAGACCCCAAAGCGGCGCCGCGTTGAATTCACGTTCGACGATGGCGCGCAGACGATGCGCCGCGCTCACCGCTGCCGGGTTCTTCGTCCAATCCGCCGGCAAGGCGCGCACGTCGTCCCAGCTCGATCCCAACGCCTCGAGTAGCTGGTCGTGCTCCTGCACGATCGCCAAGTGTTCCCAATAGCCGCGCTCGTTGTCCGGCGACGCGGCCATCAATCCGTGACCGAGCTCGACGCCCAGCAAATTGAGCACGCGCGTCACCGCCGAGGTGCCGCTGCGGTGCATGCCGAGCACGAAAACAGCGCGCCGTTCAGGTGGCGCGCTGTCCGGCCGCGGCGTTTGCGCGGCAGTGGATTTCGCGGAGCCGACCTCGGGGTCGGCAATTGCAGCCATCGCGTCCATCGGGCTGGTCACCTGGGTCTACGCTTCACTTCCTGGAATATAGCGATTTTCCGTTTTTTGGCAATTCCAAAGACAGCAAAGGCCGCGGGCCGCCGCTCGGGCCGAGCGGTTCGGCTAAATATATTTAAAAAGCGACAGGCCGCTGATCTTGCCGAACGCCGCTTGCGCCGCCTGCAGCGCGGTAACGCCTTCGCTGAACTGCGTCATTACCTCGGGCAGACTGGCGCTCTGAATCCCCGCGAGAATGGCTTGGTCGGTTGTGGTGATGGCGCCGTCCTGGCTTTGGACCGCGTTGATCTCGCTGAGGCTGGTGCCGAGCGATGCCTCGGCCGACAGAATGCTGGTATGAACTTGATTAAGCGTCGCTAACGCATCCTGGATCAACTGATCGGCGCGCGCCCGCGTGCCGCTGGCGCCGGCGACCGGCGCCTGCAGCGCTGTAATTACGTCCTGCAGCGCCTGAAAGGCGCTGGTCGTCTGGCTGGTGCGGACCATGAAATGGTCGCCGGCCGCCGGTATACCGCTGAAGGTGACGTCCATGCCGCCGAACGACAGTGCGGCGTTGGAGCTGTTGTAGATACCCGACGCGACGGTGCCGCTGCTAGCGATGAACGAAACGCTGCCCGGCGCGCCTGTTCCGCTGGCGATTTTGTAATTGAGCGTACCGCCGGCGCCCGCGGTAAACGAGACTTCGAACTGGGTGTTGGCGAGATGCTCGGTATTGACCAGCGCTGCATTCAGAACGCCGCCGAGCGCCGCCACGCCAGTCCCGGCGTTGGTGCCCGACGCGGCCACCGCGAAGCTGCCGTTGCCGTCGGGAACCTGCATGAAGACTGACTGGCCCGAAACGGCGACCGGCACCAGCAGCGACGGCCCGATCTCGATCTGGTTGACGCTGGCGTCGCCCTTGAACACGACTTGGCCGGTCGGCGTCGTCTGGAACGGCGCGTTGGTCGCCTGCGAGCCGCCGAAGATATATTGGCCGTTGGACAATTGTGTATTGGCGAGCTGCACCAGCTCCTGCAGCGAACCCTGCACGGCGGCGGCAAGCGCCGCACGGTCAGCGCTGCTCGACGTGGCCGTCGCGCCCTGCAACGCAGTCGACTGTACCTGGTTCAGCAGATTGTCGACCTGATTGAGCACGCTGAGCGTCTCGTTCATGGTGCTCGACACCGCCTTGGCGTTGCCGATGTTGGTCGAAATCTGGTCGATCTGGTTCGCGGTATCAAGCACCGCGGCGGCGGCCGACGGATTGTCGGTGGCGTTGACCACCGACTGGCCGCTGGCGATCTGCTGGTTGAGGTTGCTGACGGTCGATTCCTGCGCCAGCATGTCGTTGAGCGAGCCGAGGAGGAATTCGTTGGTGCTGATGCGCATGGCCGATCCCCCTTATCCGTGCATCGCCGTGAGCAGCGACGAGATCAGCGATTGGATCGTGCCGATCACCTGGGCATTGGCCTGATAGGCCTGTTGTAGCTGAACCAGATTGGCCGCTTCCTCGTCGAGATTGACGCCGGAAATCGACTGCTCGTTACTCTGCGCCCGGTTGAACACCGACTGAGCTGCCTGGCCGGCCGCGTTGGCCTCGGCGCCGCGATCGCCGATGTCGGTCACCAGTTTGGTATAGGCGTCGTTCAGCGTCTGGCCGGACAACAGGCTGGCGGTTTGCAATTTCGCCATTGCCACCATGTTGCCGTTGCTGCCGGTGCCGCCCGGCGTCATCACAAAGCTGTCGCCGGTCACCGGCGTTCCGGCCGACAGCGTGAGGGTTGCCACCTCGCCGGCTGGCGCCGGCGGTGACGGATACGCGGCCGCGATTTCGGCGCCGTTGGTGCCACTGTAGGTACCCGACGCGATGACGACGTTGCTGCTGTTGAGCACGTTGAACTTCGTGGCCGAGGTGAATTTGACGCTCATCTGCTGGCCGAAGTCGGCCGCCGGCAGGATGACGGTGCCGGCCGGCAGCGAACCGCTCGTCGTGGGTGCGCCAGCGGTCATGGTCACGTTGCCGATGTTGGTGTTCTTGATGCCGCCGCTGGTCATGACGCCGGCGGTCGCGACATAAGGCGCCGCCGCGGCGATCGCCGACGGATCGGTCGTCGTGACCGCGATCCCGGTGGCCGCCTTGAGCGTCGGCTCGATCTCGAAGGAATCGCCGACATTGGCCACGCCCGCGACCTGGATCGTCATGCCGTCGAGCGACAGCGTCGGCCCGGCGCCGAGCGTCGTGGTCTGCCCGGTCTGGACGTTGACCGCCTGATAGCCGCCGGCCGTGCGCGTCAGGATGTAGTCGTTGGGCGTGAACGCATTGGAATTCGCGATCGCGGCGGTGACCGTTGCGGTGCCGGTGTTGCCGGTGCCGGCGAAGACCACCGGCGCCGGCACCGAGAAGAGCGCCTTGCCGAGCTGGCCGTTGAGCGTCAGGCCGAGCGTCTGCTGGCCGTTGATCGCGGACGCCAATGCCACGGCGAGTCCACCGACGCTGTCGTTGGCGCTGATATATTGCGAGCGCATGCTGAGCAGGCCGCCGAGCTGACCGCCGGAGATCCGATTGGTCAGGTCTTCGCCGTTCGGCGAATATTTGATCGCCAAGGTGCCGTCGTTGAAGCTGCCGGACGCGCCGGCGAGACTGTACGACGTCGCGCCGTTGACCAGCGCCATACCGTTCGCGAGATAGACGTCCATGGTGCCGCTGGCACCCGGCGAGACGGTGATTCCGACCTGCTCGCCAAGCTGCTGGACGAGATGGTCCGCCTGGTCGATGAGACTGTTGGTCGCCGAATCCGACGGCCCGCTCTTGCTCAAGATGTCTTTGTTGATCTGCGCGATCTGGGTGGCGAGATTGTCGATCTGCGCCACCGATTGTGTGATCTGGCCGTTGACCGTACTGATGTTGGAGGCGAGCTGGCTGCCGATCGACTGGAACAGCGACGTCACCTGCTGCGCGCTGCTCAAGAAGGCGTCGCGGTTGGAGAGATTCGCCGGCTCCTGCGCGACGGTATTTGCGGCCGTGAAAAAACTGCCGATGATCTTGCCGAGTCCGCCGGCGCCGCCGGACGCCAGCGGAAACACCGACGACAGCGAGCTCGTGCCCGACAGCACGACTTGCGCGGCCTGGTTCACGGAATCCGCCTGCACCATCTCCTGATAGACGTATTGGTCGAAACTGCGCTGGATTGAGACCACCGACGTGCCGGTGCCGATGCCGCCGATCGGCCCCATGGCGCTCATGGTTTCGATCTGGTTGAGCCCTTCGACCGCGTAACCCGGCGTGTTGACGTTCGAGGTGTTGTTGGCTTCGGTCGCCATGCCTTGTTGCGCCGCAAGCAGGCCTGAAAGCGCGCTGTCGAGAACCTGATTGATGCCGCCCATGCTCAGCTCCGTCCCAGAACCCGACCGCTGGAAAAGCCCTTCACGCCCGAATTCGTGCCCTCGCCGCGCAGCGCCTTGACGTCGGACCGCAGCCGCTCGGTGCGCGCCTCGGCAGGTTGCAGCGCGTCGCCGATCTCGCGCACCAGCGCCTTGGCGGCATCATCAAGACCGCCGTCGGCCGTCGCGCCGCGGCGGCGGCGTTCGGCATCGAGGCTCATCAGATCCTCGATATAGCGGCGGCGGCGCGCGATGAGCGCGAAGACGAGGCCGATCGGCCAGTGTTCGGCGCGTCCGTCGCGCTCGAGCCGGAACAGGCGCAGTAAGCGCTGCATCATGCGCCGTTCCTGTTCGACCATCGGGTCGCCGCTCACGTGGCACCGCTCGCCGTTGCCACCTGCGCGAGAGCGGTGCCGGCCGGCGTACCGAGGGCAGCGGTGATCGTCGGACTGCCAGCAACCGCTGCGAGCTTGTTGGCATAATCCGGATCGGTGGCATAACCGCCGGCGACCAGCGCCTGACCGTAGGCCAGCGGATCGCCGCCAGCACCGAGCGCGGCGCGATAGCGCGCATTGTGCCCGATCAATTGAACGTAATCGGCGACCGCTGCCGCCAAGCTGGGATAGGCGCGGAACTGGGTCGTCTGGCCGACTTCGCCGGCGGCCGACGCCTCGTGCGTATAGGCCCGCACGGTGCCGCCGCTCCAACCGGCGCCCGCCTTGACGCCGAAGAGATTGTTGCCCGGCATTGAGCGGCCCCAACCGCTTTCGAGCGCCGCCTGGGCGAGCAAGACGTTGGGCGACACGCCCAGGCTTTGCGCCGCGCCTTGCAGCAACGGCGCCAGGGTCGCGGCAAAGCGCTGGCGTTCGGCCGCGGTCGAACCGCCTGACGGCGCAAGTTGCGCCGCCGGACTCGCTGGCGCGTCGTAGGGCGATGGTGACGTCGGCGGCACAGCGCTTGGCAAGGCGACAGGCGCAGGACGGGCTGGCGTGGTGGGATGTGTTCCCGTCGGCGACGGCGTGATCGCGTAGGCGGCGCCCGGCGAAACGATAACGTGGCGTCCCTGCCAATATTGCTGGAGCGAAAAACCTGCACCGGCAGCCGCCGGAGCGGGTGTCGTTGCTGCCGGTGGCGCCGGTGCTGCACCGTTGGTCACCGGCGGCGGCACGGCCTTCGGCATCGATTGCAACAGCATGTCGGCAAAGCCGAGCTGATTGCTCGACGCCGCCACCTGGCTCATCACGTTGGCATAAAGCGTGTTGACGGTGTCGCTGCCGACGCCGTCCACCATCGACAGCGAGCTGCCGTCGGCGTTGCGCATCAGACCTTCCATCAACATCGCACCGAACTGGCCGGCGACCGCACGGCGCACCGCCGGATCGTTGGGATGCCCTTTGAGGGCTCCGATCGCCGTCGGATCGATGCCGCTGGCCAGGCTTTGTGCGACCGCCGCGTCCATCTCACAGCACCTTCAAATGCGCGTGCAGCGCGCCGGCCGAGCGCAGCGCCTGCAAAATCGCGATCAGATCGGACGAGGTTGCGCCGATGGCGTTGAGATTGCGCACGATGTCCGAGATTTTCGGCGCCGCCTTGACCTCGATGATCTTGGCGGTTTTTTCCTCGGCGTTGATCTGCGTACGATTCACGACCTGCGTCGTGCCGGTGTTGCTGAACGGCAGCGGCTGGGCGACTTGCGGCGTCTCGGCGATGGCGATGGAGAGATTGCCGTATGCCACCGCGGCTTCGGTCAACGTGACGTCGGCGCCCATGACCACCGTGCCGCTTTGCGCGTCGATGACGACTTCGGCCGGCGGACTGTCGGGCGTGACCTCGACGTCGAGCAGCTTGGCGAGGAACGGCACGCGGCGCTGCGGATCAGCCGGACCGCGAACCTGCACCTGGCCCGGACCCAGCGTCAGCGCCGTGTCGACGCCGAAGCGGTGGTTGAGCGCGTCCGCCAGCCGCGTGGCGTTGCCGAACGATGCCGTATCGAGATTGAGCAGGATGCTGCCATCGCGCGCCGACGCGTATTGCGCGTGCACCGCGCGCTCGACGGTCGCGCCGTCGGGAATATGGCCGACCGTCGGCACGTTGACGGTCGCCGACGCCGCCTGGCCGGAAGCGCTGAAGCCGCTGACCAGGACTGAACCCTGAGCGATCGCGTACACTTGACCGTCGGCGCCGCGCAATTCGGTCATCAACAGCACGCCGCCGCGCAGGCTCTGGGCGTTGCCCATCGCCGACACAGTCACGTCGATCGACTGCCCGGCCGCCATGAAGGTTGGCAGCGTCGCCGTCACCATCGCCGCCGCGACGGTGTTGGGCTGAAGAAAGGCGTTGGGATCGAGCGTCAACCCCATATGCGCGATCATGTTGCGGATCGCCTGTACGCTGTAGGGGATCTGCGTCGTCTGGTCGCCGGTGCCGGCCAAGCCGACGACCAGGCCATAGCCGATGAGCTGGTTGCCGCGTTGGCCTTCGACGGTGGCGATATCCTTGACGCGCTCCGCCTGCGCAACGCCCGCATGGACGAGCAGGAAAGCGGCGACGATCAGGGCTAGAAATCGGGCCATAGCGTGCTGACTGTCATGAACAGGCGCTGAAGGAATCCCATTTTCGGCGCCAGATAGGTTTCACCGTCGCCGCTGAACTCGATGTAGCCCTCGGCCATGCGGATCGACGACACGGTGTTGCTGGAAATGTCTTCCGGCCGCACCACGCCGGCGATGCGGATGTATTCCTTGCCGCCAACGAGCTGGACCACGTTCTCACCTTTGATGACGAGGTCGCCGTTCGGGCGGATGTGCTGCACCATGGCCGAAACCGTGGTGATGACGCTGTCGCTTTGCGCGGTCGAGCCGCTGCCCTTGAGCGAGTTGGCGCTGTTGTAGGAAAGGTTCGGATTGAATTTGTTCAGCGTCGTGCCGTTGTCGTGGCTGCGGCCGAACGCCAGCGGCACACCGAAGAAGTTGCCGACCGTGCTGTTGATGCTGTCGCTGCGGCCGATGTTCTGGCTGACGTTCTTGCTGGCCGCCGCGGTCTGTGCGATCGCGACGGTGATGATGTCGCCGACCTGGTAGGCGCGATGATCCTGAAACAGCTCCAGGCCGCCATTGCCTTCGGCCGTCGTCTGGTAGATGGCGCCGTTGGTGGCCGGAAGCTGCTCGCCTTGGTCGCCCGGCAACGGGCCAAGCGCCGTCGTCGCCATCGGCAAATGGCCGGGCGGCTGCTCGCAACCGCCAAGGCCGGCGCCGAGCACGGCCAACGTGACCAGTGTAGAAACCCGACGCATCGTTCGCTCACGCCGTCGTGTTGTTGAGGAACCCGAGCATGTCGTTGACGTTCTTCGCCGCCTGGGTGTTGAGCTCGTAGGCGCGTTCGGTCTCGATCATGTCGACCATCTCGTTGACCACGGAGACGTTGGAGGATTCGAGATAGCCCTGCTGGATCGTGCCGAGCCCGTTGCTTCCGCCCTTCCCCGGCGTCGGCGAACCCGACGATTGCGTCTGGATCGCGAGGTCGTTGCCGATCGATTGTAACCCCGCCGGATTGATGAAGCTGGCGAGCTGGATGAGACCGATCTGTGTCGGCGTCGACTGGCCCTGGAGTTGGACGCTGACTGTGCCGTCGGTACCGATGGTGACCGATTGCGCGCCCGGCGGGATCGTGATCGGCGGCTGGAGCTGGTAGCCGTTCGCGGTCACCACTTGGCCTTGGGCGTTGAGCGCAAAGCTGCCGTCGCGCGTATAGGCAACCGTGCCCGATGGCATGAGAATCTGGAAATAGCCATTGCCGTTGATGGCGGCGTCGAGCGCGTTGCCGGTCTGCTGCAAACCGCCCTGCGTGATGATGGGTTCGGTGGCAATGACGTTGGCGCCGGTGCCGGTCTGCAAGCCGGATGGATAATTGGTGTTCTGCGAGGTAAAGCCGCCCGCCTGGGTCGCGTTCTGATACAGCAGATCCTGGAAAACCGGCCTGATCGCCTTGAAACCGGCGGTGTTGAGATTGGCCAGGTTGTTCGCGATGACGTCCATCTTGGTTTGCTCGCCTTCGAGCCCGGTGCGGACGATCGCCAAAGATTGAATCATGATGTCCTCTGATTGATGTGTTGCCGGTTACACGCCTATTGCAGCGTGAGCGGGCTTTGACTGCCCGCGCCCATCGTCGCGACCGAGTGGAGCATTTGCGTCTGCATTTGGAACAAGCGCGTATTCTTGATCATGTCGACCATGACGCCGACCGAACTGACGTTGCTGCCTTCGAGCGCGCCGACTTGCAGCGTCACGTTGCTGTCGACGGTGAACTTACCGTTGCCATCCTGAAACAGCCCGTCGGGACGCCGTTTCATATTCTGCGCCGGCGGATTGGCGAGACCCATGCGCGCGAGGACCATGATCTGGTCGGGCTGTTGGCCCTGCGGCACGCCTGAGATCGAACCGTCGGCGCCGATCGTGATTTGGCTCATCGGCGGCAGAACGATCGGGTTGCCGCCCTGGTCCAGCACGGGATGACCGCCCGCGGTCTCCAAGGCCCCGGACTGCGCGATGTAGAGTGAGCCATCGCGCGTGTAGGCGGTCGTGCCGTCCGGCGCCTGGACGCCGATCCAGCCCGGACCATTGACGGCGACGTCGAGCGGCCGCCCCGTGACCTGGATCGGTCCTGATGCGAAGTTCGGCTGCTCCTCCTGCGTCACGACGGCGGCACGATTGGGCAGCCCCTGGCCGTAGAACGGCACCGCCTCGAACGCCGGCTGCTGCGCCTTGAAGCCCGTGGTGCCGGCGTTGGCCAAGTTGTTGGTCGAGGCGGTCATCCGGTCCTGAATCGAGTTCATACCGGTCATCAGCAGATACATCAGCTGATCGCTCATCGCGGTACGGCCTCGATTACTGGATGTTGAGCAGGTGCTGGATGTTCTGCTGCTCGTAGCTGATCGCCTGCGCGTTGGCCTGGAAGGCTTGCTGCGCGACGATGAGGCTGACGAGTTGGGTCGAGAGATCGACGTTCGATCCTTCGAGCGCGCCCGATTGCAGCGTGCCGAGACCTTGCGTGTTCGGCGCGGCGAGCAGCGCCGGACCCGACGCCAGCGTCGCCTGCCAGAACGTGCCGGTCATCGGCGTCAGGCCTTGCGGGTTCTCGAAATTGGCCAGGGCGATGGTTCCGAATGCCTTGGTCTGACCGTTTGAGTATTGGCCGATGATCTGGCCGGTGGAGCTGATTTGAATGCCGGTGAAAGTGCCGGCGCTGTTGCCGTTGTTGGCGATCGCGTTGACGCCGAAGGTCTGGCTCGACAGCGTCGTGCCGTTGAAATTGTAGGTGACGTTCAGTGGCGACGCGCCGTCGGGCAGTTTCGCCGTGGGCACCGACACGGTCGTGCCCGCGCCGGACGTCGCGCCGGTCAACGCGCCGGCGCTGCTGAAGGTGAGCCGCGGTCCGGTGCCCGACGCAAGAGCCTTGCCGGAAGTTGAATCGGTGAGCTGCCAATCAACTTGCCATTTGTTGGGTGTGCCGCTGCCGCTCACCCGCGTGAAATAGCTGGTCAGCGTATAGCCGGTGCCGACGCTGTCGTAGACCGTGGTCGCGGTGCTTTCGTCGTAGGTCGACGCGTTCGACGGATTGAACGCCGCCGCAATCGCCGTGTCGGTGGTCGGCAGCGTGACGTTGAGACCGAGTGTCGAGGTCGCCGTCGCCGGCAGGGTCGAACGGCTGACTTGGAGATCACCAACGGCGCCGAGCGCGGCGCCACTGCCGGCCGCGGTATAGCCCATCAGCTTGTTGCCCGCCGGATCGACGACGAAGCCGTTGGTGCTGACCTGGAACGAGCCGGCGCGGGTGTATTCGATGCCTTGGTCTGTCTGCATCTGGAAGAACCCCTGGCCGTTGATCGCCAGGTCGAGCGGATTGCCGGTCTGCGAAATCGTGCCCTCGGTGAAGAGCTGCGAGAGGTTCGACGCGACGACACCTTGGCCCGGGGTCAGCGTGTTGCCCGAGGTGCCTTCGAGCGAAGTGCCGATAAGGTCGGCGAACTCCATTTTCGAGCCCTTGAAGCCCTCGGTATTCATGTTGGCGATGTTGTTGCCGATCGTGTCGATGCTGGTCTGGGCGGCGTTGATGCCCATCAATTCGGTATTGAGCGACATGATTCAGGTCCTCCGTGGCTTTCGGCTTGATGCGGGGTTTCAGTAGATCTGATGAATCTGATCGAGGGTCACGGACCCGAGGCCGCCGGCGAGCGTGACGGTGGGGCCGTTTTGGCCGTTGAGCGTGACGCCAGCGACCGGCACGACCGCGTAGGACGCAGCCGCGACGGCGTTACCTTTGGTATCGAGCGCGTTGATCTGGAAGGTATAGGCGCCGGCTGCGGCGGTGCCGCCGCCAGTCTTGGCGCCGTTCCAAGTGAAGTTCTGTATGCCGGCGTTGAGCGGACCGAGATTGATGTTCGCAACTTGATTGCCGTTGCCGTCCTTGACCGTCACGGTGACGTTGGCGGCCGCCGACGCGAGGTTGAACGCGCCTGGCGCCGAGCCACTGCCGGCAAAGGCGAGTAGGTTGCCGCTGACCGCAACGTCGTGGCCGACCAGGCTCGAAGCCTGGACGCCGGCGGCCGACGCGATCTGCTGACCGATTCCGCTCACGGTCGTCTGCAACTGCTGCACGCCGTTGGCGGTCGAGAATTGCGCCAATTCCGCGGCGTATTGGTCGCTGTTCATTGGATTGAGCGGATCCTGTGACTCGAGCTGCGTGGTCATCAGGTGGAAGAAATCGTTCTGCGTCAGCGTCGTGTTGCTGCCACTGGCGGCGCTGTTCGACGCCGACGGCAACTGGGTACCGGTGGGAAGATTGGTGACGTTCACCGGCATGGCGCTTCCGATCATTGCAATGTCCTCCTGCGCGGGGTGATCAGATCGACAAAGTTTTCAGGGCGAGGGTCTTGGCGACGTTGAAAGCGTCGAGATTGGCCTGATAGTTCCGCGTCGCGGAAATCATGTTCACCATCTCGTCCACTGGATTGACGTTGGGCATCTGGACGTAGCCGTTGCCGTTGGCGTACGGACTGCTCGGGTCGTAAACCTGCTTCAGCGGTTGCTGGCTTTCGACGACGCCGGCGATATGCACGCCCGACATGCCGGCGGCCGCCGCGGCGTTGTCGCCGCCGATGCTGATATTGACGCCACCATCGCCGCCGTCGCTGTCGGCAATCGGCGTTGCCGCGAAGACCACTTCGCGCGCGCGATAGGGCTGACCGGATGAATTGGCGGCACTGTCGGCGTTGGCGACGTTGCTGGCGATCGCCGACAGCCGCTCGGTCTCGGCCGACATGCCGGAACCGGAAATCAGGAACACGGAAAACAGCGACATCAGCGGACCTCTAGCCGTTCGTGCTCGACGCGGTCGAGCCGCGGATCGCGGTCATCAGCATGTTGATGCGGCCGGTGGTGAAGGTGGCGGCGGCTTCGTATTGCAGCGCGTTGACCGCGGCCTCGCGCTTTTCGAGGTCGAGATCGACGCTGTTGCCATCGATCGTCACCGGCGTGCCAGTCTGGTATTTGACTTGATTCTGGACGGCGGCCGCGATCTGCGATTCGGTCGTCGGCGTTCCTGCCGGTCCGGACGGATCGCCGCCGATCTGACGCGGATCGTCTACCAGCAGAAACGGCGCGCGCGGCGGCGTCGGCTGCCCGCTGTCGCCCGGTGTCGGCGGGGTCGTGGCCGCGGCCAAAGCGGATTGAAAGTCGAGATCGACCGCCTTGAAGCCCGGCGTGCTGCCGTTGGCAATGTTCGCGGACAGGATCTGCTGGCGATAGCCGCGCAGATCGAGAACCGTCCGGAAATAATCGAGACCCGTCGACAGTGGGCCTTGCATTCGAACTCGCTCCCCCGGTGCCGCGCCGGCTTGCGCCGCCGCGGGATTCGCCGCCGCCGGCGGCGCCGCCCTGGGAGGGGTCGAGGGGCGGCCGCCGCGGCGGTTTCGGCTTCCGGCAAAGGCTCGTTCGGATGGGGAGCGAGAACTTGCCGAATTTTCTTTTTTAGGGTAATTTCCGTCCCGAAGGATTGCAAGAGGTTTTTTGCGCATGGACTGCCGCGCCGGAACTGCCCTGTTTGCCGCCGCGCTGATCCTGGCACCGGCGGCTCAAGTCGCGGCCGATCCCAGTTTCGCCGATGCCGCTTCCATCCGCGCCGCCGTGGCGAACGCGGTCCAGGCCGCGGCGCCGCAGCTGCCCGCGACGACGCTCGAAGCCGATGTCGCCCCGATCGATCCGGCCGTCCACCTGCCCGCCTGCCCGGCGCTGGCCGCCGCGGTGCCGCCGCTGAGCGGCGCCTTCATCACTGTGAAAGTGTCCTGTCCAGCGCCGGCCTGGACGATCTATGTGCCGGTCCGATTGCACCAATGGCGCCGGGTCGTGGTCGCTGCGGCGGCGCTGCCGCCCAACCGGCCGCTGACCGCGACCGATCTGACGCTGGCCCGGGTCGATACGGCGGCGCTGCCGAGCGCGCCCGTCGGCGATCCGGCGGACGCCGTCGGCAAGCTCTTGCGCACCAACGTGCCGGCGGCGAGCCCGATCCTCGCCGCCCAGCTCGAAGCGCCGGTCCTGATCCATCGCGACCAAAAAGTGCTCGTCACCCTGCACGACGGCGGGATCACCGTGAAGACGACGGTGGTGGCCGAACAGGACGGCCGCGCCGGCGACATCATCGCGCTGCGTAATCCGGCGAGCCAGAAGGTCATCCGTGCAACCGTCACCGCCGACGGCGAAGCCGAAATGCATCTTTGATTTGACGGAGATTGCCATGGTCCTCGCTCCTTCCGGATTGATCGGCCTCTTGCGCGAAACGAAGCGCAAGCTCGTCCGCGGTCGCGAAGCGCTGTTGCGCGGCGATTTCAGCGCCGTCACCGCCATCACCGGCGAGACTGATGCGCTGGCGGAGCAACTCGCTGACGTGACGCCTGGTCCGTTGGGCCGCAATGCCGAGCTGACGGGGTTGCTGACCGAGATCCGCCGTCTCGGTCGCGGCAACGCCATCATCGCCGGCGAGATGCTGCGTCATTTCCGCGCCGGCTTGGCGACGCTCCAACGCTTGGAGCCGCATCGCTCCTACGGTCCAAACGGCGGCGAGCGGTCCGCCACGGCGCGCCGCTCGCTCGGCAAGGCTTAAACCCGCAGCTCGGCGGGCGGATCGAAGCTAGCGCTCGGTACCGCGGGTTCCGGCTTCCCGGCCGCACGCGCCGCGCGCAGCCGATAGACAAACGCCAGGACTTCGGCGACGGCGCGGTAGAGCACCACTGGCACCTCCTCCTCGATCTCGACGTAGCGGTTGAGCGAGCGCGCCAGCGGCGGCGCTTCGACGATCGGCACGTCGTGCTCGACGGCGATTTCCCGGATGCGCAGCGCCACGAGCCCGGCGCCTTTGGCGACTAGGCGCGGCGCCCGCATCTCGCCCTGTTGATAGCGCAGCGCGACCGAAACATGCGTCGGGTTGGTCAGCACGACATCCGCCTTCGGCACCTGGGCCATCATGCGCGCCCGCGCCACCTTGCGGCGCATCTGCTTGACGCGCCGCTTGGTTTGGGGATTGCCTTCGACCTCGCGCGCCTCGTCGCGGAGTTCTTGCCGGCTCATGCGCAGATCCTGGCGATGGCTCCAAATCCGATAAGGCACTTCGAGCAGGACCACGACCGCCAACGAAATCGCGGTCAGCAGGAAGAGCTGCCCGAGCAGATTGCCGGCCTGCCACAAACCGCCCGGCCATCCGGCGCGCGCCAGATCGGCGAAATTGCGGGCTTCACCGCGCAGCCACCAAAGAGCGACGGCGGCCACGCCGACGAGCTTGATCACCGACTTGACGATCTCGACCAAGGCATCGCGCGACCATAGCCGGGCGAATCCCTGGACCGGATCGAGCCGCGCCAGATCGGGCATCACGGGCCGCCATGAGAACACCAGGCCACCGACCAGCAGCGCCGACAGCGTGCCGATCACGGCGATACCGCCGCCGAAGACGATGACGACCCCGAGCGCCGGCTTGACGATCGTCCATGCGCCGATCAGCAATCGCGCCGGATCGCGGCCGACCAGCGGATCGATATGCAAGCCGGTGGCAACCATCCGTTCGAGCAGCGACGCCGCAACCGTGCCGCCCCAGAAGACGATCGCGGCACCGGTCATCAGCATGATCGCCGACGGCAGCTCGCGCGACCGCGCGATCGAGCCTTCCTCGCGCGCCTTGCTTAGCCGCCTGCCTGTCGGCTCTTCGGTTTTATTGTCGCTTGCCTGGTCGTCGGCCATGGCTCACCCGCCGCGTAGCGCGGTCTCGATCAAGCGCAGACCGATATCGACCAGATGCTCAACCGCCGGCGCCACGAACGGCATCAGAAGCGCGGTCGCGGCGATGCCGGTCCACAGGAAGACGGCAAAGCCCACCGACATGATATTGAGTTGGGGCGCGACGCGCGACACCACCGCCATGGCGATATTGATCGCCAACATTACGGCCACAATCGGCAACGCGAGAATGACGCCGAGCTGGAACAGAGCAGCGCCAGACGCGGCGAGCGCGCCCCAGCCTGCCGGTACGATGCCCGCAGCGACGGCAACCGGAACGATCTGAAAGCTCTTGACCAGCGCCGCGATCAGCAGCAGGTGACCGCCGATCGCCAGGAACAAGACCGTGCCGAGCAGATCGAAGAAATCGGCCATCGCCGGCATCGGCACACCGACCTGCGGATTGAGCAAGGTGGCGAAGCCGAAGCCCATTTGCAGACCGCTGAGATCGCCGGCGAACGCCATCACCGATAGGGCGATGCGCATGGCGAAGCCGATCGCGGCGCCGACGAGGATCTGCTCGAAAACCAGCACGATCGTCTGCCACGACAGATCGAGCGGCGCCATCGGTCCAGCGACGCCGCCGATAACCGTCGCAACCGCCAAGCCGAGCGCGACCTTCACCGGCGCCGGAACCGCGCTCGAGCCGAAGGCCGGCGCGAAGGCGAACAGCGCCAGGCCGCGGAGCAACGGCCAGACCAGCAGACCCAGCCAATGCGCAATATCGCCGTCGGTCAGGGCAAGCATGGGCGCTTAGGGCCGGTCGGCGGCCTGCGCCACGTTGGACACGAAATAGGCTGACAGCCGCGTGCCCATCCACGGCAGCGTCAACGCCGTGATCAACAGGATGACGGCGAAGCGCGGTACGAACCCCAAGGTCAGGTCGGTCATGCGCGTGCCGACTTGGATGAGGCTCACTACCAAGCCGACCAGCAACACGGCGGCGAGCGGCGGACTCACCAGGATCAGGGCCTCCATCAGCATGCGGTTGGCGGCGAGCGTCAGCATGTCGCCGGTCAGGTTCATGAGAAGAACCCCTGCGCCAGCGAGCCGATCACCAGCATCCAGCCGTTGACCAGCACGAACACCATGAGCTTGAGCGGTAGCGACACCGTCACCGGCGACAGCAGCATCATGCCGAGCGACATCATCACCGCCGCGACAACGATGTCGATCACCATGAACGGCAGGAAGATAAGGAAGCCGATCTGGAACGCCGTCCGCAGCTCCGACGTCAGGAAGGCCGGCGCCACCAGGCGCATTGGCACGTCCTCGGCCTTGTCGTAGGTCTGACCGCCAGCGAGCTTGACGAACATGCCAAGATCGTCGGACCGCGTCTGCCGGAGCATGAACGATTTGAGCTCCGGTTCGGCGCGCGTCGCCGCCTCTTCCACCGAGATTTTGTTCTGCAACAGCGGTTGCAACGCCTCGGTGTTCACCTGGTTGAACACCGGCGCCATGACGAACATGGTGAGGAAAAGCGCGAGGCCGACTAGGATCTGGTTGGGCGGCGTCTGCGTCAGGCCGAGCGCCTGACGGAGCAGCGAGAGCACGATGATGATGCGGGTGAACGACGTCATCGCCAACAGCACGGCCGGCAGAAACACCAGGCCGGTCATGAACAGCAGGATCTGGATCGGCACGGTGTAGGACACGGCACCGTGGCCAGTCGGCGTGGCGATCAGGGCGTCGAGGCCGGCCGGCGCGGCAAACGCGACCGCCGGCAGGGCGACCAATCCAACGACACCGAGCAGAATTTTGCTAAGGCGCATGGGCGCCATCCAACGGCTTGGCGCCGCGCCAGCGATCGAACGCCTGCGCCAAGACCCCGGCGAAGCCGGCCGGCGCCGGCGCCGATGGCGCCGCGGCAACCTCGGGCAGTTCGCATAGCAAACCGATGGCGCCGCTGGTCACGCCCAGCAGCAAGCGCTTGCCCTCGACACGGACGACCACAAGGCGTTCGCGCGGCCCGACGGCAAGACCGCCGACGACGGCGCAATCGATCTTCGCCGGACCGGCCGCGCCGAAGCGCCGGCGAATCAGCCAGAGCAATCCGCCGAGCACCAGCACGACGATACCCATGCCGGCGAGCAGCGGCATCAGGCCGCCGAAAACAGAGGCGTGGCTTGGGTCCGCGGTCAGGCCGCCCAAGCCGGTCATTCGACGACGAGCTCAGTGAAAAAGACGTTGCGCACTGGCATCGGCGCCGGCCGATCCGGCGACGCATGCGGCGCGGCCGGCAACGGCAGGACCGCATTGACCGTGCTATTGGCTTGGGCGATGAGCAGCTTGCGCAACTGTTCGACGCCTTGCGGCGACGTGACCTCGGCAACCTTGTTTTGCAGAATCTGGAGGCGGATCGCGTCTTGGATGGCAGGCAACACCTGTTCGACGCGCTCCTGGGCGGCCTTGTCGGCGACCTCGAGGTCGACGCCGACCTGGACGAAGCGCGTCGCCTGATTGTCGTCGAGCGTGGTGACGACAAACGGCTTGATGACGACGTAAATCGGCTGCGGCGGCGCTTCGGCGACCGTCGTCTTGTGGTGCTGCCAAAAATACCAGCCGCCCGCGGCACTGGCCGCGACTACCGCCAGCCCCGCCAGTATGACGAGCCAGCGGCCGGTCTTGCGCGTGCGCCGGCGCGCCGCGGGAGGATCGCGTGTCATGGCTGCCATTGCCGATTTTCCTATTTTTGGCAATATATGATGCCGCAAAAGTGGCGGCGACGCAAGGCTTTACCGGCCGAAGACCGCACCGGCGCCGCGCTGAACCGCCGCGTCATGCGCGCGATTCCGGCGCGAAGATGCCGGCACGCGCGATCAGATCGTCGATCTCGCTTTGGCTGCGGCGCAGGGCCTCCTCGGCCTCGCGCAGCATCTGCCGCTCCATCAGGATCTCGATCATGCGCTTGTTGCGGCGGGCGTCGACCAGGCCTGCCCATTCGCGCTCGCAAGCGCCTTCGAGCTGCCGGACCTGCACCTCTTCACGCGCCACCACATCGGCAACGCGGCGGATGAAGGCCGCGACCGATGCCGCCTGGGACGCGATCACGCCTCGCCGGCCGCCGTCCTCGAGCTGGACACGATAGCTGTCGCCGTACTGCCGAAGCAGGCCGAGCTTGTGGCGCGCCGCGGCGCACTGTTTGGCGAGCACGGCCCACCGCCGCTGCGCCTCTTCGACCTGCCGTTCCGCCAGCTTTCCCATTGCCTGCAACGCCATCAACCATCTCCTGATTTACCGAGTGTCTGCGAAAGGTCTTCGATGCTTTGGGCGAACGCGACCCGTTGGGTCATTTCCTGTTGGAGGAAGCGCTCGAATGCCGGATGCAATGCAACCGCGCGATCGAGCACCGCGTCGTGTCCCGGCCGATAGCCGCCGATCGCGATCAAGTCCCGACTCTCCTCGTAGCGCGTGTGCAATTCGCGGAACGCGCGCGCCGCGGCGAACTGAGGCGGCGGCACCACCGAAAACATCACGCGGCTGACCGACGCCGCGACGTCGACCGCCGGGAAATGGCCGCGTTCGGCGATCCGCCGCGACAATACGATGTGGCCATCGCAGATCGCCCGCGCGGCATCGGCGACCGGATCGTTGAGATCGTCGCCCTCAACAAGCACCGTATAGAATGCGGTGATGCTGCCGTTGAGCGGTCCGCCGGTACCGGCGCGCTCGACCAGCGACGCAAGGCGGCCGAAAACCGACGGCGGATAGCCGCGGCTCGACGGCACTTCACCGACCGCGAGCGCGATCTCGCGCGACGCGATTGCGAAGCGCGTCAGCGAATCCATCAGCAACAAGACGTTGCAGCCCTGGTCTCGGAAATATTCGGCGATGGTCGACGCCCGCAGCGCGCCGTGAACCCGCGCCAACGCCGACTGATCGGCCGGCACCGCAACGATCACCGCCTTCGCAAGCGCCTCGGGCGCCAGGTTGCGCTCGATGAATTCCTTGATTTCGCGGCCGCGTTCGCCAATGAGGCCGACGACGACGATGTCGGCGGCGGTATAGCGGGCCATCATGCCCAACAGCACGCTTTTGCCGACGCCGCTGCCGGCGAACAGGCCGAGTCGCGCGCCTTCGCCGACGGTGAACAGCGCATTGATCGAACGCACGCCGACGTCGAGCGGCTGGTCGATGATGGTGCGCGCCATCGGGTTGGTCGGGCGGCCGAACAGCGGCATGTGCTCGGTGCAGCGCAGCGGGCCTTTGCCATCGAGCGGTCGGCCGGCACCGTCGATGACCCGGCCGAGCAGCGCCTTGCCGACCGGCACCTCGGTCGCCGAGCCCGCCGGAATGACGCGAGCGCCGGCGGCCAATCCGTCGGCGTGGCCTTCGACCATGAGAAAGGCGCGGCCGCCGTCGAAGCCAATGACTTCGGCCGGCACCAGCCGACGGTTGACGCCTTCGACGAAACAGCGCTGGCCGACGCTGACGCGGATGCCGCGGGCTTCCATGACGAAGCCGACAATCCGGGTCAGGATGCCGCTGACATGCGATATGCGCTCGGCACTCGCGAAACGGCCGCGGTAACGGTGCAGGGCGTCGACCAGGCGAAAATTGTCTTGGGCAGTGAGCTGCATCGCGTTCGCTAGTCGAAGAGGGCCAGCATCGCCGCGCGCCAGCGGGCTGCCAGCGTCAGATCGCCCTCGAACAGCGTGCTGCGCTCGATCCACCGCCGGTCCGGCCGCGTCGCGTTGTCGATGCCGTCCGCCAGCACCCGGCAACCGCCGGCTTCCATGCTGTCGTCGGCAACCAGCTCGACTTTGCCGCTGCCGAGATCGGGCGCATGCGCGCGCAGCGCTGCGAGATCGTCCGGATGAAGCAGGATGCGCGGCGTTCCGGTATCGATCGGAATTTCCGCCAGCACCTGGCGGATGAGGCCGGCAAGCGCCTCGCGGTTGCGCGTGACTTCGACGCCGACGATGCGGCGCGCGAGTTCGAGGGCCAGCGCCACGACCGCATCCTCGACGGCATCGTCGAGTACCGTGATTTCGCCGCCCAGCGCGGCCAAGACTTTGCCGATGCGCCCGACGGCTGCGGCTGCCTCGGCCTCGGCGGCGCTTCGCCCGACATCGAACCCTTCGCGGTGACCTTGCGCCCGTCCCTCTTCGAGCCCGCGCGCCAAGCCTTCGGCGTAGCCCGCAGCGGCTTTTTCGGCGCGCAGCGCCTCGAGCGCGGCGGCGACGGTGGCGGCCGCTGCGACCGCGGCGGCCGCAGCTTCGTCCGCCTCCGACTTCGCAGGCTCAGCGGCCGGTGGGCGCAGTTTCGGCGTCGACGGCCCGTGCGACTGATGAGGCGCCTCGGCTTCGTCGGGAACCAGCGACGGCGCCTGCCAGCGTGCCACGCGCGCGTTTTGGCCTTTGAGCCGCGTGATCATGGCCGTATGCCGCGCCGTGTCACAGTCGCGCGGGTCCAGCCCCAGGCCTGCGCCAGAATCCAGCGGCCGGCGTAGAATGCGATATACAAGGCGCACAGCACGACGACGCCAATCACCGCGTCGGCGATCAACCGCGACGCGACCACAGTGCCGATGCTCCAGGCCGAAATGCCTTCGTCGAAGGCGGTACCTTGGACGACGAACAGCAGCAATCCGAGCGCCGCGCCGGGCAGGAAAAGGCGGAGCATCGACGGCCTGGCCGCCGCATCGCCCCGCTGCTCCGTTTTCTGCTTGCGCCCGAACGCCATGACCGTCCGCTATCCGTTTAGGGATGTGTGCCGATTGCCGGTGCCGGCGCGCCCGGAGCCGCCGTTGCGCCCGTGGGCGGCACAGAGACCGCGTCTGACTCGGCCGCCGGCGGTTGTGTGCCGCCAAGCACCGGAACGCCACCCATGGTCGCTTCATGGTTCGGCGCGATGACGATGATCGATACGCGGCGATTGCGCGCCATGTTCGCCAGTGAGTCGTTCGGCGCCACCGGGTGGTATTCGCCGTAACCGGCACCCACCAGCCGATCCGGCGCGATACCGTCGGCGACGAACCGCTTCACGACCGAGATCGCGCGCGTCGCCGACAGGTCCCAGTTGGAATCGAATTGACCGTTGTGAATCGGCGCGTCGTCGGTGAAGCCGTTGACTTGCACGATATACGGAACATCGACCAAGGCCTTACCGACCTGGTCGAGGATGGTCAGCGCTTGCGGGGTCAAGGCGGCGCTGCCGCTGGTGAAGAGCAACGTCGCGTTGATGTCGATGACCACACCGTTCGGCTGCCGGACGACATGGACCAAGTCCTTCTGGATCAGGCCTTGGAACTGGTTCGTCAACCGGTCATAGATCTTTTCGAGCTGCCGGATCCGCTGCTCGATCTGATTTTGCAGCTGTGGCGAGATGTTGCGCTGCGGCACCGGCACCGGCGCGGACAGGTGATCGAACACGCCGCCTTTCTGCGGCTGTAAGCCCGCATCCTCGTGTACCATCTTGCCAAGGAAGGCCTCGGCGAAGACTTGTTGCAGGATGCGGTATTTTGAGGTGTTGACGCTCGAAATCGCATACAGCATCACGAACGTCGCGAACAGCAACGTCATGAAATCGGCGTAGGAGATGATCCAGCGCTCGTGATTCTCGTGGCGGTCTTCGTGGCGTCGCCGCCTCGGATGCGGTTTATGCTCCATGTCGCGCCCGCGTCATCAGGCCGTTTTCCGCTCGTCGATCGGCGAGTCCCGGAATTCCTCCTCCGGCGCCTCGCCCTCGCCGCCATCCGCGTCGTCAGCATCCGCGGGCGCAACGGTCTCGACCTCGCCATCGTGCATGAAGCTACTGAGCTTCATGCCGAGATGAAGGCGCGGCTCGGACGTGGCGATGCCGAGCAAGCCTTCGATGATGATCTCCTGCCGCCGCACACCCTTGCGGATAACCATGCGCAGCTTGTTGGCGATCGGCAGATAAAACAGGTTGGCTGACGCGACGCCATAGATCGTGGCGACGAAGGCCGTGGCGATGCCCTTGCCGAGGTTGGCTGGATCGTCGAGATGCGACATGGTGGTGATCAGTCCCAATACGGCGCCGATGATGCCGATGGTCGGCGCGTAACCCGCCATCTGCTCGAAGACCCGCGCCGCGCCCAATTCGTATTCTTCGCGGCTGTGCAGCCGCGTCTCCAGGATGGCGCGCACCGTCGGCGGCGGGATGCCGTCGATCACCAAATTGAGCGCTTCTTTCAGGAAGGCGTCGCGCTCGTCGTTGGCGATCGGCTCCAGCGCGAGCACGCCCTCGCGGCGGGCGATCTGCGCCCAATCGAGGATCCAGTCGACGAGCTGCGTGGCATCGTACGCCGGCGGAAAGAACACCCACGGCAGCATCCGGAAGGCGCGGAAAAAGGTCCGCGGCGGCGTTTGCAGCAGAATCGCGCCGACCGTGCCACCGACGACAATCAAGAACGCGGGGAAATGCACCAGCGACATGACGCTGCCGCCGTCGAGCACGATCGTCACGGTGACCGAGATCAAGCCGAGCGCGAAACCGATAACGGAAAGCAGATCCATCGCCTATTCCCCTTCCGCACCGACCAACGTGTGCGCGGCGGTCTCCCAGTCCGACAGGCGCGCCCGCAACGCCAACAGGGCGCGGCCGTGCAGGCGGCAGACCGTGGATTTGTCGAGCGTCAGAACGGCGCCGACCTCGTCCATGTTGAGGCCGTGTTCGTAATAGAGGCTCAGAACCAGGCGTTCGCGCTCGGGCAGGCTCGAGACCGCGTCGGCCAACGAAGCGACGACGCGGTCGCGATCGATGCTGCGCTCCTGATCGCCGTCGGCTTGCGCGGCCTGATCGACCTCGGACCCGGCCGCGTCGAGCGGCAGCAGCCGAACGAGCGCGGCATCGGTGAGGATGCGCTGATAACGTTCGACCGAAATCCCCATCTGCGCCGCGACTTCCTCGTCGGTTGCCGCTCGGCCAAGCCGCGCCTCGACACCACGCATTGCCGCCGCCGCCGCCCGCACCCGGCGCGCGATCGAGGTCGACGGCAGCGTGGTGCGACGCGCTTCGTCGATCATCGCATTGACGACGATCCGCCGCGTCCGGCGGTCGTATTCGACCATGCCGAGGCCGGCGCGAACCACGCGCAACAACGCCATCATACCGGCCTGAACCAGGTCCTCGACTTCGACGCTGGACGGCAGCCGGGCTTTCAAATGCAGCGCCGACGCCTTCACGCTTGGCATGAATCGGCGCAGCAGATCGCCCTCATCGATCGACGAGGCGAGCGTCGCCGCGTAATGCGCCAATTCCGAGGTCACGGCCATCGGCCGTCTCTCCCGGCAGGCGCGGCCGATTGCGCCTTAGGCCGCGGCATCCTCGCTCCTTTCGGCCTTGCGGCCGATAACCTCGGTCACGCGGATGCGCTTTTCGGGCGGAATCTCGGCATAGGACACGACCCAGAGCCGCGGCCGCACAACCATCAGCGTCTGCGCCACCAGCGGCCGCAGTTCCGGCCGCACCAGGATGGCCGGCGGCCGGCCGTCCGCTTCCCAGCGCGCCGCCAAGGCGCCCGCGGTTTCACGCAGCTGCGCCGCAATCGACGGCTCAATAGCGAAAGGCGACGCACCGTCGGCCGGCAGCTTGAGTGTCTGAAGCAGAAGCTTCTCGAGATCGCCGTCGAGCACCGCCGCGCGGATTTCATCGACAGCGCCGAAGGCGCTCTGGACGACAAAGCGGCCGAGCCGAGAACGCACCGTTTCGACAAGCTTCGTTGCGTCCTGCGTCGCCGCGCCCTCCTCGAGCAGCGCGGTAACGATGCCGCGCAGGTCGCGCAGCGGCACGCGCTCGGCGAGCAGCGCACGCATCACCTTGTAGACGGTCGCCGGCGACAACAGCTTGGGTATCAGCTCGTCGACCAGCTTCGGCGCCTGTTTGCCGAACGCGGCCAGAACGCCGTCCATCTCGGTCCGGCCGAATATCTCGTCGACGTGATCGCGCAGCACGCGCTCGAAATGCGTCGCCACGACGACGGCGGTGTCGAAGACGGCGTATCCCGAAGCGCGCGCCTGGTCCGCCGCAGTGGGCGCAATCCACAAAGCAGGCCGGCCGAAAGCCGGATCGCGCGTCGGCGTGCCCGGCACCTGCGCCGTCGCCTTGTCGGCGCCGATCGCCAGGAGGCGGTCCGGATGCACTTCGGCGGCGGCGCGCTCGACACCGTGGACCAAGATGCGATAGCCGATCGGGCGCAGATCGGGATTGTCCCGGACGTGGACGGCCGGAACCAGGAACCCGAATTCGCGCGACAGCAATTTGCGCACGCCTTTGAGCCGCGGCAGCAGGCCGCCGCCGCGCTCTTTGCTGACCAGGCTGACCAGCCGGTAGCCGACCTCGATCGCCAGCGGCTCGACCACCTCGACGACGTTGACATCGATCTCCTCGGGTTCGGGCGGCGGCGCGGTCTTCGGCGCGGCGGCAGCGACCGTTCGCTGCCGCAGGATGAACCAGCCGGTGCCGCCGAGCACCGCCGCGAAGGTGAGGAACGGCAGATGCGGCATACCGGGAATGATGCCGAACAGGCCGACGATGCCGGAGCCCAACAGCCAGACCTTGGGATAGGCGGCGAATTGCTCGACCACCTGGCGGCCGATATCGGCGCCGGTCGAGACGCGGCTGACCACCACACCGGCCGCCGACGAGATCACCAGCGCGGGAATCTGCGCCACCAGGCCGTCGCCGACGGTCAGCAGGGCATAATTGGCCGACGCCGCACTTAAATCCATGCCGTGCTGCCACACGCCAATCAACAGGCCGCCGATCATGTTGATGAACAGGATGAGGATGGCCGCGATCGCATCGCCGCGGACGAACTTGCTGGCGCCGTCCATCGCGCCGAAGAAGTCCGCTTCGTGGGTCACCTGTTCGCGCCGGCGGATCGCCTCTTCCTGGCCGATCAGCCCGGCATTGAGATCGGCGTCGATCGCCATCTGCTTGCCGGGCATGCCGTCGAGGACGAAGCGCGCCGCCACTTCGGCGATGCGGCCTGAGCCCTTGGTCAACACGACGAAATTGATCAGCACGAGGATGGTGAAAACGGCGATGCCGACGGCGAAATCGCCGCCGACGACGAAATTGCCGAAGGATTCGATGACCCGGCCTGCCGCGCCGGTGCCCATGTAGCCGTCGAGCAGGATGACGCGCGCCGCCGCGACGTTGAGCGACAGTCGCATCAGCGTCGTCACCAGCAACAGCGTCGGAAACGACGAGAAATCGGTCGAGCGCGCGGTGTAGAGCGCCGCCAGCAGCGTCATCAGCGCCAGCGAAATATTGAACGTGAACAGGAAATCGAGAATGAACGGCGGCAGCGGCACGACCACCATCGCCAGGATGAGCACGAAGGCGGCAGGGCCGGCGAGCGACGGCAAATGCCGGCGCCATGCGATGAGGCCGAGGCCGGTCGCGGCTTTGGCGACTTGCGCGCTCATGATCCGGGTCCCAGCGGCCCACTCAGGATGGCGACGAAGAACGCCTCGAGTTGGCGCAGCAGCCATGGGCCGCCCACCGCGAGAACGAAGACGGCGCTGAGGAATTTCGGCACGAAGCTCAACGTCGCCTCATTGATCTGGGTCGCCGCCTGCAACACGCTGACGATGATGCCCACTGCCATGATCGAGCCGAGGATCGGTCCGGCGACGAGCACGATCGTCTCCAGGGCACCGTGCCCTGCCGCCGACATCGAGACCGCGTTGCCCATCACCGCAACCGCTTCAGCCGCTCGGCCTGGCTGACGACGTCGGTAACGCGGATGCCCATCTTCTCGTCGTTGACGACGACGACTTCGCCGCGCGCGATCAGCACGCCGTTGACGCGGATGTCGAGAGGCGCAGTCGCCGGCCGGTCGAGCTCGACGAGCGACCCGTGGCCGAGTTGGACGAGGTGCCGGAGCGAGATATCGGCGCGGCCGACTTCGACCGACATGCGCACCGGAATGTCCATCACCACGTCGAAATGCGCGGAATCGACGCTCGTCGCGCCGTCGCCGAGCGGATCGATGACCGGCGCCTCAGAACCCGCGGCGGTGGCGCTCGGCGGGTCAAGATCGGGCAGCGGGCTCGGCGTCGTGCTGACACCCGGCGCGGCTTTGCGCGCCTGTTGCGCGTCAGGCCGCTCGATGGTTCCCGACGGCGCTGTGCTACGCGAGCCGGCGCCGTTGCTGGTGTCGGTGCTCATACCAATCTCCTGTCATGCGGCAAAACCGCTCCCAGCAGGCTCGGCGTCGCATTGAGCTTCGTCTCAATGCGCACGGCGGCCTTACCGCGGTGCCTCCCCCATTTGCCGCGGAATAGCGGCATGTTGTTGATGTTGACGGTGACCGTTTCCGGCATCTCGACCTCGAAGACGTCGCCGGTGCGCATCTTCAGCAGATCGTTGACCGAAATCTCGATGTCGAGCAGCTCGACGGCGGCGTGCAGATTCACGCGCTCGACGCCGACGCGCAGCATGCCGAACCAGCGGTCGTCGGCGTGCCGGTCGGACGCCACACCCGACATAAGCTGGTCGCGCAGCTGCTCGACCGCGTTGTACGGCAGACAGACGGTAACCCAGCCGCCGCCGCTTTCGATGATCACACGGAACGTGCTGACGATCACCAGGTCGCTCGGCGACGCCACGTTGGCGAATTGCGGATTGAACTCGTAGCGCAGGACCTCCGGCTGGAAGGACTGGACCGGCTCCCACGCCGTGACGAATTCACGCAACGCGATCGCGATCACGCGACGCAAAACGCGTTGTTCCACCGCCGTGAATTCGCGGTTGCCGATATTGACCGGGAATTTTCCGGCGCCGCCGAAGAAGATTTCGACGATCGAGTGCGCAAGCTTGGCGTCGATCGACACCAGCATCGTGCCGTTGAGCGGCTTGGTGCTGACCAGCGCCAGGAAGCTCGGCACTTCGAGCCGCTCGATGAACTCGGCGTGTTTGATCAGTTCGACGGCGCCAGGCTTGAGCTCCAGCGCGCAACGCAGCTCGCGGAACAGCGCCGTGCGGAAAAAGCGCGCGAAGCGGTCGTTGAGCACGTCGAGCGTCGGCAGGCGGCCGCGCACCACCGTATCCTGGGCCAGCAGGTTGAATCGCCGGACGCGGCCGATCGGCGACACCCATTCGCCGCTCGGGCTGTCGGCGATCCGCGTGACCTGGGCCACGGTTTCTCGGCGTTCGTCGTCGTCCTTGAAATCAGGCATAGACGCTCAGTCCTTCGACAGAAGTGGTGCCGCCAGCCGTGACCTCGACCCGGCCGGTGGCCGTCGCCGTGCGGCGCGCGGGCAATGGCGTGGCAGTTGGCCGGCCGTTGCCGCCGCCTGAGACGTCAGCGCCGACCCAGGCGCCCGATAAATTGAGGCCGGCGCCGTTGAGCGATCCGTGCAGCTGCGCCAGCGCATCGCTGACGGCCTGCTGCACTTGTGGCTGCGGCGAGGCGAACCAGGCCGAGACGTCCCGCGACTGGACCTCGACGTGGACCGTCAAGTTGCCGAGATCGGGTGGGCTGAGATGGACGGTGACCTGGTTGCGGCCCGCCGCCACCATGGAGAGGATCTGCGTACCGAGCGCGTTGGCCAGCGGCTGGTTCGTGCCGTCCGGCGCGACCACGTTGACCGTGCCATTAGCGACGGTCGGCGCCGTTTGACCGCTGAGCGTCGCCAGCGGTGTGAGGTTCGCCGCCATAACGCCGGGCGTCACGATTTGGCCGCCGGCGCCGGCCGGCGCGGCCGTGGCGCCATTGGGCGATGACTGGCTCGGATCGTGGTCTGCGGTCGCAAGCGTCGCAAGCACCACCGTCGATGGCGAGGCGTTGGCCGAGGACGCAGTGTCCGTAACGGCGGCCGCGCCAGGCTGGCGGCCGACCGTGCCGCTTGCCGGCGCACTGGCCGTATTGGCCGTATTGGCCGGCGCTGCCCCGGACGGAAGCACGGCCGCGAGGCTGGAAGTCATGGCAGCCGGACGGCCGACCATCGCTGTCGCGGGGCCGATGCCGTCCGGCTCTTGCGAACCGGTCCCATCCACCGGTCCGACAAGCTCATGATTGGTTTGTGCATTCGCACCTTTGACGATGGTTGCGGCGGGTTTGGCCGCGACCGGACCGGCAACCGCGCGTGAGCCCGGCGCGCCGGTCATCGCATTCGTGATGGCCGTTGCCGCGCCAACCGTAATATCGGCAGCAACCCCGGCCGGCGTCGGTGTCACCACGCCGGCAGCAGCCGGCATGACCAGAGACGCAGCGACCGCGGCGGCGGCTTGCGCGTTTTGCCCCGGGCTTACCGCGGCCGCATCCGTTCGCCGCTTTCTGTCCGGGCTACCAGCCGCACTCGGCGCCGCATCCTTGCCCGTTGCCGTCGCAGGGGCGCCCGTGGCCGATGATCCACCGACGGTCGACGTCAAGTCGGCGGCAAGGGTCGCTGCGACGTCCGCCGCCGCCGTCGGATTGCCATGATCCTTGCCGGCGTCTTTGCCATTGTTCTTGCCGTCCGCCTTGCCGTCGCCGACACCAGTTGCCGGATGCGCCGGTCCCGCCATCGCCTGCCCCAGGACGCCGCCAAAGGACGCGCCGTCAGCCGGCGCCGCGCGCGACGACGACGAACCGCCGCCGACGGCCAAGCCGCCACCGCCCGGTGTCCCTGATGTGCTGCGGACCGCGTTCGACATGCGAGGCCTACGCCACCAGGTCCTTGGCGTCGGTACGCAGGATAATGCGGCCTTCCTGCTCGAGCCGTTTTGCGATCGTGATGATCTCCTTCTGCGCCGCCTCGACCTCGGCGACACGGACCGGCCCTTTGGCCTCGATCTCTTCGTTGAGGGATTCGGCGGCGCGCTGCGACATATTGCGCGTCACCTTCTCGCGCACCGCCGCGTCGACGCCTTTGAGCGCCGGCACCAGCAACGCCTGATTGATCTCTTGCAGCAATGTGCGAATGCTGCGGTCGTCCACTTCGAGCAGATCGTGGAACACGAACATGTTGTCGTAGATGCGCTGCGACAATTCGGGGTCCATCGACTTGATGCGGTCGAGCACGGACTGCGCGCGGCTGGCCTCGAATCGGTTGAGGATCTCGGCCGCCGCCTTGATGCCGCCGACGTTCGACAAGCGAACCTGCTGTGATTCGCCGGCAAGCTGATCTTCGAGCGCTTCGTTGAGCTCGCGTACGGCGCTCGGCGGGATGACCTCGAGCGTCGCGAGACGCGGGATCACCTGCTCGATGACGCCGTCGGGCAGCACCTGCATCACGTCCTGCGCCTGTTCGGGTTCGACGTAGGCCAGGATCATCGCGATGATTTGCGGATGCTCCTCACGAATCATCTCGGCGACAACACGCGGATCTTCCCATTTGACCGCTTCGATACCGGCTGAATCGCCGCCGTTCATGATGCGCTCGAGCAGCGCCGAGGCGCGCTCCTCGCCAAGCGCCTTGCCGAGCGCGCCGCGCAGATATTCGGTGACGCCGAGACCGATCACGGTTTCGTCGCGGATGCGCGCGACGAACTCGACCATGACGTTTTCGACCGTCGTCTTCGGCACCTTGTTGAGGCGCGCGATTGCACCCGACAGCCGATTCACCTCGCGCGGCGAGAGAAATTTGATGACCTCGGCGGCGTCGGCCTCGCCGAGCGCCATCATCAGCACGGCCGCCTTTTCGGCGGGGCTGAGGTTAGTCGAGCCGCTTGCTGGTTCCGGCATTAGAGAGCCACTCCTTGATTACTTGAGCCGTCCGGCCCGGATCGTTGGCGACGATCTTGCGTACCGCGTCGATGTCGGCATCGAGCATGTTCTGGCCGATGGTGGTGACGTCGATGCTGGATCCGATGCCGCGGCCGCTTGCTTGCGCGCCGTGGTAGCGGCCGGCCGATGCCATGCCGCCCGCATAGGCGAAAGTGAGCGGCGCCTGTTGCAGACGGCGCAACATTGGCAGTCCGAAGCCGAACAGGGCGAGCAATCCGGCCAATGCCAGGATCGCGTTCTGCGTCGCGACGTGGACCCAGGGCTGACGCCACCATGGTTCGGCGACCGCGGCGTTCATCGCGCTGTCGAACGGCAAGTCGATCACCGCAACGTCGCGTTTCGCGCCGGCACCGACGGCGTTGGTGACGAGTTGCTTGATCGCCTCGACCGTCGCTGCCGGCATGGCGTGGCCGGTTTGGTTGTTCACCAGGACGGACACCGCGACCGATTTCAGCCGCCACGGCGGGTCCTCGGCATATTCGACGGTGCGGTCGATGTCGTAATTGACAACGGCATGCGATTCCTTGCTACCGGGCGGCGACGGCGCCTTGGGTTCGGCCGCGGGCGGCTGACCACTTGTGGGATTGCCGGCAGCGTTCGCGCCCGGCGGCCGCAGCGTGATCGTCTGCGATCCGCTGGTGATGGTGAGCGGCGTCTGCGGCGTGCCGGGCGGCTGGTTCGACAGCGCACCCGGAACGCCGGCGGCATCGTTGCCGGCACCGACATGCTCACGGCTGGTCTCGTCTTGGCTCAGCGGATGGCTTTGGCCGTAGATCACCGAGCTGCGCCGCGTGTGCGAGAAATCGACATCCGCGTCGACGGTGACGCGGGCGTTGTCCTTGCCGACGAGCGGCGTCAGCAGGCCCTCGATCAGCATCTCGTAGTGCTGATCGATGCCGCGGACGATCGAAAGCTGCTCGGGCACCTCGCCGGTGGCGTCGCCGGCGGCGTGGGTCAGCATCCGGCCATCCTGATCGACGATTGAGACGGCTTCCGGCGCCAGGCCAGGAACGCTGGCCGAAACCAGATGCACGATGCCGGCGGTCTGGGCGCCCGATAGGGATACGCCGGGCTCCAGCCGTACCATCACCGACGCGCTCGGCTTCGGCTGATTTTCGAGAAACGCCGTCCGCTGCGGCACCGCCAGGGTCACGCGCGCCGCCGCCACGCCGTTGACGTCTTCGATCGTCTTGGCGAGGCTCGCCTCAAGGCCGCGCATGTAGTGCGCCTGCTCGACGAACGGGCTGACGCCCAGCGCCTCGTTGTCGAACAGCGACCAGACGTTGCTGTTCTGATTCGGCATGCCGCGCGCCGCCAGCATCAGCCGCGTCCGTCCCACGATCGCGTCGGGCACAAGGATCTCGGCGCCGCCGTCGTCGACACGGTACGGCACGTTCGATTTCTGCAATTCGTCAATGATCCGGCCGCCTTCGTCCGCCGAAAGACCGGAGAAGAGGACCGTGTAGCTCGAATGACCGAGCCACAGCATCGCCAGAACTGCGACCGCGAGCACCAGCGCCGCGCCGGTGAGAATGACGGCCTGGCGGCCGGCAATCAGCGTCTTCGCCTTGTCGCGCACGGTCGACGGTACGATGTTGTCGAGAAACGCCATGGCGCTAGAGCTGCATGTTCATGATCGTCTGGTAAGCGCCGACGACTCGGTCGCGCACGGTCGCCGCCGTCTGGAAGGCGAGATTGGCCTGCTCGACCGAGATCATCACGTCGCTCAGCGAGACGTTCTTGTCGCCGGCCGCAAATTGCTGGGTCTTGTCTTCGCTGGACGCAATCTGTCCGTCGACGCGCCCCACGGCGTCCTTGAGCGTGTCGAGGAAGCTGCTGGCCGCCGGCGCGGCGATGCCGGCGGCCGGCGACGGCACGGCGCTCGCCAGGCCGGCGAGCCCTTGCAAGTCGCTCAACATCGCCGACATGACGGCAGCCGGATCGCTCACCGCACGGCCTCGATCCGGCGCATGCCGGCAACGCGACGCACCGGCGATTGCGCCTTTCGCTCGTGCGAAGAGCCGCGCTCGACGGAAACGTTACGGCGGTTTTCGAGAAAGACGAAGCGGCCGAGCAGCTCGGTGTTCGCGCTGCCCATGGCACAGAGCCGCAGGACGGTGCGGTTGCCGACGCCATCGCCCGCCGGGTCGACCGCGGCCACCTGGCCGCACAGCACCAAGGGCTCGAGCACGATCGGATGGATGTAGAGCGACGCCGTCAGCCAATCGCCGGCCGCCGGGCCGCTTGCGACGGTCCAGCGCAGCTCGCGCAGGCCCAGCTCGGTCCGGATTGATGGCGGTAAATCCGCCGGATTGCCGTAGCAGGTCCGGCCGATCATTTCGATCAGCAGGTTGAGCTTGTGATGCAGCGGCGCCAGTGCCGCCTCTTCCTCTTCGCTGAGCTCGGTCGCGGCGAGGTCGAACGCGTCGACCACCCGCGCGAGTACACGCTGGTTCGGGCGTTCAAGCGATTCGAGGAATTCCTCGGTGGGTTGCCCGTTCAGCGGGCGCCACGACATCGGCACGCTCAGCCGGCAAACGATCCCGCCAACCGGCGCGGCCACGGCACCCAGGCGATCCGCCGCAGCCGGACGCGCCGCGGCGAAATCACCCGCACGCTTGGGCGAGGCCAGGCTCATGGATGTCCTCCGATCATTAGGCTTGCGTCCCCCGGGGGTATTTGCCAAAATACACGAAATCGCGAAATTTGTAACACGAGACAGGACGACCCGCAAGACCGAAGACCAACGCGATGGCGGAAAAGAGCGCATACGGAGCCGCGAACGACTGCCGGCTCCGGGTGCGAGCCGTCCGGGGTGGATCAGGAAAAACGGACATTCGAAGGAAAGCCGACGGGGGAATGGGATGCAGCGCAAAATTCTGATCATGGGCCTGCCGGGTGCCGGCAAGACGACCCTGGCGACAGCGCTCGGGCCGCGGCTGTCGGCCGTTCATTTCAACGCCGACGAAATCCGCCGGAACATCAACCGCGATCTCGGCTTCTCCGCCGCCGACCGCACCGAACAAGCGCGCCGCATGGGCTGGTTGTGCGATCAGGTCGTCAAGGCCGGCGGCTTCGCCATCGCCGATTTCATTTGTCCGACGCCGACGGCGCGAGCCGCGTTCAACGAGGGCGGCGACGCCTTTGTCGTCTGGATCGATCGCATCAAGCAGGGTCGGTTCGAGGACACCAACCGGATGTTCGTGCCGCCCGAACGCTACGACCTACGCGTCCCACCCGAAGGCGCGCCCGAATATTGGGCCGACGAAATCACGCGCCGGTTGCGGCCCGTCTTCGACTCAAAGAAACCGACGGCCCTCTTCATTGGCCGCTATCAGCCCTTCCACGAGGGCCACAAGACCCTGATCCTCGAGGGATTGAAGCGCGTCGGCCAAGTCTGCATCGCGGTCCGCGACACCCAAGGCACCGACGCCAAGAACCCCCTGCCCTTTGCGCAGGTGCGCGCCCGCATCGAACACGCGCTGCGGCCGCACGAAGGCCGTTTCGAGATCATCCAGGTTCCGAACATCAGCCACGTTTTCTATGGCCGCGACGTCGGCTACGTCGTCGAGCGCATCGAACTCGACCGATCGGTCGAGGCGATTTCGGCAACCGAGTTCCGCCGCCGCATGACGGCCCCGCACGCGACCAACGGCGCGGCCTAGGCCTCGGCCGGGTCAATACAGGGTGTTGACGCGCGCCGTCCGCGGGTTGGAACCGTCCGCAACCGCCGGATGAGAACCGTTGGCTGATTCCGTGCTGGCCGCCGGCAGCGAGACGACCACGTGTCCGGCGCCCTCAACGAACCGCGCGTCGCCGCCATGGCTGCGCGCCACATGGCGGACGATGGCAAGACCGAGGCCGGCCCCCGGCGAGTCCGCGTGTATCTTGTGGAACCGTCCGAACGCTTCCTCCTCCATGCCGGCGGGGACGCCGTCACCCTCGTCGATCACGTCGATGACGACGCCAGAACCGGTGTCGTCGCGGTGCACGCCGACGCGAACGACACCGCGCCCGTGCCACAATGCATTCTCCAGCAGGTTCCTCACCAGATCGCGGAGATCGTCGGCGCGCCCGTGCACCGCCACCGTCTCCGGCACGTCGATCTCCAGCTCGCGATCGTGGCGCTCCATGAGCGGTACAACGCCGGCGGCCGCCTCGCGTACCAGGCGCGAGAGATTGACCACCGGCAGCGTCGCGATATCGACTTGGCGCGGCTGCGCTTCCTTGCGCGCAAGGTCCAGCAGTTGCGCGACAATTGCGGTGATCTGAGCGAGTTCATCTTCGACGGCCGACCAGTCGATCACCCCACGGTGGCGTGCGCGTTGGAGGCGCAAGCTGAGCACGGCCAGCGGTGTCCTGAGAGCATGCGCGGCATCGGCCGTAATCCGCCGCTCGGCGGCATACGCCTCCGCCAACCGGTTGAGCGCGCCGTTGGCGGCGGCGACCAGCGGCCGAACCTCGCGTGGTAAGCCGTGCTCCGAAATCCGCCCGCCGGGATTGGCGGCGCCGACCGCTGCCGCCTCGTGCGAAGCCCGCGTCACCGGACGCAGGCTCCACCAAGTGATTACCCACATCAGGACGAGCGCAACCGCCACGAACGGCACCAGCACCAGCAATTGTTCGGACGCCTCCTGGAACAGGCTGTCGACGAGCTTTTCGCGGCTGATATCGCGCCGCGCAATGACCAACACGCCGCCGTCAGGCGTGCGTGCCGCGATGACCGCGCGCCGGTCCCGCCCGACGCCGGCGAGAACGATCGGCGCGAAAATCTTGCCCTTCGCGACCGGTATCAGCGGCAGCGGCGACGCCAGATTCGGCGATTGCGTGAGCGGCCGTCCAGTGGCATCGAAGAGCGTATAGGCGAAATCGCCCCGCGGATCGCCATAGGCTTTCTGCCACGCCGCCGACAACTCGATCTGCGGCGTGCCATCAGCGCCCATGTGCATCCCATAAAGGAATTCCCGGGCCTGTTCTTGGAGCGTATCGTTCCAGAGATTGCCGCTGAGCCGACCGATCTCACCCAGATAAGACACCAGCGAAGCCGCCAAACCCAAACCGAAAAGCAGCCCCATCGCGGCGAGCAATCGCCAGCGCAGGCTATAGCCGCGCATCAGGCCTCGCCTTGGATCAAGCGATAGCCGATTCCCCGCTTGGTTTCGATCCGCAACCCGGCATTCGCCGTGAGCAGCTTCTTACGCAAGCGCGAAACCGCGGCTTCGAGTGCATTCGGACTACCGGCGTCGTCAAGCGCGTAAAGCCGGTCCTCGAGCGAGTCCTTGGGAATCACGTGGCCCGGCGAGCGCAGCAATTCCTCGAGCAACGCCGTCTCCCGGCGCGTCAAATCGAGCGGCACGTCCCCAACCCGCGCTTCGCGCGATACCGTATCGAAGGTCACGGCGCCGTATGCGTAGACACGGCCCCGACGCGGGCCCGGTCGGCGTAGCACGGCACGCAACCGTGCATCGAGTTCCGTGAGATCGAACGGTTTGACCACATAGTCGTCGGCACCGGCGTTCAAACCGTTGATGCGATCCTCGAGACTGTCGCGCGCCGTCAGGATCACCACCGGCGTCTCCGTGCGCGATCCACCGCGCAACCGCCGTAGAAACTCCATGCCGTCGATGTCCGGCAAGCCGAGATCGAGAATGATGGCATCATAGGCGATGCTATCGGCCGCCGCGAGCGCGTCGTTGGCATGCGACACCGCCTCGACGGCGAATCCTTGTTCCGTCAGGTGATCGGCGATCATCGCACGCATCGGGCCGTGATCCTCGACCAGAAGAATTTTCATGGCTTTGTCGCCGCTCGCCTTTGCTGCTGAAACGATAGATAGGCAGCCTGACAGCAAACTGACAGGTCATCGCGACGGATCCGGGGCCGTCTCCGCCAAAAAGTTCCACAGAAATGGCACAGCGATGGCGGCGTTTTGGCGCTTTTGCCGCGCCCCAGAGGCCCCAAAATCCGGGGTACGTCAGGGGTGCGTAAGCTCGGGCCGCTACATCCAGGACATCGTCAACAGAGACGACGGAGAACAACGATGCGTACCAAATTTTTTACCACACTCGCTGCGGCGCTACTGACGGTCAGCAGTGCCACGGCCGCTCTGGCGGAGGCACCGGACGTGCAGGCAAGCGCGAACGGTGGTGGCACGGCGTTCACAGCCGGTACTAACCCGAGCCGCAACACACCGACTTTCGACGGCTTTTCGCAGAACGTCGGACCTTCGGCGCACTATCACCCGCACGGCATTCGCCAAAGGTAACGGAAAGTAGAACGGGTCTCGCCGCCTTCAAACGCTGAAGGCGGCGAGACTTTTTTGGTCTCGCCGCCTTCACATTCACATTCCGCCGAGGCGGACGTCAGTCGAGCTTCTCGTCCACTTTCTTGGTCTTGCCGTCCTTGAGCAGCGTGACCTGCGCTCCATCGCCCTTCGGAACGATCCGGATCGCGACAAAGCCAGGATTCGCCTTGACCGCTTCGGCAACCGCTTGGTCCAGCGTACCCTTTGCCTTCTCAACGGCCGCGAGCTGCTTGCCGGCGTCCTTGATGTCATCGGGATCGGTCAGCTTCTCGTCGCTCTTGATCTTGCCGGTCTCGTAATTGACGATGACCTCATGCACGTCGGCGCCAGTGCTGCCCTTGCTCACGAAGACCGAGAGCTGGAAGCCATTATCCTCGTCGACCTCATACTGCGCCGAAATCGCCTTGCCGCCCGCCGCCGCGGTCTTAATGCCTTGATCGAGCGTCACCTTCGCATTCGGCATCCACTTGACCAGTTTCGGCATCTGCTTGCCGTACTCGAAGTCGGAATCGGCATGCGCCACCGACAAGGTGAACGCGAGTGCGCCGACAGCCATCAATCCCAGCACCACCTTCTTCATCATCATACTGTCTCCCTGGATCTGTTACGCGTTGAACTGTGACAAGGTACTCACGTTGGACGTTTCGAAACACAAGCCTCAGCCGACGGTACCGCCCCCTATTCCGCCGGACCCGGCCGTAGGCGACGCTGCGCGGCCGCCTTCAGAACGTGGATCATCGGCGCGCGCTCGCGCTTGTGCACGAGCAAGCCGACGAGCACCGGCATCGCCAGCAGCACCAGCGGCAACTGGACGGTGATGCCGGCGATGATCGCGATCGCCAGTGGCTGCAGCATCTGGTCGCCCGAGCCGCTGATCGCCGCGCCCAGCGGCAACAACGCCAGGATCATCGC
>DASYYB010000014.1:0-156088 GCA_035934235.1 Allostellaceae bacterium | reverse complement strand
CGCTGCTGTTACTTGCGTTGGTATTCGTGGTCAGTGCCGGCCTCGGCTTCTATCATGTCGGCGTCGAATACCATTGGTTCCGCGGCCCGAGCGCCTGCACCAACAATGGCGGCGTGCCGCAGACCTTGGAGCAGTTGAAGCAGATGCTGGCGCGGACGCGGGTGGTGATGTGTGACCAGGTTCAGTGGTCGCTCGGCGGTATTTCGCTCGCCGGCTGGAATTTCATCGCGTCGTCCCTGATCGCCGTGTTCGCGTTCTTCGCGCGGCAGCGCCGCCCATGAGCCGGCGGCGCGGCAAAGCCGCCGCACGAAAGACGGCGGCGCGGCTGCCGGGCGATCGCGCCACCGCCGACGCCATCGCGCGCATGATCCGGGTCGATCAGGCCGGTGAATACGGCGCCGCGCGCATCTATGACGGACAACTCGCGGTGCTCAAAGAATCGGCAGCGGCATCTGCGGTGCGTCACATGGCCGCGCAGGAAAAGCGCCACCTCGAACGCTTCGATGCCCTCGTTGCCGAACGGCGCGTGCGGCCGACGGCGTTGTCGCCGCTCTGGCACGTCGCCGGTTACGCCCTCGGCGCGGCGACCGCGCTCTTGGGCGAGCGCGCGGCCATGGCCTGCACCGTCGCGGTCGAGGAAGTCATCGACGAGCACTATCGCGGCCAGCTCGAAACCCTCGGCGGCACCGACGCCGATTTGGCAGCGATTGTTGCGGATTTCCGCGCCGACGAGATTGCGCACCGCGACACCGCGCTCAAGCATGGCGCCGCCGACACGCCAGGCTACCCCCTGCTCTCGGCCGCGATCAAAGCGGGCTCGCGCGTCGCCATCTGGCTGTCGACACGGATTTAAAACGGGGACGCGGCGTGGCGGAATATCGGCTTTTGACCTATCGCGACGGCAACAAGCCGGTTGCAGGCGTTCTTGTCGGCGATCGTGTCTATCCGGCGGCGGCGCTGTTGCGCGGCGTCGGCGTCGATGCCTCGTCGGTCAAGGCGCTGCTCGGCACCTGGACGAAGACACATGGCGCGCTCGCCAAGGCGGCCGGCAAGGTCAAGCCGGCGAATGGTAAACCGCTCAAGCGCGTCAAGCTGCTGGCCCCCGTGCTTTATCCCGACGGCCTGTTTTGCGCCGGCGCCAATTACTGGGACCATATGGAGGAAATGGCGCGCGCGCAGGGCCGCACGGTCGACCGCTCGACCCGCCCCGATGGACCGTGGTTCTTCCTCAAAACGTCGACACATTCGATCATCGGCCCGGATGTTCCGGCGAAGCTGCCGGCGCGATCGCGGCAGGTCGATTGGGAAGCCGAACTTGGCGTCGTCATCGGCAAAACCGTGCGCAATCTGCCGGTCGAGCACGCGCTTAGCGCCGTCGCCGGCTACACTATCGTCAACGATCTGTCGGCGCGCGATCTGATGGTGCGCAAGGACCGGCCGCCGGTGATGGCTTACGACTGGATCGGGCAGAAATGTTTTGACGACGCCTCGCCGATGGGACCGTGGATCACGCCAGCCGCATTCCTCAAGGACGCCGGCAACCTGTCGATCAAGCTGTGGGTCAACGGCGTGCTCAAACAGAATTCCAACACCAACCAGATGATCCACAACATCGCCGAACAGGTATCGTGGCTCAGCGAACAGCTGACGCTGCGGCCCGGCGACGTGATCGCCACCGGAACGCCCGCGGGCGTCGGCATGCCGCGTGGCGAATTCCTGAAGAAGGGCGACGTCGTGAAGATCGAAATCGAAGGCTGCGGCACGCTCGTCAACCGGATGGCCTGAGCCGGCCACGCCGCCGAGCGGCTAAAGCGCGCGTTGTTTGGTCGTCACGCCCGAAGCCGCGATCACTTCGGGAATATCGGAGGGATTGAGCGGCGCCATCACGTGCGCGCCGGAAATTCCCGGAACCTCGGCCAACTGCTGCAGCAGTTCGACGCAGATGCGCTTGCCCTCGGCGCGCGCGTCCGTTGCCTTCTCGATGCGTTTGACGATCGCGTCGGGAATGATCGTGCCGAAGAGCTTCTCTTTCATCCAGTGCGCCGAGCGCACCGATGGGATCGGCGCGATGCCGATCAGGATCTTGAGGCGCGGCGCGAGGCCAAGCTCCACCAGCCGCGCGGCGTAGCGCCGAACCACGCCGATATCCATGCAGAACTGCGTCTGGATGAAATCGGCGCCGGACTCCGCCTTGCCCTTTAGGCTTTTGGCGTCCCAACCGGGCGGTGGATCGGTCGGCAGGTCGGCGGCGCCGAGAAACAGGTCGAAGCCGCCCTTGATCTCGGTGCCCGGCAGCAGCTTGTGCTCGCGCCGCATCTTCTGCACCGTCGCCAGCAAGGTGCGACTGTCGAGATCGAATACCGCTTTCGCCTCGGGCTGATCGCCCGCCTTCGGATCGTCGCCACCAAGGATGAGTACATTACGGACGCCGAGAGCGACGGCGCCCAGCAGGTCGCTCTGCAACGCGATGCGGTTGCGGTCGCGGCAGGTCATTTGCAGGATCGGCTCGATCCCGTTCTGCACGAGGAAATGTGCCGCAGCGATGCTGGCCAGGTGCGACTTCGCGCCGGCACCATCGGTGACGTTGACCGCCGCCGCCACGCCCTTCAGCGGTAAAGCGCGGGCGATGAAATCCGCCGGGTCGGCCGCGACCGGCGGCGTCACCTCGGCGGTGACGCAGAAACGGCCTTCGTCGAGCCGGCGCTGCAGCGTGCTGGCCGCCGGCGTTACCGATGCGCGGGATTCGTTGAGGGGCGTCATGCGGAACGCCGCCGAGTATAAACGGGCCGAAGCCGGCCTCCACTGGAATCTTCGAAGCCTAATCTTATTGGGCGGCGACCGCGGTGCGGCGGTCTTCGCGGATCATGTCGGCGGCCTTCTCGGCGATCATGATGGTAGGCGAATTGGTATTGCCCGAAGTGATCGTGGGCATGATCGACGCGTCGGCGACGCGCAAGCCGGCGATGCCGCGCACGGCGAGCCGCGCATCCACCACGGCGGCGGCGTCTGCGCCCATCTTGCAGGTCCCGACTGGATGGAAAATCGTCGTGCCGATGTCGCCGGCGGCGCGCGCCAATTCGCCGTCGGTCTGAAGCCGCGCACCCGGCCGATATTCCTCGGGCATGAACCGCGCCATCGCCTTGGCGGCGACGATGCGGCGCGTCAGGCGAATGGCATCCGCGGCAACGCGACGATCGGCATCGACGGCGAGATAATTCGGATGGATTGCCGGATGGGCATTGGGATCAGCACTTTTGATCCGCACGAAGCCGCGGCTGTCGGGCCGCAGATTGCACACCGACGCCGTGAAAGCCGGAAACGGATGGCAGGGATCGCCGAACTTGTCGAGGCTCAGCGGCTGCACGTGATATTCGAGATTGGGCGTTTCGCGCGAGGGATCGCTTTTGGCGAAGCAGCCGAGCTGTGACGGCGCCATGGTCAGCGGCCCACGCTTCAACAGGAAATATTCGAGCCCCATGCCGACGCGGCCGAGCAGGCTGTTGGCGCGTTCATTGAGCGTGCGCGTGTTGGCGACCTTGAAGACGGTGCGGATCTGCAGGTGATCCTGGAGATTCTCGCCGACGCCACCGAGTTCGTGCACGACGGCGATGCCGTGCTGCCGTAAAAGGGCGCCGGGTCCGATGCCGGAAAGTTGCAGCAACTGCGGCGAACCGATCGCGCCCGAGGCCAGGATCACTTCGCCGCGCGCTTCGACATGACGCGGCACGCCATCCTTGACGAAATCGACGCCGACGGCGCGCCGTCCGGCCAACCGGATGCGGCTGGCCTGCGCACCAGTGATGACCGCCAGGTTAGGCCGGTTCATCGCCGGCCGGAGAAACGCGCGCGCCGTGTTCCAACGCACGCCGCGTCGCTGATTGACGCGGAAATAGCCGCAGCCTTCGTTGTTGCCGCGATTGAAATCGTCGACTTTGGGAATGCCGACCTCAGCGGCGGCGTCGCGGAACGCGTCGAGAATCTCCCAGGTCAGACGCATCTCCTCGACACGCCACTCGCCGCCCTGACCATGGAATTCGTCTGCGCCGGCGACATTGTCCTCTGAGCGCTTGAAATACGGCAACACGTCGTCCCACGACCAGCCGGGATTGCCGAACTGGCGCCAGCCGTCGTAGTCGCGTGCCTGGCCGCGCATATAGATCATGCCGTTGATCGACGAGCAGCCACCGAGAACACGGCCACGCGGATAATTGAGCGCGCGGCCGTTCAGTCCGGCTTCGGTTTCGGTCTTGAAGCACCAATCGGTGCGCGGATTGTTCTGGGTGTAAAGATATCCGATCGGAATGCGGATCCAGATGTAATTGTCGTTGCCGCCGGCTTCGAGCAGCAGCACTGAAACATCCGGATCGGTCGATAGGCGGTTGGCCAACACGCAGCCGGCGCTGCCGGCGCCGACAATCACGTAATCGAAGCTGCCGAATGTCTCGCTCACGGTACACCCACCGGCTCATCTTGCCACACGGTCGGCGCAGTCGCGACCGCGGGCCGGGGATGCTCCGTGGGATACCTCGAACCCAGCCGCTTGCGGCCATCTTTGGCGAGTGCAGCAAATCTGCGCAATCGCGGCTTGAAAATCGAGGTCCGATCCCCTAGCTTCCTGGCCATCGCTTCGCTGGGTTCCGGCCTGCGCTCGATCGCTCCACTGTGAGCCCGACCCTGCAATCCGTGCCTTTCGACAGCCGATCGGTTGCGCAATCGTGCGCACTGGTACTCGCCATGGAGACAGGAATGGCAATTGGCACGGTCAAGTGGTTCAACGCTCAAAAGGGATACGGTTTCATCGCGCCCGAGAGCGGCGGTAAGGACGTTTTCGTCCATATCTCCGCCGTCGAACGCGCAGGCATCGGCGCCCTGAACGAAGGTCAGAAAGTGAGCTTCGATCTCGAGCAGAGCCAGCAGGGCCGCACGTCGGCTACGAACCTGAAGCTCGTCTAAGCACGAGCCGGGATTTTTGACCGGACGCCGCGGCGGCAACGTCGCGGCGTTTGCTTTTTGCGCCAACCGAATTAGAGACCGAGAATGCGCTCGGCGTTGCGGTGGAAAATCTTCTCCATGACGTCGTCTGCGTAGCCCAGCTCGCGCCATTCCTGGAACAACCGCGCATAGGGAATGCTCGGATAGTCGCTGCCAAACATGATCTTGTCTTGCAGCCGCGCGCGGATATCCGTTTTGAGCTGGACCGGAAAATATTTTGGCGCCCAGCCCGACAGCTCCCAGAACACGTTGCCCTTGTGCAGCGCCACCGCGGTCATCTCGTCGACCCACGGCCAACCCGGATGGGCGGCGACGATCGTCAAGTCGGGAAAATCGGCAGCAAGTTCGTCGATGCACGACGGATGCGCGTGGCGCAGCTTGGCACCGAGACCGCCCGGCGTGCCGGCGCCCATCCCGGTCGTGCCAACGTCGATCATCACCGGCACCTTGAGCGCGTTGATCGCTTCCCACAGCGGATAGAAGCGCCGTTCGTTGACCGCGAAGTGCCCCATGATCGGATGAAAATGGAAACCTAGCATCTTGAGATCGCGGATCGCGTGTTGCGCCTCGGCGATGGCGGCATCGCCTTTGAGCGGATCGACCGCCGCCCAGGCCTGAATGATGCGATCCTTGTGCCGCTGCTGCATGCCGCGCACGTAATCATTCGAGCATGGCGGTGTTTTCGCGGTCATTTCCAGATCGAGCGCAACCAGAATGGCGTCGACGCCGGCGGCGGCGAATTCCCGCACCACCTCGTCTTCCTGTTTCCAAGTCCACTGCCGTTTCCAGTATTTGGCCAGCGCGTCGACATAAGGGCCCTGGCATTTGATCCAGGGCTCGGTATTGGGATAGCAGTGCAGGTCGATGATGCGCATGGCGCCTCAGTGTGCCGTCGCCGCCGGATTTGAAATTATTTCGGCAAGCGCCTTCTTCGATACCTTGCCGAAGGTCGACAGCGGAAACTCGGTCATCAGCTGCAACCGCTCTGGCAGCTTGAACTTGGCGATCTCCTTGGCGGCAAGGAATTGCACCAGATCGTCGAGCGTCAGGTCCCTGCCCTTCTGCGCAATTACGCAGGCGCACATGCGTTCGCCAAGATCGGGGTCCGGCACCGGAATGCAGGCGACGTTCTGTACCGCCGGATGCTGCAAGATCAGGTTCTCGATTTCCTCGGCGCTGATTTTCTCGCCGCCGCGATTGATCAGATCCTTCTTGCGGCCTTCGACCATGTAATTACCCGACGGATGTTGGCGCATCAGATCGCCCGAACGATAGAACCCGTCTGATGTGAATGCCTTCTTGTTGTGCTCCGCGGCACCGTAATAGCCGCGCAAGGTGTACGGGCCGCGGGCGCAAAGCTCGCCCACCTCGCCGGCCACCACTTCCCTGTCGTCGTCGTCCAAAAGCCGCACCTCGTCGTCGGGCGAGATCGGCCGGCCGACCGTTTCGAGCCGCACATCGTCCGGATCGCCGCGACGAACGAAGAACAGCATGCCCTCCGACATGCCGAAATTCTCCTGCACGAAGGCCGTCGGAATCATCTCGCGCGTCTTGATGCGCACCTCGGGCTGCAACCGCTGCCCGCCGCTTTGGATGAAGCGCACCGACGCGGTATCGTACAGCCGCACCTCGGGACTATTGATGAGGCGAATCAGCAACGCGGGCACGACCTTGATGTGCGTGACGCCGTGCTTTTCCACCAGCGGGAACATATCCGCGGGCCGTGTCGTCGGGCTCAGCACGACCGTTCCGCCGTTGAAGAAAAAGCCCTGGATGCCGGGACAAGCGAGCGGCAGGTTGTGCGCGATCGGCAAGGCCAGCAGCAGCACAGAATCGGCGTCGACGTCACAGACCGCCGCCGCCGTCTTGGAATTGTACGCATAGTCGTTGTGGGTGCGCGGAATCAGCTTGGGAATGCCGGTAGTGCCACCCGACAGTTGGAAGATGCACGGATCGGCCGGATCGAGCGCGATTGCCGCCAACCGACTTTTCGGCAGTTTCGCCGGCGTTTCGATGAGCTCGGTCAGCGACACTTCGCCCGGCCCAGGCCGGCCGAGTACCAGTCGCAGCTTGAGACACGGAGTCTCGTCGGCAATCCGCTTGATCACCGGACCGAAGGCGAAGTCGCCGACGCGTTCGGGATAGATGCATGCCGTCGCCTGGGCAATGTTCACAAACTGGCTGATCTCGCTATAGCGATGCGTGACCAGCGCAGCGATCGGAATGGCGCCGATTTTTTGCAAGGCAAAATACAGCAACACGAATTCCGCGACATTGGGCAGCGTCGGCACCACCCGATCGACCGGCTTGAGGCCGAGCTCAAGCAAATTGAGCGCGAGATTGTCGGTGAGGCGGTCGATATCGGCGTAGCTGTAGCGCCGGTTGCCGTCGATCAGCGCAATGCGGTCAGCAAACTTTTTCCATACGTCGGAAAATTCGTCGCGCAGCGAACGGTCGCGCCAATAGCCCTTGGCGCGATAGCGGGCGGCGAACTTGGCCGGAAACGGCACCACGCCGGGCAGCATCAGGTCGAACTCGAAAACCCACCGTCGACGACGACGATCTCGCCGGTAACGAAGCGGTTGCCTTCGATGAGCGACAGCATCGTCTCGGCGACGTCTTCGGCGGTTACGGCGCGCTTAAGCGGCGTGAGCTTGGCGCGCCGGCCCATCAGATCGTCGTACTTGTCCTTGAGCATGCGCTTCATCCAATCGCCTTCCATCCAACCCGGCGCCACGGCGTTGACGCGAATTTCGGGACCGAGATTGAAGGCAAGCGTCTTGGTCAGATTGACCACGGCCGCCTTGCTGGCGGCATAGGGCAGCGGCTGCGGACCCGGGCGCAAGCCGACGATACTCGCGGTATTGACGATCGCCGGATGCGGCGCCTTGCGCAGCAGCGGCAGCGCCGCGCGCGTCACCGAAAATATGCCGCGCACGTTGACCGCGAAGACGCGATCCCATTCTTCGACGGTCATTGCGTCGAAATCCTTCGGCCGAACCTCGGTCGTCGTGCCGGCATTGTTGATCAGCGCGTCGAGGCGCGCAAATTTCGTCGCGACCTCACCGAGCATCGCGCGCACCGCGGCGTCGTCGGCGACGTCGCACTGGCAGAGCAACGTTTGTGCGCCGTGGCACTGCGCCCGCGCCGCGATCTCGCGCGCGGGTCCGGCGCTCCGGCTGTAATTGATGGCGACGTCGTAACCGGCCCGCGCGAGCGCCACGGCCGCCGCAGCGCCGATGCCGCTTGCGGCGCCGGTCACCAATGCCGTCTTGCGCTGCGCCATTCTCCGCGCTCCCCTTGCGTCGAGCGTCGACACCGGATTATTTTGAACGTGTTCACTTTTGGCCTGGGCCCGCGCCCCTGTCAAGCGCGGGCGCCGACCGACGCAAGGAGACGTCGCCCGTGGCGACACCGATGGCGCGCAGCGGCGGCCGCACGGTCGAAGGCGGCCTGCGCGAGCGCAGCAAGGCCCGCCGGCTCGGCAACATCCGTCGGGCCGCGCGCGAGCTGTTCGTCGAGAGGGGTTATGACGCCACCACAACGCGCGCCATCGCCAAGCGTGCGGGCGTCGGCCTCGGCACGCTTTTCACCTATGCAGCCGACAAGCGTGACCTGCTGTTCCTGATCTTCAACGACGAACTGATCGAACTCGCGACGCAAGCCTTCGCGCACTCGTCGTCGGCGCCCGCGCTCGCCGACCGGCTGGTCGCGGTGTTCCATGACTTCTATGCCTATTTTACGCGACAGCCAAACCTCGCGCGCTTCCTGCTGCGCGAGCTGACCTTCTACACGCACGGGCCGGAGGCGCATCGCTTTCAAGCGCATCGCGATCGGATCGTCGTCGGCGTCGCCGCACTGGTGACGCGCGCCCGCGCCGACGGAATTATCGCCGCAACCGGCGATGATATTTTGGTGGCGCGCGCGATTTTCGACATCTACAGCGCCGAAGTACGCCGCTGGCTCGCCGACGACCAGAACGAGCCCAATCTCGCGCACGGGCTGACGGCGCTCCGCCGCGTGCTGCAAGTGCTGGTCGACGGCTTGCGGCCGCGCCGTTGACCCCGTCAACTTGACAAAGGGGGGACCGGGTCCAATAGTGAACACGCTCTAAAATACCTGCCGCAGCGCGGTCCGGCGCACGGATCGCGGACAAAAAACGACGGCGGACGCTCAATCGCAGGGGAGGAGCAATGCGCTCGATCCGTTCCGCGCTCGCCGCGTGTATCGCGGCCGCGTTCGCTTGTGCGGCGCTTTCGGCGCAGGCCGAACCGGTGAAGATCCGTCTCAGCTACGTCGTCCCGGTCGCCAATTGGTCGTCGCTCTTGCCGACCAAGCCCGAGCTGATGACGCACATGGGCAAGAGCTACACGCTCGACGTGACGCGCTTCCAGGGCACGCCGCCGATGATCACGGCACTGGCCAGCGATCAGCTCGACATCGGCGACTTGGCCTATTCGTCGCTGGCGCTCGCCATCCAGAACGCCGGGCTCGAGGATCTGCGCGTCATCAGCGACGACTTCCAAGACGGCGTGCCGGGCTACTACACGGACCAATATTTCGTCCGCAACGACAGCGGCATCAAGACGGTCGAGGATCTCAAGGGCAAGGTGCTGGCGACCAACGTCGCCGGCAGCGCCGTCGACATCGCGATGCGCGCCATGCTGCGCAAGCATCACCTGGACGACCGGAAGGACGTCACCATCGTCGAAGCGGCATTCCCCAACATGCGCAACATGCTCGACGAGAAAAAAGTCGCGCTCATTCCCGGCGTGCTGCCGTTCTCGAACAATCCGGATCTGCTGAAGACGGCGCGTCCGCTGTTCACGCAGAAAGAAGCGGTCGGCCGGACGCAGATGATCGTCTGGGTCGCCCGCGCCGCCTGGCTGAAGAAAAACCGCGCCGCGATGGTGGATTTCATGGAAGACACGATCCGCGTCATGCGCTGGTTCCAGGATTCCAAGAACCACGCCGAGGCGGTGCAGATCGCGGTCAACCTGACCAAGATTCCGGCGCCGGTGTGGGACTCCTGGCTCTTCGTCAAGGGCAAGGACTATTACCGCAACCCCGACGCGCTGCCGGACCTCAAAGCCTTGCAGGCCAACATCGAGACGCAACGCGAACTGGGCTTCCTGACCAAGGACATCAAGATCGCCAATTACGCCGATTTGAGCATCGCCAAGGAGGCGGCGGCGCGCATCAAGCCGTAGCCGTCACCGGCGATCGCATGAGGGGATAGGCGGGCCTGCGGACCCGCCTATTTTTTCTGCGGCTCCGGATCCCGCGCCTCGATCAGGCCGAGCAGCGCAGCCGCCGCGAGCATCGCGCCGGCCGGCAGCAGCAATGGCGCACCCAACCGTTCGAGCGCGAGACCGCCGACGCCGGCGCCGATGAGATAGCCGCTCCAGGTCAGCGCGTGGTGAATGTTGGCCTCGTGCACATGCGGCTCGGCGCGGCCGCCGCCCAGCACGGTCGTCACCACACCTTCGGCAAGCCGCACGATGGTGCCGGTGATGACGATGGTTTGCAGACTGATCGAGCGGAACCGCACCACCGCCGCGCCTTGCAGACCCATCACCATCGCCAGGAGCACCAGCGCCTCCAGCCGTGACGACGGCGCCACCACGAGCACCAACAGCAGCACGCCGCCAAGCAGCAGTGGTTGCGAGCCGCGACCACTGATCCGTTTGAGCAGCGCGCCGATCACCGCGCCGGCGGCGAAGGCGCCGACCGTCAGAACGTAATGGGCCGATAGGCCGGCATCGCCATGCGCCGCCGCAACGCCGAGCAGCACAGTCGTCCCGGTCATGTTGGCGACGAAGACATGGCCGAGGTCGATATAACCGTAGGCGTCGACGAAGCCGGCGCCGAGCGCCAGAAGCGCCGCCAGCAACAGCGATTCAAACAGAGCCATCGATCCGTTCTCCCCCGGTGAGCGGACTATCGTATGCATGCGCCGCGGGCGGGCACCATACTGAACATGTTCACAAAAACGTCGCGGCGGCGTTCGCGTCAAGATCGCCGTCCCGCGGCATCCGCCGCGGGCAACGGGTTTCAGCCCGAAATCGTTCGCTGACAGACAAAACAGCGCGCGACATCATGTGCCGAACCGTGCGCCGCACGCGCGGTCTAGAATGTTGCGCCGGTTGCAGCGATGCCGGGATGGAGTCTTCGATGTCAACGACCATGGCGACATTCAGCCCGTTGTTGCTTTCGCGGCTGCAATTTGCCTGGGTAATCGCCTGGCACATCCTTCTCCCCGCCTTCACCATCGGCACGGCTTCGTTCATCGCCTTGCTCGAAGGCCTGCATCTGGTCACCGGCCGCGACGTCTATTTCCGCCTTTCGACCTTCTGGACCCGCATCTTCGCGATTGCCTTTGGCATGGGTGTCGTCTCGGGCATCGTCATGCCGTTTCAATTCGGCACCAACTGGAGCCGTTACGCCGACGCCACCGCGAATGTCCTGTCGCCGTTGTTCGCCTACGAGGGCATCATGGCGTTCTTCCTCGAATCGGCGTTCCTCGGCGTGCTGCTGTTCGGGCGCAAGCTGGTGCCGCGGTGGGCGCATTTCGTCGCCGCGCTAATGGTCGCGGTCGGGACGCTGTTTTCGGCGTTCTGGATCCTCGCCGCCAACAGTTGGATGCAGACGCCAGCCGGATACGTGGTGATCGACGGTCGGTTCTATCCCGCCGACTGGCTGCGGATCATTTTCAATCCGTCCTTCCCGTATCGCTTCGCTCACACCGTCGTCGGGTTCTACGTCACCACCGGTTTCGTCGTCGTCGGCGTCGCCGCCTATTATTTGCGGCGCGGTCGTTTCGCTGAAGAAAGCCGCGTCATGCTGTCGATGACGCTATGGCTCCTCACCGTGCTGGTGCCGTTGCAGATCGTCCTCGGCGACCAGCACGGACTCAACACGCTCCAATACCAGCCGGCGAAACTGGCGGCGATCGAGGCGCATTGGACGACCGAGGCGCGCATGCCGCTGACGCTCTTCGCCATTCCCGACCAAGCAGCCGCGGCCAACCGTGACGCCATAGAGATTCCTGATCTCGGCAGCCTGATCCTGACGCATGACCCGAATGGAACCGTCCGCGGCCTGAAGGAATGGCCGCGCGACCAGTGGCCACCCGTGGCGATCCCGTTCTTCGCCTTTCGCATCATGGTCGGCATCGGCTTGCTGATGCTGGCACTGGTCGCTGTGAGCTGGTGGCTCCGCGCACGCGGCCGTCTGCACGCGGTCTGGTTCCTGCGCCTGTGCGAACTCGCCTCGCCGGCCGGGTTTGTCGCCGTCATCGCCGGCTGGACGACGACCGAGGTCGGGCGCCAACCGTGGACCGTGTACGGGCTACTGCGCACCGCCGATTCCGTTTCGCCGGCGCTGACCGGAACCGATGTGGCGTTGTCGCTCGCCGGTTACGTTCTGGTCTATCTGCTCATCTATCCGGTCGGTCTGACGATGATGGCGCGCGTCGTTCGGCGCGGACCGACCGAAACACCGGTCGAACCGATCGCCAGCGGTCGGCCAGAAGGCCCGGTTCGCGCTTTGCCGGTCGCCGGCGCGGAGGATGCCCCATGACCGTGCTACCGTTCGATTTCGTACCGCTGTGGACCGTTATTCTCGGTTTCGGCGTCTTTTATTACGTGCTGTTCGACGGCTTCGATCTCGGCGTCGGCATTCTCTATGGCTTCGCGCCCGATCGCACCGCGCGCAACCTGGTCATGAATTCGATCGCACCGGTCTGGGACGGCAACGAGACTTGGCTGGTGCTCGGCGGCGTCGGTCTTTTGGCGGCGTTTCCGCTGGCTTTCGCCGTCATTCTGCCAGCCGTCTATTTCCCGATCCTGGTGATGTTGTTGGCCCTCGTTTTTCGCGGTGTCGCGTTCGAGTTCCATTACCGCGACGTCGAGCACCGCACCTTTTGGGATCACGCCTTCTGCTACGGCTCGGCGCTCGCGACTTTCGCTCAAGGCATCGTGCTCGGCGCGTTTATCCAGGGATTCCAAGTCGACGGCCGCCAATTCAGCGGCAGCGCGTTCGACTGTTTCACTCCGTTCTCGCTGTTCTGTGGGCTGGCGTTGGTTTTCGGCTACGGTCTGGTCGGCGCCGGCTGGCTGGTGATGAAGACCGAAGGCGATCTACAAAATTGGGCGCGCCGGCTTGGCCGTTACTGTTTTATCGGCGTGCTCGTCGCCATCGTCGTGGTCAGCTTGTGGACGCCGTTGGCCGAACCGTATATCGCTCACCGTTGGTTCGCCTGGCCCAATATCGGATTCCTGTCGCCGGTGCCAATCGTCACTGCTCTGTTGGCGCTGTGGGAATGGCGATCGCTCAACAATCGCTCCGAGGCGGCGCCGTTCATCGGCGCGATCGGGCTCTTTCTCATGTCCTATTTCGGCATCACCATCAGCCTGTGGCCGATGATCGTGCCGTACAAATTCACGCTCTGGCAGGCCGCGTCGGCGCCCAGCACGCAGGCCTTCCTATTGGTCGGCACGCTGTTCCTGCTGCCGGTCATCCTCATGTACACCGGCTGGTCGTATTGGGTGTTCCGCGGCAAGGTGCGCGCCGATATCGGCTATCACTGAGCGCCGTTGACATCGCGGCCGCGCTCGGCATGATCGCCGCGCACCATGTCGAACGACGTCACTCTACAACACCTGACTCACATGGCCGACGTAATCTGGCAATGGGCCGAGACCTTCATGCCGAGGGTGCTCGCTTCGCTGGCGGTCCTCGTCGCGGGCTTCATCGTCGCCGGCTGGATCGAGCGCGCGTTACGCCGGCTGCTTGGCGGTGTCGGCCACATCGATCCGATGCTGAAGCCGATCCTCGGCGCGGCGGTGCGTTACGCCATCGTCATTCTGACGGTGATCGTGGCACTGAGTCAGCTCGGCATCCAGACCGCCTCGCTGCTCGCCGTGGTCGGCGCCGCCGGCCTCGCCGTCGGCTTGGCGCTGCAAGGCACGCTGTCGAACATCGCCGCAGGCATCATGCTGCTGTGGCTCAGGCCGTTCCGTATCGGCGATTACATCGAGGTCGGCAGCCAGAGCGGCACGGTCGAGGAAATCGGCCTGTTCAATTGCCGCCTGCGCACCTTCGACGGTCTGTTCCTGTTCATGCCCAATTCGGCGATCTGGAACATGCCGCTCAAGAACGACACGCGCAACGGCGGCCGGCTGTTGAGCGTGGACGTCGGCCTGCCCGCGACAGCCGAGCTTGAGCGTGCGCGGCGAACATTGATCGAGGTTGCAGCCAAGATTCCGGGCGTGATGTCGGCGCCGGCGCCGCAAACCTTTCTGGCGGGTTTCGCCGGCGGCGCCCTGGTGCTGAGTCTGATGGCGTGGACGACGGCATACGACGTCGGTGCGGTCGAACGCGCCATCGTCGAGGGCGTCAAACGCGCGCTCGACGCGCTCGGCGACGACTTCAAGCCGACTCAGATCGTCCGCACGGTACCGCCCGAGAACGATCCGTCGCGCTTCCTCGGCGGCGATTTAGTGCGCTGAAACCGGTCGCGTCCGGCCGCTCGCAGTGGGCATTCCGCAGCAAAGCGGACAGAATATTGCCGACGATTGCATGTTTCGACCATTGACGCCGGCGCCAGGAGGATTAGCTTTTAAGGTGGCGCAACCATGATGGAGGGTGCCCAAACCGCATGACTCCACCTGATCAGTTAGATCAGCGCCTAGATGAAAGCCCGATCTCGTGGTCGGGCGGTGAGCTTCGAGCCACCCAATGAACCCCGCTATCGTCCCTGCGGCCGCAGGCTCCCTGGCGGGGTTCGCGCGTCATACGATCCGCCGCCCGGCGCGCGCCGCGTAATTCCGCCACGCCATGCCACTAGAATTCCTTCCCGAATCCTGCCGCAATTCGTCGTCCTAATTCGGCTTTCCCTCATATTACGAAAGGCCCATATGATGACCCTCAAGCACCGCTTTATCGTTCTGGCCGCCGGCGCCGCTTTGCTCGCCACCGCGCCGGCTATCCTGCCGGCAGCAGCACAGACGCAGATGCGCAACAACTGCGCGCCCGAGGACAAGCTCGACAACTCGACGCTGCCGCAGGCCAAAAGGAAGATGGAAGCTGCCGGCTATACCCAGGTCAAAGACCTGCGCAAAGGCTGCGATAATTACTGGCACGGCAGCGCGATGAAGAACGGCAGCGAAGTCTATATCGTGCTGTCGCCCGCCGGTCAGGTGATGCAGGAAGGCGACTGACGCGCCGCCGTCGGGCACGCGTTACGTCCGGCGGCCTTTCATTTTCGCCCGCGTCGTGTTGGCCCACAGGTTCCACGCGCGCTCGAGCGAGCCGTCGATCGAGGCGGCCGCCTTCGCGGCCTCTTCGCGCGCAAGATAGATCGGCGCACCCAGCCGGAGCGCGTCCATCTGCAACGTCGCGTTGAACCGAGCATAGATCGCGCGATAGACGGCTTGCGGAATCCCGCCGCCGACGATGGTCGCGCCGTGGCCGCGCATCAGCACCAGCGGCTTGTCGGCCAGCGTTTCAGCCAGCGCGGCGCCGAGCGCCGGCGTGCGGATCAACATGTCGGTCATGCCGGCCGCCTCGCGGATGTCGAAGACCGGCGTGCCGACGCCGAGATAGGCGCTCATATGATAGACCGGCTTTAGCGGGGTGCGCGTGGCGCCGAACGGAATCAACGGCGGCGCATGGCAATGCACCACCGCGGCCACATCCGGCCGGCGCTTGTAGATCTCGCTGTGGATGAAGCGCTCGCTGTAATAGCGCTTGGCCGGATTGGCCACCGCGTTGGCGTCGAGATCGAAGGTGACAATATCCCGGGCCGTCACCAAACCGGGTGCAAGATGCCGTGCCATCAGGAACTTCGTCGGGTCGCGGTCGTGGCGCACGCTGACATGGCCGAAGGCGTCGACCACGTCGTGATCGAACAGCACACGGTTGGCGATCACCAGCGTGTCGACGAGATCGCGGTCGGCCGGCGGCAGCCGCGTGGATTTCATCGTGTGACCCACGGACGCCATGGTCAGGCGAGCCGCAGCAGGCGCCGCGCGTTGCCCGAATACATCTTCTCGCGATCGGCGGCCGACAGCTTCATCGCGTCGATGGCCTTGACGATCTCACGGATAAAAAGCGGCCCGCCTTCGGGATCGAACGGACAGTCGGTGCCGAACAGGCAATGGTCGATGCCGAAGAAGCTCAAGCCGCATTCCATGCCGGCGCGCGAGCCGTTGATGGACGTGTCGGCATAGAACTGCCGGAAATAATCGACCGGCCGTTTGCCCTTGGCCTTCATGTCGGCGACGATCTTGCGATAGCCTTCTTCTGCGCCTTCGCGCGAGCCGAGTTGATCGAGGCCGAGACCGACGCGCGCCTCGAGAAACGGCACCATCGCGCCCATGTGATGGGTGATGATCTTCAATTTCGGCCAGCGATCGAAGAAACTCGAGAACACCATGCGCGCCATCGCCGCCGACGTCTCGTAGGGCCAGCCGAAAACCCACCAGATGTCGAAACGCGAGCTTTTCTCCGTCGGGTAATCGGCGAATTTCTGGCCGCGCGTCGGATGCATCCAAATCGGCAAATCGTAGGAATGCATCTTTTCGAAGATCGGCGCGAACTCCGGATCGTCCAGCGGCCGGCCGTTCACGTTGGTGAAGATCTGGATGCCCTTGGCGCCCAGTTTTTCGACGGCATGACCGATCTCGTCGAGCGTCGCCTTGATGTTGTTCATCGGTACCGACGCCACCCAGGCGGGAAACCGGTCCGGATGCCGCGCGCAGATCTCGTGCATGCCGTCGTTGGCGAGGCGCGCCAGCGCGGGCGATTGATCGGGCGGCGCGACGTATTCGATCGCCGGCATCGACAGCGTCAGAACCTGCTGGTACTGCTCGAACTCGTCCATCATCGCGAGGCGCTTTTCCAGGTCGTACAGCACCGGAATGTTCGTCCAGCGGCGGATCGCGTCCTTGTTGGGAACGATCTCGACCATCTTGTCGAAATAGCGCTTGGGAAAGATGTGCGGGAATATGTCGAGTTTCTTCATCGCGAGCCGGCACCTCCCCGTGCGCGTTACTATTCCGGCGGCGGTCGGCGCTTGTCCATAGCCGTTCGCCGCCGGCGTCGCGTTCAAGCGCCGCGCCTAGGCGGGATTACGCCGACGGCATCTTGACGCCGGGCCGCGAGAAGCTTTTGTCCTGGTGACCTTTGCCTTCGAGATCGCCAAGACCGAAGAGCCAGGAATAGCCGCCCTTCGGATTGGTCAGGATCTCCCAGCAATTATCGTCGCAGTCCCAGAAATAAAAGCTGTAGGTGCCATGCTGGAGCAGCGGCTTGGAGATTTTCTTGAGCTTCCATTGATCGGCCTGCTCGACCACGGTCTTATAGGCGGCGTCGACCTCTTCCTGGGTCTCGACGTCGAGACCGTTATGCGCCAGAAGGTTCATCGGCTGCTTGGTCTTGCATTTGACGACCGCGATGGTGTTGTCGCCGCCGAGACGGATCATGAGCGAGATCGGACTGGTGCGGACGACGTCGAGGCCGAGGAATTCTTCGTAGAAGCGGCGCGAGAAATCGAGGTCGGTCGACTCAAGAGTGCCGTGCGAGAGGAATTTGAGCTTGAGCGCCGGCTCGACCTTGATGTGGGCGGCAGCATCGGCAGGCATCGTGTTCCTCCGTCCGAGCGTTTCCAGCCTTTTTGGCGCGTTTCGGCGGATTCTACAGTCGCCGGGGCCGGCCGGACAACCTTCAGCGGAGCATCAGATATCGCGACGCGGCCGTCGCCGACGGTAGCACTACCCGTCCGATGACGGGCGCCAAGCCAAGCGGCTTCAGGAACATTTTCATCGCCATGCCGTAGGGAAAATATTCGCGGCCGAGCCGGCGCACGCCGTTGCGGAAGGCCACATATTCGGCCGGCTGGAATTCGGCATCGGGATTGCTGACGCAAAAGACGTGCTTGAAGGCGATGTAGGCGTCCTCAGCATCGACTTCCTGCGCGCGATCCCATAGCGTCTTCAATACCGCGGTGCGACCCGGATGCTCGGCCGCGCGATAGCGGCGGAAGAAATAGAAGAAGTTCTTGTAGTGGCGCACCTCGTCGGCGGCAATGTTGCCGGCGATCTGCCGCAGGACCGGCTCAGACGTCGCCTCCGCCAACATGCGATAGAAGCTGGCGGTGCCGGTCTCGACGACACAGCGCGCCACCATTTCGAGCGCGCGCGTGGGTGCCAGGTTTTCGAGTAAGCAGCAGCGCGAGTATTCGGCGAAGAAGCCGGCGTAGGCGCGCTGCCAGTCGAAGTCGGGCCACGCGATCTCGACATAGCGCTTGAGCGCCGCACCATGTTGCAGCTCTTCCGGTTCCCAATGATGCGCGAGCCAATCGACTAGCTCGGGATCGTCGCGGAAGTATTCGACCAGATTCCCGGTGTAGAGGTCCGAGGTGATTTCGATGAACGAGGCCGACGCGACGATCTGGAAAAGCAACGCATCATCCTCGATCGCGTCGCGTGCGATATCGCCATAGCGGATCGCATCCATCGACCACGGCAACTCGATTTTGCCATCGACGGCATGGCTGATCATCAGCGGGTTCTCCCTTCCCTTTGCTTCTAGGGACGTCTGAAGGGTTCCCTCCCCGATACACACAGGTGTCACTCGACTATATGCGTGTTATGGTGAAAATGAAAAGTGGCGGCCCCGCACCGCAGCTATGCGTGCCCCGCCCCGGCGTGTGCGCCACCGTATGCACCGCTGTATGACCAAACTCTGACAAGTGCGAGGCTGAAATGGCATTTGAACTTCCTCCCTTGCCCTATCCGATGAACGCGCTCGAGCCGCATATGTCGGCGCGCACGCTCGAATTTCATCACGGCAAGCATCACAAGGCCTATGTCGACAACGCCAACAAGATGGTTCAGGACACGCCGTTGGCTGGCAAATCCCTCGAAGAGGTGATCCAGGCGACGGCGAAGGACGATTCCAAGGCGGGCCTGTTCAACAACGTCGCCCAGATTTGGAATCACAACTTCTTCTGGAAATCGATGCGACCCAAGGGCGGCGGCCGGCCGACCGGCGACCTAGCGCGCGCGATCGATGAATCGTTCGGCGCCTACGATAAATTCCGCGAGGCCTTCAAGACGGCGGGCGCAACGCAATTCGGCAGCGGTTGGGCATGGCTGGTGTTCGATGGCGGCAAGGTCAAGGTCACGAAGACCGCGAACGCGGTCAATCCGCTGACGCAGGGCAGCAAACCGCTGCTGACCTACGACGTCTGGGAGCACGCCTACTATCTCGACTACCAGAACCGGCGGCCGGACTTTATCGATGCCTTCATCGATCATCTGGTGAATTGGGACTTCGCCGCAGAGAACCTGGCACGGGCGCGCGCTCAGCGCACCGCCGCCGAATAGCCGATAGCGCGGCGCGGCGTGCGCGCACGGCGGCTTTCATGCTTGGCCGTGTCGCTCGCCGCGCTGGCTTCGGCCCTCGGCGCTTGTGCGGTGCCCAACGTCAACGGCGTTACTGCCACGTCGCCTTCCTCCGGGCCACAAACCCTCATCGGCGCACACGGACCGCTCAGTGCGGCGCGTAGCCGAGAAATCCTCGATGCGCTGAAGCACCAATCACCGGACAGCGACATTCTCGATCGCCATCTCGCGATCGAACAGGCGGTGACGGGTGTGCCGCTGATCGCCGGCAATCGCACCACCATCCTTCACGACGGCGGCGAGACCTTTGCCGCGATGTTCGACGCCATCCGCAACGCGCAGGCCGCCGTCAATCTCGAGTTCTATACCTTCGAGGATGTCGAAAGCGGCGGCGAGCATCTTGGCGCCCTTCTCGTCGCGAAACGGGCACAGGGCGTCGCGGTCAACATCCTGTACGACAGCTACGGCTCGATGGACACGCCGCCCGAGTTCCTAAAGTCGCTGCGCGCCGCAGGCTGCCTCGTTCTTCAATATAACCCGATTGATCCGTTGCATGCGCGCGGCGCCTATCGTCCGAACGACCGCGACCACCGCAAGATTCTGATCGTCGATGGCCTGACGGCGTTCGTCGGCGGCGTAAACCTGTACACGGGATACCAAGGGCACCCGCATAGCGAACTGGTCGGTTCCGGCGGCGATACCAGCGTTTTCTGGCACGATACCGATTTGGAAATCGAAGGCCCAGCCGTCGTCGCCTTGCAGCAGCTCTTCGTCCAGCACTGGATCGATCAAGGCGGCCCGCCGCTTGACCAGTCGACGTTCTTTCCGCCGCTACGGCGCCAGGGCAGCGAAGTTCTGCATGTGCTCGGCAGCACCCCCAGTCAGCCGGTGCCCGCGTATTACGCGACAATTCTTTCGGCGATCACGAATGCCGAGCAGCGCATTTGGCTGACCACCGCCTATTTTGTACCGACTGACGACGAGCTCGACGATCTCGAGAGCGCGGCCCGGCGCGGCGTCGATGTGCGGCTGATGCTGCCGAGCCAAAGCGATTCCCCGTCGGCCTTCGATGTCGGGCGTTCGTACTATGACGATCTCTTGGAAGCGGGCGTCAAAATCTATGAAATACAGAACGAAGTCCTGCATTCGAAAACCGCGGCGATCGACGGCGTGTGGTCGGTGATCGGCTCGTCGAATTTCGATCACCGCAGCGTGCTCTTCAACGACGAGGTTGATGTCGTCGTCCTCGGCCGCGCGACGGCCACTCAGCTCGAGGCGGAATTTCAGGCCGACGAAGCCAAGTCGCGAACGATCGATGCAACAACTTGGTCGCATCGGCCGTTTGGAGAGCGTATCCGCGAACTGTTCACGCGCCTTTGGCAATCCATGCTATAAACTGGCTGCCACGCCCGGCGCGGCATCGCCTGTTTGAGCTCAATCTCTCGGATCGCAGTGGGGGGTCCCAAGACTGTGCATCGAATAGCTGGCTGTTTGGTCATCGCGCTCGCCGCCAGCGCGCTGGCGGCGCCGCGCGCCGATGCCGCCACCGTGGCGTCCGTTGGAGCCGGCGCCACACAAAAGGCACAGACATCGCTGCCGCCAAAGATCGCCGCGCGGCGCATGTACGAACGCCTTGCTGGACCATTGGCGTGCCGCGATAGCGGTAAGCTCCGCATGGGCTTGGCCTCGTGGTACGCGGGCTTCCGCACCGCGAGCGGCGAGAGCTTTCGTGCCGACGGTCTGACCGCGGCGTCACGGATCTTGCCATTCAACACGCGCATCCGGGTCACCAACCTGCGCAACGGCCGATCCGTGGTGGTGCGCATCAACGACCGCGGACCGTACGTGCGCGGACGCGTCGTCGACCTGACGCCCAGGGCGGCAACGACGCTCGGCATGAAAATGCACGGTACGGCGCCGGTTTATATCGAAATCGTGCGCCGCGAGACCCAATCCGCCGCCACGGATTCCATCAATTTCGAGCGACGCTGACGCCGCGCTATTGCGCGCCAAACCGCAGGCAATGCGGTCGTGCCGTAATCTCACTTTCGCCATATTTAATTCCCACCTTCTTCTTATCGGCTGTGTGTAAAGGCCTTTGCGCGAATTCCTTCGGCGCAGAGGGGTGGGTCATTCCCGTGACTGACGATGGAACGATTAACGCACTCTGACGTTTTCAGTCAGAGGCCCGCGTTCCACCCCGGCGCAACAACAAAGTGAATCGAAGGGGTCATTGCGATGGACACCATTCTGGTCTCAAACCGCGTCGCCGAACCGTCCCGTACGGGTGCGGTTTCGGGCGGCCTTGCGGCCGTGCTGTTGTCGGCGGTGAAGACGTCCGGCGCGACTTGGATCGGCGCGAGCGGCAAGTTCGCGCCGGCGGAAGATGTGCGCGTGCCGACTCATTCGAAGCGGCTCGGCGCCGGCACCCTGACGACCGTTGACCTGCCGGTCACCGATTATCGGCGGTTCTACAACGGCATGGCGAACGCCGCACTGTGGCCGATCCTGCATTATCGCGCCGACCTGCTGCGCTACGAGCCCGAGTTCGTCGCCTCTTACCGGGCCATCAATCGGATCATGGCCAACGTCGTGGCCGACCGCGTGCGACCGGATTCGGTCGTCTGGGTCCACGATTACCATTATTTCATGCTAGGCGAATTCCTCCGGCAGCGCGGCTTTACGGGCCCGACCGGCTTCTTCTTGCACACGCCGTTTCCGACCAAGTCGGTTCTGATCTGCCTGCCGGAGCATCGCACGGTGCTCAGGGCGCTGTCGGCTTACGATCTCATCGGCTTCCAGACCGACGAAGATCTGTTGCGTTTCCGTGACTACGCGACGACGAAGCTGTCGGCCACCATGGTCGGCCAGACCGAACTGCAATTCGACGAACGCCGCGTCAGGCTGGGCGTCTTTCCGGTCGGCATCAACGTCGATTTCTTCGCCGATGCGGCGCGCGCGAATATCGACAGCGGCAAGATCAGCCGGATCAAACGCGGCCTGCATCACGGCAAGATGGTGATCGGCGTTGACCGGCTCGATTACAGCAAGGGCCTGCCCGAGCGCTTCGCCGCTTACGAGCGGTTCCTCACCATCTATCCGGACGAGCGCAAACGTGTCTCGTTCCTGCAAATCACGCCGCCGACCCGTTCGGCGGTCGACAGCTATCGTCGCGTCCGCGCCGAACTGGCGGGTCACGCCGGCGACATCAACGCGCGTTATGGCGACGTCGACTGGATGGTGTTGCGGTACATCAACGAGAGCTTTCCGCCTGATCAGCTCGCGGCGCTCTATCGCGTCAGCAAGGTCGGCTGCGTGACGCCGCTGCGCGACGGCATGAATCTCGTCGCCAAGGAATATGTCGCCGCGCAGGATCCCGAGGATCCGGGCGTTCTGGTGCTGTCGAAATTCGCTGGCGCCGCCAAGGAGCTCAACGCGGCCTTGGTCGTCAATCCGTACGACATCGGCGAATTGGCGCAGGCGCTCTACCGTGCGCTTTACATGGAACGCGCAGAGCGTATCGAGCGTTGGAACGCGATGATGAAGACATTGCGCGGAGGCAATATCAATCGCTGGTACGAGGGCTTCCTCGACTCGCTGCACGAGTCGGCGATGGCGTCACGGCCGGTGGCGTCACGCAGCGTCGCCTGAGTGCTTCGACCGATGGCGGTTACCGCGCCCGCGCCAGCAGCGGCCGAGGCGAAGGCCCCAGCGCCGCGTCCCCAGCCGATTGCCGACAACCATCGTATCGCGATCGAAAGCGTCGCGCCGCAAATTGCGTGCGGCCGCTATCCGGTGAAACGCGTCGCGGGCGACCTGTTACAGGTATCGGCGGATATCTTTGGCGACGGCCATGAACGGCTGCGTGCCGCGCTCCTATTGTGCCGCGCCGGCACGATCGACTGGCGCATGGCCGCGATGCAACCTGTCGACAACGATCGTTGGGCCGGCGCCATCACGCTGATCGAGCCTGGCCGATATCTTTACACCATCGAAACCTGGACCGATGCCTTCGCGAGCTGGCGCGACCGGCTTGCCGCGAAACGTCAAGCGGGACAGCCGTTGAGCGACGAATTCGCCGAAGGCGTCGCGTTGCTGGCGGAGGCCGTGCACCGTGCCGACGGCAACGGCCGGACGACTATCGAAACCGCGCTCGCGAGCGCCCAGCGCGATTCGGCGACGGCCGTTGATCTGTTTCTCGCGCCGGCGCTCGAAGCCGCCATGGCGGAGTGGGGTCCGCGCCGTCACGTGACGCGGCTCGAGCCCGCCAGGCCGCTGGTGGTCGACCGGGCCGAGGCACGTTTCGCCGCCTGGTACGAGATGTTCCCACGTTCGCAGGGCACCGTGCCCGGCAAGAGCGCGAATTTCGCCGATTGCATCGCGCGGCTCGATGACATCGCGGCGATGGGTTTCGACACCATCTACCTGCCGCCGATCCATCCGATCGGCCTGACCAATCGCAAGGGCCGCAACAACGCGCTCGGCGGATCCGCCGCCGATCCCGGCAGCCCTTATGCCATCGGCAGCGCCGCGGGCGGCCATGACGCGATCGACCCGGCGCTCGGCACCATCGCCGATTTCCAGGCCTTCGTCGCCGCCTGCCGCAAGCGCGGGATGGACGTCGCGCTCGACTTTGCCGTGCAGTGCTCGCTCGACCACCCGTGGATCAAGCAACACCCAGACTGGTTCGAATTCCGCGACGACGGTTCGATCCGTTATGCCGAAAACCCGCCGAAGAAATACCAGGATATCGTCAACCTCAATTTCGATGCCGCCGATTGGCGTGGCATCTGGCGCACGCTGCGCGACGTCGTGCGCTTCTGGGTCGCGCACGGCGTGCGCGTCTTCCGCGTCGACAATCCGCACACCAAACCCTACCCGTTCTGGGAATGGCTGATTCGCGAGATTCAGGCGACGCATCCCGACATTATCTTCCTCTCCGAGGCCTTCACGCGACCCAAGCCGATGCACCAGCTTGCCAAACTCGGATTCACCCAGTCGTACACTTATTTCACCTGGCGCAACGACAAGACCGAACTGACCGACTACTTCACCGAGTTGACGCACGGCGAGGCGCGCGAATATTTCCGCCCTCACCTTTTCACCAATACGCCCGACATCCTGCCGCGTTTTCTCCAGACCGGCGGCGCCGCGGCGTTCCGCATCCGCGCCGCGCTCGCGGCCACGCTCGGCGGTCTCTGGGGCATCTATAACGGCTTCGAGCTGTGCGAGAACCGCGCGCTGCCGGATTCCGAGGAATACGCCGATTCCGAAAAGTACGAATACAAGGTGTGGGACTGGGATCGGCCGGGCAACATTAAACCGTTCATCGCCGAGCTCAACCGCATCCGACGTGAGAACATCGCCTTCACCGACGGGCTCAATCTCGAATTTCTGACGGCGGATAATCCGCGCATGCTGTTCTACGCCCGCATGCCGGTGGATGTGCATGAGAGCATCTTCATTGCCATCAGCCTCAATCCCGCCGGCGACGAGGCGGCGACGATTGAAATGCCCCTAACGCGCCTGGGGCTCGGCAACGATGCGCGCTTCGTCGTCCGCGATCTGTTCACCGACGAGATCCTGCAATGGAACGGTGCGCGGCAGCCGATCTGGATCGGGCCGGGCCGACCGATCTTCGCCTTTAAGCTGGCGGAAACCGGCGATGCCTGACGTCACGGCACGGACCGCCATACCCGAGGCCCGGGTCCAGTCCGATGCGCCGGATTGGTACAAGGACGCCATCATCTACGAGCTGCACATCAAGGCGTTCTTTGATGCCAACAACGACGGCATTGGCGACCTCCCCGGCCTGATCGCCAAGCTCGATTATCTTCAGGATCTCGGCGTAACCGCCATTTGGCTGCTACCATTCTTTCCGTCGCCGTTCCGCGACGACGGTTACGACGTGTCGGATTATCGCAATATCCATCCGGCCTACGGCACGTTGCGCGATTTCGGCCAACTTGTGCGCGAAGCGCATCGCCGTGGCATGCGCATCATCGTCGAATTGGTCGTCAATCACACGTCAGATCAGCATCCGTGGTTCCAGCGCGCTCGGCATGCGAAGCCCGGCTCGGTCTACCGCGACTATTACGTCTGGAGCCAGACCGAGGACAAATACAAGGGCACGCGCATCATCTTCAACGACACCGAGAAATCGAACTGGACGTGGGATCCCGTTGCCGGCGCGTTCTATTGGCACCGGTTCTTCTCGCACCAGCCGGATCTCAATTTCGACAATCCGCATGTCGTTCGCTCGATGCTGAACAACATGCGGTTCTGGGCGGACCTCGGCGTCGACGGATTCCGTCTCGACGCGGTACCCTACCTTTGCGAGCGCGAGAGCACGGGCAACGAAAATCTTCCCGAGACGCATGCGGTCATCAAGCAGATGCGCGCGCAGCTCGACAGCGAGTTCCCGAGCCGGCTGTTCCTGGCCGAGGCCAACCAGTGGCCGGAGGACGTGAAGGACTATTTCGGCAACGGCGATGAATGCCACATGGCGTTCCACTTCCCGCTGATGCCGCGCATGTACATGGCAATCGCGCGCGAGGATCGTCACCCGATCACCGACATTCTGCGTCAGACGCCGGAAATTCCGGAATCCTCCCAATGGGCGATCTTTTTGCGCAATCACGACGAATTGACGCTCGAAATGGTGACCGACAGCGAACGCGACTATCTGTGGTCGACCTATGCCGCCGACCGCCGGGCGCGGCTCAATCTCGGCATCCGCCGGCGGCTCGCACCGCTGATGGAGAACGACCGGCGCCGCATCGAGCTGATGGTCAGCTTGCTGCTATCGCTGCCGGGTACGCCAATTCTCTATTACGGCGACGAGATTGGCATGGGTGACAACATCTATCTCGGCGACCGCGACGGCGTGCGCACGCCGATGCAATGGACACCCGATCGCAATGCGGGCTTTTCCCGCGCCGACCCGGCCACGCTCTACCTGCCGCCGATCATGGACGCCGTCTACGGCTATCAGGCCGTCAATGTCGAGGCGCAGGCGCGCAGCCTGACGTCGCTGCTCAATTGGATGAAACGGCTGATCGCCGTCCGCAAGTCGCTCAAGGTCTTCGGCCGCGGCACGCTGACCTTCCTCTACCCGTCGAACCGCGCGGTTATCGCCTATCTGCGCCAGTACGAGGATTACACCGTCCTTTGCGTGTCGAACCTGTCGCGTTCGGCGCAGGCGGCTGAACTCGATCTGTCCGCATTTGCCGGTCGAATTCCCGTCGAGTTGCTCGGTCAGACGGCGTTTCCGATGATCGGCGACGGGTTCTACACCGTCACGCTGCAAGGTCACGGCTTCTACTGGTTCCAGCTGGCGCTGCCGGTTCAGGGACCGCTGACGACCGTTCGCACCCGCGACCTCGATACGCTTGTCGCACTGGGCGGCCTGGCAACCGCGCTCGAAGGGCGCAACCGCGGCATTTTCGAGCGCGATATCCTGCCTCAATTTCTCGCGGAGCATCGCTGGTTCGCCCATAAAAGCGAGCGCACGCTCACCACCGGCCTCTTGTGGTCGACGACATTCCGGCTCGGCGAGCGCGATTGGCTGTGGAACATTGCCGAGGTGCGCGGCCGGCATTTTACGGCGCGTTACTCGTTGCCGCTGATGGACGAATGGCAACCGCCGGCGGTGCCGGCGCCGGCCGTCACGCTGGCCAAGCTTCGCCACGGTCCGCGCGAGGGTTATTTGACCGATGCGTTGCACAGCGAGGCCTTCGTCACCGCCACCATCGCTGCCGTGCGCGACGCGCGGACGGTCGAGACCCCACAGGGACGGCTGGCTTTCCGGCCGAGCCAAGCGTTCGCCAACCAGCCGTGGCCCGAGCAGCCGGTTATCCGCATCGGCGGCGTCGAGCAATCGAACAGCTCGGCGATCGTCGAAGGCGCCGCAATCGTCAAGTTCTATCGCCAGGTCACACCGGGCACCCACCCCGAGATCGAGATCGGTTCGTTCCTCACGGAACGGGTCGACTTCAAGAGCGCGCCGCCGCTTCTCGGTCATATCGCGCTGATCGAAGCGGACGGCCGCGAGACCGCGCTCGGCGTGCTCCACGGCTGGGTCCAGAACCAGGGCGACGCGTGGTCCTATACGCTCGGATATCTTGCGCGGTTCCTCGAGGAATCGCGGGTCGCGCCGGTGGTCGAGCCGACCGCATCGAGCGACGCTCACGCCGTCTATCGCTCGCAAATCGAACAACTGGCGCTGCGGACGGCCGAATTACATCGCGCGTTCGACGTCGAGACCGGCGACGACGCTTTTCGCACCATGCGGACCACGCCGTCCGATGTCATGGGCTGGGGCGACGACATCGCCCGCACGGTCAGCGAAACATTCGAACGGCTTTCGCGCAGCCAGGCCGCCTTCCCAGGCGAAGCCGGCGCAATCGCGGCCGAGCTTCTCGAACGCAAGGATGCGATCGTCGCGCAGGTTCGCGCGCTCGCTGCGGTCGACTGCGACGTCGTGCTGTCGCGGCTGCATGGCGACTACCACCTTGGCCAGATCCTCGTGGTGAAGAACGACGTCGAGATCGTCGATTTCGAGGGGCCGCCGCAGCTGCCGCTCGATCAGCGCCGTCGTAAGCATTCGGTTCTCCGCGACGTCGCCGGCATGCTGCGCTCGCTCGACTATGCAGCCTGGACCGCACTCGAACACGCCACCGCCAATCAGCCCGATCTGCGCAACGATCTGCTCAAGGCCGTCCTGTTGTGGCGCGACGACGCTACCCGCAGCTTCCTCGACACCTACAGCCGCGCCATCGCCGGATGCCCGCTATGGCCGGCCGATGAAGGGGTTGCGCACCGCCTGCTCAGCTTGTTCCTGATCGAGAAGGCCGCACTCGAAACCGCTTACGAACTCGGGAACCGCCCCGACTGGATCGCCATTCCGTTGCGAGGGCTGAAAGCACTGATCTCGCCATGACGCTTGCATCGCCCGCCCTCGATCGCGAGGCCGATGCGATCCTTCGGGGCGACCACACCGATCCGTTCGCCTATTTGGGACCTCATTTGACCGGTTCCGGCTTTGTCGTGCGGGCGTTCCTGCCCGATGCAATCGGCCTCGAGCTCATCGATCCAGCGACCGGCCAGGCGCTAACATCGGCGCGCCCCGTGCCGGGGAGCGGCGGATTTTTCGTCGTGCCGCTGGCCGCACCGCCGCCGCATCGGTATCGATTCCGTACCGCCTGGCGCGACAGTAGCGCCGAATTCGTCGATCCATATCAGTTCGGCCCGTGGCTCGGCGAAATGGACCTTTATCTGCTGCGCGAGGGCACGCATCTCGAGGCCTATCGGCGGTTCGGCGCGCATTGCGTCACCGTCGACGGGATCGCGGGCGTCGTTTTCTGCGTCTGGGCGCCGAGTGCCAAGCGCGTCAGCGTCGTCGGCGACTTCAATTTCTGGGATGGGCGGCGTCACGTCATGCGGCTCCATCCGGGCGCCGGCATCTGGGAGCTGTTCGTGCCCGGCCTCGACGAGGGCGTGCGTTACAAATACGAGATCAAGGACCATGCCGGCGCAATCCTACCGCTGAAGGCCGATCCCGTGGCGTATGCCGCGGAACGACCGCCGGCAACCGCGTCGGTCGTCGCGAAGATCGACCATCATCGCTGGGAGGACGGCGCCTGGATGGCCGAGCGCACCGGCCGGAACCCTTACAACCGGCCGATGGCGATTTACGAGGCGCATCTCGGTTCGTGGGGTCGGCGCCCAGAGGAGGGCAATCGCGTTCTGACCTATCGCGAGCTGTCCGAGATCCTCGTGCCGTACGTCAAGGAAATGGGGTTCACGCATCTCGAGCTCCTGCCAATCACGGAGCATCCGTTCGACGGCTCTTGGGGTTATCAGCCGACCGGGCTCTATGCGCCGACGAGCCGTTACGGCAGCCCGACGGACTTTCAATTCTTCGTCGACGCCTGCCATCACGCCGAGGTTGGATTGTTGCTCGATTGGGTCCCGGGTCACTTTCCCAACGACGCGCACGGTCTCGCCGATTTCGACGGCACGCATCTTTACGAGCACGCCGATCCGCGGCAGGGGCTGCACCGCGACTGGAACACGCTGATCTACAATTACGGCCGCACCGAGGTCACCGAATTCCTTCTCAACAGCGCATTGCACTGGCTCGATCGCTATCACGTCGACGGCCTGCGCGTAGATGCGGTCGCTTCGATGCTCTACCTCGACTACAGCCGCCAGCCCGGCGAATGGGTGCCCAATCGTTTCGGCGGGAACGAGAATCTCGATGCGGTCGCTTTCCTCAAGCGGCTCAACGAAATTTGTTTCGGACGTTTTGCCGGCATCACGACGATCGCCGAAGAGTCGACCGCATGGCCGCTGGTCTCGCGACCGACCTACAGCGGCGGGCTCGGCTTCGGCTTCAAGTGGAACATGGGCTGGATGCACGACACGCTCGAATACATGGCGCTCGATCCAATCCATCGGTCGCATCATCACGAGAAGCTGACCTTTGGCCTGCTTTACGCGTTCAACGAGAATTTCGTGCTGCCGCTGTCGCATGACGAAGTCGTTCACGGCAAACGTTCGATCCTGGGCCGCATGCCCGGCGACCGATGGCAGCGTTTCGCCAATCTGCGCGCCTACTACACCTTCATGTACGGACATCCGGGGAAGAAGCTCCTGTTCATGGGCAACGAGTTCGCCCAGGAAAACGAGTGGAACCACGATCACAGCCTCGATTGGCACCTGTTGGCCGACCCGCTGCACCAGGGTGTCAGCGCGCTCGTCCGCGACCTCAACCGGCTGTACCGGCAATTGCCGACGTTGCACGAGCTCGACCACGAGCACGACGGCTTCGAATGGATCGACGCCTCGGATCGCGCCGCCAGCGTCTTGTCGTTTCAGCGCAAAAGTCGGACGGCCGGCGCCCACATCGTCGTCGTCGTCAATTTCACGCCGGTGATCCGCCATGGGTACCGCATCGGCGTTCCGTCGGGCGCGCCGTACCGCGAGATCCTCAATTCGGACGATCTCCGTTACGGCGGCAGCGGCGTTCTGAATGCGGGCGTCCTCACGCCCGATGCTTTGCCATGGCACGGCCGCAATCAATCGCTCGCGCTGACGCTGCCGCCGCTGGCAGCGGTCTTCCTGGCTCCTGCGGAGGATTGACTGATGGCGACACGGCTCGGGACCGGGCGGCCCTATCCCCTTGGCGCGCATTGCGATCCGCGTGGCGCGAATTTCGCGCTATTTTCGGCGCACGCGGAAAAGATCGAGCTTTGCCTGTTCGACGCCCACGGGCGGCACGAGACCGATCGCCTGCCCTTGCCTGAGAATACCAACGGTGTCTGGCACGGCCATTTGCCTGAGGCCAATCCGGGGTTGCTTTACGGCTATCGCGTGCACGGGCCGTATGCGCCGGAGCACGGGCACCGCTTCAATCCGAACAAGCTGCTGCTCGATCCATACGCGCGCGACATTGTCGGCGAACTGCATCTGAGCGACGCACATTTCGGTTACCGTGTCGGCAGCGCGCGCGGCGATCGCTCGTTCGATCGACGCGACAATGCACGGGTGATGCCGAAATGCCGGTTGATCGACGATAACTTCCACTGGGGCGATGACCGGCGGCCGCGACGGCCCTTGTGCGACAGCGTCATCTACGAGCTGCACGTCAAGGGCTTCACCAGGCTTCATACCGGCATCGCCGAATCCATGCGCGGCACGTTCGCAGCGCTGCGCACGCCCGAGGTCATCGACCATCTGCGCCATCTCGGCATCACCGCGGTCGAATTGCTGCCGGTGCATTACGCCGTCGACGATCGCCTGCTGCTTGAGCGCGGGCTGCGCAATTTTTGGGGCTACAACACGATCGGTTATTTCGCGCCCGATCGGCGTTTGCTCGGCGGCGGCGACGGCGAATTCAAGCGGATGGTCGCCGCGCTGCATGCCGCCGGGATCGAGGTCATCATCGACGTCGTCTACAACCACACGGCGGAAGGCAACGAGCTCGGGCCGACGCTCTGCTTCCGCGGCATCGACAATCTTTCCTATTACTGGCTGTCGCCCGACGATCCGCGCCGGCACATGGATTTCACCGGCGTCGGCAATTCGCTGCGCATGAATCATCCGCGCGTGCTCCAACTCATCACGGATTCGTTGCGTTACTGGGTCGAGGTGATGCACGTCGACGGCTTCCGGTTCGATCTGGCGACCACGCTGGCGCGCGGGCCGAACGGCTTCGATCCGAACAGCAGCTTTCTCGACGCTCTGAGCCAGGATCCGGTGCTGGCGCAAGTGAAGCTGATCGCGGAGCCGTGGGACGTCGGCGAAGGCGGCTATCGTCTCGGCGCGTTTCCGCCAGGCTGGAGCGAGTGGAACGACCGGTGCCGCAACGATCTGCGCCGCTTTTGGCGCGGCGACGACGGCGTCATCGGCGCCGTCGCCGGGCGCATCGCCGGCTCCGCTGACATTTTCCGGCACGACAACCGCAGGCCGTCGGCGAGCGTCAATTTCGTCACCGCGCACGACGGTTTCACCCTCGTCGACCTGGTGAGCTACAACGCCAAGCACAACGAGGCCAATCGCGAGAACAACGCCGACGGCGCCAACGAGAACCTGAGCTGGAATTGCGGCGCCGAGGGACCGACCGACGACGCCGAAATCCTCGCGTTGCGCAATCGCCAGCGGCGCAATTTCCTGGCGTCGCTGTTGCTGTCGCTCGGCGTGCCGATGCTGCTGGCTGGCGACGAGATGGGCAACAGCCAGGGTGGCAACAACAATGCCTATTGCCAGGACAACGAGATCGGTTGGGTCGACTGGTCGGGCCTGTGGCAGCCGGGCAGCGACCTGACCACGTTCATCCGGCGCCTGATCGACCTGCGTCACGACCGGCACCTGACGCGCGACCGCTTCCTCGACGGCAAGCCCACCCCCGACGGCCGCAAGGACATGACGTGGCTGCACGCCGACGGCGCCGAGATGGCCGACGCCGACTGGCATGCGCCGGATGCACGGTTTATTGCCGCGGTGTTCGACGCCACGCGCCAGCCTCTGATGCTGCTGATGAACGGCCACACCGAACCAGTGACTTTTACGGTGCCCGACACACCCGGCATCAAGGCCTGGCACGTGCGCATCGACACCGCTGCCGACAACGGCTTCGGTGACGCGGCTCTTGCGCCAGCCGCCCAATTGGCGGTGCCCCCGCGCTCGTTGATGGCGCTCGTCGGTGAGCAGGCATAGGTCGCCGTGCGGCGTCAGCATCGCATGGCGTTCGGTGCATCGCTTGACGCGCAAGGCGTGGCATTCCGCCTCTGGGCGCCCGCGGCGCGGCGCGTCGCGCTGCATCTGCCGGAAACGCGGCGCGATTTCGCCATGACGCCGGCCGAGGGCGGCTGGCACATCCTGCGCGTGCCGAATCTGCTTGCCGGCATCGCCTATCAATACGTCATCGATGACACCCATACCGTGCCCGATCCGGCGTCGCGCTTTCAGCCGAGCGACGTGGATGGCCCGAGCGAATTGATCGATCCGGAGGCCTTCGACTGGCCCGATGCGGCGTGGCGCGGCCGACCGTGGCACGAGGCGGTCATTTACGAGCTGCATGTTGGCGCATTCACGCGTGAAGGCACCTTCGCCGCGGCGGAGGCCGATCTTGCGCGGCTAGCCGCGCTCGGCGTCACGGCGATCGAACTCATGCCGCTGGCTGATTTCGCCGGCAAGCGCAATTGGGGGTACGACGGCGTATTGCCCTTCGCGCCTGATTCGCGATACGGCACGCCGGCCGCGCTCAAGCGCTTCATCGCCGCCGCGCACGAGCTCGGCCTGATGGTCTTGCTGGACGTCGTCTACAATCACTTCGGACCCGAGGGCAATTATCTCGGCCTCTACGCGCCCGAATTCTTCACGCCCGCGCAGACCGGCTGGGGTCCGGCAATCGATTTCGCCGCGCGGCCGGTCCGTGACTTCTTCATCGAGAACGCCCTCTACTGGATTCTCGAATTCAATGTCGACGGCCTGCGCCTCGACGCGGTGCATGCGATTCACGACGACAGCCGGCCCGACATTCTCGAAGAGTTGGCGGCGCGTATGCGCCTGGCGGTTCCAGCCGAGCGCCACGTCCACCTCATTCTCGAAAACGACGCCAATCAGGCGGCCTACCTGCGCCGCAACGCCAGCGATCGAGTTGCAGCCTATAACGCCCAGTGGAACGACGATTTTCATCACGCCGCGCATGTCATCCTCACGGGCGAGACCGAGGGCTATTACGCCGACTTCGCAGCCGATCCGGTCGCGAAGTTCGGCCGCGCGCTCGCCGAAGGTTTCGCTTTCCAGGGTGAGCACTCGGCCTATCGCAGCGCGACGCGGGGTGAGCCGAGCGGCGACCTGCCGCCGACGGCGTTCGTCAATTTCCTCCAAAACCACGACCAGATCGGCAATCGCGCGTTCGGCGAGCGCCTGACCACGCTCGCCGAACCCGCGGCACTTGATGCAGCGACCGCGATCCTGCTCCTCAGCCCATCGCCACCGCTGTTGTTCATGGGCGAAGAATGGGACGCCACGACGCCGTTTCTGTTTTTCTGCGATTTTGCCGGCGCGCTCGGCGTCGCGGTGCGGGACGGCCGGCGACGCGAGTTCGCGAAGTTCTCGGCCTTCGCCACGGGCGAGGCGATGGCGACCATTCCCGACGCGGTCGCTCCCGAGACCTTCGCGACCAGCCAGCTCGGCACGCATCCGCCCGCCACGCCGGCGATCCGGCGCTTGCTCGACATTCGCCGGCAGGAAATCGTGCCGCGACTTCCGGGGATGCACGGCGGCGCCCGATACACGGTCGAAGCGACCGGACTGGTCGTGACATGGCGGCTCGGCGACGGCAGCGCACTGACGCTCGTCGCCAACCTGGGCCCGGCCGCGACGGCCGCACCGGCCCGACCAACCGGCGGACGCATCCTGTGGGGCCGGAACGTGAATGCGACAACGCTGCCGCCTTGGGCCGTGGTCTGGACGCTGGCGGAGGCCGGACCATGAGCGAAAGCGGCACGGCCGTGAAGGACTTGATCGAGCGCGACTATGACGACGCGCTCGGCCGCCACCATCATTTGTCGGATGCAGCCGTTTCGCGGCTGATTGCGGCACTCGAACGTTCGCATCACGGCGCGCACACGGCAACCGCGCCGCCACGTCATACGCGGTGCTTTTTGCCGGATTGGCAGCGCGGCTGGGGCATCGCGGCACAGCTTTACGGCCTGCGTTCGGCGCGCAACTGGGGCATCGGCGACTTCACCGATCTGCGACGCCTGATCGAGCTCGCCGCGGCAGCCGGCGCAGATTTCGTCGGCGTCAATCCGCTACACGCGCTTTATGCCGTCGATCCCGCGCGCATCAGCCCCTATTCGCCGTCGAGCCGCGAATTTCTCAACGTGCTCTATATCGACCCGCTGGCGATGACCAGCTACGCCGATGCCGGCGCGGCCCGCGCCGCGGTCGCCGGCCGCCGCTTCCAGGCGTTGCTGACCGCGCAGCGCGAGCGGCCAACGGTCGACTATCCCGAGATCGCCGCTGCCAAACACAGCATCTTCCGCGTGATCTTCGAGACTTTCGAACATCGCGTGCGGACGGCGCCGCGCGACGCCGCCGTGCACGACTTCGGCGACTTCGTGCGCGTCCGCGGCGCGCCGCTCCGGCGTTTCGCCCTCTACCAGGCGCTGTCGTCGCTTGCTGGCTTCGGCCCCGATTGGATGAATTGGCCAGCGGAATTCCGTGACCCGACAGGGCCCGCCGTTACCGAGTTTGCCGAACGCCATGCGCGCGATTTGCGCTATTACGCATTCCTGCAATGGCAAGCCGACCGGCAGCTTGCCGCCTGCACGACCGCGGCGCGTGTCGGTGGCATGCGCATCGGGCTTTACCTCGATCTCGCGCTCGGCTGCTCGCCCGACAGCGCTGAAGGTTGGGCCGAGCAGGACAAACTCATCCCCGACTTCCATGTCGGCGCGCCGCCGGATGACTGGAACGCCAACGGCCAGGACTGGGGCCTTTTTGCCTACAACCCGGCGGCGACGATGCGCACGGGCGGCGCCGACTATCGTCGCGTCGTCGCCGCCAACATGACGCATGCCGGTGCGCTACGCATCGATCACGTGCTCGGCTTCAATCGCCTGTTTCTCGTACCGGCAGGCGGGCAGCCGATCGACGGCGCCTATCTGCGCATGCCTTTCGATGCGCTCGCCGCAGCCGCCGCGACCGAAAGCGCCGCGCGACGTTGCATCGTCGTCGGCGAGGACCTCGGGACGGTGCCGGCCGACCTGCCGCCGCGCCTCGCCGCCGCCGGCATCCTGTCGTACCGGCTGCTCATCTTCGCGCGCCGGGACGGTCGCTATCTCGATCCCGCCGGCTATCCGCCAAATGCGCTGGTGGCGCTCGCGACCCACGATCTACCCACCTGGCGCGGTTTCTGGGGCGGCCGCGATATCGCCCTCAAATTCGGGCTCGGCATTCAGCCGGTCGGGCTCTCGCAGGAACAAGCGCTTGCGATCCGGGCGGCCGAACGCCAATCGATCCGTGACGCTCTTACGCGCGCCGGCCTCGACACCGGCGACGAGGCAGCGCTCGCGATCGCCGTACACCGCTTTCTCGCGCGCACGCCCAGCCGGCTGGCGCTGGTGCAACTCGAAGACCTGGCGCAAGAGACGGAGCAGGTCAATTTACCCGGCGCGCCGGCCGGCGCCTATCCCAGCTTCGCCCGCAAGCTTGGCCGCGACCTCGACGCCATCTTCGCCGATCCGACGGCGAACGCCATCCTGGCGGCGATGCGCGCCGAACGGCCGCGTTGAGTTGCGCACGTCGATGTCACCGTTTGCCGTTCCGACCGCGACCTATCGGATTCAGCTTAATCGCACCTTCACGTTCGACGATGCCGCCGCGGTCGTGCCCTATCTCGCGTCGCTCGGCATCAGCCATGTCTATGCATCGCCTTTTTTGAAGGCGCGTGCCGGCAGCACGCACGGTTACGACATTGTCGATTATCGCCGCCTTAACCCCGAGATCGGCGACGAGCAAGGACTCGCGCGGTTCGGCGCCGCCCTCGCCGCGCACGGGCTCGGCCTGATCCTGGATTTCGTGCCGAACCATATGGGTGTGGGCAAGGCCGACAACGCCTGGTGGCTCGACGTCCTTGAATGGGGACAGCACGCGCGCCACGCGCGTTATTTCGACATCGACTGGCATCCCGCCAAGCACGCGCTCGAGGGCAAGGTGTTGCTGCCGATCCTCGGCCGCGCCTACGGCGAGGCGTTGACCGCAGGCGAAATCGTGCTGCGTTTCGATGCCGCCGGCGGCGCCTTGGATTTCTGGTATTTCGACCATCGCCTGCCGCTCCGCCCGCAGGACTATCCAACGGTGCTGGCGTCGCTGGTCGGCGATCGCTCCGCCTTGGCGCGGGCGATATCCGCCATCGGCGGAATGGATCCGGCCACGCCACAGCGTTCGCTATACGAAACGGCTGCCGCCATGAAACAAGCGCTCGCCGCCGCGGCCGCAGAACCCGCGACCCTGGCGGCGATCACGGCTGCCGTCGACCGTTGTGCGGGAACGCCGGGCGACGCCGACAGCTTCACCGCACTCCATGCGCTGCTTGAGCGCCAGTATTATCGCCTTGCCCATTGGCACGCCGCCGACGACGAGATCAACTATCGCCGCTTCTTCGACATCATCGATCTCGCCGGCATACGCATGGATCGCGTCACCGTGTTTCGCGACGCGCACGAGCTCCTCGGCCGGCTCGTCGCCGACGGCGCGCTGCACGGCTTGCGCATCGATCACGTCGACGGCATGGCTGATCCGCGGCGCTATTGCCGGCGGCTCAATGCCTTCGCCGCTGCGCTGGCGCCGCGCGATGCCGCGGGCCGCCGCTGGCGGCCATACATCGTGGTCGAAAAGATCCTGCGCGACAGCGAGCGCCTGCCGATGGACTGGCCGGTTTCCGGCACCACCGGCTACGAATACCTGGCGCTCGCCAACGCCCTCTTCGTCGCGCCAGAGGGTTATGCGCAGCTGGCGCAATATTGGCGCGGCTTCACCGGCATCGAAGACAGCCTCGAGACGGCCATCGACCGCTGCCGCCGACTGATGATCGACCGCAGCCTGGCAAGCGAGCTGACTTATCTCGTCGATTGGCTCCAGGCGATCGCCGAAGCCTCGTGGTTCACGCGCGACTTCACGCGTAAAGGCCTGCGCGACGCCTTGACCACATTGGTCGCGGCATTTCCGGTCTACCGCACTTATGTCACCGACCGCGGCATCGGCGACGCCGATCGCCGTGCGATCGAGCGCGCCTGGCGCCAGGCCCGTTCGCGTTCGGGCAATGGCGATCCGGCCGCGCTCGATTTCATCGTTTCGCTGCTGACGCTCGATATCGCGCGCCAACGACCGGAGCATTTCGCCGCCAGCCGCGATGCGATCCTGCGTTTCGTCACCCGCTTCCAGCAATACACCGGCGCCATCGCCGCTAAGGCTATCGAAGACACGCTGTTCTACCGTGTCGCGCCGCTCGCTTCCGCCAACGAGGTCGGCGCCGATCCGCAGCGGCCGAGCCTGTCAATCGAGGCGTTCCACCAGGCCGCAGCCGAGCGCCTGGCGCAATGGCCGAACACCATGCTTGCCAGCGAGACACACGACACGAAACGCGCCGAGGATGTGCGCGCCCGCCTCAACGTGTTGTCGGAATATCCGGATGAATGGGCGCGCCGCGTCGCGCGTTGGCATGAACTCACGGCCGCCCACCGCGCGACGATCGACGGCGCGCCGGCGCCAACGCCCGCCGACGAATACCTGATCTATCAGACCGTCCTGGGCGCGTGGCCGGCGACCGGACGGCCGCACGACGCTGCGCTCGCCGAATTCGCCCGGCGGATCACGGACTACGCGCTCAAGGCGGCACGGGAAGCAAAGCTCGAGACCTGCTGGACCGCACCGAACGAGGCATACGAGCGCGCGCTCGGCGATTTCGTGATGCGGATCCTCACGCCCGAGGCGGGCAACCGCTTTCTCGACAGCATGGCGCGGTTCGCGGGGGATTTCGTGCGCCTCGGCGTCATCAACGGTCTGGCACAGCTCGTGCTCAAGGCAACGCAACCCGGCGTGCCGGACTTCTACCAGGGCGGTGAATTCTGGGACACGAGCCTGGTCGACCCGGACAATCGCCGCCCGGTCGACTTTGCCGCGCGACGCGACGCGCTCGTCGCTCTCGACCACGGCGGCTTCGCACTCGCGCGGCGGCGGTGGCGCGAAGGGTGGCTCAAGCTTTGGCTGACGCGCCAGCTGCTGGCCTTGCGCGCACGCTTCCCGGAGCTATTTCGCGGCGGTTCCTATCATCCGCTGACGGTCGACGATGCGACCAGAAACCACCTCGTCGCTTATTCGCGCCGCCTCGACGATAGCGAAATCGTCGTGCTCGTCAGCCGTCTGGTGCGGCAGCTACCGGCCCCGGCGCCCGGTGCGCTGTGGACCAGCGACGCTTTCGCCGATCGCGTCGTACGCGGCATACGAATCGGCCGATTGACCGACGTGTTCACCGGCGCCAGCATCGACGCCGGCGAACACGGCATCGCGCTCGACCAGGCGCTCGCCGCGCTACCGGTGGCCGTCCTCCGCGCCGAGCGTTAAGCCGAAGGGCGGCAAGGCAACGCCGTCGCCCGATGGTGCCGTGACGAACGGCAGATCGGCAGGTGCGAAGGGCGGCAGGCGGTTCGCCGGCACCGATACCGGCTCGGGCGAAAGGTTGAACAGCGCGATGGTGGCTTCGCCGTTGAGCCGGCAGCGCCAGCCGACGACCGGATCAGGCAGGTCGAACAACTCGGTTTTACCAAGCGCGAGCGACGGACGCGTACGGCGATAGCCGATCATCCGGCGGTAGGCGCCAAGCGTCGAATTCCCGTCGGCGTCCTGCCGATCGACCGCCATCGCCGCATGCACCGGATCGACCGGCAGCCACGTGCGGTTGCCGTCCGAGAAGCCGGCATTCGGCGCGTCGGCGGCCCACGGCATCGGCGTCCGCGCGCCGTCGCGGCCGGCATAGACGGGATAGAAAGCGCGACCGAAAGGATCGCGGATCTCCTTCGCGGCGACGGGGCTGTTCGGTAGTCCCAGTTCCTCGCCCTGATAGAGGCAGACGCTACCCGGCAAGCTAAGCAGCATCGCCATCTGCAATCGCGCAAAGGCGGCTGGCGCCCGATCGGCCGGATTCCAACGCGACACGGCGCGCTCGACGTCGTGATTGCTGAACGCCCAGCACAGCCAACCGGCGTGGTTGAGTGTTCCGGCGTCGACGACCGCCTGGCGGAAGATCGCCGGCGTAAACGCCGCCTTCATCACGCCCAGCGTGTACGCCATATGCAGCCGCGTCGCGCCGGTCAACCGGGCGATACGATCGAACGCGCCGGGCTCGCTCGAGATCTCGCCGATCGTCGCGCGGCCGGGGAATCGGTTCATGAATTCGCGGACGCGGCTCATCAGCAAGGCGATGCCGGGCTGCGCCATGTCATGGACGTGACGCTGCATACGGAACGGATTCCACGGCCGGTCGACGCTCCGCGGCAGCGGCCGGACCGGATTGGAGCCGAGCGCCTCGTCGTGCAGCATGAAGTCGACGGCATCGAAGCGGAAACCATCGACGCCGCGCGCGAGCCAAAATTCGGCATTGGCGAAATGCGCGTCGAGGACAGCTGGATTCCGAAGATTGAGCTTGGGCTGCGACGTCAGAAAATGATGCAGATAATACTGCCGGCGCTGTGCATCCCAACACCAAGCGCTACCGCCGAAGACCGACAGCCAATTGTTCGGCGGCGCACCGTCGGAACCGGGATCGGCCCAGACGTACCAGTCCGCTTTTGGATTGGTGCGCGACGAACGGCTCTCGGCAAACCAAGCGTGTTCCTGGGCCGTATGGCTCCAGACCTGGTCGATGACGATCTTCAAGCCGAGCGCGCGGGTGCGCGCGACGACCGCATCGAAATCGGCAAGCGTGCCAAAGCGGGCATCGACGGCACGATAATCGGCGACGTCGTAGCCGAAATCCCGCATCGGCGAGCGATAGAACGGCGAAATCCAGATCGCATCGACGCCGAGCGATGCGATGTGCGGCAGACGTTCGAGCAATCCCTTGAGATCGCCGAAGCCGTCGCCATCGGTGTCGAAGAAGCTGGGCAAGTAGACTTGGTATATCACCGCGCCCCGCCACCACTCGCGATGAACAGTCGAGACCATCAAACCACGGTTCGTTACGGCGACCGAGCGCCAGCCAATTCCAGACTCATTATTACGGGACGACGACGATTCGACGCAACCGTCCGTGCTGAATTTAGGGCGCGTTTAGCGAACGCGAGTCGTGGCCTGCCGTCAGATGCTCCCAGTCACGCAAATGCAGCGCGCGATTCCAGCCCAAGCCACGAGCGCGCGCGCCATCCGCGCCGTCCGCGCCGTCTAACAAGGTCTGAAGCTGCAACCGCGCCCGCGACACGCGGCTCTTCATCGTGCCGACGGCGCAGCCGGCCATCGTGGCCGCCTGCTCGTAGGAAAATCCGCTCGCGCCGACAAGCACCAGCGCCTCGCGCTGGACCGGCGACAGCGTGTTGAAGGCGCCCTCGAAATCGCGCATGCGCAAGTGCCATTCCTGACCGCCGCTTACTGCTGATGAATCGCGCACGGCTTCGACGTCGATTTGGGCGATGCGGCCCTGGCTGCGCTTTTCCGTGAAATAGGCGTTGCGCAGGATCGTGGTCAGCCACGCCTTGAGATTGGTCCCGGGTTGAAATTGGTGCGCGTGACTCAGGGCGCGGAGAACGGTTTCCTGCACCAGATCGTCGGCCAGCGACCGGTTCTGCGCCAGCATGCGGGCAAATGCGCGGAGATGCGGCAGATACGGAACGATGTCGTCGGTGAGCCGTTCAGCCATTTCTCTTGCTCCTTGTCGTTGTGCGCCTTGGTGTTGGGCATGGTGCTCAAGGTGCGAAGAAATCGATCGTCCGGCAATCGGGGATGCCCTGATATCACGTCTTAATCACACGGATCGCGACGTGTTCCGGTGCACATCCACGGTTTCGCCACAATCGGTAACGGCGAGAACACAAGTCTGGATGAAGCGGCGCGACCTGCCATAAGCTGTTGGTCGTAGCCGAGAGCCTCAACTGCGGCCAAACGGAAACACAACAAGCGGAAAAACAATGCAACTGGGAGTCGTCGGTCTGGGTCGCATGGGCGGCAACATCGTGCGGCGCCTCACGGCGCGCGGCCACGAATGCGTCATCTACGATCGATCGCCTGGCGCGATCGCCGCCCTCGCCAAGCAAAAAGGCGCCACCGGAGCGGGCAGCTTGCCCGATCTGGTTCGTCGACTGCAAACGCCGCGCGCTGTTTGGGTGATGCTGCCGGCCGGCGAGATCACCGAGCAGACCGTGACCGAGCTCGGCACGTTGCTCGCCGCCGGCGACACGATCATCGACGGCGGCAACTCCTTTTGGCAGGACGATGTCCGCCGCGCCAAGACGCTGGCGGGAAAAAACATCCACTATGTCGACGCTGGCACCAGCGGCGGCGTCTGGGGTCTGGAGCGCGGCTATTGTCTGATGATCGGTGGCGTCAAGGACGTGATCGAACGGCTCGATCCGATCTTCGCCGCGCTGGCGCCGGGCCGCGGCGAGATTCCGCCGACGCCGCATCGCGACGGGCGCGATCCGCGGCCCGAGCAGGGCTACCTCCATGCCGGTCCGCCGGGCGCCGGCCATTTCGTCAAGATGATCCACAACGGCATCGAGTACGGCTTGATGCAGGCCTATGCTGAAGGGTTCGATATTCTGCGCAATGCCAACCGCACCGATCTACCGGCGGATCAGCGGTTCGATCTCAACGTCGCCGACATCGCCGAGGTTTGGCGCCGCGGCAGCGTGATCTCGTCGTGGTTGCTCGACCTGACGGCGTCGGCGTTGGCCGAGGATCCGGCGCTCCAGAGCTACAGCGGTTATGTCGAGGATTCGGGCGAAGGCCGCTGGACGATCGCGGCGGCCCTTGCGGCGGCGGTTCCGGCAGAGGTCTTGTCGGCCGCGCTCTATACCCGATTCCGTTCGCGCGAAAAGGCGAGCTTCGCCGAAAAGTTGCTATCGGCCATGCGCAAAGGCTTCGGCGGCCACATCGAACATCCGGATCAAGGCTGATGGCGACCGCCACCCGCGAACGGCTGCGCCGAGCCGATCCCTGCACGCTTGTGGTATTCGGCGCATCGGGCGATCTGACGCAGCGACTGCTGATGCCGGCGCTTTATCATCTTGCCGCCGCCAAGCTCTTGCCCGACGGCTTCGCTGTCATCGGCGTCGCGCGCTCGCCGATGAACGACGGGCAGTTTCGCGCCCATATCAGCGACGGGCTGAGCAAGTTCGCCGGCGTCACGCCCGCCGCCGCGACGCGCGCGTGGTTGCTTCGGCGGCTGTCATATATCACCGGCAATTTCGACGATGCGGCGACGTTCAAGCAGTTGGCAGCGGCGTTGCGCCAGCGGCGGGGCGCGACGCACGGCAATACGCTGTTCTACATGGCGACGCCGCCGAACGTGTTCGCGCCGTTGGCCGAGCAGCTCGGCAAGGCGGGATTCGCGCAACCCGGACGCGGCGCTTGGTCGCGGCTCGTGGTCGAAAAACCGTTCGGCACCGATCTTGATTCGGCGCGCACACTCAACAAGCGGATTCTCGCCGTCTTCGCCGAAGAGCAGGTCTACCGGATCGATCACTTCCTCGGCAAAGAGACCGTGCAGAATATCCTGGCGCTGCGCTTCGCCAACAATCTGTTTGAATCGCTGTGGAACCGGGATCGCATCGACCACGTTCAGATCACGGTTGCCGAAACCGTCGATGTCGGCAGGCGCGGACGATTCTACGACACAACCGGCGCGCTGCGTGACATGGTGCCGAATCATCTCTTTCAAGTGCTGTCGCTCATCGCCATGGAACCTCCTGCAGGCTTCTCCGCCGAAGCCGTGCGCGCCGAAAAAACCAAAGTGCTTCAAGCGATGCACGCCTACGATCACGCCACGGCGTTCGCCTGTGGCGTGCGCGCGCAGTACCGCGCCGGCAAGGTTGGCAGCAAGACGGTTACGGCCTACCGCCAGACCGCCGACGTGGCGCGCCGCAGCACGACCGAGACTTACGTCGCACTCAAGCTGCTGATCGACACGTGGCGCTGGGCCGGCGTTCCGTTCTATCTGCGCACCGGCAAGGCGCTTAAGGCGCGCCGGACCGAGGTCGCGATCAAATTCAAGGAAGCGCCGTTTGCGATATTCCGCGACACGCCGGTCGAAAGCCTGGCGCAGAATTTCGTCGTCATCGGCATCGCGCCCGACGAGGACATTTTGATCCAGTTCAACGCCAAGGTGCCGGGACCGCAACTTCGGCTGCATGGCGTCGGCATGGAATTCAAATACAAGGACTACTTCGCCATCGTGCCCGAGAACGGCTACGAGACGCTGATCTACGATTGCATGATCGGCGACCAAACACTGTTTCAGCACGCCGACGACGTCGAGGCGGCCTGGCGGGTCGTCCAGCCGTTCCTCAATTGCTGGCGCCGCGATCGTGCCAACGGCCTCGATTTCTACGCCGCGGGCAGCGACGGTCCGCATGCCGCCGATGCGCTGCTGGCGCGCGACCATCGCCAGTGGCGGCCGATCGCGGCCGGGGACGAGCCATGACCGCGGCAGCCGCGCGGGCGCCGCGTTCCCTGTCGGGACAGCGCGTCGTCCTGGCCGATGCGGAAATTCTGGCGCGCCGTGCCGCCGCGTGGCTGCTCAATCGCGTCCTCAGCACGCCGGGACAGGCTGCCGTCTGTCTGTCGGGCGGCAACACGCCGCGGCCGGTTTATGCGTTGCTTGCCCAGTCGCCATATCGCGATTGCTTTCCCTGGGACCGGGTCCATTGGTTTTGGGGCGACGAGCGCTGCGTGCCGCCGGACCACCCACGCAGCAACTTCGCGATGATCCGCGCCGCGTTGTTGGACCACGTTCCGGTTCCACCGACGCATATCCACCCGATCGCGGCCGCCGACGGACCGGCGCGCGGCGCCGCGACCTACGAGAACGAGCTCAAGCGCTTCTATGGCACCGACACGCTCGCGCCCGATCGGCCGCTTTTCGCGGCGACGCTCCTTGGCCTCGGCGAAGACGGCCATACGGCCTCGCTTTTTCCCGGCGTTGCCGCGTTGGCCGAACGCACCCATTGGGCCGCGGGCGTGCCCGAGGCGAAGCCCGAACCGCGAGTGACGCTGACCTATCCCGCGCTCGACAGCAGCGCGGCGGTGGCTTTTCTTGCCAGCGGTTCGGCCAAGCGGCCGGTGCTCCAACGGCTGACACGCGGCGAGAATCTGCCGGCCGCTCATATCCAACCGGTCGGCGGCGTCACGTGGTTTCTCGATCGCGACGCCGCGCCATGATAGAGCCCGTGACGACGTCCGAAACCGAGCCGTTACCGCGCGCCGTCGCCATCGAGCGCGCCGCACCGCCGTTCACCCTGGCGATCGACGTCGGCGGCTCGCACGTCAAGGCGTCGGTGCTCGATCGCGGCGGCGCGATGATCGCCGCGCCGGTGCGCGTGCGGACGCCGCAGCCGGCGACGCCGCAAGCGCTGCTGCGCGCCATCGGCGGCTTGGTGCGCATGCTGCCGAACTATAATCGCATATCGGTGGGCTTTCCCGGCTACGTTCGGCGCGGACGCGTCCATACCGCGCCTAATCTTGGCACCGAATGTTGGGCGGGGTTTCAGCTCGACCGCGCGTTGACGCGGCGGCTGCGAAAGCCGGCACGCGTACTCAACGACGCCGACGTTCAGGGCCTGGGCGCCATCGAAGGCCGCGGCCTCGAATGCGTGCTCACGCTCGGCACCGGCATCGGATCGTCGTTGTTCCAGGATGGACACCTGTTGCCGCATCTCGAACTCGGTCAGCATCCGCTGCTCAAGGGCAAAACGTACGATCAATATCTCGGCAACGCGGCGGCCGACAAGAAAGGCACACGCACATGGAACCGCCGGCTGCGCAAGACGATCGGCATCGTCCGCACCCTGGTGAACTTCGATCGGCTTTATCTCGGCGGCGGCAATACGCGCCTGATCGACTTCGATTTGCCGCGCGACGTGAAGGTTACGCCGAATGCCGACGGCATGATCGGCGGCGTTCACTTGTGGGACGCGGCGCTCGACCCGGTCTTCGCGCCACCACGCCGCAAGGCCAAGTTGCGCCGGTAAGTCACCGGGCCGGGACACACGCCGTCCGCGGCCTTGAGTTTTTCGCCGATTCGGTCATGCTTTGCGACGCGGGCATTATTCGGGGGTTGTGTGACAGTAGGAGCGACAATGAACGATACCGTGAAAGCCCGGGCCAATGGTGCGGACCTCGACGCCATCCGCGACGACATCGACACGTTGCGCAAGGATCTCGCGCGCTTGATGGAACACGTGAAATCAGGCGCGTTGCACAACATCGCAGGCCAGGTCGAGGACATGTCCGATGAAGCGCGTCGGCTCTACAATCGGGCGCTCGCCGAAGGCGGGCGCGGCGCCGACGCACTCGCCCGTCAGGTCGAGGAACGGCCGCTGGCAACCTTGCTGATCGCCTTCGGCCTCGGCTTCATTGGCGGCCGAATAGTTCTCCGCTAGGCCACAAACGCGGATGGGCGGCATCGTCAAACTCGCGTTGACCGTCCTCGCCGAGATCACGGCTCTCTCGCGTGCCCGCAAGCGGGCGCCGCGTGTTGCCGTCGCCGCGTTGCTGCTTGCGTTGACGTCCATGATGGTCGCGGCCAGTTTCGGCTGCGCCGTCGCCGCGCTTTGGATTTGGCTGTTGCCGCTTGTCGGGCCGTGGGGGGCGCCGCTGATTTGTGCCGGCGTTCTGGCGCTCATCGCGGCGGCGCTGGCGGGCGGCGGATATTGGCTCACGCGCAACCGCGGTGCGTTGCAAACCGGGACCGGAACGCTCGCCGCCGCGATCGAGAGCGGCGACTTCGCGCCGCTGATCCACGAACATAAATGGCTTCTGCTCGCGCTTGCGGCGCTGAGCGGCGCAGCCACCGCCGAAAAATCCCGCAAGACCAGCCGAAAGCGCTAGCCGCCGGCGCGGTGTTCGGCCGGCCCCTTGGGCAGACTCAGATTGTGGGCGGTATTGATCAGGCCGACGTGCGAGAAGGCCTGTGGAAAATTCCCCAGCATCCGTTTGGCGTGCGGATCGTACTCCTCGGCCAGCAGCCCGACATCGTTGCGCAATGCGAGCAGCCGTTCGAACATCGTGCGCGCCTCGCGCCGTCGGCCCGCTAACGCGTAATTATCCGCGAGCCAGAATGAGCAGATCAGAAACGCCCCTTCGTTGCCGGTCAGTCCATCGGGCGCCTGATCCGGGATATACCGCCGCACCAGCCCATCGAACATCAATTCCTCAGCGATCGCGTCCATCGTCTTGACGACACGCGGATCGTCGGGCGGCAGGAATCCGACCAACGGAATCCGCAGCAGCGCCGCATCGAGCGCCTTGCCGCCGAACTGCTGCACGAAGGCACCGCGCTCGGAATCGAACCCCTGCGTGCAGACCTCACGGTGGATCTGATCGCGCACTGCGGCCCAGCGTTTGGTTGGTCCTTTGAGACCGAACTTCTCGGCCGAGCGCACGGCGCGGTCAAACGCCACCCAGGCCATGACGGCGGAATGCGTGGTGCGCTTTTCCGCGGTGCGCACTTCCCAGATTCCGGAATCGGGTTCTTGCCAATGGCCCTCGAGATATTCGAGCAGCGCCTGCTGGATGCGCTCGACGTCGTCTTCGGGTGCCGCGCCATGCGCGCGCCCTGTATAGAACGCATCCATGACCTCACCGTAGATATCCATCTGGCGTTGCAAGTGCGCGGCATTCCCGACGCGGACTGGCCGGCTGCCGGCGTAGCCGCCGAGCCACGGCACCTCGTATTCGGTTAGCCGACGTTCACCGGCGATGCCATACATGATCTGCATATCGGCGGGTGCACCAGCCACGGCACGCAACAGCCACTCACGCCAAGCTTTCGCCTCGTCGATGTAACCGGACAGGATGAAGGCGAACAGCGTGAAGGTCGCGTCGCGCAGCCAGCAATAGCGGTAATCCCAATTGCGTTCGCCGCCAAGTTTCTCGGGCAGGGACGTCGTCGGCGCCGCGACTATGCCGCCGGTCGGCGCATAGGTGAGTGCCTTGAGCGTCAGCAGCGAGCGCATGACCGCGTCATGCCATTCACCGCCGGCCTTGCGGTCGCAGCGCGCACTCCATTCGTGCCAATAGGCCTCGGTATCGTCCAGCGCCGCGGCCGGATCGAGCGCCGGCGGCTCGTCGAGGTACGAACGACACCAGCTCAGCGTGCAAGGCACGGTTTCGCCGGCGCGGATGTTGAATTCACCGACCGTCGTCTTGTCTCGCCCTTTGAGCGCGATCGCCGTTCGCAGGACGACTGCATCCGGCCCAGCAACCGCGCGCAAACCATGCGCACGCCGGCGCACCCACGGAACGACGCTGCCGTAATCGAAACGGAAGATTGCCTCGAAGCGCATCGGCACGGTGCCGCGCTCGCCCCGGACGATACGCATGACATCGACAATGCCCGGCCGCGCTTTCGGCATGAAATCGATCAGCGTGACAGTGCCTGATTCGCAGATGAACCGCGTCTCGAGCACCATCGTATCGCCGCGATAGCGCCGCTCGACCTTGCGTACCGGCTCCGCCGGTGCAATCAGCCATCGGCCATTCGCGTGCGTTCCCAGAAGCGCGGCGAAACATGCCGCTGAATCGAAGCGGGGCAGCGGCAGCCAGTCGATCGAGCCGTCCCGGCCAACCAGCGCCGCAGTGACGCGGTTGCCGATCAACGCGTAATCCTCGATCCGTGCCGTCGGCTTGTCGGCCGTCGTCATGCGATGTGACGGTCAACCGTTGCGGCGGAGCGTGTCAAGTGAAACGCCTGCAACCATGGTGCGTGTGTTGCCGATCACGATGACCCATCGGGACATAAAGTAATACACGCGTTCAGTGACGCACCTTGAGGCGAGTGAGCAGGTTGACGAGCCGGCGCGGCAGCGGCTCGGCCGCAATGCGGTTGTAGAACTGGCGTAGCGCCGCGGCGATCTGGTCAGCGTCGCAACGCAACGGCGCGCCCGGCGGTTTGCCGGAATGCGAACGCTTTTTGCCGCGGGACGCTGCCTTCGGCATCGGTTCCAGCATCAGCCGATGCGCCGGGCCAGCCGTGGCGCTGCCGCAACCGCCCGCATATCGGGGCAACGGCTGCGGCCATCGACCGACGCACCGGCCTCGGCTGTCATGCGATCCGATTGGCAAGGATACCGAACCATGGAGAAACTCGCGCCTTACCGAAAAAACGGCGGAGCCGGTGAATTGGTTCAATTCATTTGACGGGCGAAAGCACGCCCACGCCGGTTCGGCCGGCGACAATCGCTTCGGCGGCAAGGCCAAGGAACAGGCCGCTGTCGACGACGCCGGGGATCGCCGCGATGCGCGTCGCCAGCGTCTTCGCGTCGGCGATCGCGCCGCAGGCACAGTCGGCGATCATCAAGCCGTCGTCGGTGACGAAATCGCGGCCGCCGGTTTGGCGGATCGTTCCCGCGGCGCCGAGCGCCGCGAGCTCATGCAACGCAAGCTGCCGTGCGAACGGCAAAAGCGCGACCGGCAGCGGCACATGGGCGCCAAGCCGATCGACCAGCTTGCGTTCGTCGGCGATCACGATGAAGCGTCGGCTGGCGCGCGCGATCAGTTTCTCGCGCACCAGGTTGCCGCCGCCCCCTTTGATAAGGTTGAGCGTGTCGCGTTCGATTTCATCCGCGCCGTCGATCGCGAGGTCGATCGGCCGGCCGTCGAACGGCGCCAACGGTATGCCGCATTCGCGCGCGAGACCGGCGGTGCGTTCCGACGTCGGAACCCCAGACACCTTCAGGCCGCCGGCAACCCGCACCGCCAGCGCCGCCAGCGCGAATTCCGCCGTCGTGCCGCTGCCAAGTCCCACGGTCATGCCGTCGGCGATCATGGCGACGGCGCGTTCGGCCGCCGCGAGCTTGAAGCCGTCGATTGTCGTTTGCGATTCCAGCATGGCCTCAGCCGCGGCGACGGCGCCGGACCGGCACGCCGGCACGCGCCAACTCGCTGTCAAGCCGACCCATCAGCCAAAGACCGAACATGCGCAGATCGCTGACCAGCGACCACAGCGGGTGCGTAAAGGTGACCGGCCGATTGCCTTCATAGACTGCGTGTGCAATCCACGCCGGACCATAGCCGGCCAGCAGCGCGCCGGCGAGAAACCACAGGCTACCGGTTGCGAGCAGGCCAGCGAGACAGACAATCGCGACACCGGTGCCGAAAAAATGCCAAAGCCGAGTTTCGGCGCGGCCATGTTCGCGCAGGTAATGCGCCCAGAATTGCGAATAGTGGTCCAAACTGCCTGTATGCCGTCGCTGCGGCCGGGTGGTGTTACGGGCCATGGCTCGCAATCGACTATAGAAAACCAGCCGGGGGCCCCGCCAGTGCCGATCGTTGCGAAGGATTTGCCTTCAATCCGCCAAAATCAGGCGCATCACTTGACGCAGATCGATGCAACGGACGCCCGCTGGCGTCCAACCGCCTGTCAGGGAGGTTTCATGCAACGCACCGCTCTTGCCCTGTTTGCCACCCTCGCCATGGCCGGCACCGCGCATGCGCAGGCATGGCCGAACGCCACGCCGTCGCCCTACGGTGCGCCCGGCCAAGCGGCCGCGCCGGCGCCTGCGTCAACCGCGATGCCCGCACCAACGGCGGCGACCGGCGAGGAGCTCGGCGCGCCGCCGCGCGCGCTGGACGGCGCTTCATCCGCCACCGGCACGCCCAGCCCGGCGGCGCTGCCGGCGACCAGCGAGCCCACAGCTCCCGATCTCGATAACCCGCAAGGCAGCCGCGCGACGGCCGCGCTCAACGTCCTCGAAGCGCAAGGCTATGCGTCGTTTAGCGACTTCAGACCGAGCGGTAATGCCTACACGGCGCTGGTGACCGACAACGGCCAGCAATTCCGGGTTGTGATCAATCCGGACACGGGACAGATTTCGCGGCAATAAGCCGGGAACCGCTGGCAGCGCCCGGGGGCAGCGGCCTATGATCCGTGCAATCGTACGGGTCATGGCACGAGCGCAATCGCTTCCGGTCGCCGCTGCTCTGGTTTTTGCGTCTGCGCTGTGCGCGGTCGTTACGCCGACGCGCGCCGAGACGCAAAGCTACCAATACGAGGTCGAACATCCGACCTTCGGACAGATCGGCACCTATACCAATATCATCGATCAATCGGGCGACCGCACCCATGTCGAAAGCGTGCTGCACGTCGCGGTGCGGCTGCTGGGTTTCGTCGTGTACCGTCAGGACGCGACGCGTAGCGAGGATTGGCACAACGGCCGGCTCGTTGCGTTCCATGGCGTCACCACGACCAACGGCACGAGCATTGACGTCGCCGGCGCGGCGCGCGGCAATACCTTCGCGATCACGACGCCCGACGGCACGACGCTGGCGCCCGCCGACGTGCGGACATCCAATCCGTGGTCGCCCAACTTTCTCGACGCGCACGTCGTGATGTCAACCAAGAGCGGCCAGATCGAGGATGTTCGGATCAGCGGCGGCAACGAAACGCCGGTGACGTTCGACGGCAAGACCCAACTGCTCCACCAGTATCTTATCGACGGGCAAAAACGTGGCGTCGTCTGGCTCGACGACCGCAGCGTTCCGATCGCCTTCAAATTGTGGGAAGACGGCACACCGATCCAGCTCGTGCTGATCTCGCCGCCGGTGCCGCTTCGCCGGACCGCGATGCGAGCGCAATAAACCGCGCGGTGCCCTAGCCCTCGTCATATAAATTCCGATACTGTGCCGCCCGAGTGTCGCGACGGAGGCGTGCGTGGATATCTATTCGGGCCCGATCTTCGACATGGCGCGGCAACAGTTCGGCATCGTCGCCGACCATCTCGGCATTCCCGAGAACGAACGCGGCCGGTTGCTGTATCCGAAACGCGCGCTTGTCGTCACCATTCCGGTCAACATGGACGACAGCCGGACGCGAATCTTTACCGGTTATCGCGTCCAGCATCACCTGACGCTCGGCCCGACGAAAGGCGGCACGCGCTTTTCCTCCGGACTCGAACTCGGCGAGGTGGCGGCGCTGGCCGTTTGGATGAGCTGGAAATGCGCGCTCGTCGGGCTGCCCTATGGCGGCGCCAAAGGCGGCGTCGCCTGCGATCCGCGCGCCTTGTCGAAACGCGAACTCGAAGCGGTGTCACGCCGCTACATGCAGGAGATGATCCCGTTCGTCGGTCCGCATACCGACATCATGGCGCCTGACATGGGCACCAACGAACAGGTCATGGCCTGGTTCATGGACACCTACTCCATGCATCAAGGTCATGCGGTCACCGAGATCGTCACCGGCAAGCCGGTTGCCGTCGGCGGAACTGTGGGCCGACGCGAGGCGACCGGCCGCGGCATCTCTTATCTCGTCGCGCGCGCGCTCGAGACGATGAAACTCAAGGCAACCGAGACGACGGCGATCATCCAAGGCTTCGGCAACGTTGGTTCGGTCGCCGCGGCGACCTTGGCGCGGCGCATGGGCGTCAAGATCGTCGGTTTGGCGGACCATACCGCCGCCTATTACGACCCGAAAGGCTTGCCGCTCGAGGCGATCGAAGCGCACGCGCAAGCGCATGGCGGCGTGCTGGCCGGTTGGTCGACGGGCGCAGCGATCGGGGGCGACGAGCTGCTGACGCAGCCCTGCACGGTTTTGGTTCCGGCGGCGGTCGAACAGGTGATCACCGAGAAAAACGCCGGCCGGATCAAGTGCCGCATCCTGGCTGAAGGCGCCAACGGTCCAACGACGCCGGCCGCCGACGCGATCCTCGACCGACGCCAGGACGAAATCTTTGTCATTCCCGACATCCTGTGCAACTCGGGCGGCGTCATCGTCTCCTATTTCGAGTGGGTACAGGATTTGCAGCAGCTGTTCTGGACCGAGACCGAGGTCAATCACCGGCTCGAGCAGATTCTGGAAACCGCCTTCCGCCAGGTGGCCCGACGCGGCCGCAACGACCGGGTTTCCAACCGCCTCGCGGCGATGGCCTTGGGCGTCGAAAAAGTCCGCGCCGGCAAGCAGCTACGCGGCCTGTTCCCGTGAGGAACCCGTGATCGCGACCTTGGTCGACAGCTTCGTCATCTTCGGCGTGATCGTCGATCCGATCGGCACCGCGGTGATCTTCGCGATGTTGACGCACGATTGGAGCCGCCGCGAGCAACGCGAAGCCGCGCTGCGCGGCGTTGCGGTCGCGGCAGCCCTGCTTCTGGTCTTCGCATTCGCGGGCGCACCGCTGTTGCAGGCGCTTGGGATCTCGCTCGCCGCTTTTCACATCGCCGGCGGCATTCTTTTGTTCCTGCTGGCGATCGACATGGCTTTTGCGCGGCCCTCCGGCATCCATGCGCCGACGCCGCCCGAGCGCGAGGAGGCGCGGCGGCGCGACGACGTCGCGGTGTTTCCGCTGGCGTTTCCGCTGCTTGCCGGCCCGGGCGCCCTCACCTCGACGGTTCTCCTGATCGGTCGCGCCGGAATCCCGCTGACGGCGGCACTGGTGATCGCCGCCCTGGCGGTGGTGCTCGGCCTGACGCTCGTGGCGCTGCTGTTCGCATCGCGACTATCGCGTCTCCTTGGCATCTCCGGCGCCAACGTCATCAGCCGCGTCCTGGGCCTCATCCTGGCAGCCCTGGCGGCGCAATTCGTGCTCGACGGCTTGGCGTCAAGCGGCCTGCACCTCTGACACGGCCCGCGCGTCGGAACTCCCTCGCCGCGCCAGCGTTGAGATTCTAACGGGACCGAGCGTGGAGCGCGTCGTCATGGACGATGACCGGTCGCGCGCAGCGGAAGCCACAGCCAGGCGTGCCCGGCGCGTGCCGTTGCGCGACATCTGGAACTGGATCGTACCCTGGCTGTTGGGCGTGCTGCTCGGCTGCGCGTCGCTGCTCGGATTCCTCACCGCCAGCGGCGCGCGCGGCCCGGATACCTACGCCGCCGGTCTGTTCACCGCCGGATTGGCGCTCTTCGCGCTCATCTGGCTGGTTAAGCATGTCTGCGATCATCCGGTGCGCGGCTGGCCGTTCGACATTTTGGTCGAGCGGCCGGACTCGCTGCTGCTGCTGATCGCGTTGTTGAGCGCGATCGGCGTCGGCGGCCTGTTCCTTGCCGCCGATGCGCGCGGCGCGGTGGAATCAGCCGGTTACGCGCTGTTCGTCGTGTGCCTGGTGTTCATCGGCTGGAACCTCAAGCACCACTACGACCGGATCGATTCACGGTAACCGGCCAAGGCACCGTCCGCTCGACGCAATCGAACGACATCCCGCGACCATCATCAACTTAACCGGCTCGAAGATTGCTCGGCCGAACTGCGCGTGCTCGCCACCGCACGCGAAACCACGATCACCCACCAATTCGCCGCCGCGGCCGAGAACCGGCGCGACCACCGCTTCCCTTCGCGCGATTTCCGCTAGGCGGCGCCGTGCGGCGCGCCGCCCGCATGCCGTCGATGACGAGCGCCGCGAACCGATCGGCGATGCGGCCAAGCGGCGCATTCGGCTCACGCCCATACCATTCCATCGCCGCGTTGCACATGCCGATCAGCGCCAAGGTCGTCAACCGCGGATCGAGATCGCGCCGCAGTTCGCCCGCCGCGATGCCGGCTTCGATCACGCCTTGCAGAACGCCCTCATACTGATGCGCGACCCGGCCGATGCGCCGCGCGCTGTCGCGCGGCAGGAACCGGCGTTCGCGCAGAAAGCAGCGCACGTAATCGCCGCGCATCTCGACCGGCGCCAGATGGCTTTCGACGATCGCCGCCAGCTTGTCGGGTGCACGACCCGGACCAGCCGCGATCGCCTGCGCCCGCTCGACAAAATCGCCGACGCTGCGCAAGCAGACCTGCTCCAGTGCCGCCTCCTTCGACGGCACGTAATAATAGAGGCTGGCCTGGCGCATACCGAGGCGGTCAGCGACGTCCTGAGTCGAAGCGCCGTGATAGCCGCGCTCGGCGAAGACCGCAGCGGCGGCATCGATAATCTCCTCGGCGCGGCGGCGCGGCCGTTCTCGGCGCGCGCCGCGGACGGACGGCATGGCCGGTCTCCTGGTTCCGCAACCGGCGGACGATAGAAGAATCGCCTATCGGGTGATAGAAAAATTGCCGATTGGGAGACCGCCATCGCAAAGACACGCAACCGCCGTCCTGCGCCGACAAGGAACGCGGCTTCGTTAGCTCGCATCACGGCAACAAGCTGGCGATCGACCTCGAGCGCCGCAAACTGGCACTTGTCGCCGAAGTCGCCACCGAGGTCTGGGGCGGCATCTAACACCTGCCCACTCGAGGTGCGTTCCGTCGGATTTTAGCATCTGAGCGGTCGTCCACGGGTTTTATGAACGGCCGAAATGGGCCAGGCATGGCATGATTATTTGCCCATTTTAATGGGATTTTTCCCACTATTATGCCCACAATTGACGTGGGCGGAATTGTGGTTGACCGGTGCGCCATGAGCGTTCGAAATCAGGCCAAAGCAACAAGCGCGCGACGCGCGCGCCAGGGGTGGATGCGCATGGATAGCCAGTCGCTACTGCACGAGATTTCGGGATACTGCCGCCGCGTCGGCATGGCGGAGTCGACGTTCGGCCGCCTCGCCGTCAACGACGGCAAGCTGGTCAGCCGGCTGCGCTTCGGCGGCCGCGTGACGGTCGAGACCGTCGAACGCGTGCACGACTTCATGGTGCGCCACAAGTCGGATGCAACGCGCGCCCGCACCGTGGCGGTCGCCGCGCCGGCGCCGGCCACGGCATCGCCGCCGCTGGCCAAGCCGATTCCGCCCGTCCTCGCCGAGGTCAACGGCAAGGGCAAGGCCGAAAGGAATTTTCGCTTCTACGACAACCGGCAAAAATATCTGCTGTTCGTCAATACCTGCGGCGAGAAATGGACGGTCGCCGAGCGCGTCGGTATGGAGCTTGGCAACATCCATCCGCGGCCGCCCGGCATCCGCGTCTTCGACGCCGGCATGGGCGACGGCACCGTGCTGGCGCGCGTCACGCGCTCGCTGCACAACCGCTTTCCGACGACGCCGCTCTATATCGTCGGCAAGGAGATCAGCCTCGAGGACGTGCGCCTGACGCTCGAAAAAATGCCGGACCGATTCTACGAGCATCCGGCGACGGTCCTCGTCCTGACCAACATGTATTACTCCGAAGCGCCGTGGCTCACGCCCAATTCGGTCACCGCCGCGACCAGCCTGGTCTGGCACGAGGTCGGCCTGACAGGCGGCACGGCGCACGAATTCGAGCAACAGATCACCCAGCTCCAATCGTTCCTCAACCAGAACTGGCGTGCCAAGCTCAGCAAGGTCTCGGGCAATCCGATCTATGAAAAGCCGGTCGTGCTGGTGATCTACCGCGACGACTACAAATTCCTGCTCGATCCGCTGCGGCCGCGGCGTGGCGCGACGCGTGCGGACTACGATCTGGTCATCGCCTCGCAACCCTATCGCGCCCGCGCGCCGCTCGAATTCAAGGCCCAGAAGGTGATCGTGCCGCTGGCGCGGGCGCTGGCGCCGGGCGGCCGGCTCATCGGCATCCATTCGCACGGCAACGATCCGGGGCTCGAGATCATTCAGCGGATATGGCCCGGCGAGAACCCGTTCCTGCACGATCGGCACCAGCTGCTGCGCGCGGTCAAGGCCGAGCTCGGCAGCAACGGCCGCGATCTCAATTTCAATGCTTATGCCGATACGCGGTCGATCTTCCGCTACGAGATGCACACCTTGCCGAGCGAAATCAGCGAATCGATCGGCACGTCGACCCTGTTCGCGGCCTGGAACGCGGCGATCTACGTCGCCCAGATCGAGGACCATCGGCTATCCGAGGTTATCGGCAGCACGGCGTATCTCGACGCGACACGCGAAGTGCTGCAGAAGCACGGCGGCCTTTGGTTCTGGGATGAGTCCTATATCATCTCACGCAAGCGGGATTCCGGATGATTCCGGCCGCACGCATCGGCAGCGTGGCCGAGCCCGCGCCAATGCTCGATCGCCGGCGCCAGCGCATCGCCGAGCTGCTGAGTGGAATTTCCATCGAGCTTTCAGCGCGCGAGCACGGCAGCGAACAACTCTGCTGCGGCTTTCTGGCGCCGGGTACGCCGGTTTACGTCAATTTCGCGGCCAACGATTCTTACCACGCGGTCGTCGAGACCACGGCGCGGCTGAAGCGCGCCGGCTTCTGTCCGGTGCCCCACGTCGCGGCGCGCTATCTCACCGGCCCGACGCAACTCGATGATTTTCTGGCGCGCGCCGTCGGTACCGGCGTCGATCGCGTGCTAGTCATCGCCGGCGACCTCGACCGGCCGGCCGGTCCGTTCCATTCAAGTCTCGAGCTGATCGAAACCGGCCTGTTGAGCAAACACGGCATCCGGACCGTCGGCATCGCGGGTTACCCCGAAGGACATCCCAAGATCGCGACCGCCACCCTCGACGCTGCGCTGGCCGCGAAACTCCGTCGGCTGCAAAGCGACGGCATCGCACCCTATATCGTCACGCAATTCTGTTTCGACGCGGCGCCGATCGTCGGCTGGCTGGCGCGCATGCGCGCGGCCGGCATCGCGGTTCCGGCACACGTCGGTCTCGCTGGTCCCGCGAGCATCGCCACGCTGGCGAAGTTCGCCATGCATTGCGGCATCGGCAATTCGCTGCTCGCGCTGGTTGGCGGCCAGACCTCGATCGCGCGGCTGCTCGTTGAATCCGGGCCCGACAAGGTAATCCGCGCGCTCGCCGCGGCGGAGCCCACCGAAATCGACATCGCCGGATTGCATCTCTTCACGTTCGGCGGCTTGGTGCGGACGGGAAAATGGCTTCGGGCGCTCGGCACCGGCGACTTTGCCGGCTCGGACGACAGCCGCGCCCATATCAAGGGCGGCATGGCATAGGACGCGCCGCGGCACCCGTGCGCAGCGTTCAAATCCGTTTCGGTGGAATCAGATACGAACGAGCGTGTCGCAGGCTGCCGTCAGCAAGCCCAACGCGAAAAGTACGAAATTCATCATTACCAGCTCCCGATACTGAACAACGGCAATCAACAATCAATCAGAGAGCAAACGACGTGCCAGCGCTGGAAACCGGCGCTTTGGCAGCAAGGTCTATGGCTGTCGTAAAATCCGCCGACGCCCGTCGAGGAGCGCCGTGATTCAGCCCGGCCAGCGGCGGGTGACCGAGGCGGTGTCGTTTTGGCGCGGCTGGCCCGGCGTTTTGGTCGTGCCCAAATAGAGAAAGCCGATGATGGCGTCGGATTCGGCGAGGCCGAGAGCGCGTTTCATCGCCGGATCATAGGCGATGGCGCCGGTGCGCCAGAATCCGCCGAAACCGAGCGCGTAGGCGGCGACCAGCATGTTCTGGGCCGCCGCACCAACGGCAACGAGTTGTTCGATTTCGGGCACTTTCGCATGCACCTGCACGGACGCCGCGATAACGACGATCAACGGCGCGCGCAATGCCTTTTTGCGTTCGGCATCGAGCTTGCCGGCAGGCGCCGTTGGTTCGCGCCGCGACAGTGATTCAGCGAGTAGGGCGCCGAATTTCTCCCGCGCCGCGCCTTCAATGAGGATGAAACGCCACGGCTGCATGCGGCCGTGGTCGGGCGCGGCGACCGCCGCCTCGAGGATCTTTTGCAATGTGTCACCCGACGGGCCGGGTGCGTCGAGCGCCGCCGGCGAGACGCGGGTCGTCAATGCGGTGAGAGCATCCATGATGGCACCCGTTGTACGAAATCCACGCGCGAAAGACGAGAGCGCATAGCGCCTTCCGGACGCAGCCAACGGCCGGATCAGCCCGCGCGCTCGAGCAACAGCAACAAACCGCCCACAATGGCGACGTTCGCCAGCATGCCGTTGCGCATGATGACCCGCCGCATCGGGTCGGTCTGTTGCCAAAAGCGCAGGAACAGCAAGGACGCCACGATCGTGAATGCGATCAAGAGCACGACGCCGGTGCGCGCATTCCAGCCGGACAGGACCAACGCCGCACCGATCAGCTCCATGACGATGCCGATCCAGAACACTGCGGTCGGATAGGGCGTGCCGCCGGCGATCAGTCGGTCGACGTGACTCTTCACCTGCGCCTTGTTCATGTTGAGGATTGCGGTAACGACGAAAAACCCGGCCATCAAGATGCGGCCAACGACGTCCAGGACCCCGGCGTTGTCGTACAGGCTTATCCCCCCGTTGCAGGTTCGATCGTCTGTCGCTTTACTCCGCGGCGTTAGAGTTTGGCGGTTTGGTTGGGGTGGCGGCCCAGTAATCGGGTTCGGCCTTGGTGGCGGCGAGGCGCTGGGCGGTCTCGAAGCCCGGCGCCATCGACGCGTCGGTGCCGGACAGCACCTGGTGATGCTCGATGTTGAGAAGCCGCAGCCAGCTTTGCTGCCCCAGCGTCAGCCCGATCATGCAGCCCAATTCCACCAGCTCCGCCTCGGTGTAGTGCCGATAGAGCCGCTCCCAGAAGGCGTCGTCCGTTTGTAGGTGCCAGACAATCGCCTCGGCATAGGCCAGCGCCGCCTTCTGCCGGTCGTCGTAGTTCTTCGACGACTCGAAGTTCAGCAGGTCCTTCACATGGTCCTCGATCACCGCCCCCGACTGCGCCGCCTTCACCGACCGCTGGTTGCCGCAATACTCGCACTGCACCGAGCGCGACACGTAGAGCCGGCACAGCTCCTTGATCGCGTGCTCCAGCACCCCGTTGCGGAAGATGTCCCGCCACGAATTGGCGAAAAACCAGAAACACGCCGGCACATGCGCCCGCACCGCCGAGCTCTCGGGCCGCGGCGTCCCTTCCCGCTGGCACCGCTCCATCTCCGCCCGCATCGCCCCGTCCATCCGATCCAACGCCACGTAGCTGATCCGCTGCTTCGACATCAGAGGCTCCTTCAATTGGGTTTCAGGCTCTCGCCATTCGCGGCGGTTTTTCATCGCACCACGGCACGTGACGGATGCCGGCCTCCAGCAGCCACATCCGCGTGTGCTGAGGGTAATTCGCCAGCAACACTTCGGCGCGCTCGCCGGGCGTCAGCGCGTCGTAGCGCTCCACCACCGTTCGCGCCGCTTCGACCTCGGACCTGTCGCGACAATCGATCAGCATTGGGTCCTCGCGCGCCTTGTCCACCGTGCCGCCGGCGGCGGACCTCAATCAGACATAAGTCGGTTCGCGGCCGCGATCGAGCGCGTCGCCGCCATCCGCAATCCCATCGAGATAATTTTCCCAGACCACCAGATTGACGCGGCAGGCCCGCACCACCGCGTCGGCGGCGTCCTGGCGCTCGGCCTGCTCGGCGATGGTTTTCCAGCCGAGATCCGAATGGGCGATGTCAGCCGCTTCGTGCAGCTCAAAGAATTCGAGGTCGTCGTCGGCGAGGCCGAAGAGCTTGCCCCAGCGCTGCCGCTCGACGCCGAACCAACCGTGCTTGCGCAGGATGCCTTCGCCGTAACCCGGAATGTTGGCGCGTTCGGCGCAGGTGTTCGCGACCAGGCCTTCGAGCCACGGCCGATTGGACATGAGCGCGTCCCACGCGAGCCACGCCATTTGCGTCGAGGCCAGGAGCCGCGCGTTGCGGATCGCGTCGTGCTTTAAGCCGATCTTGGTACCGAGTTCCTCCAGAATCGCCCAATGCGGCCGGCCGCCGCCATGCTCGTGATCGGCGATGATCTCCTCGGCACAGGCGCCGATGATACGCAGCCTGATGTCCCAATCGGGACAGTTGGTGGCGACACGCAGCTTGAGCACCGAATTGCGGTGCCGAGTGTTCTGGCGATGCTGGAAGACGAACATGGCGGCGCGGCCGCGTGTCATTGGCTCGTGGAAGAAGCGCGTACGCCGCACGAAGGCATCGACTTCAGCATCGAGCCGCGCGATCACCGAGCCGTCGCCGCTGCTGGTCTTGGATTTCAACGCCCGTACGGTTGTAGTCATATGTCTCGCCGCCCGTCGCCTGATTGCAATCCTGCCATAGCGTGTGGATCGGCGCGATATCGGCGGGGCGGCCGCGCCATCGGTAAACTGCTAATCTGCCTCGATTGAGGCGTCAGGCCGGTGTCCGGCGGCCGATGCCCAACCAGCCGACGCCGGGCAACTTGAGTCCCGGCTTGGCGAAATCCACACCGAAATCGAGGCCAAGCAGGTCGAGCTCGACCCCTTCGTCGCGCGCCACCAGCAACCCGGCAAGACCGTAAAGCGAGACCTGGTAGCCCGTCGCGCTCGGCGCTGGCGCAAACACTTGGAAACCGGGCAGGAAATCCTTGCCCACCGCATTGGCTGGCAGCGCCAAGCCTAATTCGGGCACGGCGCGCGCGACATAGGCCGTGAAGGTGTTGCTGTTGGGGCCGGGCCAGGCGCGGTATTCGCGCGGATAAGGATAGGAGGCGACCGCCGCTTTGATCTTGTCGATGAGCGCGTCGACGCCCGGTCCGCGCCGGTCGAGCACGATCGTCGGCTTGTCGCCGAACCAGTAATTGTCCGGCCCCATGCGATCGACGCGCACCGCCGGCGCGCCCTGGCTGACGCCAAAGCCGAGGACTTCGTAGCGCGTGAAGCGCGGCGCGCCGCTCGGCTTGACCGCGATCCAGGTGTGGACGGCGAAGATGCCGCGCCACGCGACGGCGCGCGCGGAGTACACCTGAATGACGGCTTCCGGCGTCGTCGTGGGATCGGGCGCGAGACCGGTCGGATCGCGGCGCGCCTCGTACCAGGGTACGCCGTTGCCAAGCCCGTAGACGCAGGCGCTCACGAGCAGCGGCAGGACGAAGATGATCAGGAACAACAGCAAGGCGCGCCGCATCATCCGTCGAGCTCGGGATAGTAGCGGAAGATGCCCTGCTCGTTGAACAGAATGCGCCGCGCGGACGCGAGGTAAGCCTTCACGCGCGGGCGTGCGGCGACGCGGTCGTGCAGTGCATGGAGGCGTGGATATCGCGGCTTCGTGCCCGACATCACCTGGGGAAAGGCATAGGCGAGTCCGACGATCGTCTGGAACAACGACAGATCAGCGTAACAGAGCTTCGCACCGGCAAGGCCGCCACGCGGATGTTTCGCCAGCAAGCGCTCGAAGTAGCCGAGATATTTCGGCAGGCGGCTGGCGCGAAAATCCGCCGCACGACGACGCGCTTCCGTCTTCTGGTCGTTGTAGTAAAGGCCGGCTCCGATCGGATGATGGGTGTCGTGGATCTCGACCAGGAAGTCGAGCAACGTCAGCTGACATTGATGGACCCAGAGCCGCCCGGCCTCGTCCTTAGGCGCCAATCCATGCCGTCCGCCGAGATAAAACAGGATCGTCGCCGTCTGGGCGATGAGCAGCGAGCCGGCTTTGAGAAAGGGCTGCGCGAACGGCGGGCGCACGGCGCCTTTCAACAACCGCATCATTTTGTCTATGCCGCCCTTCGTTCGCGCGACGTCGACGTAATCGGCGCCCGCCTCTTCGAGCGCGAGACGAACGAACTCGCCGCGGCCCTGAATCTGCGGCCAGTAGTAAAGCGCGTAACGCATGGCGCGAGCCTAGCGCGCGAACGGGGGTTTAGAGAAGCTGAGCCAGCGCCGCCGCACGCCGTGTGACACGCGATCCGTGGCACGTGCCCTACGATCGCGACAGCCTACGTGACCGGGAACACGACAACGTCGCACTGCTTCAAGCGAGCAGTTCTTAGGCCGCGCAGACTATTTCCAAGGAACCAGCAATCGGCCCGACGTAGGTCATCAAGGGTAAAATCACGTTCGACAGCTTTTCCCTGTTGCAGCATCTGTTGCCGCAAGACTCCTGGTAGAACGCCACTGGCTACTGGTGGAGTCGCTAGTACGTTTCCGAATTGGGCAAAGACCGTATTGCGCGAAGTTTCGGCGACTAATCCATGCTGATTGAGGAATAGAACTTCATCGTTGCCTGAAGCCAGGGCCGCGCTATAGGCCTGGTCATACATTTGGCGGCATGTGGTTTTGTGGCGCAAGAATGGATCGGCGCAATCAATGCGATGGCCGGCGATCGCAACGTTCATAGGGCCTCTAACCTCTGCCGACAGAGGTTCCCGGCTGATTGCCAGGGTACCGTTGCGATTTAATTGCAGCCTTACGCGCTGATCGGATTCTGCAAACGCCAATTGCTTGGCAAGCTCTCGATTGGCTTCACCGCGGTCAAACGAAAAGCCGAGCAATGCTGCCGAGCGCTCCAATCTCTCGAGATGAAGGGCAAGCCGAGTAAAGCCATGCTGCGGCGAGTAGCGCAAAGTCTCGATCAGACTGTAATCGGCGGCGAGTTCGGTCAGCACCTTGGCCTTTAGCAGGCATTCATCGTATTCCGAATCCGGCTTGGAATCGGCGACGATGCCGCCACCAATTCCATAAGTCCCTTTGCCGTCTGATGAAATTACTGCGGTTCGGATAGCGACACTTAGTTCAGAGCCGCCATCCGGTGCAAAGCTGCCGATGGCTCCCGTATAAACACCGCGCGGATGGTCTTCCAGAAGGCGGATCAATTCGCATGCGCGGTGCTTCGGCGCCCCAACGATCGAACCGCAAGGGAATAACGCCCTCATTGTCTCGGACGGCGATACGCCTGGACGCAACGTGGCTGTTACCGTCGATGTCATGGTATGGAGACTGGGATAGGTTTCGACGTGGAATAGCGTCGGTACTTTGACTGACCCGAACTCGCTGACCCGCGACAGATCGTTGCGAAGAAGATCGACGATCATCAGATTCTCGGCTCGCTGCTTGGGGTCTTCACGCAAATTCTGCTGAGCGAGAAGATCGGCCTGTTCGGTCACGCCTCGTGATTTGGTTCCTTTCATCGGTCGTGTTGTTACCTGGCGGCCCTCGACATGGAGAAACAGTTCAGGCGATATGGAGAGTATGGTGGCGTCATTCAGTGCCACAACCGCACTATGGGCAACCGGCTGACGTGCGCGTAGACAGGCGTACAGGGCGAACGGGTCTCCGCCATATCGAAAGCGCATGGGAAAGGTGAGATTGACCTGATAGACGTCGCCAGCAGCGATAAAGTCCAAGGTCTGTCTGAATTTGTTCCGATAGGTTGCGCGATCGAGCGCAGGCCACAATTCTTCGAGCGGCGGCGCCGGTCCCAGAGATGCCAGATCGTCATCAAGCAGTTTCTGCGGCAGAGACGAGGGTGATGCGAACAGGCCAAACCACATCAACGGCAGCATGCGTTGTGTGGGCGTCAGCGGTAACAGTTTTGGCTCGAAACCGTAGCCCAACTCGTAACTGAGGAATCCGGCAGCGTGTAATCCTTTAGCAAGCCCAGCTTCGATTGCCTGGAAAGCACTGGCAACTTCGCTTTGTTCATCGCAGCGAATTATCGTTTGTGGATTGGAATAAAGTTTTGCTGGATGACCGTGCTGAAGACGGTTTTCCATCAATACAAAGGGGCGGTGAATCGAATTCAGCATGACTTCCGGTTTCCCAATGCGAAATCTCCTCGTGTTCCACCCCGTGGTTCCAGCGGGGGAACGTCAAGTCGTTGATTTCGCGAAACCTGTCCCCGAAGCGGGCATTTTCAAGGGTAGTGGCGGAGAGGGTGGGATTCGAACCCACGGTACCCAGTAAAGGGCACAACGGTTTTCGAGACCGCCCCGATCGACCGCTCCGGCACCTCTCCGACAGGGCGCGGAGCCTAAACCAGCCACCCGGCCGGCCGCAATCCCACAAACTTGTCACGACTTGCGAAGGAAAAAGGCGACCGCGCCGGCGTTTTCATAGCGCGGTCGCTTGCGACCGAAAGGAGGATCGAGATGGCTGTTTTCATGCGCTCGGTTTTTTTCACGGCCGCCATGCTGTCGCTTGCGGCCTGCGGTCAATCGCCTGGCTGCCGTGCAGTGACGGGCGCCGGTATCGGCGCGGCCGGCGGCGCGGCCGTGGGCGCGCTGGCCGGCAATCCGGCGCTGGGTGCCGCGGCCGGCGGCTTGGCCGGCGGCGCGACCGGTGCGTTCACCTCGCCCAACCAGGTCTCGGCCGGACCATCGCCTTTCTGCAACTGACCTCGGCCGCTAACCTTCGGCAAAGGCTGGAGAAAATCCCCCGGGCGGCGGCGCAAAACCGTTGACACGCGCCGCTTCCCGGCTATAGTCCGCGCCAACGGATGGGCCGGTCCCGTCCGTTCTCTTTTTCAGGGCGCGCCATGTACGCTGTCATCCGCACCGGCGGTAAGCAATACCGAGTCGTCAAGGACGACGTGATCTTTGTCGAGAAACTCGCCGGCGAGCCGGGTTCGAGCGTGACGCTCGATGAGGTTCTCATGCTCGGTGGCGAGGGCCACGAGGCGAAAGCCGGTGCGCCGCTGATCGCCGGCGCGTCGGTCACCGCCAAGGTGCTCGAGCACAAACTCGGCGACAAGATCCTGGTGTTCAAGAAACGGCGCCGCCACAACTATCGCCGCAAGAACGGCCATCGTCAGGCGATGACGGTTCTGCGCATCACCGGCATTCGCGCCGGCAAGGAGGCCGCTCATGGCGCATAAGAAAGCCGGCGGTTCGTCACGCAACGGCCGCGATTCACGGGGCCGTCGTCTCGGACTGAAGCGCGCCGGCGGTGAGATCGTCGTGTCGGGCAACATCCTGGTGCGTCAACGCGGCACGAAATTCCATCCCGGCCGCAACGTCGGCCAGGGCCGCGACCATACGCTGTTCGCGCTGACCGAAGGCGCCGTGCGCTTCCATACGACGCGCGGTGGACGGACCTTCGTGTCGGTCGAGCCGGGCCCGGCGGAGGCTGCGGAGTAGGCACTTCACCCGAACCGGCGCGACGCGCTAGATTGAATGCAAAGGGGGAATGGCCGCATTCCCCCTTTTTCGTTCGGGGGACAGGCGGCCGAAATCCTATGAAATTCCTGGATCAGGCCAAAATCTTTCTCAAGAGCGGCGACGGCGGCGCCGGCGCGGTGAGTTTTCGCCGCGAGAAATTCATCGAGTTTGGCGGACCGGACGGCGGCAACGGCGGCCGCGGCGGCGACATCGTCGTCGAGAGTGTCGCCAACCTCAACACGCTGATCGATTATCGTTATCAGCAGCACTTCAAGGCCGAAGGTGGCCATCATGGCATGGGCGCCAACCGCTCCGGCGCCGACGGTGAATCACTGGTGCTGCGCGTGCCGGCCGGCACCCAGATTCTCGACGAGGACAACGAGAGCGTCCTGCTCGATCTCAAGCATGCCGGCGAACGTCGCGTGCTGCTCAAAGGCGGCGACGGCGGCTTCGGCAACACGCACTACAAAAGCGCGACCAATCGCGCGCCGCGCAAAGCCGGCAAGGGTTGGCCCGGCGAGGAACGCTGGGTTTGGTTGCGCCTCAAGCTGATCGCCGATGCCGGCCTCGTCGGCTTGCCCAACGCCGGAAAGTCGACGCTGCTCGCCGCCGTGTCGCGCGCCAAACCGAAGATCGCTGATTACCCCTTCACCACGCTGAAGCCGCAGCTCGGCGTCGTACACGTGCATGAAGAGGAATTCGTCCTCGCCGACCTGCCCGGCCTGATCGAAGGCGCCAGCGAAGGCATCGGCCTCGGACATCGGTTTCTTGGCCATGTCGAACGCTGCGCGGCCATCCTGCATTTGATCGACGCGACGCTCGACGACGTGGTCGGCGCGTGGCGCACCATCCGCGCCGAGCTCGACGCCTACGGCCACGGCCTCGCCGACAAGACCGAGCTGATCGCGCTCAACAAGGCGGACGCGGTTCCAGCCGCGGAGATGGAGAAAAAGCGCAAGGCGCTCAAGCGCGCCAGCCGCCGCGAGCCTTTGGTAATGTCCGCAGCGACCGGCGCCGGTGTCATCAACGTGATGCAGGCGGTTGCCGCTGTGGTGCGCGCGGCACGGCAGGATGCGGCACGCACGGCCGCCGAAGCGGCGGAGACCGAATGAGCCAGACGCTCGCAGCCTCGAAGCGTCTCATCGTCAAGATCGGCTCGGCGCTGCTGGCCGACGACAAGACCGGCGAGCCGCGGCGCGCCTGGCTCGAGGCGCTGCTGGCGGATATCGCCGCCTTGCGCAAGACCGGCACGTCGGTGGTGATCGTCACCTCGGGCGCGGTCGCCATCGGCCGTCGCCACCTTAAATTGCCGCCCGGTCCCTTGCGGCTCGAAGAAAAGCAGGCCGCGGCCGCGGCCGGCCAGGTTCGTCTCGCGCACGTCTATCAGGAAGCGGCCGCCCGGCACGGCATCGTCGTGGCGCAGATCCTGCTGACGCCCGAGGACACCGAGGAACGCCGTCGTCATCTCAATGCGCGTGCCACCATCGAACAGCTTCTGACGCTCGAAGCCATGCCGGTGATCAACGAGAACGACACCGTGGCGACGGCCGAGCTGCGCTTCGGCGACAACGACCGTCTGGCGGCACGCGTGGCACAGATGATCAGCGCCGACACGCTGGTCCTGCTGTCCGATATCGACGGCCTCTACACCGCCGATCCGCGCCGCGATAAGTCCGCCAAGCATGTTCCGGAATGCCGCGAGATCACGCCCGAGGTCGAGTCCATGGCCGGCAAGGCGCCGCCGGGCTCGTCGTCGGGCGGGATGGTGACCAAGCTCGCGGCGGCGCGCATCTGCCTGGCCGCCGGTTGCCGCATGGCGATCGCCAAGGGCGAGACGATGCACGCGCTGGCCGCGCTCGATAAAGGCGAGCGCGCGACCTGGTTCCTGCCGGCAGCCGAACCGTTGACGGCGCGTAAGCGCTGGATCGCCGGCGCGGTCAATCCGGCCGGCGTTCTGGTGATCGACGACGGCGCCGCGCGCGCGTTGAAGCGCGGCACCAGCCTGCTGCCGGCCGGCGTGACCCGGGTCGAAGGCGAATTCCAGCGCGGCGACGCGGTGATCGTGCGTGCCAAGGATGGCCACGAGTTGGCGCGCGGCCTGTCGGCCTATTCGAGCGCCGATGCGCGTGCCATCGCCGGGCACAAAAGCGGTGAAATCGAGGCCATCCTCGGCTACCGTGGCCGCGACGAAATGATCCACCGCGACGATCTGGTGGTGAAATGACAGCGCTCGAAACCGCCGACGAACGGGCGAGCGAAAAGCTCCGCGAGACAATGCTCGGCGTGGGCCGCGCGGCGCGCGCCGCCGCCGCAACCCTAGCGCGCGCCTCAGCGGCGCAACGCACCGATGCGCTCAACCATGCCGCAGCCGCGATCCGTGCGACGCGCGGCACGATCGCCGACGCCAACCGACGCGATCTACAGTCGGCACGCGACAAGCAATTGTCGCCGGCGATGATCGACCGGCTGATGCTCGACGACGGGCGCATCGAAGCGATGGCGCGCGGCCTGACCGAGATCGCGTCCCTGCCCGACCCGGTCGGCACCGTCCTCGCTGCCTGGACACGGCCCAACGGCTTGAAGATCGAGCGCGTGCGCGTTCCCTTGGGCGTGATCGGCATCATCTATGAATCGCGGCCCAACGTGACCGCCGACGCCGGCGGCTTGTGTATCCGCTCGGGCAATGCCGCGATCCTGCGCGGTGGCTCAGAAAGCTTCCATTCGTCGCGCGCGATCGTTGCCGCGCTCGAGACCGGCCTCGAACGGGCCAAATTGCCGCGCGTCGCGGTGCAGCTGGTGCCGACCACGGATCGCGCCGCCGTCGGCCATATGCTGGCCATGAACGACCTGATCGACGTCGTCGTGCCGCGCGGCGGCCGCTCGCTGATCGAGCGCGTGCAGACCGAAAGCCGGCTGCCGGTGATCGCGCACCTCGAAGGCGTGTGCCACGTCTATCTCGACCGCGCCGCCGATCCGGTCAAGGCGCACAAGATCGTGCTCAACGCCAAGATGCGGCGCACCGGCGTGTGCGGCGCCGCCGAAACGCTGCTGGTAGACCGTGCCGTCGCGGCGGCGCTGCTGCCGCCGATCCTTGCCGATCTGCACGGCGCCGGCTGCGAGGTCCGCGGCGACGAAACGGTGCGCGCGCTCGACCGCGACGCCAAAACCGCGACCGAGCAGGATTGGTACGCCGAATATCTCGACGCGATCCTGGCGGTGAAAGTCGTCGACGGGCTCGACGCCGCGATCCATCACGTCAACCATTACGGGTCGCATCACACTGATGCGATCGTCACCGAGGAAAAGGCTGCGGCCGAGAAATTCTTGAACGAGGTCGACAGCGCGATCGTCCTGATCAACGCCTCGACCCAGTTCGCCGACGGCGGTGAATTTGGCATGGGCGCGGAGATTGGCATCTCGACCGGCCGACTCCCGCCGCGCGGACCGGTGGGCGCGGAGCAGCTCACCAGCTTCAAATACGTCGTGCGCGGCGACGGCCAGGTGCGGCCCTGACGCTCGCCGCGCTCGGCATTGGTCATGCGCCGCCGCGCCGCGTCGGCCTGCTCGGCGGCTCGTTCAATCCGGCCCATCGCGGCCACGTGCAGCTGAGCCTCGAGGCACTGCGGCGGCTCGGGCTCGACGAGGTGTGGTGGCTGGTGGCGCCGCAAAATCCGCTCAAGCCGGCCAAAGACATGGCGCCGGCGGCGCGGCGGCTGGCCGGCGCGCGCGCCTTGGTTTGCCACCCGCGCATCCGCGTATTGGACCTCGAAAGCCGGCTCGGTACGCTCTTCACGCGCGACACGCTGCGGGCCTTGCAGGCGCGCTTTCCGCGCACCAGATTCGTTTGGCTGATGGGCGCGGACAATCTGTCGCAAATCCGTCATTGGCGTGGCTGGCGCGAAATTTTTGCATCGCTCCCCATTGCGGTCTTTGCGCGCCCTACGTATTGTCGAGGGGCTTTGGCCGCACTGCCCGCCCATCGCTTCGCCCGCCACCGTCTATCCGCCGCCTCGGCGCGGCGGCTCTCCGGCGCCAAGCCGCCGGCTTGGATTTTCCTGTGGTCGATGCTCGACCCGCACTCCGCCACCCAAATCCGCCAACATATTCGAGGTGACCGCCATACCGCGTAGCAAACCCGTGAAGGTCAAGAAGCGGCGCAGCGCCGCTCGCCATGACGCCTTGTTGCGCCTGATCGAGACCGCCCTGGACGACGGCAAAGCCGAAGAAATCGCCGTCATCGACCTCGAAAACAAATCCACCCTCGCCGATTACATGGTCATCGCCAGCGGGCACTCGCAGCGTCAAATCGTGGCGCTGGCCGAACGGGTACTCGACGCTTTGCGTGGCGCCGGCTATCGGCATCGGTCGGTCGAAGGCTTGCAGCGCGGCGAATGGGTTCTGGTCGACGCGGGTGACGTCATCGTCCATCTGTTTCGACCCGAACAGCGCGCCCACTACAACCTCGAGAAAATGTGGGGTGAGGCCTTCGCCGCGCTGGACGAATCGATCGCCTGAGCGCGTCCGCGCGCCATGCGCATCATCATTGCCGCCGTCGGCAAGCTCAAGCCCGGCCCGCATCGCGATCTCGCCGCGCATTATGCTGGTCGTCTGCGTTGGCCGCTGACCATCCGCGAGGTCGAGGAGCGCCGCAAGCTGCCGCCGGCGGAACTCAAGACACGCGAAGCCGCGCTCCTGCTCGACGCCATACCCAAAGGCGCGACGGTGGTCGCGCTCGATGAGCGCGGCACGGCGCTGTCGAGTGCCGATTTCGCCAAACGACTCGCCCGCTGGCGTGACACCGGTGTGGGCGACCTCACTTTTGTCATCGGCGGCGCCGACGGCCTCGCCGACACGGTTCGCCGCCAAGCCGCCTTTGTCCTGTCCCTCGGCCCCGCGACCTGGCCACATTTTCTCGCCCGAGGCATGCTGTTGGAGCAACTCTACCGTGCGGAAACCCTGATCGCGGGCCACCCTTATCACCGCGAATAGACGCCCGGACCCTACCGCTGGCGGCAGCGTTCCTTTATATATCCGGCATGTCCACGCCGAACCGGCCGCGCCCTGTCGTGTTGTGCATTCTCGACGGCTGGGGCGAGCGCGCGCAGCGCGACGACAACGCCATCCTGCAAGCGAAGACGCCGAATTGGGACCGCTTCACGGCGCACTTTCCGCATGCGCGCATGCAGGCAAGCGAACGTTTCGTGGGTTTGCCGCAACACCAGATGGGCAATTCCGAGGTCGGCCACACCAATATCGGCGCCGGCCGCGTGGTGAAGCAGGACCTGCCGCGCATCGACGAAGCGATCAAGAACGGCGAGTTGGCGCGCAATCCGGCGCTCAAGGATTTGGTCGCGGCGATGAAGCGCAGCGGCGGCGCGGTTCACTTGATGGGCCTGCTGTCGCCGGGCGGCGTTCACGCGCACCAGGATCACATGGCCGCACTGGCGAAGTTCCTGGCCGATCAAGGATTGACGGTGAACGTGCACGCCTTTCTCGACGGCCGCGACACGCCGCCGCGCAGCGCCGTCGACTTCGTCGCCGCGTTCGAAACCGCGCCGAAGGACCAAAAGCGCGTCCGCATCGCAACCGTCGCCGGCCGTTATTTCGCGATGGACCGCGACAAGCGGTGGGATCGCGTCGAACAGGCCTATCGTGCCCTGGCGGCGGCGGACGGCGCGCACGCAACTGATGCGCGGGCTGCAATCGAGCAATCGTACCGCAAGAACAAGGGCGACGAATTCGTCGCGCCGACGGTCGTCGGCGATTACGCCGGCATGAAGGACGGCGACGGGCTGGTCTGCGCCAATTTCCGCTCTGATCGCGTGCGGCAGATCCTGCTCGCGCTTCTCGATCCCAAGTTCGACGCCTTCGCGCGTCCGCGCACGGTGAAATTCGCTGCGGCGCTCGGCCTGACGCAGTATTCCGACGAGCTCAACGGCTTGATGGAGGTCGTATTCCCGCCGGAGGAGCTGCACGACACGCTCGGCGAGGTGGTGGCACGGGCCGGCCTCAAGCAGCTGCGCATTGCCGAGACCGAGAAATACGCGCACGTCACATTCTTCTTCAACGGCGGACGCGAGATCGAATTTCCCGGCGAAAGCCGCATCCTGGTGCCGTCGCCGCAAGTCGCGACCTACGACCTCAAGCCGGAGATGTCAGCGTTCGAAGTGACTGAAAAGCTGGTCGCGGCGATCGACGCCGGTACGTTCGATGTGATCGTCGTCAATTACGCCAATACCGATATGGTCGGCCACACCGGTGACATCGCCGCCGCAATCAAGGCGGTCGAAGCCGTCGATCAATGTCTCGGCCGGGTCGCCGCGGCCGTCGAACGCGCTGGCGGTTGTCTGCTGATCACCGCCGATCACGGCAACGCCGAACAGATGCGCGATCCGAAATCGGCGCAGCCACACACCGCACACACCACGAATCCGGTACCGCTCCTGCTGGTCAATCCCCCGCCGGACGCAACCGCGTTGCGCGACGGCAAGTTGGCGGACATCGCGCCGACGATTTTGTCGTTGCTGCATTTGCCGCAACCCCAGGCGATGACGGGCCAGAACCTTGCCCGCGCCGCCGCGCGTGCCACGGCCTAGGCGCGCGGCGCTTCCAGCCGCCCTGCTCGTGGCGGTGCTTGCCGCCGCCGTTTCCGTTCATGCGCAGAATTCGCCGCAGCAGAAATTGAACGACGTCGAGCGCCAGCTCGAACAGACGCACCAGCAACAGCAAAATCTCGCCAAGCAGGAGCAAGACCTAGCCGACCAGATTCAAACGCTGCGCGACGACGCGGTTCACGCCGCGGCCGGCGCCCAGCAGCATGAGGCGGCGCTCAACAAGCTCGACCGCAAGCTGGCGGACCTGACCGCGAAGGAACAGGCGGAAGCCGGCGAGCTCCAAGGTAAGCGACGCGTCGAGGCGCGCGTGCTGATGGCCCTGGTGCAGCTGGCGCGCGATCCGCCGACCGTGTTGGCGTTGGCGCCGATGCCGCCGGTCGATGCCGTGCGCGGCGGCCTACTGCTTGGCCGCGCGGTACCGCCGCTAGCTGCGCGCGCGCGCGCACTAGGCGACGCGATCGCGCAGCTAGAGGCGGTCCGGGCGCAGATTGTCGCCGCCGAGACCGAGCATCGCACCGAAGGCGAAAGCCTCGCACACGACCAGGCGCAGATCACCGCCCTCATCGCTCGCAAGCAAACCTTGCAGCAACAAACCCAGGCCGGACTGGACGAGAACAGCCGCCGGCAGGCCGCATTGGCCGCCAAGGCCAGCAACCTGCGTGACCTGATCGCCCGGCTCGAAGCCGACCGCCGCGCCGCCGAGCAACGCGCAGCGTCGCGCACAAGCGCCGGCGCCAAGGCCCCGCTGGCGGTGACCGCCGCAACGCCGGCCCTGCCCCCAACCGGAGCGCCGTCCGGCATCCGCCCGATCGCCCAAGCGAAGGGGCGCTTGGCGGTGCCGACAACGGGCCTGTTGATTTCACGGTTCGGTGAAGTGCAACCCGGCGGCATGACCAGCAAGGGGCTCACCTTCGAGACGCGGCCCGGCGCGCAGGTGGTCGCCCCGTTCGACGGCCGGGTGGTTTACGCCGGACCGTTCAAAGGCTACGGGCGAATATTGATCATCGATCACGGCAGCGGCTATTATTCGGTCCTGGCTGGGCTCGATCGTATCGAGCAAAGTGCCGGGCAATGGCTCGTAGCAGGCGAGCCGGTAGGGGTCATGCCGCAGAGTGGTCCAAGACCCCGTCTCTACCTCGAGCTTCGCGATAACGGCCAATCGATCAACCCGTTGCCGTGGTTGGCGATCCACGATGAAAAGGTAAATGGATAATGCGCTTCCGTCATTTAGCGGTTTCGGCCGCGATCCTGGTCTGGCTGCTGGCTCCGGCGGCGCAATCGGCCGACGCGCCTCAAACGCCCGCGCCGAAACACGATGCCGACACCTATCGCGAGCTCGACCTGTTCGGCGAAGTGTTCGAGCGCGTCCGCGCCGACTATGTCGACAAGGTCTCGGACGAGCACCTCATCGAAGCCGCGATCAACGGCATGTTGTCGTCGCTCGATCCGCATTCGAGCTACATGAACGCCAAGGACTTCGCCGAGATGCAGGTGCAGGTCCAGGGTGAGTTTGGTGGCCTGGGCATCGAAGTGACGATGGAAGACGGGCTGGTGAAGGTCGTGTCGCCGATCGACGGCACGCCCGCGGCCAAGGCCGGCCTCAAACCCGGCGACCTGATCGTCGCCATCGACGGCCAGCCGGTTTCCGGCATGAGCCTCAACGACGCGGTCGAGAAGATGCGCGGACCCACCGGCAGCGAGATCAAGCTGATCATCCGGCGCGGCACGCAGCCGCCCTTCACCGTCGCGATCCGCCGCGCCGTCATCAAGGTGCAATCCGTCCGCTCGCACCTCATCGACAACGACATCGGCTATATCCGCATCAGCAGCTTCAACGAGCAAGCCGACAGCGGCGTACACGCGGCGATCAAATCGCTGATGGACAAGTCGCATGACAAGCTCGCGGGCATCGTACTCGACCTGCGCAACAACCCCGGCGGCCTGCTCGACCAGGCGGTCGCCGTTTCCAACGACTTCATCCCGCAGGGCGAGATCGTCTCGACCCGCGGCCGCCACGCCGACGACGCCCAGCGCTTCGACGCCAAGCCCGGCAACGATATCAGCAAGGGATTGCCGATGGTCGTTCTGATCAACGGCGGCTCGGCTTCGGCGTCGGAAATCGTCGCCGGCGCACTCAAGGATCACCGCCGCGCCGTTCTGCTTGGCATGCGCAGTTTCGGCAAGGGTTCGGTCCAAACCATCATCCAGCTGCCGAGCCACGGCGCGATGCGGTTGACGACGGCGCGCTATTACACGCCGTCTGGCCGCTCGATCCAGGCCACCGGCATCGAGCCCGACATCGTCGTCGAACCGGCCAAGATCGAGAAGATCGCGACCGGGCCTGCGCTGCACGAGGCCGATCTCAAAGGCGCGCTCAAGAACACCGACGAAGGCGCGGCGAAGACCTCGGCCACGACGCCAGCGACAACGCCGGACAAAAACGCGACGCCACCAGCCGACGAAGATGGCGACGAATCGGCGGCTTTCGGCAGCGCCAGCGACTATCAGCTCGCCCGCGCCGTCGACATGTTGCGCGGCCTGGCGCTGTTCGGGCCGAAGCCCCCGGCGAAGACGGCACACTGAGACTGGCGCGCGGCAGGGCATGAGGAGCGCCAAGCCGCCCGCCGGCTACCGCCGCGGCGTCGGCATTATGCTGATCGACGGTGGACGGCGAGTCTTCATCGGGCGCCGCGTCGGCACCGACGACGGCTGGCAGATGCCGCAAGGCGGCATCGACGGCGCCGAGACGCCGCACGCCGCCGCCTACCGCGAACTCAAGGAAGAGGTCGGCACCGACAAGGCCACGATCCTGGCCGAAAGCGCGCATTGGCTGAGCTACGACTTTCCGGCGGCACTGCGGCCGTCGATCTGGGGCGGAAGTTATGCCGGCCAAACGCAAAAATGGTTCCTGATGCGCTTCGCCGGCACCGACGGCGATATTCGCCTCGACGCGCACATGCCCGAGTTCGATGCCTGGAAGTGGATCGCGCCAGACGCGCTGCCAGCCATCGCCGTCGACTTCAAGCAACCGCTCTATCGCGCGCTGCTCGAAGAATTCGCGACGCTACTCGCGGGCGGCTAGCCGGCGGCGCGGCGGCGCAACACCCGCCAGGCAATATCGGCCGTCAGGAGATTGAGCCGGCCGTGCGGCTTCAAGCCGATCGCCTTGAAGGTCATCGCCACCACGCGTTCGACATGATGCAGGCGATAGACGCGCGCCGCCGCCGCGAGGTACTCGCGATGGGCGCGCCTTCGGTCGTAAGCCGCGCCGGGCGCGGCATTGGCGACGAAATAGGCGTAGGACAGCTCGTCGTCCTCCGACTCGTGAATCCGTCCGAGCGCGATACGCAGGCGGCGCCAGCGGCCAAGCCGTTCGCGCGCCAGATACCGTTTCATGTGGGTGTAGAACAGCTTGTAATGCCGCAGCTCGTCGGCGGCGATGCGGTGACAGATCGCGTGTAGCACCGGTTCCTGCGTCGCTTCGGCGAGCGCGGTGTAATAACTGCTGGTGCCGGTTTCAACGATGCAGCGCGCCACCAGCTCGCCGGCGCGCGAGCCGCGGATCGACCGTTCGGCATCGAGATCGACGCCGAATCCGGCGGAAAAGCGCGCGCAGGACGCGGCGTGGTCGAACGACGGATCGGCAAGCGTCGACCAGCGGCCGAGCGCAACGCCGTGCTGGACCTCTTCGCCGCCCCAGACACGTGCGGCGCCCTGAAACTCGGTGTCGTCGGCAAAGACGTTGCACAGATAGCGCGTGTAGTCGGCGCCGTTCTGTTCGACCAGGCTCGCGGCCTTGGCGAGGCGTAGGATGGACGGCTCGACCTTCGCCGGATCGAACCGGTCCCACGGAATATCGTTTAGCGTCCAATGACTCACGGGCGTGTTCCTTGCCCGCGATTATAACGGCGCCGCTGCCGCGCGCCTATTTCGGCGCTCCCTGGAAATCAGTGCGCGGCTAACCGTAAGGCGTCGAGTTTGGCCTGGGCGGCGGCTAAGCGGCGTTCGGCGGCGCGCAGTTGCGCCAGCGCCTCGCTCTTGTCGTCGCCGGTCGTGCGCGCCACCTGATCCTTGAGGCCGGCGTGGCGGCTTTCCGCGTCCTTGATCTCGGCTTCGGTCGCGGCGCGGTCGATCTCGCTGACCGGCAACGCCTCGTCGGCGAGCACGGTGCAGCGCTCGGCCGTCACTTCGGCAAAGCCGCCCGAGACGAAGATCCGCTGCGACACGCTGCGCTGATCGTCGGCATAGACGTCGATGATGCCCGGCCGCACGGTCGAGATCAGCAGCGAATGGCCGGGCAGCACGCCGAAATTGCCCTCGCCGCCCGGCACCACGACCATGGCGACGTCCTCCGAGAGCAGCAGCTTCTCCGGCGAGACCAGCTCGAATTTGACCTTGTCGGCCATCGCGCTTTACGCCGCCTCCGCCGCCATCTTCTTGGCCTTGGCGACCGCCTCGTCGATCGTGCCGACCATGTAGAAGGCGCTTTCCGGCAGATCGTCGTATTCGCCGGCGACGATGCCCTTGAAGCCCTTGATCGTGTCTTCGAGCTTCACGAACACGCCGGGCGTGCCGGTGAAGACCTCGGCGACGTGGAAGGGCTGCGACAGGAACCGCTGGATTTTGCGCGCCCGGGCGACGGTGAGCCGATCCTGCTCCGACAGCTCATCCATGCCGAGAATGGCGATGATGTCCTGGAGCGACTTGTAGGTTTGCAGAACGCGCTGCACGTCGCGCGCCACCTTGTAGTGTTCTTCGCCAACGACGCGGGGATCCAACATCCGAGACGTGGAATCCAAGGGATCGACCGCCGGATAGATGCCGAGCTCGGCGATCTGGCGCGACAACACCGTCGTCGCATCAAGGTGCGCGAACGAGGTCGCCGGCGCCGGATCGGTCAAGTCGTCGGCCGGCACGTAGATCGCCTGCACCGAGGTGATCGAGCCCTTCTTGGTCGTGGTGATGCGCTCTTGCAACGCGCCCATGTCGGTCGCCAGCGTCGGCTGATAGCCGACCGCCGACGGAATGCGGCCCAAAAGCGCCGACACTTCCGAGCCCGCCTGGGTGAAGCGGAAGATGTTGTCGACGAAGAACAGCACGTCCTGGCCTTCCTCGTCGCGGAAATACTCCGCCAGCGTCAGGCCGGTGAGGCCGACGCGCGCGCGCGCGCCGGGCGGCTCGTTCATCTGGCCATAGACCAGCGCCGCCTTGGAGCCCGGACCGTCGGGGATGATGACTTTGGATTCCATCATCTCGTGATAGAGGTCGTTGCCTTCGCGCGTGCGCTCGCCGACGCCAGCGAACACCGAGTAGCCGCCGTGCGCCTTGGCGATGTTGTTGATCAATTCCATGATGATGACGGTCTTGCCGACGCCGGCGCCGCCGAACAGGCCGACCTTGCCGCCGCGCGCATAGGGCGCCAGCAGGTCGACCACCTTGATGCCGGTGACCAGAATCTCGGCCTCGGTCGATTGGTCGGTGAACTCGGGCGCCGGCTTGTGGATCGGCGAGGTCGTCTTGGCCTTGACCGGGCCGCGCTCATCGACCGGCTCGCCGATGACGTTGAGGATGCGGCCGAGGGTTTCCGGTCCGACCGGCACGCGGATCGGACTATCGGTGTCGGTCACTTTGGCGCCGCGCACCAGGCCGTCGGTCGTGTCCATGGCGATGGTGCGCACCGTGTTCTCGCCCAGATGCTGCGCCACTTCGAGCACCAGGGTCTTGCCCTGGTTCTGCACGTGCAGCGCATTGAGGATCGCTGGCAGCTCGCCCTCGAATTTGACGTCGACGACGGCGCCGATGACCTGCGCGATGGTGCCGGTGTTGTTCTTCGCCATAATGCTTCCCCTAGAGCGCCTCGGCGCCCGAAATAATCTCGATCAGTTCCTTAGTGATGGCGGCCTGACGCGAGCGGTTATAGGTGATGTTGAGCCGGTCGATCATCTCGCCGGCGTTACGCGTCGCGTTGTCCATCGCCGTCATGCGCGCACCCTGTTCCGACGCCGCGTTTTCCAGGAGCGCGGTGAAAATCTGGACCGCGAGGTTGCGTGGCAAAAGTTCGGTCAGGATCTCGCCTTCCTCGGGTTCGAACGTGTAGATCGCGCCCTTGGTATCGACCTTGTCCTTTTCCTTCGCCTCCGGAACGGCAAAGGGAATCAACTGCTGCTTGGTGACGATCTGGCTGATCGCCGACTTGAAGCGGTTGAAGACCACGGTGCAGGTGTCGAACTCGCCGGCATCGAAACGTTCAACCAGGCGGCCGGCGATATCCTCGGCATTGGCGAAAGTCAGGCGCGGCCGGCCGATTTCGGTCAGGCTTTCAACGATCAGCTTGGCGTTGTCGCGCCGCAGCGCGTCGCGCCCCTTGCGGCCGACGGTGAAGATTTTGACCGTCTTGCCGTCGCGTTGCAGCGCGCGCAGCGTGCGGCGCGCCTCACGCAGGATGGTGGCGTTGAATCCGCCTGCCAGGCCGCGGTCCGACGTGGCGACGAGCAACAAATGGGTTTGGTCGTTGCCGGTGCCGGCGAGCAGCTTCGGCGCGTTCGGCTGGTTGCGCAGATTGGCGGCGAGCGAGCCGAGCATGCGTTCCATCCGCTCGGCATAGGGCCGCGCGGCCAGCGCCTGTTCCTGCGCACGCCGTAAACGCGACGCCGCCACCATCTTCATCGCCGACGTGATCTTCTGCGTCGAGCGGACGGAGCGGATGCGATTGCGCAGGTCCTTGAGGCTCGCCATGGCGCGCTGCTACCCGTCGCTCAGGCGAAGGCTTTGGTGAAGCCGTCGAGGAAAGCGACCAGCTCCTTTTCCGTATCCTGCGCCAGCTCGCGCTTGTCGCGGATCGACGCCAAAATCTTCGGCGCCTTGGCGCGCAGTTCGCCGAGCATCTGCGCCTCGAAGCGCGTCACATCGGCGATCTCGACCTTGTCGAGATAGCCGCGCGTCCCGGCGAAGATCGAAACCACCTGTTCCTCGACCGGTACCGGCTTGAATTGCGGCTGCTTCAGCAATTCCGTGAGCCGCGAGCCGCGCGCCAGCAGACGCTGGGTCGCCGGATCGAGGTCCGAGGCGAACTGCGCGAAGGCGGCCATCTCGCGGTACTGCGCGAGCTCGAGCTTGATCTTGCCGGCAACCTGCTTCATCGCCTTGATCTGCGCCGCCGAACCGACGCGCGAGACCGACAGGCCGACGTTAATCGCCGGCCGGATGCCGCGATAGAACAGGTCGGTTTCGAGGAAGATCTGGCCGTCGGTGATCGAGATCACGTTGGTCGGGATGTAGGCGGAGACGTCGCCCGCCTGGGTTTCGATCACGGGCAACGCAGTAAGCGAGCCGGAACCGTGGTCCTGGTTCATCTTCGCGGCGCGTTCGAGCAGGCGCGAATGCAGATAGAAGACATCACCCGGATAGGCTTCGCGGCCCGGCGGACGACGCAGCAACAGCGACATCTGGCGATAGGCGACCGCCTGTTTCGACAGATCGTCGTAGACGATGACGGCGTGCATGCCGTTGTCGCGGAAGAACTCGCCCATGGCGCAGCCGGCATAGGGCGCCAGGAATTGCAGCGGCGCCGGCTCCGACGCCGTGGCGGCGACTACGATCGAATAGTCGAGCGCGCCGTAATCGGCGAGCGTCTTGACGATCTGTGCGACGGTCGAACGCTTCTGGCCGACCGCGACGTAGATGCAATAGAGTTTCTTCGACTCGTCGTTGCCGGCGTTCACCACCTTTTGGTTCAGGAACGCGTCGATCGCGACCGCGGTCTTGCCGGTCTGGCGGTCACCGATGATCAGCTCGCGTTGGCCGCGGCCGACGGGGACCAGGGCGTCGATCGCCTTGAGACCGGTCTGCACCGGCTCGTGCACCGAGCGGCGCGGAATGATCCCGGGCGCCTTGACCTCGACACGCGTGCGCTTGACATCCGTCAGCGGACCCTTGCCGTCGATGGGCTCGCCCAGCGCGTTGACGACGCGGCCGAGCAGGCCACGGCCGACCGGCACGTCGACGATCGCGCCGGTGCGCTTCACCGTGTCGCCTTCGCCGATGCCACTGTCGTCGCCGAAGATCACGACGCCGACATTGTCAGTTTCGAGATTGAGGGCCATGCCCTTGACGCCGTTCGGGAACTCGACCAATTCGCCCGCCTGGACCTTGTCGAGGCCATAAATGCGGGCGATGCCGTCGCCGACAGACAGCACCTGCCCAACCTCGGCGACGTCCGCCTCGGTGCCGAATTCGGCGATCTGTTTCTTCAGGATCGCGGAAATTTCCGCGGCACGGATTTCCATATCAACCAGCCCCCTTCATCACCAGCGCGAGCCGCGCCAGCTTGCTCTTGAGCGACGCGTCGACCATGCGCGAGCCCACCTTGACGATCAGCCCGCCGAGCAGGCTCGGATCGACACGAAAATCGACCGCCACCTTGCCACCGACCGCTTTGCGCAGGCGCTCGTCGAGCGCCTGGCGCTGCGTCGTGGATAATTCTTGCGCCGCGATCACCTGCGCCGTCACCTCGCCACGGCGCTCCGCGAGAATGCGGAGAAATCCCTGGATCATTTCCGGCAGCGCGAACAACCGCCGATTGCGCGCCAGCAGTCCGAGAAAGTTGCGCGTTAGCGGATTGGCACCGGCGCGCTCGCCGATGGCGCCGATCGCGCGCGCCTGCTCGTCGCGTTGCAAAACCGGGCTGCGGATCATGCGGCGCAGATCGGCGCTGTCGTCGATCAGCCGCCGGAGACCCGTCAGATCGGATGCCACCGTGTCGAGGGCCTTGCGCTCGTCGGCGAGCTCGAAAAGCGCCGCCGCGTAACGCTCCGCCAAACCGGCTACGCCTGTCGCTTTGGATGCCACGTCGCGCTGATGTCCTTAAATTTCCGGTCGAGACCGACGCCGAGACGGTCTCAAAATGAACGCGCCCTCCGCCGGGTTTTCGCCGTTCGAAAACCCCCACCGCCACGGTCCCGCCGGAAAGCGCGGCGGTTCTAACATAGGCATTTCGGGCACGCAACATGGCCGCCCAGCGGCGCTGTGTCGCGTTGCCACAGCCGGAAAATCCCCGTGGCGGCAAGGTTTTCGGCGCTATAACGGCGGTGCCCGCGGACCAAATTCGCGGTGTCCGCGCTTCGACGAGGTCGTTCCACACGTGAGCACCGAGACCACTTCTGGCCCCTCAGCCGCCCTTGTCGTGCCGCAACCGATTGGGCTCGCCCGACTCTCCATTCTGGCGGTTGCCGTCGGCATCGTCACCGGCGTCGGCGCGGTTGCCTTCCGCGCGCTTATCGCCTTCGTCCACAACCTGTTGTTCCTCGGGACCGTCTCAGCCGCCTACAACTCCAACGCCTTCACGCCGCCAAATCCGTGGGGCGCCGCAGTGATTCTCGTGCCGGTTGTCGGCGGTTTGTTGGTGACGCTGCTGGTCACGAAATTCGCCCCCGAAGCGCAGGGTCACGGCGTCCCCGAGGTCATGGACGCCATCTACTACCGCGAAGGCCGCATCCGGCCGGCTGTCGCGGTGGTTAAATCCCTTGCCTCGGCGATCTCGATCGGTAGCGGCGCGTCGGTCGGGCGCGAGGGCCCCATCATCCAGATCGGCGCGTCGCTCGGCTCGACCTTCGGGCAGGTCTTCCGCATGGCGCCGTGGCAACGCATCACGCTGGTCGCCGCCGGCGCCGGCGCCGGCATCGCCGCGACCTTCAACACGCCGATCGGCGGCGTGATGTTCGCCATCGAGCTGATGATGCCGGAGGTCAGCACACGCACGTTCCTGCCGGTGGCGCTCGCCACCGGCACGGCGACGTTCATCGGCAATCTTCTCCTCGGCCCGCAACCCGCCTTCGCGGTGCCCAATCTGGCGCTGATCGGCGACCATCCGGTATCGACTCCGGCGCTTTTGCTGTTCGCGCTGTTCGGCGCGATTATGGGTGTCGCTGCAACGGCCTTTGTGAAAGGGCTGCCAGCCGCTGAAGACCTCTTCGACCGCATCAAGAACCCCTATCTGCGGCACGCGATCGGCATGCTCGTCATCGGCCTGCTGATTTACGGGCTCCAGCGCGGCTTCGGCCATTACTACGTCGAGGGAGTCGGCTATGCGACGGTGCAGGCGATTCTGCTCGGACAGATGACGCTGGTCATCCTGCCTTTGCTTTTTGTCGGCAAGCTGTTTGCGACTTCCGTGAGCCTCGGTTCGGGTGCCTCGGGCGGGATTTTTTCGCCGTCGCTGTACATGGGGGCGACGCTGGGTGGCGCATTCGGCGCACTTGTCAGCGCCATTCATCCCGTCGCCGGCGCCACGCCCGAGGCTTTTGCGATGGTCGGCATGGCGGCCATGGTCGGCGGCGGCACCGGCGCCGCGATGACGGCAATTGCCATGGTCTTCGAGATGACGCGCGACTACGGCATCGTGATGCCGATGATCCTCGCCGTCGCGCTCAGCATCGGCGTGCGCCGCATGCTGTCGCGCGAGAACATCTACACGATCAAGCTGGTAAGCCGCGGTCACTTCGTGCCCAAGGCCCTGCACGCCAACATGTTCCTCGTGCGTCACGCCAAGGAGGTCATGGACTCGGACGTCCTGGTGCTGTCGGCCAGAACCGATTTCGATGCATTCCTTAAGCGACCGGAGCATAAGGGTGCGCTCAAGCACGTCGTGGTGACCGACGATGACCGGATCGTCGGCGTGTTGCGCGTCAACACCGGCATTCGCCGCGGGCTCGAGGCGGCCTATACGGGCGTCACGCTCGGGGACGTGGCGCAGAAGAATTTCACCATCGCGCACGAGGACGATATCGCCTTCGACGTCATCGATCGGATGTGGCGCGAGGACGCTGCCATGGCAGTCATCGTGCGGAACGTGACGGTGGTGCGCGCCGCCGACGTGTGCGGCATCATTTCCAAAGAGCACGTCGCCGATTCGGTGGCCGAGAGCATTCGGCCTTACGCCGCGTCTTGAGCGCTAAATGAAGCTGTAGGGATCGACGTCCACCTGGACGCGAACGCCGGCCGGCAGTTTCACGGCATCGAGCCAAGTCCGCAGCGTGCTTTGCAGCAGCGCGGCGCGTTGCGCCTTCACCAGAAAGCGCCGCCGGTGCCGGCCGCGCAGCATCGCCAGCGGCGCCGGCGCCGGACCCAACACTTCGATGCCGTCCACATGCGGCGCATGCCGGGCGATAACGCGCGCGGCACGGTCGGCAGCATCGGCGTCCGGTGCCGAAACGATCAGCGCCGCCAACCGACCGAACGGCGGCCAGTTGCCCTCGCGCCGTGATTCGGCCTCGGCGGCGAGGAACCCATCACGATCGTCGCTCGCCAGCGCCCGCATGACCGGATGTTCGGGCATATAGGTCTGGAGCAGGACGACGCCCGGCCGCTCGGCCCGACCAGCGCGGCCAGCGACTTGATGCAAGAGTTGGAAGGTCCGTTCCGCCGCGCGCAGATCGCCGCCCGACAGGCCGAGATCGGCATCGACGACGCCGACCAAAGTCAGCATGGGAAAGTGATGGCCCTTGGCCATCACCTGCGTCCCGATCAGCACGTCGACCTCGCGGCGCTCGACGCGTTCGAGCAATTCCGCCATGGCGCGCGGACCGCTCAACGTATCGCTTGCCATCAAGGCGACGCGTGCATTGGGAAACCGTTGTGCCACTTCTTCGGCCAGACGTTCGACGCCGGGACCGCACGCGGTAAAGCTGCCCGCGGCGCTGCAATTGGGGCAGGCTGGTGGCATCGCCGTCGCATAACCGCAATGGTGGCACCGCAAGCCGCCAGCGCGGCGATGCTCGATCAGCCAGGCCGTGCAGTTCGGGCATTGCATGCGGTGACCGCACTCACGGCATAAAGTGAGCGGCGCATAGCCTCGACGGTTGAGGAACAGCATCGCCTGCTCGCCCGACGCCAACGTCTCGCCCAGCGTCTGCACCAGCGGCGGCGACAGGAAGCGCTGCCGTTCCGGCTTCTGCTTGCGCAGATCGACGACACGGATCTCGGGCAGCCGCGCCACACCATGCCGCGCCGGCAGATGGAGCCGCGCATAACGGCCGGATTGCATGTTGATCACGGTTTCGAGCGATGGCGTCGCCGACACCAGGACGATCGGCAATTGCGCCAGCGACGCCCGCACGACCGCCATGTCACGCGCCTGATAGATGACGCCGTCCTCTTGCTTGAACGACGCGTCGTGCTCTTCGTCGACGACGATCAGGCCGAGATCGCGGAACGGCAGGAACAAGGCCGAGCGCGCGCCGACGACGACGCGCGCCTGGCCGTCGGCGACGTGGCGCCAGGTCGCGCGGCGCTGCGCATGGCCGAGATCGGAGTGCCAGAGTGCCGGCAGCGCGCCGAAACGATCGGCAAAGCGCTTCAGCAATTGCGCCGACAGCGCGATCTCGGGCAACAGCACCAGTGCCTGTCGGCCGCGTTCGAGCGCCGCGGCGATTGCCGCGAAATAGACCTCCGTCTTGCCGGAGCCGGTGACGCCGTCGAGCACGGTGACGCTGAAGCCGCCGCGCTTGACCTTGCCGGCCAATTCGGCGGCGGCGATGTCCTGCGCCGACGACAGCGGCGGACCGGGCAATCGCCAGTCCGGCACCGGGGGCGGCAATACGGCAGGCAACGCGACCGGCGCAAGCAGACCGGCGCCGGCCATCGCCTTGACGACGCCAGGACCGCACGCCGCACGGTGCGCCAGGTCCGCGGCGGTGGCGGCGCCGCCTTCGGCGGCGAACTCGAGCACGCGACGGCGCTGCGGCGTCAGCCGTGAATCGATATCCGTCAATGCACGCCGTCCGGCGTCGGTGATTTCGTAACCGGCGATGGCGCGCGGCGGCTCGAGCGCGTCGGGTACGCTCATGATCATGCGCAGCACCGCGCCCGGCGGCGTCAACGTATAGTTCGCGACCCAGTCGACGAATCGCCGCAACTCATCGTGCAACGGCGGCGCCGCCAGCGTCTCGGTGATCGACTTGAGCTTGGTCTCGGCGACGCCCGCGCGATCGGGGCCCCAGACGACGCCGGCGACTCGCCGACGGCCGAGCGGCACGCGCACGAAGTCGCCGACGGCGACGCGTATGCCATTCGTCACGCGGTAGTCATAGGCGCCCGCCAGCGGCAACGGCAGCAGCACGCTGACGCGATCGGCATGCGCCGGTTCGGCGTTGGCAGGGTGCTCCGGCATGGTCTACACTCTCTTACGAAAGGGGGCTCGCCGGAAGTAGGAGAGAGGCGCACATGAAATTCTTCCTCGATACCGCCATCGTCGCCGACATTCGCGAACTGGCCGCAACCGGCCTGGTTGACGGCGTGACCACGAATCCCTCGCTCATCGCCAAGTCGGGCCGCAATTTCATCGAAACCGTGCGCGAGATCTGCACGGTCGTGTCCGGCCCGGTCAGCGCCGAAACCACCGCCACCGACCATCCGACCATGCTGGCCGAGGGCCGCAAGCTGGCGAAGATCGCCAAGAACATTGCGGTCAAGGTGCCGCTGACGCCGGACGGACTCAAGACCTGCAAGGTGCTGCGCGGCGAAGGCACGATGGTCAACGTCACGCTGTGCTTTTCGGCACCGCAGGCGCTGCTCGCCGCCAAGGCGGGTGCCACGTTCATCTCGCCGTTCGTCGGCCGGCTCGACGATATCGGCGAATCGGGCATGACCTTGGTCCGCGACATCGTCGAGATCTATCGCCAGTATCCCAACTTCAAGACCGAGGTCCTGGTGGCGTCGATCCGCCATCCGATGCACGTGCTCGAAGCGGCGAAGCTCGGCGCGCACGTCGGCACGATGCCGCCGGCGATCATGCGGCAGCTGTTTTCGCATCCGCTGACGGACAAGGGGCTCGCGGCGTTCCTCGCGGACTGGAAGAAGACCGGCCAATCGATCCTGGGCGACGACAAATCCGCCGCGGCGGCCGAATAGCGGGGTTGCGGTGGACCGTACCCGGGACAAAGTCACCGCAGCGCCGACGACGGTCACCGAGCACGCCGCCACGGCGACCCAGGTCGTCGCCTATCTCAAGCGCCATCCCGATTTCTTCGCCGAGCATCCCGAGATTCTCGACTTGCTGACGCCGCCGGCCGCACGAAGCGGCACCGGCGTGGTCGACATGCAGCAATTCATGCTCAAGCGGCAGCGTGACGACATCACCAAGCTCAAAGGCCAGCAGAAGCTGCTAATCAGCACGACGCGCGCCAACCTCGCGAGTCAGACGCGTGTCCACAGCGCTGTCCTGACGCTGCTCGCTGCCAACAGCTTCGAGCAGCTGATCCAGATCGTCACCACCGATCTCGCCATGCTGCTCGATTCGGACGTCGTTACCATCGGAGTCGAAAGCAACGGCGGCTCCAGGCCGCGCTTGCCGCATCCCGGCGTGCAGATCCTCGAAACCGGCACCGTCGATCGCGTGCTCGGTCCGGAGCGCGACGTCGCGCTGCTCGCCGACACCACCGGTGATCCGACCTTGTTCGGCGCCGGTGCCGATTTGGTGCGCTCGGCGGCGCTGCTGCGGCTGGCGGTGAGCCGAACAGCGCCGGCCGGCCTGCTGTGCATCGGCGCGCGCCGGCCAGGGAAATTCCATGCCGGCCAGGGCACCGAGCTGCTGGGCTTCCTCGCCCGTGCGCTCGGCATCACCATCGCCGCATGGCTCGACCTGCCGGCGTAAAGGGCGCGCGCCCGCTTCCTCGTTCTCTCCGGCCCGAGCCGGTTCCGCTGGTTCGTTTCGCCGCCTCGCAAGAGCTGATCGAGGCGATTGCGCTGTGGCAGGCCTGGCTGACCGGCGAGCGGCGGGCGTCGCCGCATACGATCGCCGCCTATGGCCGCGACCTGGCCGGCTTCCTCGATTTTCTCGTCGCCCACCGCGGCGGCGTGCCGGGGTTGGCCGCACTCGCCGCGCTCGAGCCGGCCGACTTCCGCGCGTTTCTCGCCCGCCTGGCCCGCGACGATGCCGCGCGCGGCACGACGGCGCGCAAGCTGTCGGTGCTGCGCAGCTTCTTCCGCTTTCTCAGCAAGCGGAAAATCGTCACCAACGGGGCGCTGTCCGCGGTCAAGACGCCCAAGCTCGGCCGCGTCGTGCCCAAGGCGCTGACCGAAAACGAAACCAAGGCCGCGCTCGAACGCGTCGCGTTGCTCGACACGCGACCGTGGATGGCGCGCCGCGATTTCGCGATCCTGATGCTGCTCTATGGCTGCGGCCTGCGCATCGCCGAGGCCCTGTCGCTGACGCGCGGCGCGGCGCCTGAAGCCGGCGGCATGCTGCGCATCGTCGGCAAGGGCAACAAGGCGCGGCTGGTGCCCGTATTGCCGGCGGTTGCCGACGCCGTGCGCGACTACCTGGCGGTCTGTCCGATCGATCTCAAGCCCGACGATCCACTGTTCGTCGGCGCGCGCGGCCGTGTGCTCAATCCGCGCCAGATTCAGGCGACCATGGCCAAGCTGCGTCGCGCGCTCGGCCTGCCGGAACATGCGACGCCGCACGCGCTGCGGCACAGTTTCGCGACGCATCTGCTCGCCGGCGGCGGCGACCTGCGCGCCATTCAGGAACTTCTCGGCCACGCGAGTCTGTCGACGACGCAACGTTATACGGCGATGGACCCGGCACGCCTCTTGGCGGTCTATGACCGTGCGCATCCACGGGCGCGAGATTAAAGACCGCGAATTGCGAACAGTGCGGCGAGAGAGCCCGCGCCCATGGTGAGGAACGCCAGGCCCCAGGCGAGATAACTGCCGCCGCCGGCAAGATCGAGCACCAGTCCGACCGCGAGCGGCCCGATCACACCGCCGCTAAAACCCAGGACCGAATGAACGGCCAATGTCGCGCCGCGTTGGCCGGCCGCGGCGCTGACCACGGCGCCGCCGGTGAGCGCGGCCGAGTCCGCCATGATCAGCATCGAATAGACGCAGCACAGCGCCGTCACCAGCCACACCGGCGATCCGCTGCTGAAACCGGCGGCAATCGACGCCAGCACGGACAGGATCATGACGCGACCAATGATCCGCCGCCGGTCGGCGCGCGCCGCGACCTCGGCGCCGTAGATGCTGGAGATCGTGCCGACCAGCACCGTCAGCGTCGACAGCCAGCTCGCGTTCGAGATGTCGCCGCTGCCGCCGCGCACCCGATCGGCATAGATGAGATAGGCGTTGAGCCAGCCGCGCAGCGCGAACAGTTCGAAGGTGTGTCCGGCGTAGCCCAGGACGAACGCCATCGCCGCGCGGTTCTTGAACACCGGCCGGAAGGCGAGACGCCGCAGCGCCGGAACGCCGGTGCGGACCGCCGGTGCCGCCGGCGGCACCAGGAACCAGATGAGGGCCAAAGCCACCAACGAACCGGCCGCTGCGCCCAGGAATGCCGCGCGCCAGCCCAGCCAATCGGTCACCTCGCCGGTGAAGGCAAACGAGAACGCCGTGCCGAAGCTGAAACCTGCCGTGTAATAGGCGATGTAACGGGCCTGGCGTGGACCGTCGTAGCGGTCGGTCAGGAGCTTGAGCCCGGGCATATAGGTGCCGGCGAGGCCCATACCGGCGACGCTGCGAATGAGCGCCGCCGACCAGAAGTCTTGCGCCAGCAGCGCATAGGCCACCGACGCGGCGGCGCCGAGCACGAGTGAGCCGAGATAGACCCGGCGCGGATCGACGTGATCGGTCGAACCGACAAGGACCGGAACGGCCGCGACGTAGCCGGCGAAGTACAACGCGCTGATCCAGCCCGCTTCGGTGTTGGAGAGATGCCACAGCGTCTCGAATTCGGGCAGCAAGGCGGCGAAGCTCGAACTGCCGAGCATGCCGAGGATCGAGGTCGCGGTCAGGATCGCGATCAGGGCCTGATGCGACGGCCCCCGAGCGGGCGCCGGCGCGTCAGATATGGATGGCGTGGCCATCGACCGCGAGCGCCGCTTCCTTGACCGCTTCTTCGAGCGTCGGATGAGCGTGGACGGTGCGCGCGATATCTTCGGCCGACGCGGCGAATTCCATCGCCAGCGCCGCTTCGCCGATCATCGTGCCGGCATCGGGCCCGATGATGTGAACGCCGAGCACCCGGTCGGTCTTGGCATCGGCGAGAATTTTCACGAAGCCTTCAGTGAAGCCGTTGGCGCGGGCGCGGGCATTGGCCGTGAACGGGAATTTGCCGGCTTTGTACGCCGTCCCGGCTTGCTTGAGCTGTTCTTCCGTGCGGCCGACCGACGCGACCTCGGGCCAGGTATAGATCACCGCCGGGATCGCGTCGTAATCGAGCGACGGCCGGCCGCCGGCCAGCGTCTCGGCCAGCACGACGCCCTCCTCCGACGCTTTGTGCGCCAACATCGCGCCGGTAATAGCATCGCCGATCGCGTAGACGCCGGGCACGTTGGTGGCGAACCGGCCATCGACCTTGATGCGGCCCTTGTCGTCGAGCGCCACGCCGGCCTCTTTCAGGCCGAGATCGGCGGTGTACGGCACGCGACCGACCGCAACCAGCACGACGTCGGCCTTGAGACTTTCGCGCGTGCCGCCTTTGGCCGGCTCGAGCGTCAGCGCGACACCATCCTTGCCGGCCTTGGCCTCGACCACCTTGGTGCCCAGGCGGAACTTGAGCCCCTGTCGTTCCAGGCTGCGTTGCAACGCCGCCGATAGCTCGCCGTCCATGCCAGGCGTGACGCGGCCGAGGAATTCGACCACGGTGACTTCGGCGCCAAGTCGCCGCCACACCGACCCCATCTCGAGCCCGATGTAACCGCCGCCGATCACCACCAGATGCGCCGGCACCGTCGCCAGCGCGAGCGCGCCGGTCGACGTGACAATGCGCTTTTCGTCGACCGCGATGCCCGGCAGGTTGGCGCTGTCGGATCCGGTCGCCAGCACGATCGCTTTCCTGGCGTTGAGCTCGCGCCGACCGCCGGCGTTGAGCGCGACCGAAACGCGATCGCGCGCCGCGAGCCGCGCCGCGCCCTTAACGTATTCGACCTTGTTCTTGCGAAACAGGAATTCGACGCCACGCGTATTGTCGGCGACGACCTTATCCTTGCGCGCCAGCATCGTCTTGAGATCGAGCGTCACGCCGGCAACCTTGACGCCATGTGCCGCCAACTCGTGCTGGGCGGCGGCGAAATGCTCGGACGATTGCAGGAGTGCCTTCGACGGGATGCAGCCGATATTGAGGCAGGTGCCCCCCGGCGCATCGCGTTTGTCGACGCAGGCGACGCTCATCCCGAGCTGCGCCGCGCGGATCGCCGCGACGTAGCCGCCGGGTCCCGCACCGATAACGATGACGTCGAACGCGTCGGCCATCGCCTAGACGCCGAACAACAGACGTTCGGGGTCTTCGATGCACTCCTTGACGCGGACCAGGAAGGTTACAGCTTCGCGGCCATCGACCAGCCGGTGATCGTAGCTCAGTGCCAGATACATCATCGGCCGCGCGACGATCTGGCCGCCGACGACCACCGGACGCTGTTGGATCTTGTGCATGCCGAGGATCGCCGCTTGCGGCGGATTGAGAATCGGCGTCGACATCAGCGAACCGTAGACGCCGCCGTTGGTGATGGTGAAGGTGCCGCCCGACAGCTCCTCGAGCTTCAATTTGCCGTCGCGCGCGCGCCGGCCGAGGTCGCCGACCTGCTTTTCGATGTCCGCAAAATCGAGCCGGTCGGCGTCGCGCACCACCGGCACCACCAGGCCCTGTTCGGTGCCGACGGCGACGCCGATGTCATAGTGGTTCTTGTAGACGATGTCGTCGCCGTCGATCTCGGCATTGGCTGCCGGAATCTCCTTGAGCGCGACGATGCACGCCTTGACGAAGAACGACATGAAACCGAGGCGAACGCCGTGTTTCTTCTCGAAGCTTTCCCGATAGCGCTCGCGCAACGCCATCACCGCGCTCATGTCTGATTCGTTGAAGGTCGTGAGCATGGCGGCTGTGTTCTGCGCCTCCTTGAGGCGTTCGGCGATGCGTCGCCGCAACCGCGTCATGGGCACGCGCTCTTCGCGCGGACCGGCTTCGCGCGCCGCGACGGGAACGGCGGCCGGCGCCGGCGCGGTGCCGCCTTTTTCGAGCGCCGCCAGCACGTCGCCTTTGGTCAAGCGGCCGTCGCGGCCCGAGGGCGGAATGCGCGCCGGCTCGACCTTGTTTTCGTCGACCAAACGACGCACCGCCGGTCCGGAGCGCTTGGCGAGGTCGGATGCGGCAGTCGTCGAAGCGGGCGTTGGCATTTTCGCCGCCGCGGCCTTCGCCGGCGGCACAGCCGGCGCGGGCTTGCTTTCGGCCTTGGCGGCGGGCTTTGCCTTGCCGTTGCCCTCGGCGATGCGACCGAGCACGCCGCCGACCGCGACGTTGCCGTCCTTCGGCACCAGCACTTCGGCCAGCGTGCCGGCGGCCGGCGCGTTGACTTCGAGCGTGACCTTGTCGGTTTCGAGCTCGACCAACGGATCGTCGACCGCGACCGAATCGCCGGGCTGCTTGAGCCAGCGCGCAACCGTGGCTTCGGTGACGGATTCGCCGAGCGGTGGAACGATGATGTCGGTCGCCATGACTCTCCTGCGGTCAGGGCGCGAGCGCTTCGTCGACCAGCCGCGCCTGTTCGGTGTTGTGGCGCTTCAACAGGCCGGTCGCCGTAGCGGCCGCCTCGGGACGGCCGACATAGCGCGCGCGCTTCGCCTTGATGTCGAGCGAGCTTAGCGTTTTTTCGAGGCGCCGGTCGACAAAGCTCCACGCGCCCATATTTTCAGGCTCTTCCTGGACCCAGACGAATTCGGCGTTGCGATAGCGCATGGCCGCCTCGGCCAGCGGCTTGACCGGGAACGGATAGATCTGCTCCAGCCGCAAGATGGCGACGTTGTCGATCTTGCGCTCGCGCCTGGCGTGCAGCAGATCGAAATAGACCTTGCCGCTGCACAACAGCACGCGGCGTACCTGCGCGTCGGCGGCGAGTTTGTCGGCCTCAGCGAAGACGCGGTGGAACGACGTTCCCGGTCCCATGTCCGCCAGCTTGGCGGCGACCTCGGGATTGCGCAGCAGCGATTTGGGCGTCATCACCACGAGCGGCTTGCGGAAATTGCGCCGCACCTGCCGGCGCAGCACGTGGAAATAATTCGCGGCGGTGGTCAGGTTGCATACCTGGATATTGTCCTCGCCGCACAACTGCAAGAAGCGTTCGAGCCGGCCGGACGAATGTTCCGGCCCCTGCCCTTCATAACCGTGCGGCAGCAACAGCACGACGCCCGACATACGCAGCCACTTGGCCTCGCCCGAAGCGATGAACTGGTCGACGATGACCTGGGCGCCGTTGGCGAAATCGCCGAACTGCGCCTCCCAAAGCACCAACGAGCGCGGATCGGCCAGGCTGTAACCGTATTCGAATCCCAACACCGCGGCCTCGGACAGCGGGCTGTCGATGACCTCGAATTGCGCCTGGCCGTCGCGGATATGGTTGAGCGGAACGTAGCGTTCCTCCGTCTCCTGGTCATAGAAGACGGCGTGGCGATGCGAGAAGGTGCCACGGCCGGAATCCTGCCCAGACAGGCGGACACAGGTATTTTCGGACAGGAGCGTGCCGAAAGCCAAAGCCTCGACGGTCGCCCAGTCGATGCCCTCGCCCTTGTCGATCGTCTCGCGCTTGGCGTCGAGCTGGCGCGCGATCTTGCGGTTGAGATTGAATCCCTGCGGCACGCGCGTCAAAGCCGCGCCGACGTTCTTGAGCAACGCCAGATCGACTGCGGTCTCGCCCCGGCGATCGTCGCTGCTGGCGATGGTAAAGCCCTTCCACTCGCCCTCGAGCCAGTCCGCCTTGTTGGGCCGATAGCTCTTCGCTGCCTCGAATTCATTGTCGAGCCGGCCCATGAACTCCCGCTCGATCGCGTCGGCGTCGGCGGCGCCGAGCAAACCCTCATCGATCAGGCGCTGGCGATAGATCTCGCGCGTCGTCGGGTGCGCCGCGATCGTCCGGTACATCAGCGGCTGCGTAAAGGCCGGTTCGTCGGTTTCGTTATGGCCGTGGCGGCGATAGCAGAACATGTCGACCACCACATCCTTCTTGAAGCGGTGGCGGAACTCGGTGGCGATGCGCGCGACATGCACGACGGCTTCGGGATCGTCGCCATTGACGTGGAAGATCGGCGCCTGGATGGTCTTGGCGACGTCCGACGGATAAGGGCCCGAACGCGCTTGCGCCGGGCTGGTGGTGAAACCGATCTGGTTGTTGACGATGACGTGGATCGTGCCACCGGTGCGATAGCCCTTGAGCTCGCTGAGCTCGAGCGTCTCGGCGACAAGACCCTGGCCGGCGAAGGCGGCATCGCCGTGCATCAGCAATCCCACGACTTCGTCGTGCGACTGATCGGCGCGCTGATGCTGCTTGGCGCGCACCTTGCCCAGCGTCACCGGATTGACCGCCTCGAGGTGCGACGGATTGGCGGTCAGCGACAGGTGCACGACGTTGCCGTCGAAATCGCGGTCGGACGAGGTACCGAGATGATATTTGACGTCGCCCGAACCCTGCACGTCCGCGGGATTGGCCGAGTTGCCCTGGAATTCCGAGAACAAGGCGGCGTAGGGCTTGCCCATCATGTTGGTCAACACGTTGAGCCGGCCGCGATGCGGCATGCCGATGACCAGCTCCTTCATGCCGAGTTGGCCGCCGCGCTTCAGGATTTGTTCGAGCGCCGGGATCAACGCCTCGCCGCCTTCGATGCCGAACCGCTTGGTTCCGGTGTAGCGCTTGTCCAGGAACCGCTCGAGGAACTCCGCCTCGACCAAGCGCTCATAGATCGCCCGCTTGCCGCGCTCGGTAAAGTCGGTCTGATTGCGCGGCACCTCGATGCGCGCCTGGATCCACTGGCGCTGCTCGAGCTCCTGGATATGCATGTATTCGACGCCGACGTGGCCGCAATAGGTCGCGCGCAGCGCCGCCACGAGCTCGCGGATCGTCGCGGTTTCGAAACCGAGCATGTTGTTGACGAAGATCGGCCGGTCGTAGTCCGCCTCGGTGAAACCGAAGGTCGCCGGATCGAGGTCGGGATGATAGGTGCGGCGATCGAGGCCGAGCGGATCGAGATCGGCGATCAAGTGCCCGCGCACGCGGTAGCTGCGGATGAAATTCATCGCGCGGATCGAATCGAGCGCCGCCTGATGCACGTCGGCGGGCAGCGCGGCGACCGCGGCCGGCACGGCGCCCTCCGCCAGGTGGCCGTTGCCCAGCATCGCCGGACGCTTCGCGCCCCAGCCCGGCCCTTCCATCTCCTTCAGGAAGGCCTTCGGCTCCTCGCCGAGTTCGGCGAAGAATCTTTGCCAACTCGGATCCACCGACTGCGGATCGGCCAGAAAACGTCCGTAGAGTTCGGCGATGAACGCCGCGTTTTGGCCGGTCAGGAAAGTGTCGTTCGCAAGCGGCGGCATGGTTCTCAGATTCGTTCGGCGGGCGTCCGGCGGCAAAGGGTGGCCCGCATCCGTTTTACCGGCTCAAGCCTTAAATAAGATGACGGACGGCCGCTGCCCAGCGTTGTGCCGCTCATGGCTGCCATGAGCCCGTGGAGCGGAAATTTTCTTGCCTTTGCAAGGCGTTAGCCTAGGCCTTGGCGTCCGCCAGCAGCGTCTTGGTGGCTTCGAGCAAAATTTTGACGGCGCCGACCGATTTATCGAACGCCGCTTTTTCGTCGGCATTGAGCGCGATCTCGACGATGCGCTCGACGCCCTTGGCCCCGAGCACGACCGGCACGCCGACATAGACGCCTTTGACGCCGTAGGGGCCGTCGAGCCATGCGGCACACGGCAGCACGCGCTTCTTGTCGCGCAGGTAGGATTCCGCCATGGCGATCGCCGACGCGGCCGGCGCGTAGAACGCCGAGCCGGTCTTCAGCAGGTTGACGATCTCGCCGCCGCCATCGCGCGTGCGCTGGACGATCTTGTCGATGCGGTCCTGCGTCGTCCAACCCATCTTGACCAGATCCGGCAGCGGAATGCCGGCGACTGCCGAATAGCGCGCCAGCGGCACCATGCTGTCGCCGTGGCCGCCCAGGACGAAGGCGCTGACGTCCTCGACCGAAACCTTGAACTCATCGGCGAGGAAATAACGGAAGCGCGCGCTGTCGAGCACGCCGGCCATACCGACGACCTTGTGGTGCGGCAGGCCGCAGGCTTCGCGCAAAACCCAAACCATCACGTCGAGCGGATTGGTGATGCAGATGACGAACGCGTTGGCGGCATGCGCTTTGATTGCGGCGCCCACTTGACGCATCACCTTGGCGTTGATGCCGATCAGATCGTCGCGGCTCATGCCCGGCTTGCGCGGCACGCCAGCGGTCACGATCACCACGTCGGCGTCGGCGATCGCGGCATAGTCGTTGCTGCCGGCATATTTGGCGTCGAAGCCCTCGACCGGCGTCGCTTCGATCAGATCGAGCGCCTTGCCTTGCGGCACGCCCTCGACGATGTCGCAAAGGACGACGTCGCCGAGCTGCTTCAAACCGGCGAGCAGGGCGAGTGTGCCACCGATCTGGCCGGCTCCAACCAGCGCGATCTTGTTGCGTGCCATCGAGGACCTCTTTTTGGGCGGTGCGGACCGCGCGGAGAGCGCAGAACGCCGCGGGTTTAGCGCGATTTCACCCCTGCGGCAAGGGGACGACGGTTACAACCGATTAACCCGGGACCGCCGCAATGTATTCCGGGCTCTGCATCTCGTGCAGGCGCGAGGCCGTACGCTGAAATTCGAAGGCGCCGTCACCTTCCGTATAAAGCTGATCCGGCGGCACGTCGACCGACATCACGATGCGGCCGTGCGCGTCGTAAAGCGTGTCGATGAAGGTGTTGAAGCGCTTGGCCTCGTCGCGACGCGACGGATCCAACCGCGGCACGCCATCGATGACAAATGTGTGATAGCGCCGGCACAGTTCGAGATAGTCGGCCGGCCCCACCGCGCCATCGCACAATTGGGCGAAACTAAACCAGGCGACGCGACGTGCGGCGCGCGGCACGATCAGCTTGTGACCCAGCACAGTGAGCGTCTGCGAATGGGCCGACGCATTGTCGGTCAGGGTCATGAACGCGCGCTCGAGCGCCCGGTAGGCGAGATCGTCGGCCGGCGTGAAATAGGTCTGGCGGCCGATCAGGCGAGCCATGCGGTAATCCCGCCCGTTGTCGAGCGCGACGATGTCGAGCCGGCGCTCGATCAGCGCGATAAACGGCAAGAAGCGCTCGCGTTGCAAGCCGCCTTCGTACAGCTCGTCGGGTGCGCGGTTCGACGTCGCGACGACGACGACGCCGAAATCGAGCAACGCCTCGAACAGGCGCCCGAGGATCATGGCGTCGGCAATGTCGGTGACGTGAAACTCGTCGAAGCAGAGCAGCACCGAGTCCTTGGCGAACGCTGCGGCGATTTGCCGGATCGGATCCTCCTTGCCGGCCTGGAGTGCATGAAGGTGATCATGCACATCGGCCATGAAGGCGTAGAAATGCGTGCGTCGTTTCGCGGCCAGGCTGACCGATTCGAAGAACATGTCCATCAGCATGGTCTTGCCGCGGCCGACGCCGCCGTGGAGATAGATGCCTTTTGGCGGCGCGACATGCGGGCGGGCCAGACCCAACCGAGCGCGCCAGCCGCGGCGCGCGTTGACCATGCGGTCGTCGACCAACGCCGACCACGACGCTTCGAGCTTTTCCGCCGCCCGCTCCTGCGCGGCATCGTAGACCAGCTCGCCCGCGGCGACGCGCGCACGATACCGCGCGAGCGGACCGGACATCGGTGAATTCGGCTGTACGACTGACGGCTGGCCGGAGGGCTGCATCGACGCCGCAGTCATAGCCAAATTTGCGGCGGGATTACACAGTCTCGTCTACGATATCATCGGATTTGGCATGCCACGACGAAAGGAGATGGCACATGGACGAAGATCGCTTCAACATGGAAGTGCGCAAGTTCCTCAAGGTCGTCGGCGTCACGTCGCAACGCGAGATTGAGAACGCGGTGCGTGCGGCGATCGGTTCGGGAGCGCTCAAGACCAGCGGCAAGATCGCGGCCACGATGACGCTGCGCATACCCGAAATCGGACTCGATCACGTGATCGACGGTTCGATCGAGTTTTAACCGGCGCGTCAGAGGCGTTCGACCATCCGTTTCTTGATTTCGCCGATCGCCTCGGCCGGGTTGAGGCTCTTGGGGCACGTGCGCGTGCAGTTCATGATCGTGTGACAGCGATAGAGCTTGAACGAATCGTCGAGCTGATCGAGCCGTTCGTCGGCCTTGGTATCGCGGCTGTCGGCCAACCAGCGATTGGCCTGCAACAAGACGGCCGGACCTAGATATTTGTCCGGATTCCACCAGTAACTCGGGCAGGCGGTTGTGCAACAGAAGCACAGGATGCATTCCCAAAGACCGTCGAGCTTGGCGCGCTCCTCGACCGACTGAAGTCGCTCGCTGTCCGCCGGCGGCGGCGTGTCGTTCTTGAGCCATGGCTCGATCGACTTGTATTGCGCGAACATGGCACCGATGTCCGGAACCAAGTCCTTGATCACCGGCAAGTGCGGCAACGGATAGATTTTGACGTCGCCTTTCACGTCGGCGGTGTATTTGAGGCAGGCCAGGGTGTTGGTGCCGTCGATATTCATCGCACACGAGCCGCAGACGCCTTCGCGGCACGAGCGGCGGAACGTCAGCGTTGTGTCGATCTCGTTCTTGATCTTGATCAACGCGTCGAGAACCATCGGCGCGGTCTGGTCGAGATCGAGATCGTAGCTATCCATCCGCGGATTGCCGCCGGCCTCGGGATCCCAGCGATAGATCTGGAACGTCTTGACCCGTTTGGCGGCGGACGGTGCCGGATGGTGGCGGCCCTCGACCACTTTGGAATTCTGGGGCAGGAAGAAATCGGCCATGGCGGTTCCTAGTAGACGCGTTCCTTGGGCGGGAAAGGCTGGACATCGTTCGACAAGGTGAAATCGTGCACCGGCCGATAGCCGAGCTCGACTTTCCCGCCGCCGTTCATCCATGACAGCGTGTGCTTCATCCAGCGCTGATCGTCGCGCTTCGGAAAATCCGCGCGTGCATGCGCGCCGCGGCTCTCCGTCCGCGCCCGCGCCCCGTGCAGCGCCACCGTCGCCTGCGCCATGAGGTTGTCGAGCTCAAGCGCCTCAACCAAATCGCTGTTCCAGATCATCGAGCGGTCAGACACGCTCAGATCGCCAGCCGACGATACGACCTGCTCCATCTTGCGCACGCCTTGTTCGAGCAGCTCCGCGGTGCGGAAGACGGCGCAGTGTTCTTGCATGACCTGTTGCATCGCCAAACGGATTGCGCCCGTCTTGGTCTTGCCTTTGGCGTGACGCACGCGATCGAGCCGCGCCAGCGCCCGGTCGTCGGCGGACACAGGCAACGGCTTTTGCGCCGCCCCCGGTTTGACGATTTCCTGGGCGCGCTGCGCGGCGGCGCGGCCGAAAACGACGAGATCGAGAAGCGAGTTGGTGCCGAGCCGGTTGGCACCGTGCACCGAAACGCATGCGGCCTCGCCGATCGCCATCAATCCCGGCGTGACGCGATCCGGATTGTCCGGTGTCGGCGCCAGCGCTTCGGCGCGCAGATTGGTCGGAATGCCACCCATGTTGTAGTGCACCGTCGGCAGCACCGGGATCGGCTCGCGCGTCACGTCGACGCCGGCGAAGATTCGCGAGGTTTCGGCGATGCCGGGCAACCGCAAGTGGATGACCGCCGGATCGAGATGCTCGATATGAAGGTGGATATAATCCTTCTTCGGACCGCACCCGCGCCCCTCGCGGATTTCGATGGTCATGGCGCGGCTCACCACGTCGCGCGACGCCAGATCCTTGGCATGCGGCGCATAGCGCTCCATGAATCGTTCGCCCTCGGAATTGGTCAGGTAACCGCCCTCGCCGCGCACGCCTTCGGTGATGAGACAGCCAGCGCCATAGATGCCGGTCGGATGGAACTGGATGAATTCCATGTCCTGTAACGGCAATCCGGCGCGCAGAACCATGGCGTTGCCGTCGCCGGTACAGATGTGCGCCGAGGTGCACGAGAAATAGGTGCGGCCGTAACCGCCGGTGGCCACCACCACAACGTGCGCCCGGAAGCGATGGATCGAACCGTCTTCGAGGCACCAGGCGACGACGCCGCGGCAGGTGTCGCCGTCCATCAGCAGATCGAGCACGAAATACTCGACGAAGAACTCGGCGTCGTGTTTCAGGCACTGCTGATAGAGCGTGTGCAGGATGGCGTGGCCGGTGCGATCGGCAGCCGAGGCCGAGCGATGCGCCGGATTCTTGCCGTACTCGACCGTGTGGCCGCCGAACGGCCGCTGGTAGATCTTGCCTTCCGGCGTCCGCGAGAACGGCACGCCCATGTGTTCGAGCTCGGTCACGGCCGCAACCGCCTCGCGACACATAAATTCGATGGCGTCCTGATCGCCGAGCCAGTCGCCGCCTTTGACGGTGTCGTACATGTGCCAGCGCCAATCGTCTTCGCCCATATTGCCGAGCGCCGCACCGATGCCGCCTTGCGCCGCCACGGTATGGCTGCGCGTGGGATAGACCTTGCTGATGCAGGCGGTCTTGAGGCCGGCGGCGCTCATGCCCAGGCTCGCGCGCAATCCGGCGCCGCCGGCGCCGATCACGACGACATCGTAGACATGGTCGGTGACAGGATAGGCGGCGGACATGCTTACAAACCGAAGGCGAGCGTGGCGATGGCCGCCAGCGCGATCAGTGCCAGCGCCCAACACGCCACGCGATTGACCAACAATGCCGCCGCTTGGCGCCACGGCGTATGCACGTAATCCTCGAGCACGACGCGAACGCCCAGTGCCAGATGAAAGAACGCCGCGACGACCAGCGCCGCCGCCAGCGCCGCGGAAATTGGCTGGCCGAGCCAGGCTTGGATCTGCGCGCGGCGGGCGCCAAGATGCGCGAGTAGCGACACAACCAGCCAAAGCACCAGCAGAATCAGCGCCAACGCGCTGACGCGCTGCGCCCGCCAATGGTGCACGGCTGCACGGCCGGTCACGGCGAGCCCCAGGCATAAAGACCGCCGCCGAAGGCGAACAACGTCAGCAGCACGCTGAATGCCACCACCGTCCAACCCGTGCGGTAGGTCGTCGGCAGGTCAAAGCCGAACCCGATATCCCACAGCAGATGCCGCACACCGTTGAGCAGATGAAAGAACAGCGAAAACGTCCAACCGAGCAGGAACAACTTGCCGAGCCACGAACCCCAAAAAGCCTGCGCCGCGCGAAAGCACGCATCGCTCCAAGCCGCACCCGACAGCCACCAAACGAAAAAAATCGCGCCGATGCCGAGCGCCAGTCCGGTGCCGCGATGGGTGATCGACAGCACCGAAGTCAGTTGCGGCTTGTAAATCTGCAAATGAGGTGAAAGCGGCCGCTCGGCGGGAGTCATTGGCACACGAACCTTGCGCTTTCGCACATGCGAAGAGGATTTGGTTTAGCCCTCCCCCTTTCGAACGTCAACGCCGGGCCGCACACGGCATGCTTGCAAGCCACGAATGCGGCGCGCCGACTCAGCGGCCAGTATGTGGCATGCCAATGACAGCCGCCAACGCCAGCGTACGTTCGGCGTCGGCGACGTGCAGCCGTTCGATCAGCCGGCCATCGAGCACCGCGACGCCCTTGCCTTGCGCCTTGGCTTCGTCGAACGCAGCGATAACCCGTCGCGCCTGTGCGATCGCGACGTCGTCCGGCGCGAAAATGCGGTTGGCAGCGGCGATCGTGCTCGGATGGATAAGCGTCTTGCCATCGAAGCCGAGCACGCGGCCTTGCTGGCACGACCGCTCAAACCCCGCCGCGTCGGTGATGTCGAAATGAACGCCGTCGAGCACCGCCAATCCATACGCGCGCGCGGCCAGAATGCACAGGCCGAGCGCGGTCGTCATCGGCTCGCGAAGTGGGGTTTCCTCGGCGCGGATTTCCTTCGATAGATCGGCGGTGCCCATGACGAAGGCCTTGAGCCGCGGCGTCGCGGCGGCAATCGCCTCGGCGTGCAGCACGGCGCGCGCGGTTTCGATCATGCACCAGATGCCGAGATCGAGCGGCGCGCCGCCCGAAATCAGAATCGCCTCGGCCTTGCGCGGTTCCGTTTCGCTTTCGACCTTGGGCAAAAGGATGGCGTCGAGCTTCATCTGCGCCGCCGCGCGAAGATCGTCGTCGGCCCATTCGGTATTGAGCGCGTTGACGCGCAGAATCAGCTCACGCTGCCCCCATCCGCCCTGCGCGATCGCCGCGGCAATTGCCGCCCGCGCTTTGGCCTTGGCATCGGGCGCCACCGAATCCTCGAGATCGAAAATCAGCGCGTCGGCATCGAGACCGCGTGCCTTTTCCAGCGCACGCGCGTTGATGCCCGGGACGAAAAGAACGCTGCGGCGCGGACGCATCCGCTAGTCGGCGCGTGCCGGCTCTTTGGCGGCGGTTTTCTTGAGGTGGTCGCGCGCCAGCAGCTCGGCAATCTGGACCGCGTTGAGCGCCGCGCCCTTGCGCAGATTGTCGCCCACCACCCACAGGTTGAGGCCGTGCGGCACGGTCGGATCGCGACGGATGCGGCTGACGTACACCGCGTCTTCGCCGGCAGCTTCGACCTGCGTCACATAGCCCTCGTCGGCCCGACGATCGACCACGACGACGCCCGGCGCCCGTTTGAGCGCTTCGCGCGCCGCATCCTCGTCGAGCGCGCTTTCGAACTCGACGTTGACCGCCTCGGCATGCGCGATGAAAACTGGAACGCGCACGCAAGTCGCGGTGACGGCAATGTTCAAGTCGAGAATCTTTCGCGTCTCGACGTCCATCTTCCATTCTTCCTTGGTCGCGCCACCGTCTTGAAAGACGTCGATGTGCGGAATGCAGTTGAACGCGATCTGCTTGGTGAAGCGCTCGCGCTTGATCGGATCGTTGACGTAAACCGAGCGGGTTTGCGTGAACAGCTCGTCCATCGCGTCGCGGCCGGCACCGGAAACCGACTGATAGGTCGCCACGACGATGCGCTTGATCCGCGCCAAATCGTGCAGCGGCTTCAGCGCGACCACCATCTGGATGGTCGAGCAGTTCGGATTGGCGATGATGTTGCGCTTCTTGTATTGCGCGATCGCGCCGGGATTAACCTCGGGCACGACCAGTGGCACGTCCTTGTCCATGCGGAATTGCGACGTGTTGTCGACGACGACGCAGCCGGCCTTGCCGGCGCGCGGCGCGTGGACGGCCGACACCTTCGCGCCAGGCGAGAACAGCGCGATGTCGACGCCGGTGAAATCGAAACTGTCGAGGCTTTCGACTTTGAGCACCTTGTCGTCGCCGAACGAAACCTCGGCGCCGACCGAACGTGTCGAGGCGACCGCGTGAACCTTGTCGGCGGGGAAGCTGCGCTCGCTGAGAATGCTCAGCATCTCGCGCCCGACATTGCCGGTGGCGCCGACGACCGCGACCCGATAACCCATTGAACGCTCCTGCGGAAACCGCCGTTGACTTAAAGCCCTTCAGGCCCGATGACAAGCCCGGCGTGGCCGCAAATCACCGGCCGATCAGGCGTTTCCGGGCTTTTTGGGCATACGCGAAACGCTAGTGCCCTATTATGCTGCACTGCGGTAGAATGCCGCAATCGCGATCCTTGTGGAGTTCGTATGAGCGTTGCGACCCCCGACAGCAAGAAGCGCACGCCCGCCGAACTGGCGCGGCGCAAAGGCGGCGAGCCAATCGTCGCGTTGACGGCGTACAGCGCGGCGATGGCGCGCGCGCTCGACCCGATCGCTGACCTGCTGCTGGTCGGTGATTCGCTTGGCATGGTGGTTTATGGCTTCGACAGCACGCTGCCGGTCACGCTCGAGATGATGATCGCGCACGGCGCAGCGGCGGTGCGCGGCGCGACGCGCGCCTGCGTCATCGTCGACATGCCGTTCGGCACCTATCAGGAAAGCCCGGCACAGGCATTCAAGAACGCGGCCCGCGTCATGGCGGAAACCGGCTGCGCCGGCATCAAGATCGAGGGCGGCGAAGCCATGGCCGAGACCGTGCGCTTCCTGGTCGAGCGCGGCATTCCGGTGCTGGGCCATATCGGCTTGCAGCCGCAATCGGTGAACGTCATCGGCGGCTTCCGCGCCCAAGGGCGCAACGAAGCCGAAGCCGACCGCGTCATGGCTGACGCGCGCGCCATCGCCAAGGCCGGCGCTTTTGCGATCGTCATCGAAGGCACGAACGAACCGGTCGCGCGACGCGTCACCGAGGCGATTCCCGTGCCGACCATCGGCATCGGCGCATCGCCCGCTTGTGACGGTCAGATCCTGGTGACGGAGGATTTGGTCGGTCTCTCGGACGGGCACAAGCCGCGCTTCGTCAAGCGCTATGCCGAGCTCAATCAGGCAATCGCCGTCGCGGCGGCGGCCTATGCGGAGGAGGTGCGCACGCGCGTCTTCCCCGGTCCCGAACATTGCTACGGCCCGAGTACGATCGAACGTAGCCCCAAGCCGACGGCCTCGCAGCGCCGCTAGGCGTTCAACCGCCGGGCGCGTAGCCCTTCGAGATCATGCACTGGGACACGATATCGGACGACTGCGTCTGATTCCGCGCGGCATAGGTTTGCTGCACGGTGAACAGCGCGCCGGTGTCCTGCCAATCCTTGCCGCGTGCGACGAGAATGTCCTGATTGATATTCGTATCGCGTTGCGTCGCGCCCGCCGCGAGACTGTTGCAATCCGACAGATCCTTGGTCACCAGCGTCGGCGTCGCGCCGTCCTTGGTCCAGGTCGGGCCGGCGCATCCAAACAGGACGAGGGCAGCAATCAGGCCGGCGAATCGTTTCATGCGTTCGTCTAACCCCAAGGACGGCCCGAATCCTACCCTCAAAACCGGCCGGATTGATAGTCGGCAATCGCCTGGCGAATCTCGTCCGGCGTGTTCATGACGAACGGACCATAACGCGCCACCGGTTCGTTAAGCGGCATACCCGCCGCGACCAGCACGCGACCCGGGCCGCCGGACAGTCGCACGACGTCGCCGGCACCGAAGACCGCAATCTGACCGCGCGCGACTGGCGTGCCCGGCGCACCGACCGTTGCCGCACCATCGAAGACATAAGCGAAGCCGTTATGGGTCGCCGGCACCGGCACCAGCACATCGCCCGCACCAGTCAGCGTCACGTCGAGCAGCATGGGATCGGTCACGATGTCAGCGACCGGACCTTTCACGCCATTGAACGCACCGGCCAGCACGCGGACTTTGGCGCCGTCGGTCAACACGGTTTCGGGAATGCGGCCGGGCTCGATGTCCTGGTAGCGCGGCGCCATCATTTTGTTCTTGGCCGGCAGATTGACCCACAGCTGGAAGCCCCACATCAGTCCGTCCTGCTGCTCCGGCATTTCGGAGTGGACGATGCCGCGGCCCGCCGTCATCCATTGCACGCTGCCGGGCGTGAGCAACCCGCGATTGCCCTTGTTGTCGCCGTGCCGCATGCGCCCGGCGAGGACGTAGGTCACGGTCTCGAACCCGCGATGCGGATGTTCGGGAAAGCCGCCGATATAGTCGGCACCGTCAGCCGAGCGAATCTCGTCGAGCAACAGGAAAGGGTCGAGTGAATCGAGTGCCGGACTGCCGATCACCCGTGTCAGCTTCACGCCCGCGCCGTCATTCGCTGGAATACCCCGGACCAGCTTGGCCACTGGCCGGATCGTCGCCCCTGAATCGCGCATCGGAATACCCTCCTGCGGCGACCATATAGGCATGCCCGGCGGCGTTTGCGACCGCGCCGACGCATGGCTGTCATCCGGCGCGGCGGGTTCCGATGGCTTCGAGAATGCGGCGCCTTCCGTCGTCGTCGAGCGTCGGCCAGGCCGCGATTTCCGCCAGCGTCCGCCAACAGCCGCGGCACAGGCCGGTGCGCGGATCGACCGTACAGAGCCGGACGCAGGGCGACGCGACCGCGTCGCTCACGACGGTTTGGCCGGCGCGATCAGACCCGCGAGCGTGGTCTTGAACAAACCGGTTTTGTAGTCGGGAAAGGCGAAAAGCCACCCGTGCACCTTGGCGTTGATCGCCTGGGCCTTGGCGGCGGCGGCACCGGAACCCGTAGCGGTAATCCGCACCCAGCTGGTCTTGTCCCGGTCGGCGATATCGAGCGTCACGGTCAAACCGTCGAACGTCGTAAAGCGCGCGTGCGCGACGCCGGCCGTCGGCCAGGCGAATGCCGCCGCCGGCTGAACGTCGGCGAGCTCGAGCGACGCCAACGCGCCTGCCGGCTCGGTCAGCGGGTCGCCGTCCTTGAGCTTCTTGCCTTTCGGAATCGGCGACGCAAGGCGGAACTTGTCACTCGCGGCCGCGCGCACGATCGCGACGGCTTGGGTATCGGCTGCGATGAAGACAGCCTCCTTGACCCCCGCCGCCGGCACATCGAACAGGGTCTTGTCGAGCCAGACGCCGTTGTCGCCGGCAAGGCCGAGCGAACCGCGCGCGAGCCAGCTCTGGACATCGCCCGGCTTACGCACATAGAGCCCGTCGTCACCGCCGCCGAGCTCGTCGTACTTGCTGTTGCCGGCAATGATGTCGGCCAGCAGCTTGCCCTTGGCATCGGCGACCGTGATGAGCGTCGATTTGGACTCTGGCTTGCCGGCGTTTTCGACGCCGAGACGCGCGTAAAGCGCGGGCTCGCGCGTCTTGGGCTCGACGTAGCGAAGCTCGGCGAGACCGAGCAACAAGTGGCGCACGCGCGCTGCATCGGCAGGCCAGCCACCTTTCTCTTCGACCTGCCAGCCGTCGGCCGCGCGCTTCAAGGTCACCTTCTGCGCGCCGTGGACCATCGTGACCCGGTCGACCGAATGGAGTTGCGGGCCGAGATCCGGCAAGACGAGCGTGCCGACGAGCGGATCGCCTTGCGCCGACGGACCGCCGACGCTCGACACAACCGCCAACGCCACGGCGAGCGCGGTGACGGCAAGCAAGATCAGCAGATGACGCTGTCGCATGCTGTTCTCTCTGCCTCAGCCGGTTGCCGCCCGGCGCTGCCGGCGTCGGAGCCGCACAGTGCCGATCACCAGGGCCGCGAACGCGACCAGGATCGGGATGAGCGCGACGTCGAAGAATTCGACCCAATTCTGCAGCCGGTCGATGTCTTCGCGCTCGGCAAGCTGCACCTGCCGCAATTGCCGACGCGTCGTCAACAGCTGGGCGCGGAAATTCTCGATCGTTTCGTTCTGCGCGGCATCGACGGCGCCGGCCTGGTGCGCGCCTTTATCGCGCAAATCCTTGAGCTTCTGCTCGGTGTCCTTCAGCTTGTCCTCGAGCCCTTTTTTACTCGCCTGATACCGCGTGTCGGCAGCGCGCTGAATGTTCTGCACCAGCGTGAATGGCCGCACCGCGGTGCCGCGACTGCGCAGGCCGACGAGATCGGTGCCGCCGGCAAGGACGTCGATCGCGTCGGTGACGAAATCGCCGTTGCTGGCGGTGGGCACGGCGACCCGCTGGCCAAAGAAATTCTGCACTTGGACCCAGAAACGGTCGTCGAGAATGTCGGTATCAGCGACCGCGACGACGTCGATCGGCTTGATCGCCGTCTTGACCGACGCCGGCGGCGGCGCATCGTCCTTCTTGTCCGCCGCGGCGGCCTTGCTCTGATCGCCGCTCTTCGGCGGACCGTCCGGGAAAGCGGTCGCCGCCGGACCCGTGATCTGGGCGGCAATGACCAGCTTCTTGCCATCCGATTTGAATCCCGCGAGCAACGCGGCCGGATCGGGCGTCTGGAATTTATCCGCCGGAATTTCCATCGAATCCGTCGAGGTGGTGATCAGCGGCGCAAACGTGGTTTTGGCACCCGGCAACGGCTCGAGCACGCCCGGCGTCGCGACGTTGATCTGCGACAAATCAGCGGTGATGGGATTGTCGCGGCTGAGGCTGTCGGTCTTGAGCGTCAACCAACCGACATAGTCGACGGCCTGAACGTTTGTATCGGAGCCGGCGTTGACGCGTTCGGCATTGGCGCGATCGGCCGCGACCATCTTCGGCACCAGGCGCAGGCCCCACGCCGAAAACAGCTTGTCGAGATCGCTGTCGTTCGGCAGCCCCGGCGGATTGATCTGGCTCGGATGGCGCCGTTGGGTTTCCGAATCCGGATCGACGAACACCAGCGCCCGGCCGCCTTTCAGCACGAATTGGTCGATGGCATAGAGTGTTTTGTCGGACAGTTTCTGCGGATGCACCAGCATCAGCACGTCGACGTTACCCGGAACCGTGGCGAAATCCGTGCCGAGCGTCTGAACGTCATAGAGCTGCTGCATCTGCTCAAGCACGGCATAAGGCACCAGCGGACGACCCTGCATCGCCGCCATCAAATCGCCCTCGAGCGGCAGTTGCGTCGCAAGGCCGACGACGGTCTTGTGCGGATCGGCGAGGCCCGCGATCAGCTTGGTCAGGTCGTATTCGAGAAAGCGTTCGCGATCGGTCTGGAAGAACGGAATCGTCGCCTGATCGTCCGTCGAATTCGTGCCGGCGAGACCGAAATAAACCGGCGTGCCGTTCTGATCGAGCGGCACGCCCTGGAGCCCGAAGGCGACGGCGCGATCTTCGACAGACGAAAACGGCTCGGGATCGAGCGTTTGCAGCACGATCTTGCCTTTGGCCACGGCGGCATATTGCTGCAACATCTCGCGCACGCGATCGGCGAAGACGCCGTAGCTCGGGACCTCGCGGCCGAGCTGCGGCGAGTAGTAGAACCGCAACGTGATCGGTTCGGCGATCTTGGCGAGCGTCGTCCGCGTCGCCGGCGACAGCGTGTAGAGGCCCTCTTGGGTCAGATCGACCCGCACGTCGGCAAACCAGTTGCCAGCGATGACGTTGACCGCGACGAACAGGACGACCGCGGCGGCGAGCGATGCGAGCGCGGTGGTGCGGCGGGACATTGGACGGTTCATCGCCGGCTTCAATCCGCTTTCTTCAGCTCGACGATGATGGCGTTGGCGTAGAGGAACAACGCGATCACCGACACGAAGAACACCGCGTCGGACATCTCGATCACGCCGCGCATGATCGCGTTGAAATGCGTGAGGAAGCTGAGCGACGCGACGACATTGATCAACCCGGTCGGCGCCCACGGCGTCAGAAACCCGAGCACGATCGGCGAGCCGCTGACGGTGAAGATGAAGCAGGCGGCGGCGGTAATGACGAAGGCGATGACCTGATTCTTGGTCAGCGCCGACAGCGCAGCGCCGATCGACAGGAACGCCCCCGCCATCAGCAGGCTGCCGATATAGCTCGCCAGGATCACACCGTTATCGGGATGGCCCAGCACGTTGACAGTGATCCAGAACGGAAAGGTCAGCGCGAGGGCGATCGCGGCAAAGGCCCAGGCCGCGAGAAACTTGCCGAACACGGCGGCGGTGATGGAGACCGGCAGCGTCAGGAAAAGTTCGATCGTGCCGCTCTTGCGCTCCTCCGCCCACAGCCGCATCGCCAGCGCCGGAATCAGCACGAGGTAGAGCCACGGATGATAATTGAAGAACGGCAGCAGATCGGCCTGGCCGCGATCGAAGAAATTACCGACGAAGAACGCCAGCGCGCCCGCCATGACCAGGAAGATGACGATGAACACGTACGCCAGCGGCGTCGTGAAATAGCTCGCCAGTTCGCGTCGGAAGATGACCCACGTGGAATGCACCGGCGCCTCAGGTTGTGATGGTGCGGAAGACTTCATCGAGACGGCCGCGTTCGACGCTCAGGCCGCGGACGGCCCAGCCCGCCGTGCGCACCAAGTCGGTGACTTCGCCGACGATGGCCTGGCCGCCGCGCGGCAGGACCAGCAACGCCCGGTCGCCGGCTTCGTCGACCCGTTCCACCGCGGCCACGCCCGGCAGGCGGCGTAACGCGGTTTCCGCTTCGTCGTGCCCCGCCGCAAGATTGACCCGAACGGCGTTGTGCAGACGTGAGCGCGCGGCAAGTTCGACCGGTGTAGCGTCCGCCAGAAGACGCCCCGCAGCGATGACGATCGCGCGCGAACAGACCGCATCGACCTCTTCGAGAAGATGCGTCGAGATCACGATCGCCTTTTCCGGCGCGAGCGCTCGGATGAGTGTGCGGACTTCGTGTTTCTGATTGGGGTCGAGCCCGTCGGTCGGTTCGTCGAGAATGAGCACGTCCGGATCGTGCAGTAGCGCCTGCGCCAAGCCGACGCGGCGCTTGAACCCTTTGGACAGGGTTTCGATCGGCTGTTCCATCACCGACGCCAACGCGGTACGCGCCACCGCGAGCTCGATCCGCCGTTTGGCCTCGTCGCCGGCGAAACCGCGAATTTCGGCGATGAAGCGCAGGAAACTGCGCGGCGACATGTCGGGATAGGCGGGCGCACCCTCGGGTAGATAGCCAATGTGCCGTTTGGCGGCGATCGGATCGGCGACGATGTCCGCGCCGCAAACCACGGCGGTGCCCTCGGTCGGTGCGAGGAATCCGGTGACCATCTTCATGGTGGTCGATTTGCCCGCCCCGTTCGGGCCGAGGAAGCCCAGCACCTCGCCACGCCCGACCGCGAACGAGACGTGATCGACCGCCAGGATGGAGCCAAACCGACGCGTGAGATCGCGAACCTCGATCATCTCGGCCATCGGGACTCCGGTTGCGGTTGGGGTACGCATAATTGCCGTGCGGTGGAGCGCCATCTGCGGCGATTTACACCGTCGAATCAAGCATGTTCAAAAGCGCGGCGGACACTTAATTCACTGTAATGTCGTTGGCGTCGCGGCCGCGTCAGCCGGTCGCCAGCCGCGTGGGGGAACCGTCGTCCTTGCGACGATCCTGGGCATTGCCGATGACACGTTCGGCCGGCAGGACGACGGTGACAATCGTGCCCTCGCCGACCCGGCTTTGCAGCGTGATCTCGCCACCGTGCAGCCGGACGAGCCCGCGCGTGATCGACAAGCCGAGCCCGGTGCCCTCGATCTTGCGGTTCGCGTCGCCGCGGACGCGCTCGAACGGATGGAACACGCGCTCGATTGAGTCCGCAGGAATACCGACACCGGTATCCGAAACGCGGATCACCACATCGCCGTGCTCGCCCAACGTGACCGTCACGCCGATTTCGCCGCCTTCCGGCGTGAACTTGACCGCGTTGGACAGGAGATTGAGCAGAATCTGGCGCACGACCTTGGGGTCCGCGTTGACGACCAAATCGTTCGGCCCGCCGGTCGCGATTTTTATCGACTTCGCTTGCGCCGGTATTGCGATCAGCGCGACCGCGTCCTCGATCGCCGTCGCCAGCGCCACGCGCTCCTCGCGCAATTCCAGCCGGCCGGCTTCGATCTTCGCCATCTCGAGCAAATCGTCGATCAGCGCCAGAAGGTGCTCGCCGCTCGACTGTATGAGACGGGCGTAATCACCGTATTTCTTGTCGCTCAACGGTTCACGCGTCTGCGCGTCAATCAGCGACGAGAAGCCGATAATGGCGTTAAGCGGCGTGCGCAGCTCGTGGCTGGTCTTCGCCAGGAACATCGACTTGACCTTGTTCGCGTTCTCGGCTTCGCGCCGCTCGCTCATCAGCGCGACGATCGTCAATACGTTCATCGCCAGCAGCACGACCAACGTGCCGACGAGCTGGAGCGGATTGGCGAGCGCGTGATTCTGAAATGGCCCGAATCCGGCGACGGTGCCAGCGGTAGCCACGATCGCCACCAGCGATACCAGCGTATAGGCGGAGCGCAGCGACATGCGCAGCGCGATCCACGACAGCGGCACGACGAGCAGGAATGGAAACGCCGACCGGATATAGGTACCGCGCAACGGCGGCGTCAGAAAGAGAATGACGCTGACGACGGCGATCCAGCCCCATACCGCCAGATCGTGCCGGCTGAAGCCACCGGGCGCGCCCGCCATCTGCAACTCGGGTTCCCGTTCAAGGCCGAGCCACAGGATCAGCGCGGGTGCGAGATAGAGGGTTCCGCCGCTGTCGGAAAGCCACCAGTTCACCCAGATCGAGTAGAAAAGGGACAGATCGGGGTGTCCCAGCGTCTCGGCGATGGCGCCGCCCGTGGCGGTGATCGCCGGATTGAGGAAGGTCGTACAGACGAGAAAAGCGAGCACCCCGGCAAACGATGTGAACAGGCCGCTGCGGGGCCGCAGCCGCTGCAAGACGACGGCGCCGATCACCGGACCGAGTCCGTTGGTGATTGAAATCACCGTCGTGATGTAAAGCGCCGGCGCAAACAGCAGGTCGTTGGTGAGCAGTGACCCTAGGAAGATGCCGGGGAAGAGGCGCGGACCGCCGACCATCGCGGCCACCATGGCGATGCCCGCCGGCAGCCAGATCGGCGCCGGAAAGAGCCCGTAGGCGGCGAAAAACCGGGCAACCGCGATGCCCAGGAGGAAATACAAACCGGCGACAACGACATTGGCGACCAGCCATCCGGCCAAGCCGCGTTCGTCAATGGCGGCGAGACGCCACGGGCTTCGCTCCTGCGCCCTTGCACCCCGGCGATCCATATCAGCCGACATCGAATCCCCTGCAGCAAATCATAACGCAACTGGCTGCGCGAACGAAGCGCAGCCAACGGTCGCGCAGACCGCCGCGTTCAGGCGATCGCCGGAAAGCGCGCCGCATCCTCGCGGGCGTAAACGGCGACGCGCAGATCCGCGGCCTGCACGCTTTTGAGTCGCTCGACCAGTTCGGCCAGCCGGTGACCGGGCACGGCAAAGGTGATTTCCGAATCAGCCATGCCCGTATGCTGGCGGCTCAGCGCGCACCCGCTCGATGCGGCCGGCACACCGGTTTCCTTGGCGATTGCAATGATGTGGCATTGCGGTTTGCCTTCGAATCGAAGCTCGGGATAGGCCGCATGCACCTCCATCAACTGCTTTCCGTCGAGACGCATGAAGACCACGTCCGGATGGAGGGTCGTCTGTGTCAGCGGTCCATAGACGATCGCGCCAGGCTTGCGCGTGACGGCGGTGATCTTGGGAAAGATTTCAGGCGCGACCCAATTCGCGTCGACGAGGCTGGCGACGTCGGAGCCTTTCGCCGCTTCGGCGAGCGTCTTGAAACCATGTGTCAGGCTGCCGACGCTGCAATTGCCATGATCGACCGCGACCGTCGCGAACCGTCGCTGTGTTGCCATCATCCAGAAGAAGCAGCTGGCGGCGACCGCTCCCGTGCGTCCGTCCGGGGTCGGCGGCGGCAAGATCCATTCCGGACGTGCGACGTCCGGCGGCTGCGCATCGACAAAGCTGATCGCTATCGGCGGAACGTCGAGTTCAAGCAGATCGATGAGCGTTTGACCGAACCGCGCATAATCCGTCTTCGCCATGTTTTTCCGTTCCCCGTACCCGGCGTGTGTGGTCCGACCGGGCGCCCTGTTTGGTTATCGCTTGATTAATTGACGCTCAGCTTCGAGGGCAACCTTGTGAAAGTCAACGCTAAATGCCTGAAAATCGGCGTTAATGATGGGCGCATTTATCACCCGTGGCGGGCGTCGTCGCCGCCGTCGACTTAAGCAATTTCCAACCTGCCAGCCGCTAGGATCGGCGGCGATGCTCTATCAATTGCGCAAGCAAATCCGGACGCGGCGTTTCGAATGGATCACCCGCGGCATCCGCGCGACGCCGCCGGTCCGGCTGGTCGCAGCGCCGTGGACCTTCGTTAGCATGGTCGGCGACGACGACGTGCAGCTCTATCTGCTGGCGATGAAGACGCTGTACCGTCGGCTGCAACGCGGCAACGTCGTCGCGATCGTCGCCAAGACGATGCCGCAGGCGCAGCGCGACCTGCTTGCCGAGCATTTCCAAGGCATCCGCATCGAAGCGCTGGAAGCCATCGACACCGGACGTTGCCAGCGCGGCGGCACCTGGGAGCGCCTGGTCCATATCCTCGACCGTGCGCGCGACGGTTATGTCATCCAGGTCGACAGCGACACACTGGCGATCGGCCGCGAGCTCGACGAGGTCGCGTATTGCGCCGCCAACAACCTGCCGTTCACGTTGAGCGACGGCTGGCCGTTGGTGACCATGCGCGCGGCGGCCGAGGCCGCACGCAAGATACCGGGTGAGCAACCAGGCATCGTCGCCGAACGCGCTTTCGATCGCTATCCGAACTGCGATCGTTTGCTTTACGTGCGCGGCTCGTCCGGCTTCACCGGCTTCGCTAAGGGCGCGTTCAGCCGCGACCGGCTCGAGGAGTTTGACGCCATCATGTCGCGGCTCACCGGCGCGGGCTGGCGCGGCTGGGGCACCGAGCAGTGCGCGTCCAATTTTGTCACCGCGAATTCGCCGCGGCCGGTGGTCCTGCCGTTTCCGGCTTACGCCTGTTTCTTTCCAGGCGGCCCGCGTGCCGAGGCCAAGTTCCTCCACTTCATCGGCAGCCATCGTTTCGACGAGAATTTCTACGGTCAGCATGCGTTGACCGCGATCGCCGATCTCGCCGTCGCGCCGGCGCACGCCGTCCGCACGCCGACTCAAGCGGCCGGCTGAAACGCCAGCCCTCGCGGCGCGCTGGTCCTCGGCCGGGCTACTGGACTATGGTCCGCGGCGCACGCGCCGAAACCGGAACCATGCTGCTTCTCACCTTCGCCAAGGGCATCGTCGTCGGCCTCATCCTCGCCGTTCCGGTTGGGCCGGCGGGTATGCTGTGCGTGCGCCGGACAGTGGTCGAAGGCGCGATCTTCGGTCTGGTGTCGGGATTTGGCGCCGCCTGTGCGGACGCGTCGTTCGGCGCGATCGCCGGTTTCGGACTGACGTTCATCCGCGACTGGCTGTTCGCCTGGCGCGACACGCTCGGAATCGGCGGCGGCGTGTTCCTGGTGATCGTCGGCATCAAAGGCCTGATCGCGCCGCGACCCATCCAGGTGAGACCCGTCGGGCACGAGCGCCTGGCGGCGGCGTTCATCTCGACGTTTGCACTGGCGATCGCCAATCCGGTCACGATTTTGGTTTTCGCCGCGATCTTCACGCAGATCGGCTTCGATCCAGCATCCGGCAGAGTCAGCATCGGCGTCCTGGTCGCGGGCGTCTTTTCCGGCTCGCTTGCCTGGTGGATCAGCCTGTGTCTGGCGGCACCGTGGCTGCGCCGCATCGGCATGTCGTGGCTGCCGCGGTTCTCCGGCGGCCTGCTGGCGATTTCCGGCATCGGACTCCTGGGAGCGGCCGCCGGGCGTCTCGCCGGATTGCTGTAACCGTTGGCGCTAGCCGAACGGACGGTTAAGCTTGCGTGTCTTGATCGCCGTTCGCCCTTTGCGCGCGCTCGCGCTCACCCTCGCGCTGCTGTCGAGTTTGACGGCCGCCAGCGCCCTCGCGCAGACGGCGTCGGCGCCTGCCGCTAATCCGCCGGCCGCCGCGCCGGCGACACCGGCGACGGCGACGGCGACAGCTTCGCCGGTCTCGGCCGACGATCTGCAAAATCTCGTCAACGCGATCCAGGATCCGGCCGCGCGCAAGAAACTGGTGACCGAGCTCCAGGGCTTGATTGCCGCACAACGCGGCGTCCAAAAGACCTCGCCGTCGCATGCGATGCGTAATTTCTTCGCCAGCTTGGCGGACGGCGCCCATGCGATCGGTGACGAGGTCCTGGCTGCGGCGACCGTCGCCGTCGACGCGCCGCGCATCGTCTCGTGGATACGCGACCAGGCGAGCAACGAGCAGACTCGTCATCGCTGGTACGAGATCACGACGCGGCTGGCGATCATCCTCGGCTTGGCGCTCGTCGCCGACTGGCTCGTGTGGCTTCTGGTGCGCGCACCGGCGCGACGGTTCGGGGCACGGGCCGGCGAGGCCCTGGCGTGGCGCCTGATCTATCTTCTCATCAACGCAATATTCGAAGCGTTGCCGATCGCGGCGTTCGCCGCCGTGGCCTTCTTCGTCTTGCCGCTGACCGCGACACGGTTCGTCGCCGAACAGGTCGCGACAACCGTCATTTCCGCCTATCTATGGTCGCGCATCGTCGCGGCAACCGCGCGCGTGGTACTGTTGTCGCCGAGCGCTTTGGCGCTGTACCCGCTCGGCGAGGAAACCCGCAACTACCTCTATATCTGGATCCGGCGGTTCGCCAATTTCGGCCTCTATGGCTTCGCCGTCGCCGGTTGCGGCTGGTGGCTGAGCGTGCCGGGCGCGATCTACGCCATCCTGCTGCGCATCGTCGTGCTCGTGCTCGGCATCCTGGCGGTCATCTTCGTTCTACAGAACCGGACGACGGTCGCGACCTGGATGCGCGGCTCGGGCGAACCCGTGAGCGGTCGCGGGCGCGGCTGGCGGCTGCTGCGCCAGCGTCTGGCCGCGGTGTGGCACATCCTGGCGATCATCGTGGTCGTCGGCACGTTCGGCGTATCGGTGCTGCACATCGAAGGCGGTTTCCTGGTTTTGCTGCGCGCAACGCTGTTGAGCGTGGTCGTCGTGCTGGCCGCGGCCCTGGCGGTGCAATTCGTCAATCGCGCGAGCGAACATGGATTCGCGATCAAGCCCGAGCTCAAGGCCCGGTTTCCCACCCTCGAAAGCCGGACGAACCGCTACCTTCCGATTTTGACGACCTTGGCGTCGCTGGCGATTTACGCCGTGGCCGTGCTGGCGCTACTACAGGCGTGGGGAATCGACGCATTCATTTGGGTCCAGGCGGCGGCTACGAGTTCGGCCGTCGGCAGTCTCGCCAGCATCGCCATCGTGATCGCGGCCGCGATCGTCGCCTGGGAAGCGTTTGTCCTGGCGATCGAAAGTCGCATGCTGCGGCTCGAGGACGACAGCCGGCAGCGGGCACGGGCGCGAACCATGGTGCCGTTTCTGCGCATCGTCGCGGTCGTGATCATCGGCATCATCGTGGTCTTCACGGTGCTCGGCACACTCGGCATCAATGTCGGCGCGCTGCTTGCGGGTGCGGGCGTGTTCGGCCTGATCGCTGGCTTCGGGTCGCAATCGATCGTCAAAGGCCTGCTGACGAGCATCGGTGTCCTGGTCGACGACACGTTCGCTGTTGGCGACGTGATCGATCTGGGCGGCGGTCATTCCGGCGTGGTCGAGGTAATGTCGATCCTAACCATCAAGTTGCGCGCGCAAGACGGCTCGCTGCTGTCCGTGCCGTTTAGCGAGGTCAAGGTTATCCAGAACCTGACCAAGGACTATTCGTATTACGTCGCCAATGTCGGCGTCGGCTATCGCGAGGACACCGACCGCGTCGTCAAGGTTCTCGCCGCGATCGTCGAAGAGATGCGCAAGGAAAAGCCGTTCACCCGCTGGATCCTGGAACCGCTCGACGTCGTCGGCGTCGACCGCTTCGCCGACTCTGCGGTCATCCTCCTGGTACGAATCAAGACCCAGCCGATCCGTCAGTGGGCCGTCGGCCGCGAATTCAACCGCCGCATGAAGCTGGCGTTCGAGCGCGAGGACATCGACATGCCGTTCCCCGCGCGCACGATCTATTTCGGCGACGATGCGGAAGGATCGGCGGCAACACGCGTACGCAACGGGACGAAAGCGCGCAAATCCGACTGATCGGCGTTCAATCCTCGGCTTCGCCGCGGCCCCAGGCTTCGAGCGTGGCGCGGTCGGGCGCGGCCAACGCGCGACGCGCGACGTCGAGGCTGAAACCCGCGCGCGCCAACGTCGTCAAATCCTTCTGGCGCATCGCCGCGCGCTGACCCGCCGCGCGATAAGGACCGAGCCGCCGCCTGCGGATCAACGCACAAGCGGCAGCGAGTTCGCCCGCGCCGGAGCCGCTTTCGTCCAGCGTTGCCATGGCGTCGACGATCAGATCGGTTTCGACGCCTTTCTGCCGCAGCTTGCCGCGGATGCCGAAGCGCGACGCGCCGCGCCTCTGCAGGCTGGCCGCCTTCTGCGTCGCATAGGCGCGATCGTCGATCAGGCCCGAGCGCTGGAAACGCGCAATCAGCGCATCGACCAGGCGCGCGCCATCGGCCGGATCGTCGCCGTGCACGGCGGCAGCGCGCTGGACGCGGCGCATCAGCACGCGTCGCAAATTGCCGCTCGAGCTGGCATAGCGGCCGAGATAATGGAGCGCGATGTTCTCCAGCCGCTCGGCCGTCATCCGGCGCGGAAGCTTGCGCGCTTTGCGCGGCTCTGCCATCGCGGGTTGTCTTGGCGTGTGCCGTCCCTCCCCTGCTAAGCTTCACCGCCTTGGAGACGGGATTCAACATGGATACGGCGGGTCCGGCGGTACGCACGATCGGCGCGGTCAATTGGCTCGGCCTGTGGACGCTCTATGTCCGCGAGGTGCGCCGCTTCATCAAGGTCTATACGCAGACGGTAGCGGCGCCGGTGGTCACGACGCTGCTGTTCCTGGCAATCTTCCTGCTGGCGCTGGGCGGCCAGACGCGCACGGTCGGCGGCATCCCCTACACCGAGTTCCTGGCGCCGGGCTTGATCATGATGGCGATGGTGCAGAACGCCTTCGCCAACACCTCGTCGTCGCTGATGATCGCGAAGATCCAGGGCAACATTGTCGACGTCCTGATGCCGCCGCTGAGTCCCGGCGAGCTGGTCTGGGGCTTCGCGTTGGGCGGCGTGACGCGCGGCCTCGTCGTTGGCATCGTGGTCGCGGCGGTGATCGCGGTCTTCGTGCCGCTACATGTCTACGACTTGGCGTTGACGGTGTTCCACGCCGCGGCCGCGTCGCTGTGTCTGTCGGTACTCGGCATTATCGGCGCGATCTGGGCCGATAAATTCGACCATATCGCGGCCGTCACCAATTTCATCGTCACACCGTTGTCGTTCCTGTCCGGCACCTTCTATTCGATCGACGTGCTGCCCGGCGCCTGGCGTGACGTCGCGCTGGCCAATCCGTTTTTCTACATGATCGACGGCTTCCGTTATGGTCTCACCGGCCACGCGGACAGCTCGCTTGCCCTCGGCGTTGCGGTGATGATCGCCACCAACGCGGCCCTCATCGTGCTGTGCCACGCCATGTTCAAGCGCGGCTATAAGCTCAAGGCGTGACGATTCTCCCGGCGTTGACAGGCGCTTAACGGCCGCCCCATACTCCGCGCGCCTCCCCGGAGGACTGGAGCCAAGCGATGAAGCGTGCAAACGGGCGGTCGACCCGGCACGAACAGGAACTGCGAACGGTCGCGCTGCCGCGACGACGTTAAACGTCGCCGCCGCCGTCCGTATTCCTGCGCCTTCATTGCCGAGGAGAGAGTCTCGTGATTCCAGCCGTTATGCCGACTTACGCGCGGAGCGAACTGACGTTCGACCGCGGCGAGGGTCCCTATCTCTACGCCACCGACGGGCGGCGCTATCTCGATTTCTCGAGCGGCGTCGCAGTGACGTCGCTCGGCCACGCGCACCCGCGCCTGGTTGCCGCGCTCTCTGCGCAGGCGCAGCAGCTCTGGCATTGCTCGAATCTCTATCAGATCGCCGGGCAGAAGCGCCTGGCCGAGCGGCTGGTCGCGCTCAGCTTCGCCGACACCGTTTTCTTCTGCAATTCGGGCGCCGAAGCGATGGAGGGCGCGATCAAAGTTGCGCGCAAATATCACGCTGAATCCGGCCATGGCGAGCGCTATCGCCTCATCGCCTGTACCGGCTCGTTTCATGGCCGTACGTTGGCGACGCTCGCCGCCGCCGGTGCCGAGAAATACCTGAAGGGCTTCGGTCCGCCGGCGCCCGGTTTTGACCACGTCGCCTACGGCAACCTGAACGAGATGCGCGCCAAGGTGACGAAGGAAACCGCCGGCGTCATCGTCGAACCAGTGCAGGGCGAAGGCGGGTTGGCGGTGGCGTCCGCCGACTATCTCAAGGGCCTGCGGGCGATGTGCGACGAGTTCGACTTGCTGCTGATCTTCGACGAGGTGCAGACCGGCATGGGCCGCACCGGCAAGCTGTTCGCGCACGAATGGGCCGGCGTGAAGCCCGACATCATGGCGCTCGCCAAGGGCTTGGCCGGCGGCTTTCCGGTCGGCGCCTTTCTCGCCACCGAAAAGGCGGCGAAGGGGATGACGGCCGGTACGCACGGCTCGACGTTCGGCGGCAATCCGCTTGCCATGGCGGTGGCGAACGAGGTGCTGACGGTGATGACGGAGCCCAACTTCCTGCCGCAGGTCGAGCACATCGCCAAGGCCCTGCGCGGCAAGCTTGAAGCCCTGGTGAAGGCCTATCCCAAAATCTTTGCCGAGGTGCGCGGCAAGGGTCTGCTCACCGGATTCAAATGCGTCGTGCCCAATCTCGAAATGGTCGAAAGGCTGCGCGGCGCCGGACTGCTGACTGTCGGCGCCGGCGAGAATGCGGTGCGGCTGCTGCCGCCGCTGATCATCGACGAACGCCACGTCGACGAGGCAGCTGGCATCGTTGACGGCGTTGCGCGGGCCTGGTCATGAGCGGCCGGAATCGCGCCAACAAAGCGCCGCGCCATTTCCTCGATCTCGACCAGATCGATGCCGGCGAGTTGCGCAACATTCTCGGCCACGCCGTCGCCTTCAAATCGGGACGGGACCGGACCAAGCCGCTAACCGACAAGATCCTGGCGATGATCTTCGAGAAGCCGTCGACGCGGACGCGTCTGAGTTTCGAAGTGGCGATGAAGCAGCTTGGCGGCGACGTCGTCACGCTGACAGCCGCCGACAGCCAGATCTCGCGCGGCGAAACCACCGCCGACACGGCGCGCGTGCTGTCGCGTTACGTCGACGCCATCATGATCCGCACCGACAGCTCGGCGAAGCTCGAAGAGCTGGCGCAGAATGCCACCGTGCCGGTGATCAACGGCCTCACCGATGCAAGTCACCCGTGCCAAGTGATGGCCGACGTCATGACGCTCGAGGAACGCAAGGGACCGGCGAAGGGCAAGATCGTTGCGTGGAGCGGCGACGGCAACAACGTGCTGGTCAGCTGGATCCACGCCGCGGCGCGCTTCGGCTTCGAGCTGCGCGCCGCCTGCCCGGCCAAGCTGGCACCGCCCGAAGCCGCGGTGAATTGGGCGCGTACCGAGGGCGCCAAAATCACGCTGACCACCGACCCGGCGGCGGCGGTGGCCGGCGCCGACTGCGTGGTGACCGACACCTGGGTCTCGATGGGCAGCAAGGACCGCGAGGAGCGCCATGCCATGCTGCGCCCGTTCCGGGTCGACGAAGCGCTGATGGCGCACGCCAAGCGCGACGCGATCTTCCTGCATTGCCTGCCGGCGAAGCGCGGCGAGGAAGTGTCGGCGGCGGTCATCGACGGACCGCAGTCGGCCGTATGGGACGAAGCCGAAAACCGCATGCATGCGCAAAAAGGCATCCTTGCCTGGTGCCTCGGCTGAGCCCATATCGAGACGATGCCTGACAGCCATACCGACGACATCGTTCAGCCTTTCCAAATCGACCCCTTCCGTTTACGCGGCCGCCTCGTCCGCCTGGGCCCGACGCTCGACCGGATTCTGACGCGGCACGATTACCCGGCGCCGGTCGCGACGCTGCTCGGCGAAGCGATCGCGCTCGCGATCTCGCTGTCTGGCGCGCTGAAGTATGAGGGTGTGTTCACCTTGCAGACCAAAGGCGACGGCCCGATCCGCTTATTGGTTGCCGACGTGACGACCGCCGGCGCGGTGCGCGGTTACGCGCAATTCGACGCCGACAAGTTGGCGCGGCTCGGCCCCGACGTCGGATTGTCGGTGCCGCGGCTGCTCGGCGCCGGCTACCTGGCACTGACTGTGGACCAGGGCGAACATACCGAGCGCTATCAGGGTATCGTCGCCCTCGAAGGCGCGACGCTGGCCGAGTGCGTGCATCATTATTTCCGCCAAAGCGAGCAGGTCGAAGCCGGCATCAAGGTCGCGGTCGGACAACGTCGCGATCCGGACGGACATCTGCGCTGGCGCGGCGGCACGCTGATGATCGAGCGCCTACCGAAGGACGGGGGCGCGGACGCGGCGCGCGAAGCCGAAGACGAAGGCTGGCGCCGTGCCATGGTCCTGATGGCGACCGGCACGTCGGAGGAGCTGCTCGACCCCGATCTGACGCCCGAGGCGCTGCTGTTCCGACTCTTCTACGAGGACGGCGTGCGCGCCTATCGGCCGCACGCGCTGGCCGCGCAATGCCGCTGTTCGCGCGAGCGCGTCGAACGCATGCTGGCGGCGTTGCCGCCGCACGATCTGGTCGATCTCACGATCGACGGTAAATTGGTCGTCACCTGCGAGTTCTGCAATGCGGCCTACAGCTTCGACGAGGAGACAGTCGCCGCGATGGCGCCGCACTGAATCGACTCCGGCGCTCGCCTTGAAAACGTCGTCTTCCGGTGCCAGTCTCGCGCCGGTCCGAAGGGAAGCGATCGAGCGCGAATAGCCGGAGAGAGCTCATGAAAGTGATTGGTCTCGTGCGCGGCGGGTGCATTGCCGTGGTTGCCGCCGCGACACTTACGGCGTGCAGCGCGCCGCCGCCGCATCCGCAATATGCCGACGTCCGTTTCACCAACCAGCCGCCGATCGCGCTGGCGGTCAACACCGTCAGCCTGCGCGAGGATTACACGCCGTCGGCGACGCCGCCGCATGTCGAGACGCAATTTCCGGTGACGCTCATGCATGCGATGGAGAATTGGGCGCACGACCGGCTATCGGCAACGGGCGGAACCGACCGCACGGTCGTCGATATCACCGAAGCGAGCGTCGTCGAGACGAGCTTACCGCGCACACAGGGCATGCAGGGCTGGTTCACCACCGATCAGTCGGAACGCTATGACATGACGGTGCGGGCGACGATCAACATCATCGATTCGACCGGACTTGTCGTCCGCACCGCGACCGCGCACGCGTCGCGGTCACGAAGCGTCGCGGAGAACGTCTCGCCGGATCAGCGCGAGCAGACCTGGCACGACATGACCAAGGACATCATGGCTGACTTCGATCGCCAGATGGAAAACGAAATCCGCAACCACTTCACCGGGTTCGTCACCAACTAGCCGGCGCGAACCCGGCTCAGACGTTGCTCAGCGCGGCGTTCGACGGCGCACCGACGATCGCGAGCAACTCCCGCCGCGTCATCGGATCGTCGCGGAACGCGCCCAGCATGTGCGACGTCACCATCGCGACGCCGGCCTTGTGAACGCCGCGCGTCGTCATGCATTGATGCGCCGCTTCGACGATGACCGCCACGCCCTTGGGCTTGAGCGCATCGTTGAGTGCCAAGGCGATCTGCGCCGTCATCTTCTCCTGGATCTGAAGACGCTTGGCGAACACCTCGACCAGCCGCGCCAGCTTGGAAATGCCGATGACGCGCTTGTCCGGCAGGTAGGCGACATGGACCTTGCCGATAATCGGCGCGATGTGATGCTCGCAATGACTTTCGAAGCGGATGTCCTTGAGCACGACGATCTCGTCGTAGCCGTTGGTCTCCTTGAAGGTGCGGCCGAGCACGTCGGCCGGATCGGTGGCGTAGCCGGCGAAATATTCCTCGTAGGCGCGTACGACGCGGCCCGGCGTGCTTTTAAGCCCTTCGCGTTCGGGGTCATCGCCCGCCCAGCGGATCAGCACGCGGACCGCTTCCTCAGCCTCCGCGCGCGACGGGCGGCCGCTTTTGGCATCGTTGCGGGCCCGTTTTTCGGTTTGGTCCTTGGGCATGGCGAAAAACCTCAATTGAGCCGGACAGATTGGTGCGGGCTGTCCAGCGAAAAGGCCGGGATGTCGACGTCGAAATGCTCGCCGCTGCCGGTTTCCATCTGGTAGGTCCCGACCATGATGCCGGACGGCGTGTTGAGCGGTGTGCCGCTGGTGTATTCGAAGCTCTGCCCTGGCGCAAGCACCGGCTGCTCGCCGACGACGCCGGGGCCGCGCACTTCCTGGATCCGGCCCATGCCGTCGGTGATGCGCCAATGTCGCCGCCGCAGCTGTACGGTCTCACCGCCCTGATTCTCGATACGCACGCGATAGGCCCAGACGAAATGGTCATCGACCGGCGACGACTGATCCTCGAGAAAATGGGGCTCGACCGTCACCTTGATCGAACGCGTCGTCGTCGAATACATGGTCCTCTCCAAAACCGTCCGGGCGCTTGACCGTCAACGACGGCGTCAGCGCCCGGTTCCAAGCCGGTATTTTGGGCCGCTGGCGTCATCCGTCAAGCGTGGGCGGCGAAAAGACGCGGCCACACGCGGTTTACGGGAATAAGAACAGTTCAGGGAAATCAATGGCTTACTCGCCGGCCGGAACGAGCGGTGCGATGGTCTCGCGTTGAACCAGCCGCGGCTTTCCGCTATATCAACGCACGCTACAAAGGGGATGGAGTTCCCCAAAACTGCCGGGCGGGTGAAACCGTCAGGCTGATGACTCCTACCGCGTAACGCGGCGGGGGTGTGTCCGGAACCCGCCAAGGGCGGGTTTTTTTGTGCCCACAGGAACCCCGGACTCAACAGCGCAGGAGGATGCGCGGTGGCGACGTATCTGTGGATTGCGTTCGGCAGTGCGCTCGGCGGCATGGGCCGGTTCTGGCTCGCGGGACACGTCGACCGCCTGATCGGCGAGACCTTTCCGTGGGGCACCATCCTGGTCAACATCACCGGTTCGTGCGTCATCGGCTTTATCGGCGCGCTCAGCGGACCCGAAGGACGTTGGCTTTTGCCGACGGACGCGCGCATCTTCCTGATGATCGGATTGTGTGGGGGCTATACGACGTTTTCGTCGTTCAGCTACCAGACGTTGAACCTCGCGCGCGACGGCGAATGGTTGTGGGCGGGCGCCAATATTGCGATCTCGGTGATCGCCTGTCTCACGGCGGTTTGGGTCGGCCATGTCGCCGCCACTGCAATCAACCGTTAGCAGCGGGAGGATCTCATGCAGATTCCGAAAGATGCGGCACTGCTGCGCATTTTTATCGGCGAAAAGGACCGGCACGGCCACAGCCCGCTCTACGAGGCGCTGGTGCTCAAGGCGCGCGAAGCAGGCCTCGCCGGCGCCACCGTGATCCGCGGCCCGCTCGGCTTCGGCCAATCGAGCATTCTGCACACGGCGAAAATCCTGCAACTCTCGGAAGATTTGCCGATCATCATCGAAATCGTCGATGCCGAGGCGCGCATCGAAGCATTCCTGCCGACGCTCGACGGCATGATGACGAGCGGCCTCGTCACCATCGAGAAGGTGCGCGTGATTCACTACGGCAAGGCCGCCAAGCACTGACGCCGGCCGGGCACCGAAAGCCAAACCTGCCGCGCCGCAGAGCGGGCTTCGCAGAACTGCAATCAAAGCGTGATAATGGCAGCCAGCGGCCGCCTGACAGGCGCGATGGCCGCGGCACGATGGGGGCAGCGATGACGATCTTGAGGCAAGGCCGCCGTGGTTTTCTCAAGTCGGTCGCGGCCGCCGGCGGCGCCGCTTTGCTCGACGCGCGGTTCGCGCCGCTGGTGCGCGCTGCCGAGCCTGCTGCGCCCGATCTGCGGCTGCTGCGCGAGAAGATCGACCACATCGTCGTGATCTATCAAGAAAATCGCAGCTTCGATCACTATTTCGGCACCTATCAGTCGCCCCACGGCAACGCCGTCGCCGGCCTGCTCGATCGCGACGGGCGCGTCGATCCACGCTTCACCGGCCAGCAGAAGAATCCTGCCGGCGTTCCCTACACCTACCTGCCGGTGCCATATCAGATTCCCGGCTTCGCCCATGCGGTGCTCGAGAACCGGCCGTTCCATATGGCGCCGTACATCCCGTCCAACGCCAACGTGCCGTGGGATCCGATGCATCACTTCTATCGGATGTTCGCGCAGATCGATCGCGGCAAGATGGATTACTTCGTTGCCCTCGCCCTCAAGGGAGGGCACGAGTTCTTCGATAAGGGCCCCGGCACCGATCCCGTGAAGATGATGCTTGCCGAATCCACGCCCTCGGGCGCGGTGCTCGGTTTCTACACGCGCGCCGACCTGCCGGATTACTACCGGCTGGCCGACGAGCACGTGCTGTTCGACCATTTCTTCCAGGCGATGTCGGGCGGTTCGACCGGCAACGCGCTCTATCTGGTCGCCGCGCGTTCGGCGGCATGGTCGAAAGCGCCCCCGGGCAAGATGGGAAGCCTCGAGCCGCCGGTCTTCGACCAGCCCTACGACAAGAACGGCATCCTGATCAACGACGCAGCGCCGGTGAATGGCCCGACAGAAACCTTCATGGGGTCGATCAATCTGTCGCCGCCGCCGGAGGAGCAAACCTATCCGAACATCGGCGACCGGCTCGACGGCGCGTCGCTCTCGTGGGCCTGGTACAATGAGGGCTGGAACGCGGTAAAGCCATGGGCGATGAAAACCGCGTTCGACGCCGGCGACGGCTCCGTCGTCGTCGACACCGCCGATCTCTATCTGCCGCATCACAATCCGTTCCAGTACTTCCCGACCTGGTTCCGCAACGTGAAGAACGGCCGTTTCCGGGACAGCGCGGATTTCTTCGAGGACGTCAGATCCGGCCGCTTGCCGCGGGTTTCCTTCCTCAAGGCGACCGGCGGACGCGACGAGCATCCGGCAAACTCGGCGCCGCGCTGGGGCGAGCAATGGGTGATGAGCCTGCTCAAGGCGCTCGGCGCAAGCCGGCTGTGGGAGAAAACCGCGGTCGTTATCACCTACGACGAAGGCGGCGGCTTCTGGGACCATGTCGCGCCGCCGATGCCAGACGCCTATGGCTGCGGCACGCGGATCCCAGCGCTGCTGATCAGCCCGTGGACGCGGCGCGGTTACGTCGACCACCGCGTCGCCGATACCACATCGGTGTTGGCGCTGATCGAGGCTCGCTTCGGCCTGAAGCCGTTACAGGACCGCGACGCCAAGGCCTACAACCTGCTCGACGGTTTCGACTTCACGCAAAAACCGCGCGCGCCAACATTCGGCTAAGCCGCCGACCGCGTTTATTGCGGATGTTCTACCGCGCGGACCGCGTCGGCACTTGCCGGCGCGGCGGGCGCCTGCGCCGGAAAACGCACGTGCAGATCGGCGATTTCCTGCACCGCGGCGCGGCCGGCGCCGGTGGTCAAGCCGAGGACGTGGCCGCACCGCGTGCTGTCCGCGGCGATGAAGTGGAAGTGCCAGCCGGCGACGTTGACCGAGCTCGCCGTGGCCGGAAAGCGGAAGCCAACTAGCGTGCCGTCGACCGTGCCCAGATCGTGAACCACCTGCTGCGTCTTGATCACCTCGGCCAACGGCTGGTACGGCGGCTGTTGCTTCGGCTCGCTGCGCACCTGCATGGTTTGGAAGCGCCCGATGATGCGAACCGCAACGACGCGCGACACGCTCAACGGCAGCGCGTCGAGTGTCGCTTCGAGCCGATCGAGCGACTGGCCCGCCGCGATTGCGACGGTGGCTTGCGGATGGAAATCCGTGACGACGGCAAAGGGCGTCCGCATCGCCGTCGGCACCGGATGCGCCACGGCGTCGACCGTGCAGCGATAGGCCCGGCCGTCGAGTACCACCATCTCGCCGTCGATGCCGTTATAGGTGCCGAGGCCGAAATTGCCGTGCCGCAACAGTTCGCCGACCGTGACGGCGCCGTCGTAACCGCCGGCAAGCAGGCTCGAAATGGTCGAGACTTGATAGACCTCGCCGGCTTGTGCCGGCGCCGCAGCGACAACCAACACGAAGGCGGCAGCCAGCGCACGACGGCTCATGATTAATCGTTTTCCTTTGGATCGACGGACCCGCCGGGGCGGATGGTGGAGCAGAGGGGGATCGAACCCCTGACCTCGACATTGCGAACGTCGCGCTCTCCCAACTGAGCTACTGCCCCGCCCGCGTGGCGCGGAATATGGGTCGCGGTCGCGCGGGCTGTCAAGGCGGCCCCGCGACATCCGCTCTCCTTGCACCGGCCGGGGCCGATGGTTAGGGTTCGCCGACGCCGCGGGCGTGGGAGAGGATTCGGGCGATGGGCAACTTCCTGGTGCCGGTGATCGAGGTGATCGTCGCCCTGATCAACATCTATTGGTGGGTCGTCATCGTCGCGGCGGTATTTTCATGGCTCATGGGTTTCGGCATCATCGATACGCGCAATCACCTGGTGCACACCGCGGCGGGCTTCCTTTACCGGGCGACCGAGCCCGCCTTGCGCCCGATCCAGCGCATCCTGCCCAGTTTCGGCGGCATCGACATCTCGCCCGTCATCCTGCTGCTGATCCTGTGGTTCATCGAGATGGAGCTGCGGCAGGTCGAGGTCTACACGTTGATGCACGGTTGATCGGGCCTATGCCGTTCGTCTTGGGCGCGGCCGGTACCGCCGGACGTCGCAAGCTCATTCACATCGATGGTGATTCCGCCGCGCGTGCGGCGCGACTTGAATAAGGATTGAGGTCATGTCCGAAGCGAAATTGATTGACGGCAAAGCCGTCGCGGCCCGACTGCGCGCGACGGTCGCAGCCGCCGCCGCGACGCTCAAGGCGGCGCACGGCGTCGTGCCCGGCCTCGCGGCGGTTCTGGTCGGCGACGATCCGGCGAGTCAGGTCTACGTCAAGAGCAAGACCAAGGCGACCGACGACGCCGGCCTCAAAGGCATCACGCACCGCCTGCCGGCCGCCACCAGCGAAACCGAGCTATTGCGTTTGGTGGCACAGCTCAATACCGACGACGCGGTTGACGGCATCCTCGTGCAGCTTCCCCTGCCGAAGCAGATCGACGCCCAGCGGATCATCGAGGCGATTGCGCCAGCCAAGGATGTCGATGGCTTCCATGTCGAGAATGTCGGCCGGCTGTGGAGCGGCGGCAAGGCGCTGGTGCCGTGCACGCCGTATGGTTGCCTGTTGCTGGCGCGCGAGACCCTGGGCAAGAACCTGGCCGGCGCCGAAGCGGTGATCCTGGGACGCTCCAACATCGTCGGCAAGCCGATGGCGGCACTGCTGCTCGGCGAGCATTGCACGGTGACGGTCGCGCATTCGCGGACGCGCGACCTGCCGGCGGTGTCGCGTCGCGCCGATCTGCTGGTGGCGGCAGTCGGACGGCCGGAGATGGTGCGCGGCGATTGGATCAAGCCGGGTGCGACGGTGATCGACGTCGGCATCAACCGCATCGCCACTCCGGACGGCAAGGGCAAGCTGGTCGGCGACGTCGCCTTTGCCGAGGCGCAGCGCGTCGCCGGCGCAATCACGCCAGTGCCGGGCGGCGTCGGCCCGATGACCATCGCCTGCCTGCTGCGCAACACGCTGATCGCGGCTTGCCGCCGGCGTGGATTGCCGGAGCCTGCGGTTTAGCCGAACGCACAAAGCAAAACCCCCTCGGGATCGCTCCCGAGGGGGCAGTGTCTCAGCGAAAGATGACCGTCGGGCCGGTTACTGTTCCCAGGCCGGCTTGCCGAGATAGACGTTCGACGGGCTGGTCGCCATACCGGTCAAAGCGCCGGCGCCGGCGCCGATAGCCGCACCTGCCAGAGGCGCGCCAACCAGCGCTCCGACCACGGCACCACCCGCCGCGCCGATACCGGCACCCGACAGGCCTCGGTCACCTGGTGACGTGCCGCAAGCCGAAAGCAACATCGCAGCCGCCACCATCAAAACGCCAATACGCGAACCCATGGTTCCGTCCCCTTTTTGCTATGGGCGATGCATGCAACATGGTCGCCGATCATGGCAAAAACATGGATTTCGCAGGGTCAATTTAGGGCCACGATTCTCTGTATTAGCCTTTTATATCAAATACATAGATATAGGCTCTTCAATCGGCCCAAGAACTTCCGCGCTGTCGGCGCTTGTGACTATTTTCGGCGCAGCCGCGCCGCGAGTCGCAGCCGCAGCGCATTCAGCTTGATGAAGCCCTCGGCGTCGCGCTGGTCGTAGACCTGATCGGCCTCGAACGTCACGTGCGCCAAGCTGTAGAGGCTGTGCGGCGATTTGCGGCCGACCACGCGCACCGCGCCCTTATAGAGCTTGAGCCGCACCACGCCGGCGACGTTCTCCTGGCTCTTGTCGATCAGCGCCTGAAGCATGAGGCGCTCGGGTGAGTACCAGAAGCCGTTATAGATCAGCTCGGCATAGCGCGGCATGAGCTCGTCCTTGAGATGCGCCGCACCGCGGTCGAGCGTGATGCTCTCGATGCCGCGATGCGCGGCATGCAGGATGGTGCCACCGGGGGTCTCGTAAACGCCGCGCGACTTCATCCCGACGAACCGATTTTCGACCAGGTCGAGCCGACCGACGCCGTGCTTGCCGCCGAGCTCGTTGAGCCGCGTCAGCAGCACCGCCGGCGACAGCTTCTTGCCGTCGACCGCGACCGGATCGCCCTTGGCAAATTCGATCTCGACGTATTCCGGCTGGTCCGGCGCCTTTTCCGGCGCCACCGTCCGGCTATAGACGAATTCCTCCGGCTCGTGCCACGGATCCTCGAGCGCCTTGCCTTCGGCCGAAATGTGCAAAAGATTGGCGTCGGTCGAGAACGGCGCCTCGCCGCGCTTGTCTTTGGCGATCGGAATCTGATGCCGCTCGGCATACTCGATCAGCTTGGTGCGCGAGTTGAGTTCCCATTCGCGCCACGGCGCGATCACCTTGATGTCGGGCTTGAGCGCGTAATAGGTCAGCTCGAAGCGCACCTGGTCGTTGCCCTTGCCGGTGGCGCCGTGCGCCACGGCATCGGCGCCGGTAGCTTCGGCGATCTCGATCTGGCGCTTGGCGATCAACGGCCGCGCGATCGAGGTGCCGAGCAGGTATTGGCCTTCGTAAAGCGTGTTCGCCCGGAACATCGGGAAGACGAAATCGCGCACGAACTCTTCGCGCAGATCTTCGACGAAAATCTGCTTCACGCCCAACAGCTCAGCCTTCTTGCGCGCCGGCGCGAGCTCTTCGCCCTGGCCAATATCGGCGGTGAACGTCACCACTTCGCAGCCATAGGTTTCCTGCAACCAGCGCAGGATGACGGACGTGTCGAGCCCGCCCGAATAGGCGAGCACGACCTTTTTGACGGTTTCGCGGGGTTTCTTCTCGGTCATGGCGGCGCAGTATCGTGGAGCGCCGCGCGCGCGGCAAGTCTAGCGGTGCAAACTAGGTGCGCGCGATCCAGCCACCGCCCAGGACGCGATCGCCATCGTAAGCGACGCAGGCCTGGCCCGGCGCCACGCCGAAAGCGGGCTCGTCGAGCGCGGCCGTGCCGCAGTCGCCGTCGAGCCGCAACGTGGCTGGAACCGGCGGCTGCGCCGAGCGCAGCTTGACCGCGACACGAATGCCGGCAGCGTCCGGCGGCGCGGCCAGCCAATTGACCCGATCGAACGGCACGCGGGTGGCACCCAGGCTGGCGCGCGAGCCGACGACGACGCGTCGGGTGGCGGGTTCGAGCCGGAGCACGTAGAGCGGCTCCTCGCCAGCAACGCCGATGCCCTTGCGCTGACCGACGGTGAAACGGATGACGCCATCGTGGCGGCCGAGCACGCGGCCGGCCTCGTCGACGATATCGCCGGGCTCCGCCGCGCCGGGCCGCAGCTTTTCGATCACGTCGGCGTAACGGCCGGACGGCACGAAGCAAATGTCCTGGCTGTCAGGCTTCTGCGCCACCGGCAAGGCGAAGCGCGTTGCCAGGGCGCGGGTTTCGTCCTTGGTGAATTCGCCCAGCGGAAAGCGCAGGAAATCGAGCTGCGCGCGCGTCGTGCGATAGAGGAAATAGCTCTGGTCGCGGCCGGCGTCGGCGGCACCATGCAACTCCGGCCCGTCGGATCCCTCGACGCGCCGCGCATAATGACCTGTGGCGAGCGCGCCGGCGCCCAGGTCGCGCGCCACCGCCAGCAGGTCGCGGAACTTCACCGTCTCGTTGCAACGGACGCACGGTACCGGCGTCGCGCCAGCCAGATAGGAATCGGCGAAATCGTCAATCACGTCGGCGCGGAAGCGCTTTTCGTAGTCGAGCACGTAATGCGGGATACCGAGCGTTTCGGCGACGCGCGCCGCATCGTGGATGTCTTGACCGGCGCAGCACGCACCCTTGCGGCCGGTCGCCTGGCCGTGGTCGTAAAGCTGCAGCGTGACGCCGACGACGTCACAGCCGCGCTCGACCAGCAGTGCCGCTACGGTCGAGCTGTCGACGCCGCCCGACATGGCGACGACGACGCGCGCGCCCGGAGCCAGCGCCGCATCCATCAGCTGTTCATCATGTTGCGCGTCACCTGCGGCAGGCGGACGGTGAGACCGTCAAGCTCCTCGGTCATCACGATCTGGCAGCCGAGACGCGACGTCTTGGTTAGGCCGAAGGCAAGGTCGAGCATGTCCTCCTCGTCCTCGGTCGCGTCCTTCAGAAGCTCATACCATTCGGGCTCGACGATGATGTGACAGGTCGAGCAAGCGAGAGAGCCTTCGCACGCGCCCTCGATATCGACGTCGTTGCGATGGGCGATTTCGAGAACGGACAGGCCGATCGGCGCATCCACCGTCTTGCGGGTACCGTCGCGTTCGATAAACGTCATCTTGGGCATCAGATCCGATCCGTCATTCAATCAAGACCGCGGCGAGGTTATACCAAGCGCCGGCGACAAATCTTCGGCTATCCGCGCAGCGCCCAAAGCGGCCGCGTCTGCGCCGGAATCTCTCCCCGCCGCCGCCCGTTGCGTCACCACGCGCAGGATGGTCAACCCGGCCGCCTTGACTGCGGCTGCAAGTGCCGCGCCGTCGCGTCCATCAGGCGTCGCGATCACGGCGTGCGTCACGGGCCGCGCCAGCTGCTTTTCGGCCCGCGCCCGCAACGCCAGCAGCACCGCGTCGAGCGGCTGCCCGTTTGTCGCCAGCCGTCGCTCGCCGTCGGCGCCCGGCAAGATTTCGGCATTGCCGCCGAGCGCGATGGCGACCGCAGCCGACAACGCTGCCAGGTCGATGCCGACCGCGGCGCCCGGACTATCGGCCGAAAGCGGAGCGCCTTCGGGCTCCTCGATCTGGAACAGCTTCATCGTCGCGATAGGGGACTCAGACGTGGAACGATTCGCCGCAACCGCACCGGCCTTTTTCGTTCGGATTGCGGAAGGTGAAGCCCGATTGCAGCTTGTCTTCGACGTAGTCCATCTCGGTGCCGATGATGAACATAGTCGCCTTGGGATCGATCAGGACGGTGACGCCTTTGTCCTGCACCACCTCGTCGAGCTTACCCTTCTCGTCGGCGTATTCGAGCGTATAGGTCAGGCCCGAGCAGCCACGGGCGCGCACGCCGATGCGGATACCGGCGGACGGCTTGCCGCGTTGCGCCAGCAGCGCCTGAATGCGCTTGGCGGCCGCGTCGGTCACCGTCATTGCCTGTCTCAGAGCCATGCGAATCTCCAACCCTTATGTAATGCCGGCGGCTTCACTTGTCATCCCGCCGCCAGCGCGCAGCCGCAGGGCCGCCACCGCCAGGGTGTCGACGGCAAAATCGACCTCGGTCGCGGTGGTGAAGCGTCCGAGCCCGATGCGGAGCGACGACGATGCCAGCGCGTCGCCGAGACCCATCGCCCGTAAGACATAGGACGGCTCGACTTCGGCGGCGGTGCACGCCGAGCCGGTCGACAGCGCCAAACTCGGACAGGCGGCGATCACATCGATCGCCTTGAGGCCCGGAAAGCTCACGTTGAGGTTGCCCGGTAGGCGTCGTTCGGCGTTGCCGTTGAGTACGATGTCGGGAACCTTGGCGCGCAACCCGGCGAGGAACCGCGCCCGCAACGCCAACAGGCGCTGCGCCTCGCCCGCCATCTCGGCCTTGGCCAGCGCCGCGGCCTGGCCCAGCCCGACGATCAGCGGCACCGGCAGCGTGCCCGAGCGCATGCCGCGCTCCTGGCCGCCGCCGTCGAATAGCGGCTCGATCCGCGCCCGCGGCCGGCGGCGTAGATAGAGCGCACCGATGCCCTTGGGTCCGTAGATTTTGTGGCCGGAGATCGACATCAAGTCGACGCCGAGATCGGCAACGTCGAGCGCGATCTTGCCGACCGCCTGCGCCGCATCGGTGTGGAACAAAGCGCCCTTGGCGTGCGCCAGCGCGGCGATGTCCTTGATCGGCTGAAGGACGCCGATCTCGTTGTGCGCCGCCATCACCGAGACGATCGCGGTCTTGTCGTCGATCGCATGGGCAACGACGTCGAGATCAACCAGGCCGTCGCGACCGACCGGCAGGATGGCCACGCGGAAGCCGTCACGCTCGAGCGCCTTGGCGCTTTCGAGCACGCATTTATGCTCGGTCGCGAGCGTCACCACGCCGTCCTTGCCGAATTGGCGGTGGAAGCGCGCCGCGCCCTTGACCGCCATGTTGTTGGCTTCGGTCGCGCCCGAGGTGAAGACGAGTTCGCGCGGATCGGCGCCGATCAGATCGGCGAGTTGTGCGCGCGCCTGTTCGACCGCCTGCTCGGCCTCACGGCCGTAGGCATGCGTGAGCGAATGCGGATTGCCGAACTTCTCCGTGAACCACGGCACTATCGCCGCAACCACGCGCGGATCACACGGCGTTGTCGCGTGGTTGTCGAGATAAACCGGCGCAGTGTTGGGCCGGCGGGCGATGGCGCCGGTCATGCGGCCGTCACCCGCGTCCGCGCGTAGAGCGCGCCCCACGCCTCGACCAGATGATCGATTTCGGCCGCTGTCGTGCGCCAGCCCAGGCTGATTCGGATGGCGCATTCGGCTTCGCGCTCGGGCACGCCCATGGCGTCGAGCACGTGGCTGCGCCGCACCTTGCCAGACGAACAGGCGGCGCCGGCACTGACCATGACGCCGGCGAGATCGAGCGCCATCACCTGCGTCGCCGCCGGCACGCAGGGCATCGAAATACAAAGCGTGTTCGGCAGCCGAGGCACCGCGGCGGCATAGATCACCGCATCGGCGGCGATGGCGGCGAGCCGACGCTCGGCCTGCTCCCGCAGTATCGTGACTGTGGCCCACGCTGCCGCGTCCGCCATTGCGGCGCTGGCGGCCGCGCCGAAACCGGCAATACCGGGCACGTTCTCGGTACCGGCACGCCGCCCGCGTTCCTGGCCGCCGCCACGGGTCACGGGCGCGATGTCCCAACCGCCCGCAATGACGAGGGCGCCTACCCCCATCGGGCCGCCGAGCTTGTGTGCCGACAGCGTCATCAGGGTGCAGCCGAGCCGCCGCATGTCGAGGGATTGACGGCCCACACCCTGAACGGCATCGCAATGCAGCAGCGCACCATGCCGATGCACGATTTGCGCCGCTTCGGCGACCGGTTGGATAGCGCCGGTCTCGTTGTTGGCGAACATGAGCGACACGAGCGCCGGACGCTTATCGGCCGCCAGCAGCCGCTCCAACGCCGATAGGTCGACCAGGCCGTCGCGCATGGCCGGGATACGCACGGCGCCGGGCGCATTGGCGAGCACCGAATCATGCTCGAGCGCCGACACCAGGATGCGCCGATCGGGAAACGCACGCAGCGCCAGGGCATTGGCTTCGGTCCCGCCGGCGGTGAACACGACTTCACCGGGTCGCGCACCGACCAGCTTTGCGACATTAGCGCGCGCGGCTTCGACGAGACGACGCACCGCCCGGCCGCCGTGGTGGACCGACGACGCGTTACCCTCCGTCGCCAAGGCTTGCGCGACCGCGGCGGCGGCTTCGGGCCGCACAGGCGCATTGGCATTCCAATCGAGATAGGACAGTCGGTCGGCCACGGCGGAAACCAGAGGCGTTATTGCGCCGCGATGGTCGGCGCGGTTTCCGACGCGTCTTGGTCGGCGCGTTCGCGGTGCAGCGCGCCGCTGCGGCCCAAGAGCCGATTGGCGACGACGTCGGCGAGCGTGACCGAACTCAGATAGAGCCGGATCTGGTTGCCCAGCTCTTCCCACAAATCGTGCGTCAGGCAGCGGCTCTTATTGCCGCTACAGCCTATCGGCGCACCGGGCGTGCAGCGCGTTGTGCGGATCGGCTCGTCGACCGCGAGAATGATGTCCGAGATGCGCGTGCCGTCGGCGCCACGCGCCAACAGATAGCCACCGCCCGGTCCGCGCACGCTCTTGACCAGACCGGCGCTGCGCAGCTTGGCGAAGAGCTGTTCGAGATAGGACAGCGAGATCAGTTGCCGCTCGGCGATCTCGGCCAGCGTGATCGGCGTGCCTTGCGCGTGCTTGGCGATGTCGACCAGCGCCATCACCGCATAGCGTCCCTTGGTGCTGAGCCTCATGTGTTCGTCCTCCGCGCCCGCTAAATCCGTCGACCCGGCCGCGCCGCACGCGTCTCGGCCGGCACTTCCTCGGCAGGAAACTCCGCCTTGCGCTCCATCTCGGCCAGGCGCTGCTTGAGATAGGCAACTTCGTCCATCAGGCTGGCGACACACCGTGCGATCGGATCGGGCAAGTCGTCGCATGGCGTGCCGTAGGGCAGAAATTCCTTGGGCACTTCGCGACCGACGCCGACCGGCCGCGCCGGAATGCCGGCCACCGCCTCGCCGGGCGCCACTGCATGCAGCACGACCGCATTGGCGCCAACCCGCGCGCCGGCGCCGATCGTGAATCCACCCAGGATCTTGGCGCCCGCGCCGACGATGACGCCGTTTTCGAGGGTCGGATGGCGCTTGCCGCGGCTCACCGTCGTGCCACCCAAGGTGACGCCCTGATAGAGCGTCACGTCGTCGCCGATCTCGGCGGTCTCGCCGATCACCACGCCGGCGCCGTGATCGATGAACAGCCGGCGACCGATCGTGGCCGCCGGATGGATTTCGATCAGGGTCAGGAAGCGCGCCAAGTTTGACACCCCACGCGCGACCACGATCAGCCGGTGCCGCCACAGCCAGTTGGCGATTCGGTGGAATATCACCGCGTGAAAGCCGGGATAGGCGATCGCGATCTCAAGGCGCGACCGCGCCGCCGGATCAAGCCGCAGGATCGTGTCGATTTCCTCGCGCAAAGCCTTCAACATTTTGGGCTCCGGTTGATATATGATCCGCTCGCCTGGGGCGGGCCTGCCGCGGAAAGCCTGCCACCGTGCCTTGTTCGGTGCGGGGGCGAGACTATATCTATCCCGAGTATAACGGTCAACTTTAGGGCCGTTTTTGCTGGTGAGCCTTGACGAATATGTGGTGTCAATCCCGAGTTTTTCACTGGGTTAAAACTTCACGATGCCCGAATTGGTTCTAACCGGCCCGGCGGGCCGGCTTGAGGCGCGCTACCATCCTTCGCGGATCGAGAATGCGCCGCTCGCGCTGATCCTCCACCCCCACCCGCAGCATGGCGGCACCATGCACAACAAGGTGGTCTACACCCTGTTTCACGCCTTTGCGCGGCAGGGCTTCGTGGCGCTGCGCTTCAACTTCCGCGGCGTCGGCAAGAGCCAAGGCAGCTATGGCAGCGGCGAAGGCGAATTGGCGGACGCCGCGGCGGCGCTGGATTGGCTGCAAAACAACAATCCCGATGCGGAGCAATGCTGGATCGCCGGCTTTTCGTTCGGCGCGTGGATCGCGTTGCAGCTGCTGGCGCGGCGACCGGAATCGGACGCGTTCGTCGCGGTCGCGCCGCCGGTCAATCTGGTCGACTTCAACTTCCTGACGCGGCCGCCGTCCGCCGGACTCATCGTCCAAGGCGACAAGGATCAGATCGTGGCGCCCGACAGCGTCAAGGATCTGGCGCAGCGGCTGCAAAAGCAGCGGTCACTCAAAGTTGAATATCGTCTTGTTGCTGGCGCCGATCATTTCTTCACCGACCGCCTCGACACGCTGTCTGAGACCGTCGAAGGCTACATTGCCGCGCGGCTGCGCACGGCGCGGGCCACCGCCAAGGTTTGAGCCGCCGCGTCACCCCGCGAAGGGGTCGTGCATCAAGATCGTGTCTTCGCGCTGCGGGCTGGTCGACAGCAACGCCACCGGCGCGCCGACCAGCTCCTCGATGCGCCGGATGTATTTGATCGCCAACGCCGGCAGATCTGCCCACCGCCGCGCGCCGCGCGTGCTTTCGCTCCAGCCCGCGATCGTCTCATAGACCGGCTCGACCGCCGCCTGCTTGCTGGTGCCCGCCGGAAAGTAATCAAGCGTTTCGCCGTGCAGCCGATAGCCGATGCACACCTTGATTTCCTCGAAGCCGTCGAGCACGTCGAGCTTGGTGAGTGCCATGCCGTCGACGCCCGCGGTCTTGACGGCCTGGCGGACCATGACTGCGTCGAACCAACCACAGCGGCGCTTGCGCCCAGTGACCACGCCGAACTCGCGGCCGCGCTCGCCCAGCGTCTGGCCGATCTTATCGGTGAGCTCGGTCGGGAACGGGCCGCTGCCGACGCGTGTCGTGTAGGCCTTGGTGATGCCGAGGACGTAACCGACCGTCGCGTGACCGGTGCCGGCGCCCGAGGCGGCCTCGCCCGGATGGGTGTGCGACGAGGTGACGTATGGATAGGTGCCGTGATCGACGTCGAGCATCACGCCCTGCGCGCCTTCGAACAGGATGCGTTTGTTGGCGCGGCGCGCCTCGTCGAGCCGCTGCCACACCCGATCGGCATAGGGCAGCACCTTCGGCGCGATTTCGAGCAGCGACTTGAGCAGCGGTTCGCGCTCGACCTCGGGCGCGCCGAGGCCGCGCAACAGCGCGTTGTGGTGGAGCAGCAGGACGTCGAGCTTGGTCGGCAGGGTCGCCGGATCGGCCAGATCGCACAGCCGCACCGCCCGCCGACCGACCTTGTCCTCGTAGGCCGGACCGATGCCGCGACCGGTGGTGCCGATCTTGTAGGTGCCGCGCGCCTCTTCGCGCAAGCGATCGAGTTGTCCGTGCGACGGCAGGATCAGCGTCGCATTCTCGGCGACACGCAGACTGTCGGGTGTGACCTTGACGCCTTTGGTCGCGATGTTCTCGATTTCCTTGACCAGCGCCCACGGATCGACAACCACGCCGCTGCCGATGATCGACAGCTTGCCTGGCCGCGCGACGCCCGACGGCAGCAGGCTCAAGCGATATTCGACGTTGCCGATGACCAGCGTATGGCCGGCATTGTGCCCGCCCTGGAAGCGCACCACGACATCGGCGCGCTCGCTCAGCCAATCGACGATCTTTCCCTTACCCTCGTCGCCCCATTGGGCGCCGATCACTGCAACATTCGCCATGAAATGGTCTCCGACGCCCTCAGGTCAGCGCGACGATCTTGCCGCCATCGAAGAGATGGCCGCAATTCAATCGTTTGGCCTCGTCGCGCGGATTGCGCACGGCGGCGAGGCCCGCAACGGTGATCCAGCCGTCGGCACGCAGCCGCTTGGCGGCGGCGCCGTCGGCGTCGTAAGGCACGTAAATCCGACGCGGCGCCGGCGATTCGGGCAGCGCCTGTAGGATCGTATCGGCATAGAGCGTGAAGCCCGTGGCGTCCTCGCCGGCGCCGTTGCCGGTGCGATAACGGCCGCCGCGACCGAGTTCGCCGCGCACCGCTTTGGCGAAGACCGTGAAGCTGACACCGGTATGGTACTCGAAGCCACGATTCTCGACCGGATCGACGGTGATGACGAGGCCGGGATCGGCGCGTTTCACCCGCGCGATCACGTCGGCGAGGCGCGCGCGCTCCGCCGCCGCCGCCTTCGGCAGATCGAGCGCCGACAGTTTCGCCAGCGATTTCTCCGCCGCACCACCGGCTTTGAGCAGTTCGCCGAGCGATGCGGCCGCCGCACCGGCCGCCTTGCGCAACGCGGCGGCATCCTTGTGGTCGAGCGCGCGGCGCACGGCGTCGACTTGCTCGGGCCCGAGCTTGGCGGCCTGGCAGATCGCCGGCACCAGCTTCGGCAGCGTCAGATCCACGGACAAGCCCCGCACGCCGAGACCACCGAGCGCCTCGGCCGCCAGCAAGATCACCTCGGCGTCGGCGGCGACCTCGGACGGACCGATGAGCTCGGCGCCGACCTGGCCGACCTGGCGCTCGGGCCGGAGCTGGCTGCCGTTGACGCGTAGAACCTGGCCGGCATAGCAGAGCCGTAGCGGCCGCGGCGCGTTCTTAAGCCGGCTGGCGGCGATGCGCGCGACCTGCGGCGTCATGTCGGCCCGGAGGCCGATCATCCGCCGCGACACGGGATCCATCATGCGGAACGTGTCTTTCGCCATCGCGGCGCCCGCGCCCGAAAGCAGATTGTCCTCGAACTCGGCAAGCGGCGGCTTGACCCGCTCGTAGCCATGGCTCGCCAGGACCGCCATCAGCCGCGATACGACCTCGGCCTCGATGCCGGCGTCGGGCGGAAGCAGATCGCGCAGGCCTTCGGGCAGCAGCGCCTTGTGCAGCGTCTCGTTCACGGAGGCCGGAATAGCGGTTTTGGCGCGCGGCGGCAACCGTCCTGCGGCGGCGCCGCCACCTCACGACACGCTTTTCGCCCTGGCCGGCCGTCAGACAGCCAAACGGCTATGGGCGCGGATCGATGACGCTAGAAGTGAAGCTGTTTCGCCTGCACGACGTTGGCGATGGCACGGACCTTGCCGAGCAGCGCGTCGTCGAGCGGTTGGTCGACCTGGATCAGACAGATGGCATCCTGGCCCGGCGCCGATCGGCCGAGATGCAGGGTCGCGATGTTGATTGCCGCCTCGCCCAGCGTCCGGCCGAGATTACCGATGAAGCCGGGCTTGTCGTGGTTGCGCACAAAAAGCATATGCGCGCCGAGCTCGGCTTCAAGCGCAATGCCTTCGACGTCGACGATGCGCGGCCGACTGCCGCCGAACAGCGTGCCGGCGACGCTGCGAGCGCCGGTCGCGCCCTGGACCGTGACACGGACCAGAGTCTGAAAATCGCTCGGTTCGGTGCTGCGCGTCTCGGCGACGGCGATGCCGCGCTGTTTGCAGACGAGCGGCACGTTGACCATGTTGACCGAATCGAGCTGCGGCGCCAGCAGCGCGGCCAGCGCGATGGCCGTCAGCGGCTTGATGTTGAGCTCGGCCGCATGGCCCTCGTATTCGATGGCAACGCTCGAGAGCCCGGCATCGGTCATCTGGCCGGCGAACGAACCGAGTTGCTCGACGAGCTTGATGTACGGCTTGAGCCGCGCCGCCTCCTCGGCCGACAGAGACGGCATGTTGAGCGCATTGGTCACCGCGCCGGAAACGAGATAATCCGCCATCTGCTCGGCGATCTGGAGCGCTACGTTCTCTTGCGCCTCGGTCGTTGCGGCGCCGAGATGCGGTGTCGCGATGACATTGGCATGGCCGAACAGCAAATTCTCCTTCGCTGGCTCGACCGGAAAGACGTCGATCGCGGCGCCGGCGACCTGGCCGGAATCCAGCGCTGCCTTGAGATCGGCTTCGACGACCAAGCCGCCGCGGGCGCAATTGACCAAGCGTACACCCTTTTTCGTTTTGGCCAGCGCCTTGGCGTCGATGAGGTTGCGCGTCGCGTCGGTCAGCGGCGTATGCAGCGTGATGAAATCCGCCCGTGCCAGCAGCTCGTCGAGCTCGACCTTCTCGACGCCGAGCGCGAGCGCGCGTTCCGGCGACAGGAACGGATCGTAGGCGACGACCTTCATCTTGAGGCCGATGGCGCGGTCGGCGACCACCGAGCCGACATTGCCGCAGCCGGCCACGCCGAGCGTCTTGCCGGTCAGCTCGACGCCCATGAATTTGGCTTTTTCCCATTTGCCAGCCTGCGTCGAGCGATCGGCGGCCGGCAACTGCCGTGCCAGCGCCAGCATCAGCGCGATGGCGTGCTCGGCGGTGGTGATCGAATTACCGTAGGGCGTATTCATCACGACGATGCCGCGTTGGGTCGCGGATTGCACATCGATGTTGTCGACGCCGATGCCGGCGCGGCCAATCACCTTGAGCTTCTTGGCGGCGTCGATGACCGGCTTGGTGACCTTGGTCGCCGAGCGCACGGCCAAGCCATCGAACTCGCCGATGATTTTCTTGAGCTCGTCCGGCGTCAGCTTGGTGTCGACCACGGTTTCGACGCCGCGCTCCTTGAAAACCGCAACCGCACGCGGGCTCAATTCGTCTGAAATCAAAACCTTGGGCATGGCGGGCCTCCGCCTTCAGGCCGCCGCGGCTTGCCGGACTTCAGCGAAGGCCCAGTCGAGCCACGGCAGGAGCGCTTCAACGTCGCGCGTCTCGATGGTCGCGCCGCACCAGATACGCAGGCCGGGCGGCGCATCGCGATGGCCGGCAATATCGTGCGCGACACCCTCGGCGTCGAGCAGCGCCTCGATCCGCTTCACCTGGGCGCGCTGGGCTTCGGGCGGCAGGCGCAGGAACCATTCGTCCACGACCTTGAGGCATACCGAGGTGCAGGAGCGGGCCTTGGGATCTTCGACCAGGAAGGCGATCCACTTGGACTTCGCCACCCAACGACCGATGGCAGCGAGATTGGCCTCGCTGCGGCCTTTGAGCGCCGCCAAGCCGCCGACGGATTCGGCCCATTTGAGGCCGTCGATCGCGTCCTCGACCGCCAGCATCGACGGCGTGTTGATGGTCTCTTCCTGGAAGATGGTCTCGGCGAATTTACCTTTGGTGGTGAGCCGGAAAATCTTCGGCAACGGCCAGGCCGGCTTATAGGTTTCGAGCCGCTCGACCGCGCGCGGCGACAGCGCGAGCATGCCGTGCGCCGCCTCGCCGCCCAAGACCTTCTGCCACGACCAGGTGACGACATCGAGCTTGGGCCAGGGCAGATCCATGGCGAAGACCGCGGACGTTGCATCGCAGATCGTCAATCCCTTGCGGTCGGCCTTGATCCAGTCACCGTTCGGAATCCGCGCACCCGACGTGGTACCGTTCCAGGGAAAGACCACGTCGCGGTCAGTATCGACTTTGGCGAGGTCGGGGATCGCGCCATAGGGCGCCCGCATGACGCGCAGATCAGCAAGCTTCAGTTGTTTCTCGACATCGGTCGCCCAACCTTCGCCGAACACCTCCCACGCCAGCAGATCGACGCCGCGTGCGCCCAACAGCGACCACATCGCCATCTCGACCGCGCCGGTATCGGATGCCGGCACGATGCCGAGGCGATAGTCCTGCGGAACGCCCAGAAGGCGACGTGAACGGTCGACAACTTCTTTCAGCTTGGCCTTGCCCGGCTTCGAGCGGTGCGAGCGGCCGAACAGGCCACCGGACAGCGCCGACAGGCTCCAGCCCGGGCGCTTGGCGCACGGACCCGATGAAAATGACGGATTGGCAGGCCGAGAATTCGGCTTCATCACTCTATTCCTTCCAGAATAGCCGCGCCTCGTTGGGGAGGCGTGTCCCGGCGACGAAACTAGGGGCCGGCGCCAAGCCCGTCAATTGCACGGCTCGGTACGCCTTTTGCGCCGTTGTCACGTCGGACGGCGCCTGAGCAGGTGCATGGCGGTGTAGGTCAACACGGCCTCGTCGTTCTGGTTCAGGTAGCGGTAAGCGCCACGCATGATTCCGCGGTCTGGTTTCGACTGCGACGGACGGCTCTCGACAACCTCCATCTCGACGCGCAGCGTGTCGCCCGGCCGCACCGGCTTGAGCCAGCGCAGCTCGTCGAAACCGGGCGAGCCCATGCTGGCCGCGGCGAGGATGCCGGTGTCCCAGATCAGCCGAAAGCCGATCGCCAGCGTCTGGAAGCCGCTGGCGATGAGACCGCCGAAATGCGTGTGCTTGGCCGCGGCCGAATCGATGTGGAACGGTTGCGGATCGTAGACCTTGGCGAACCCGACGATCATGTCTTCAGTGACGGTCTTGGTCGCAGTGGCGAACTTGTCGCCGACCTTGAAATCGTCGAAATAATGGTCGGCCATCGCTCACTCCCCCTGCCGCGCGCGGCAATCTAGCTCAGCGCCGGGCGACGGTGAACGCGCGTTCCGAGCGGGTCAGGCCAATGTGCGGGTAATAGCTCATCGCTTTGGGCGCCGACAGCAGGATCAGCGTGGCATCGAGCCCGGCAATGGCATGCGTGCGGCGGATCAGTTCTTGGCCGATGCCGCGCCGCTGCCACGCGACGTCGACGGCAAGGTCCGAGAGATAGCAGCAATAAGTGAAATCGGTCAGCGAGCGTGCGACACCGATCAGCAAGCCTTTGGCATCGCGTGCGCACAGCCGGATGTCGGCATGCTCGAGCATGCGCGCAATGCGGCCGCGATCGTCGACCGGCCGCCGTTCGGCCAAGGTCGAGCGGCGCAGAACGTCGATGAATTCATCGACGCCGAGTGCCGGTTCGTCGGTGTAGGCGATGGCGTCGGGCATGCTTCCCTTTCGTCTTGCGTTGCGGTGACGGCGCATGACCCAGCGGTCCACGGCCGCTTCCCAGTCCCGGTGCGTTGCGGATCGCCTGCTGAACGAAGGCGTGCGCCCGTTCGACCGCCAGCCGCAGCGCTAAGCCCTGCGCCAGGCCGACGGCAACAGCGGAAGCGTAGGTACAACCGGTGCCGTGAGTCGCGCGCGTTTTTTGCCGCCGTGCCTTGAGCAAAAAACTGTCCTTCGGCGTCGCGACGAGGTCGATCAACGTATCGCCCGGCAGATGACCGCCCTTCACCACGACGGCCTGCGCGCCGAGGCGGAGCAGCGCGTCGGCGGCGCGGCGCATGCCATCGAGACCGGCGACGGTCAGGCCGGTGAGCATCGCCGCCTCCGGCGCGTTGGGCGTGACCACGGCGGCGCGGGCAATGAGGCGCCGCTTCAGCCGTTCGACGCCAGGTTCGTCGAGCAGCGCGGTCCCGCTTGTGGACGCGATCACCGGATCGACGATCAGCGGCACGTCCGGCGCCGTCGTTTCGAGCGCGTTGGCGACGGCCTCGACCACGGCCGCATCGACCAGCATGCCGGTTTTCACGGCATCGGCGCCGATATCGGCAAGCGCGGTTTCGATTTGGCGGCGCACGAAATCGGGGCCGATCGGCAGCACGCCAGCAACGCCGAGCGTATTCTGTGCAGTCAGTGCGGTAATGGCGGTGGTGGCATAGCCGCCGAGCGCCATGACGGTTTTGAGATCGGCCTGAATGCCCGCGCCGGCCGAGGAATCCGAACCGGCGACGATGAGCACGCGGCCGGTCATTCGGCCGCGCTTTCCTCCGCGCGTCCTGCCGCGGTCACCGCCGCGGCCACGCTATCGACGATTTCGGCCACCAGCGCCTGATCCTCGCCTTCAGCCATGATACGGATCAGCGGTTCGGTGCCGGATTTGCGCACCAGCAGGCGGCCCGCCTTGCCGAGGCGCCGTTCGCCGGCAACGATCGCCGCCTTGACGGGGCCGTCGTCGAGCAAATTGACGCCGTTGACGCGCACGTTGCGCAGCAACTGCGGCACCGGTTCGAAAACCTTACAGACCTGGCTCGCCGGCGCGCGAGTTTCGACAATCGCGGCCAGAACTTCGAGCGCCGCGATCAGGCCGTCGCCGGTCGTGGAATAATCGCCCAGGATGATATGGCCCGATTGCTCGCCGCCGAGATTGCTGCCGATGCGGCGCATGGTCTCGACGACGTAACGGTCGCCCACTTGCGTGCGGGTCACGGCGACGCCGTTGCCGGCGAGGTGCCGCTCGAAGCCAAAATTCGACATCACGGTCGCGACCAGACCCGTTTTCGCCAGTCGGTTGCCGCGATGCCAGTTCAGCGCAATCAGCGCCATGAGCTGATCGCCGTCGAGGATGCGGCCGTGCTCGTCGGCCATGATCAGGCGATCGGCGTCGCCGTCGAGAGCAATGCCGAGATCGGCGCCGTGCGCGACGACCGCTTCCTGCATGGTTTCGGGCGCGGTGGTGCCGCACTTGCGGTTGATGTTGAGGCCGTCGGGCGCCACGCCGACCGGCACGACTTCGGCGCCGAGTTCCCACAGCACGGTCGGCGCGACTTTGTACGCGGCGCCGTTGGCGCAATCGACCACGACCTTGAGGCCGTCGAGCCGGAGGCGCTTGGGGAAGGTGTTCTTGACGAATTCGATATAGCGGCCGCCGGCGTCGTCGAGGCGCTTGGCGCGGCCAAGCCCCTTCGAACTCGCGCGCTGGTCGGCGGCGCGGTCGAATGCCATCTCGATCTGTACCTCGATCTCGTCCGAGAATTTGAAGCCGTCCGGGCCAAACAGCTTGATGCCATTGTCTTCGAACGGATTATGCGAGGCGGAAATCATGACGCCCAGATCGGCGCGCAACGACCGGGTCAGCATCGCGATCGCTGGCGTTGGCAGCGGGCCGACCAGCACCACGTCCATGCCCATGGCAATGAAGCCCGATGTCAGCGCCGGCTCGATCAGGTAACCCGACAGCCGCGTATCCTTGCCGATGACGGCGAGATGGCGATGATCGCCGCGACGCAGCACGAGAGACGCCGCCATCGCCACCTTGAGGGCGATGTCGGCCGTCATCGGTTCGCGATTGGCGGTGCCGCGGATGCCGTCGGTGCCGAACAGCTTGCGCGTCGTCGACTTCACCATACCCCCTGGAGCGCGGGACGGCTCAGCCGCCCGGCTGCGGTTCCGGCTCGATGCCGCCGGCCGGCTTGTCGCGGCCTGCGGGCGGCACGGACGGGCGCCGTCCAGGCGCCGGCTTGGCCGGCTCTTCGAGCGCCGGACCGGTATCGCGCACGATCTTCTCGCCGCGGATGATGCGGCGGATTTCGTCGGCGGTCAGCGTCTCGAACTCAAGCAGGCCCTTGGCAAGCGCGTGCAGCTCGTCGATATGGCCTGTGAGCGTCTCGCGCGCGCGCTTCTCGCCTTCTTCGACGATGCGGCGGATTTCCTCGTCGATGACCTTGGCGGTGGCGTCGGAGATGTTCTTGCGCTGCGTCACCGAATGGCCAAGGAAAACCTCTTCCTCGTTGTCGCTGTAGCGCAACGGCCCGAGCTTGTCGCTAAAACCGAACTCCGTGACCATGCGGCGCGCCAGATTGGTCGCGCGCCGGATATCGTCAGCAGCGCCGGTCGTCACCTTCTCGGGACCGAAGATCAGCTCTTCCGCGACGCGGCCGCCGAACAGGCTGGTCACCATCGCTTCGAGCTCCTTGCGCGACTGGCTGTACTTGTCGCGTTCCGGCAGGAACATGGTGATGCCGAGCGCCCGGCCGCGCGGAATGATCGTCACCTTGTGCAGCGGCTCGTGACCTTCGGTGTAGAGCATGACCAGCGCGTGGCCGCCTTCGTGATAGGCGGTAAGCTTTTTCTCGTCCTCGGTCATGACCATGGAGCGCCGCTCGGCGCCCATCATCACTTTGTCCTTGGCCTGTTCGAACTCGGCCATGGTGACCGAGCGCTTGCCCTTCCGCGCCGCCATCAACGCCGCCTCGTTGACGAGGTTGGCGAGATCGGCGCCCGAGAAACCGGGCGTGCCGCGGGCGATGATGCGCGGGTCGACGTCCGACGCCAGCGGCACCTTGCGCATATGCACCTTGAGGATTTTCTCGCGGCCGACGACGTCCGGGTTCGGCACGACGACCTGACGGTCGAAGCGGCCGGGACGCAAGAGCGCCGGGTCGAGCACGTCGGGACGGTTGGTGGCGGCGATCAGGATCACACCCTCGTTCGCCTCGAAGCCGTCCATTTCGACGAGCAGCTGATTGAGTGTCTGTTCGCGCTCGTCGTTGCCGCCGCCGAGACCCGCGCCGCGGTGACGGCCGACGGCGTCGATCTCGTCGATGAAGATGATGCACGGCGCGTTCTTCTTGCCCTGCTCGAACATGTCGCGCACGCGCGACGCGCCGACGCCGACGAACATCTCGACGAAGTCGGAGCCCGAAATCGTGAAGAACGGCACGTTCGCTTCGCCGGCGATGGCGCGCGCCAGCAGCGTCTTGCCGGTGCCCGGCGGGCCGACCAGCAGCACACCTTTCGGAATCTTGCCGCCGAGGCGCTGGAACTTTTGTGGATCCTTGAGGTACTCGACGATCTCTTCGAGCTCGTTCTTGGCCTCGTCGATGCCAGCGACGTCGTCGAAGGTGATGCGGCCGACCTTCTCGGTCAGCAGCCGCGCCCGGCTTTTGCCGAAGCCCATCGCCCGACCGCCGCCGCCCTGCATCTGGCGCATGAAGAAGATCCAGACGCCGATCAGCAACAACATCGGGAACCACGAGATCAGGATGCCGAACAGCGACGGCATGTTCTCTTCGGTCGGCGTGGCGCGGATTCCCACGCCCTTGTCGAGCAGGCGGCTGACCAGATTCGGATCGTTCGGCGCGAAGGTCGAGAATTCGCGGCCGTCATTGCGTTTGCCGGTGATCGTGCTGCCCTGCGCGCCGGTCTGGATCGTGACCTGGCGGATTTCGCCGCGGTTCACGTCATTAATGAATTCGGAATAGGCCAGGCTGGGCTGCGGCGTATGCGTGGTGGAGCTCTGGAACAAGTTGAACAGAGCAACCAGAAGCAGGCCGATGATGATCCAAAGGGCGAGGTTCTTGCCGAAATTGTTCACGAGTCCAAAGGCCCTTCCTTGCCGAGCCGGCCGCCCAATCTTCCTAAGGCTCCAGGGCCGGACATCCTGCCCCCTCGCCGTCCGATGTTACTACATAAGAAGCCTTTGCGCTTAAACAACTGTTACCCAAAGGCCGGACAACGGCCGCAACGGCGCAAATACGGCGATTTCACGGCTGGCGAGCCGGGCATCCATTCCGGGCCGGCACCAACCGAGCGGCGGCACCGCCGCCACGCCGTCGGCATCGAACAAGGCCGGCAATGTCAACCGAACGACCGCTGGAACCCCGCCGTCGCTGCCTTCAGCAGCCAGCCGCGCCGCACCGTCACTGCCGAGCGGCCCGATGGACAGCCCAGGCCGCGCATCGGTCGGCACCGCGATCGCAAACCGCCCGTCCCAGTGCAGCCGTGCCCCCGGCGGTGCGGCCTGCCGATCGGCGACCGCCGCCGCCTCGCGGCAAACCAGGACGTAGCCGGTCTTGGCCACCAGCTGGCAACCGCCGAGAGTCCGTCCGCCGCCGATGTCGGCCGGCAGCGACGCATACAGGCGTTCGAGTTGCTCGAGCCGGACCGGATAATCGTCGCCGCCTACGGTCGCCAGGACCGCGGCGAGCGCGCGCAAGCCGACTTCGGCCGGCGCCGCCTTGAGCGCGGTGGCATCGACGCGCGCGTAGCCGAGCGGATCGAGCGCGACCGCACGCGCCAACGTCGCCGTCACCATCGTCTCGAGCGCGCCGCGTGCGCGCGCCAGGCGCGCGGCGGTCGCGGCCAGCCGCTCCGCCGACAATCCTTCCTCGGCAAGGAACGTCCGCGCCGCGCGCAGACGCGCGCGCTGAAACGCCGGATCGCGATTCATCGGATCCTCGACAGGCGTGACGCCGCAATCGCGCAAGGTCGCGCGCAGCCGTTCCGGCGGCATCGTCAGCAACGGCCGTAGCACCCGGCACGTCCGCCGAATGCTGACAGGCGCGATGCCGGCCAAGCCGTCGAGTCCGCTGCCGCGCGTCAGGCGCATGAGCAGCGTCTCGGCCTGATCGTCGCGATGATGCGCCGTCAACAGATGAAGGACGCCGTGGTCTTCGCACCAGGCTTCGAGCAACCGGTAGCGCGCACGGCGGGCCGCGTCTTCGAGATTGCCCGCGGCCGGCGCGTCGCCGCAGACGAGAATATGGTGGGCAATGCCGAGCGCGGCGAGGGTCCGGCCGACGCCGGCGGCTTCGCTTGCCGACTCCGGCCGCAAGCGATGATTAACAATCAACGCGGTGACGGTGCCGCCGCGAGCGCGCGCCCAGCGATCGACGAGAACCGCCAGCGCCATGCTGTCGCCGCCGCCGGAGCAAGCGACAGCCAGATGCGGCGCGTCTTCAAACGGCGTGAACGGCGCCATCAGCAGCTCGAACTCTGCCGCCGTAAGCGGCGTCAGCGAGCCAGCGACGGCGCCCTCCATCGCGTCAGCAGCCCAGGTGACGCTTCTCGGCGGTCGCCGGGCCGCGCACATTTGCGGGCATCTGCGGGAAATCGTGGTCCAGCCGCGCGAGCGCCGTGCAGGCGTTGGCTTTCTGGCCCATGTTGCCGAGCGACATGGCGAGCTTCAGCAGATCATCCGGCGCCTTGCCGCTCTTGGGGTATTTTTGATAGCCCTCGGCGAAGGCGATAGCGGCATCTTTCCAGTTCTTGCGCACGTAAAAGGTCTCGCCGAGCCAATATTGAGCGTTGCCGGCGAGCGGGTCCTTCGGATGCTGCGTGACGAAGGCGCGCAGCGCCTGCTCGGCGCCGGGGTAATCGGCCCGGCGCAGCAACGCGAAAGCGGCCTCGTATTGATCGTTCGGCGTCGCGGCCGGCGCGTTGGCGCCGGCCGGTGCAGCGCCATGTTCGAGAGCCGTCAGCCGCATGTCGACGTCGCTCGACAGCTTATCGAGCCGCGCGCTCACCTGACTGATGGCGTTGTTGATGGTTTCGAACTTGCCGTTGAGATCGCGCATCTGATCTTCGAGACGCGTCATCCGATCTTCGTCTTGCAAGGCGGCTGGTCCGGACGCTTCCGGCGCCTGGCCGGTGGCGGCCGGCGGCGGACCGCCCCGATAGACTTGCCGCTGCAAGGCATCGAGGTCTCTCTGCATGCGGTCCAGCCGGTCGCTCAACGCGGCGGCGTCGCCGGTATCCTGTGCCACTGCCGCCGGGATCGAGCCCAGCAACGCGACAAGCGCCAATACGATGATCCGGAAACGCATCACGGCCGCGGTCCTTCGCGTCAACAGTGATGATCGAGCATTAGGGCAAAAAAAGGGCGCCTGCCCCTCCGCGACCGATCCGTCGCCGGTAGGAAGCAGGCGCCTCTTCGTCCGTTCGAACGTCGTCGTCCGTTACTGAACGACGGTCACGCCGCGGCGATTTTGCGCCCACGCCGCTTCGTTGTCGCCGACCACAGCCGGACGCTCCTTGCCGTAGCTGATCGTCGTGATGCGGTTGGCGTCGATGCCGAGAGCGACCAGCGCGCGCTTCACGGCGTTGGCGCGACGAGCGCCGAGCGCCAGGTTGTATTCGCGCGTGCCGCGATCGTCGCAGTGACCTTCGACGGTCACCTTCACGCTCGAGTACTTCTTCAGCCAAGCCGCTTGGCGTTGGAGAGTCTGTTCGCCTTCCGGCTTGATGTTGGATTTGTCGAAGTCGAAGAAGACGCGATCGCCGACATTCTGCACAAAGTCTTCGCGCGAGCCTGGCGCCGCAGCCGAAGTCGAAGCCGCCGTGCCGCCCGCGTTGGCACCCGATTGCGGCGAGGACTGACAGGCCGCCAGAAACAACATCGCCGAGATCACACAAAGTGACCTAAAATTCATTTTCCGCTCCTTGTTGGAATCACGTTCGTGATGGCAGTGCCCGGAGGGGCCCCCTCTCACACCCGGGACCACGTAATTACAGGCCCGTGGCGCAGACGAATTCGAAACGACTATAGCGCTGGCATTGTTAGGGAAGCAAGGGGGACCAGGCCGGATCGGAGGCATCGGCCGGCGTGACGACCTCGCGTTCGTTGTAGCCGGTCAAATCAATGGTGTAGAGGCGGCTCGATGAACCGCGCCCACGTGCGTCGGCGGCCGTCTGACGGAAGTACATCAGCACACGTCCATTCGGCGCCCAACTCGGTCCTTCAACGAGGAAGCCACTGGTTAGCAAACGTTCACCAGAACCATCCGGGTGCATCACACCAATGTAAAACTGGCCGTTGTCGATCTTCGTGAACGCGATCAGATCGCCGCGCGGCGACCACACCGGCGTACCGTAACGGCCGGAGCCGAAGCTGATGCGATGAACGTTGCTGCCGTCGGTGTTCATCACGTAGAGCTGCTGCGAGCCGCCGCGATCGGAATTGAACACGATGTGCTGGCCGTCAGGCGAGAAGCACGGCGACGTGTCGATCGCTTCGGTGTTGGTGATCTGAACCGCGCGCCGCGTGCGCAAGTCGAGTGTATAGATCTGGCTCTCGCCGTGAACCGAAAGACTCATGATCACGCGATTGCCGTCGGGCGAGAAACGCGGTGCGAAAGTCATACCGGGGAAATCGCCCAGCACTTCCTGCTGCCCGGTGTCGATGTTGAACAGATAGACCCGCGGCGTGCCGCGCGCGTAAGAGAGATAGGTGATCTCCTGCGTCGAGGGCGAGAAGCGCGGCGTCAATACCAGCGCCTTGCCGTCGGTCAGATAATGGTTGTTGGCACCGTCCTGGTCCATGATGGCGAGCCGCTTGACGCGATGGTCGAGCGGACCGCTTTCGGCGATGTAGACAATGCGCGTGTCGAAATAACCGTCTTCGCCGGTGATGCGCTTGTAGACGGCGTCGGCGATGATATGCGCGATGCGCCGCCAGTTGGACGCCGTCGTAGTGTAGCGCAGGCCGGTGAGCTGCTGCTGCGCGAAGACGTCCCACAACCGGAACTCGACCTGGAGCCGGCCGTCCGGCATCGGCGTCGCGCTGCCGGTCAGCAGCGCTTGGGCATTGATGACGCGCCAGTCGTTGTAATTCGGCGGAATGTGCGACGCCGGATCCTTGTCGACGAAGGCCTGCGGGTCGATCGGCTTAAACAGGCCGGACCGCTCGAGATCGGCCGAGATCACCTGCGTGATGTCGTTGGCCGACGGCGCGCCGCCGGCGAAAACGGGAATGGCGATCGGCAGCGGCTCGATCTTGCCGCGCGTAATATCGAGATGGAGTTCGGCACGCGCCGACAGCGGCAAAGCGCACAGCGCGGCGAGGATCAGGAGGGCGAATGGGCGAAGCAGACGATTCATGAAAGGTCCTTGGGATCAAAGGTTATGGTGAATGTCTGCCATTGGTCATATTTTTGTGGCGGAAGTTTGAGCGGCTGACAGGTCGGATTGAATAAAGCACGGCGCGCGCTGTCGGCGGCGGCCTGGAAGAATGGGTCGCTCAGGCGTTCGGGATTCAACAATGTCGCCGTCCGTACGGTTCCATCGGGATTCATGGAAACGCGAAACTCGGGCGTCAAGTCCTGTGCGCCGCGCGCGCCGGCCGGCACGTTCCAGCATTGTTCGATCTGCTGCTTGACGAGGTCGAGCTCGCTCACCGAGAGCTGGGCGCCCAGCGGCGCAATCGGCTGCGACGACGGCTGCGGCTTCGCCGGCTGCTGCGACGGCTGATCCTGCGGCAGCGGCTTCGACGCAAGATTCTTGAGCAGCGTGTCGAAGGCCATGTCCTGCTTTTTCTGCGGCGGCAACGGTTGCGGCGGCTGGGGCGGTTGCGGCCTGACCTCGGGTTTTGGGGGCTGCTGCTTTTCCGGCACCTGGACGTCCGCCGGCTTCGGCAACGGCGGCGGCGGGGGCGCGGATTTCACCTGTTGCGGCTGCGGCGGTGTCGGTTTTGGCTGTTCGGCCTGGACAACTTTGGGCGGCGCCTTGGGCTTCGGCGGCGTGAAGGCTTTCATGGTAGCCAGCGTCTTCGGCCCGATATTCACCACTTCGACGACGAGCGGCTGTTCCTCGTCGATATGCGTCTGGAACACCGACGGCAGGCCGAGCACCACCGCGAGCACGACCAACAGGTGCAACAGGGCGGACAATACGAGGCCGCGCCGTTCGGGCATGTTATCGAGTTGCGCAACGGTCACTTCAACGCCGCAAAGCCTTCGTGTTCGTCCCCGGCAGTTCGGCGATCAGCGAAACCTTGGTGAAACCGGCCGAGCTTACGACCCCCATGATCTCGAGCACCCGGCCATAGTCGATCGCTCGGTCACCGCGGACATAGATCGTGGCGTTGGGATTGTTGTTGGTGATCGCCACCAGCCGCGGACCAAGGTCCTTCGGATCGATGTGGTTGTTCTGCAAATAGACATCGCCTTTGGAATCGATGGTGATGACCAGCGGTTCCTTCGGCTCGTTGATGGCCGGCGCCTGCGTCTGCGGCAAATCGACCGGCACGCCGACGGTCAGCAGCGGTGCCGTCACCATGAAAATGACCAGCAGCACCAGCATGACATCGACCATCGGCGTGACGTTGATCTCCGCCATCGGCCGGTAGCGGGCCGAGCGCATGCCCGTGTCGCGCGATCCTGGAAGTGTCGCGGCCATGTCAGTGCGCCTTCTCGTCGAGCTGCCGCGACAGGATGGCGCTGAACTCGGTGGCGAAGGCCTGCAAGCGGCCGACATAGCGGCCGAAATCGGTCGAGAATTTGTTGTAGGCGACGACCGCTGGAATCGCCGCCACCAGGCCGAGTGCGGTGGCAAACAGCGACTCGGCGATGCCGGGCGCGACCACCGCCAGGCTGGTGTTCTTGACCGCGGCGATCGCCTGGAAGCTGTTCATGATGCCCCACACCGTGCCGAACAACCCGACGAACGGCGCGGTCGAGCCGACGGTGGCGAGGAACGGCATATAGCGCTCGAGCCGATCCATTTCGCGGCCGAGCGTGATCTGCATCACGCGTTCGACGCGTTCCTTGAGGTTTGCGCGCATGCTGGTGCTGTCGATCAGGCCCTTGGCGACGCTGCGACGCCATTCGCGCATCGCCGCGGCGAAGACCGCCGACATCGGATCCTCCGGCCGTTCGCCGACACGGTCGTAGAGATCGTCGAGCGAACCGCCCGACCAGAAGCTCTCCTCGAACTGCTCGGCGTCGCGATGAAGGCGCCGCAGCTTGCTCGTCTTGTCGAAGATCACTGCCCACGACCAGAACGAGGCCGCGAGCAGCAAAAACAGCACGAGCTTGACGATCGTGTCGGCCTGCATGAACAGGGTGAACATCGAAAGATCGTGCGGCGCCGCGGAGCCTGCGAGCGCCAGCTGGTCGATTGGCGCGGGCGGACTTGCGAGTGTGTTGACGGCGTTGTCGATGACGTTACCGGCCATTGGCTTTGATCACCTTCGGAGTTGGAGAGGTTTGGGGATCGAATTGCGCGACCGCGGCTGCAAGCGGCGGCGGCAGGCGTGTCGGCCGGCCGCTCTTGGCGACGCAGACGACGGTGCAGGTCATGGCAAAAAGCCGCATGCCGCCGCGCGCGATCGTCTGTTCGAGATCGATCGCGGCGCCGCTGGCGCCGAGCACGCGGGTTTGAACGACGAGTTCGTCGTCGAGCCGCGCCGGCGCGAGATACTCGGCGGCAAGCTTGTGCACGGCGAGAACGACGCCGGATTCATCGCGGAGCCTGCCGTGCGATGCGCCTAGCGCGCGAATCGCCTCGCTGCGCGCGCGTTCGGCGAATTTGAGATAGTTGGCGTAATAGACGACGCCGCCGGCGTCGGTGTCCTCGTAATAGACGTGCACCGGATAATGGTGGGCGCCGTCGGCAAGGCGGCCTTCGCGCGGCAGGTTCACGCCGGCTCCTCCTCGCTGTCCTTAGCGCCGAGCAGATCGAGCTGCGCCCCCTTGGGCCGCACCGGCTTGAGATCGAGATAAAGGAAGCCAGCATCGGTCAACATGCGGCCGCGCGGCGTGCGATGGACGAGGCCCTGCTGCACCAAATAAGGCTCGATCACGTCCTCGATGACGTCGCGCTCTTCGCCGAGCGCGGCGGCGACGGTTTCGGCGCCCACCGGTCCGCCGCCGTAATTGCCCGCGATGCACGAAAGGTAGCGGCGATCCATCGCATCGAGTCCGTGGCCGTCGACCTCGAGCCGTTGCAGCGCTGCGTCGGCGATTTTGGCGTCGACGCGCGACGCGCCGCCGACCGCGGCGAAATCGCGGACACGCCGCAACAGGCGCGACGCGACGCGTGGCGTGCCGCGCGATCGCCGGGCGATTTCGCCGGCGCCTTCAGCGTCGAGCGTCATGCCGAGCACGCGCGCACCGCGCGCCACGATCTCGCGCAGCTCGGCCGCTTCGTAGAATTGCAGCCGCAGCGGAATGCCGAAGCGCTCGCGCAACGGACGCGTGATGAGTCCGGCGCGCGTCGTCGCACCGATGAGCGTGAACGCCGGCAAATCGATGCGCACCGAACGCGCGGCCGGCCCCTCGCCGATCACCAGATCGAGCTCGAAATCCTCCATCGCCGGATAGAGCACCTCTTCAACCGCTGGCGCGAGCCGGTGAATCTCATCGATGAACAGCACGTCGCGCGGCTCCAGATTGGTCAGGATCGCGGCGAGATCGCCGGCGCGCTGAATCACCGGACCGGACGTCGCGCGGAAGCCGGCGCCCATTTCGCGGGCGATGATCTGCGCCAACGTCGTCTTGCCGAGACCCGGCGGGCCCGACAAGAGGACGTGGTCGAGCGCTTCGCCGCGTGCGCGCGCCGCCTTGATGAAGACCGCGAGATTGTCGCGCACCGTCTTCTGGCCGACGAATTCGGCAAGCGTCGCCGGCCGCAGCGACAGTTCGGCGTCCTCGGGTCGGCGGTCGGCGGACAGGATGCGCGTCGCCGTCATCGGCCGAGTTCCCGCAGGCCGGCTTTAATCAAGGCATCGAGCCGCGCCGAGCGGCCGAGCCGCCGCGCCGCCTCGGCCACAGCGCCATAAGCGTCGCCGCGCGCGTAGCCAAGATTGACCAGCGCCGAAACCGCGTCCGCCGTCGCGCCGTCCGCCGCGTCGGCGACAACCGCGACCGGCGCCAGCGCCGCGGCCTTGTCCTTCAGCTCCGTTAGGATGCGCACTGCGAGCTTCGGCCCGACGCCGTCGGCGCGCGTGATCGATGCCTTGTCCTGCGCGACGATCGCCGTCGCCAGCTCGGCCGGCGCCAGCGTACCCAGGATCGCCATGGCGATGCGCGCGCCAACGCCCTGCACCGACAGCAGCAACCGGAACCACGCGCGTTCGCCGTCGTCGAGGAAACCGAACAGGTGGATGTGATCCTCGCGCACTTGGGTCTCGATATGGAGCCGCAACGGCTCGCCGCGCGCCGGCAGGCGCCCAAGGCTGCGCGCTGAGCAAAACACCTGATAGCCGACGCCGTTGACGTCGAGCACGAGGTTGTCGGTGCCGACATGGTCGAGCCGGCCGGCGAGCATGGCGATCATCGCCGCACCTCGTGCGCGAGCGCACGGCCGGCCCAGGCGCGCGCGCTGCCCGCGTGATGCGCGTGACAGATCGCGACCGCCAACGCATCGGCGGCATCGGCCGACGCCTGGGCGCCCGGCAGCAGCTTGCCGACCATCAAGGCGATCTGGCGCTTCTCGGCGTGACCGAAACCGACCACCGACTTCTTGATCACGTTCGCGGGGTATTCGTGCACCGGCAAGCCGCGCTCGGCCGGCGCGAGCAGGACGACACCGCGCGCCACACCCAATTTCAAGGTCGACGCGGCGTTGCGACTGACGAATGTCTCCTCGACCGCAGCCGCCTCCGGCGCATAGCGATCGAGCACCGCGACAAGACCGCGAAACAATTCGGCGAGCCGTTGCGCCAGCATGCCGGTGTCGGCAACGGCAATGACGCCGCACGCGACGTAATGCAAGCGATTGCCCGCGGCGTCGATGACGCCCCAACCGGTTCGGCGCAGACCGGGGTCGAGTCCGATGAGCCGCATGATCCGATCAACGACCGCGGTCCGGCGAACTCACGCGCTCAACCGCGCCATGATGTCGTCGGACACGTCGAAATTGGCGAACACGTTCTGCACGTCGTCGCTGTCCTCCAAGGTCTCGAGCAGCTTGAACAACGCTTCGGCATCATCGCGGCCGATCGGCGCATTGGTCTTTGGACGCCAGACCAGCCGCGCCGCGCTGGGCGCACCGAACTTGCGCTCGAGCCGGTCGCGCACG
>DASYYB010000059.1:0-39758 GCA_035934235.1 Allostellaceae bacterium | reverse complement strand
CGCGGCCGGTGCTGCGGCAGGCGCCGCGACCGGAGCCACGCCGGCGGCGGGCGCCGCACCGGCGGCTGGCGCGAAGCCGGCAGCAGGTGCCGGTGCCGCACCCAAGGCTCCGGCCGGCCAGCCGCCCAAGAAGTAACCGGAACCGGCGATGCGGCTCATCGTCGGGCTCGGCAACCCCGGAGCCCGTTACGAGCGCACGCGCCACAATGTCGGATTCTTGGCGGCCGATGCGATCCATCGCCGGCACGGTTTCGGTCCCTGGCGCGCCAAATTCCAAGGCCTGCTCGCCGAAGGCGTGCTCGGTGCGGAGCGCGTTTACCTGCTGAAGCCGCAGACCTTCATGAACGTTTCGGGCGACAGCGTCGCCGAAACGGCGCGCTTCTACAAAATTGTCGTCGGCGAGATCGCCGTCGTCCACGACGAGATCGACCTCGAGCCCGGCAAGCTCCGCGTCAAGCAGGGCGGCGGCGCGGCCGGACACAACGGTCTGCGTTCGATCGACGCCCAACTCGGCGAAGATTATTGGCGGGTGCGGATCGGCGTCGGCCATCCGGGCGTCAAGGAACTGGTCGAGCCCTACGTGCTGCAAAACTTTGCCGCCGAGGATCAGGCGTGGCTGCCGCCGCTGATCGATGCCATCGCCGACGCGTTTCCGGTTTTGGTTGCCGACGGCGCCGCCACTTTCACCACCAAGGTGGCGCTGATCCTCAAGCCCAACCGCAAAGAGCCGCCGGCCGAGAAATAACGCCCATGGGATTCAACTGCGGCATTGTCGGCCTGCCCAATGTCGGCAAGTCGACCCTCTTCAACGCTTTGACCGCGACGCAAGCGGCGGAAGCGGCGAATTATCCGTTTTGCACCATCGAGCCCAATGTCGGCCGCGTGGCGGTGCCCGATCCGCGCCTCGACACGCTCGCGGCGATCGCCACGTCGGCCAAGATCGTGCCGACCCAGCTCGAATTCGTCGACATTGCCGGTCTTGTGCGCGGCGCCAGCAAGGGCGAAGGGCTCGGCAACCAGTTCCTGTCGCACATCCGCGCGGTCGACGCCGTCGCTCAGGTGCTGCGCTGCTTCGAAGACGCCAACGTCACCCATGTCGAGGGTTCGATCGATCCGATCCGCGACGTCGAGACGATCGAGACCGAGCTCATGCTGGCCGACCTCGAAAGCCTCGAGAAACGTCGGATCGCCGCCGAAAAGCGCGTGCGCGGCGCCGACAAGGACGCCAAGGCCGAGATGAGCGTCATCGAACCGGTGCTGGCTGCGCTCAAGGACGGCAAGCCGGCGCGAATCGTGCGCGTTCCGGACGAGCTCAAACCGGTCCTGAAATCTCTCCAACTGCTGACCGCCAAGCCGGTGCTCTACATCGCCAACGTCGAGGAAACGGCGGCGGCGGTCGGCAATGCTCAGTCGCAACGGGTGGCCGAATACGCCAAGCGGCAAGGCGCACAGAGCGTGGTGATCTCGGCGGCAATCGAAGCCGAAGTGGCGCAGCTCGCCGACGCCGAGGAACGCCGTGCCTTTCTCGAAAGCCTCGGCCTCAAGGAGACCGGCCTTGCCCGCGTCATCCGCGCCGGTTACGCCCTACTCGATCTGGTCACGTTCTTCACGGTCGGCCCCAAAGAGGCGCATGCCTGGACCGTGCGCCAAGGCGCCAAGGCGCCGGAAGCCGCCGGCGCGATCCACACCGATTTCGAGAAGGGCTTCATCCGCGCCGAAGTCATTGGCTACGACGACTACATCGCTTGCAACGGCGAGCAAGGCGCCAAGGACGCCGGCAAGATGCGGATCGAAGGCGCCGAATACACGATCGTCGACGGCGACATCCTGCACATCCGGTTCAACGTCTAGCGGCCTCCGCCGGGCCCCGTATAGTCGCGGGCCGACAAAAACGGGGGCCAAGCCATGAGCCAGACGGTTTCGCTTACCGCCAAAGACGGACACAAGCTCGACGCCTACGTCGCAACACCCGCCGGCAAGCCGAAGGGCGGCCTGGTGGTGATCCAGGAAATTTTCGGCGCCAACCATCACATCCGCAACGTCGCCGACCGTTTCGCCGCCATGGGCTATGCCACGGTGGCGCCGGCGCTGTTCGACCGCGTGCAGCGGGGCGTCGATCTCGGCTACGACCCTGAAAGCGTCGCCAAAGGCCGCGCGCTGCGCGAGAAGGTGTCGATGGACGGCTCGCTCGCCGACGTGCAGGCGGCGATCGAGTATATCAAGCAATTCGGCAAGGTCGGCGTTGTCGGCTATTGCTGGGGCGGCTCGCTGGCGTTCCTGGCGGCGACGCGGCTCAACGGCGCGACCGCTTCGGTGGGGTATTACGGCGGCATGATCGCCGGCCACGCGAACGAGAAGCCCAAAATCCCGCTTATCCTGCATTTCGGCGACAAGGATCAGTCGATCCCGATGAGCGACGTCGAGAAAGTGAAACAGGCGCGGCCCGAGGTGCCGATCTACGTCTACAGCGCCGGCCACGGCTTTGCGTGCGACGAACGCGGCGCGTTCGATAAGACGGCGCACGAGCAGGCGCTACAGCGCACTACCGCCTTCTTCAAACAGCACATATCGGCTGATTAGCCGCGCAAGGCCACTTTGCGCTCGGGAAACAGCGACAGCAACCCGTCGCGCGAGGCCTTGCACACGCCGCGTTCGGTGATGAGGCCGGTGACGTATTTCGCCGGCGTGACGTCGAAAGCGTAGTTGGCGGCCGGGCTGCCGTCGGGAATGACGCGCACCCGCGCCACCTCGCCCGAGCCGAGCCGGCCGGACATCTCGGCGACCTCGTCGGCGTTGCGCTCCTCGATCGGGATCGTGCGCCCGTCGGTCAGCGTCCAGTCGATGGTCGGCGACGGCAGCGCGACGTAGAACGGTACGCCGTTGTCGTGCGCCGCCAGCGCCTTGAGATAGGTGCCGATCTTGTTGGCGACGTCGCCGGTGGCGGTCGTGCGGTCGGTGCCGACGATGCACAGATCGACCTTGCCGTGCTGCATCAAATGGCCGCCGGCGTTGTCGGCGATCACGGTGTGCGGCACGCCGTGCTGGCCGAGCTCCCAAGCGGTCAGGCTGGCACCCTGGTTGCGCGGCCGCGTCTCGTCCACCCAGACATGCAGCTTCACGCCCTCGTTATGCGCCAGATAGATCGGCGCCAGCGCGGTGCCCCAATCGACCGTGGCGAGCCACCCCGCGTTGCAATGGGTGAGGATCTCGACCGGCGCCGTGTTGCCCTTGCGTGCCAGCGCCGCACGGATCAGCGGCAGGCCGTGGCCGGCGAGGGCGCGGTTCATCGCGACATCGGCTTCGGCGATTTCGCCGGCACGGCGGTAAGCGGCTTCGGCGCGGCGTTCGGCCGGCGTCTGCTGCAAGAGCGTGCGCAAATCCTCGACCGCCCAGCGCAGATTGACCGCCGTCGGCCGCGTCGCCAACAGCAAGTCCGCCGCCCGTGCGATCGCGGCGTCGCTCGCATCGGCGCGCATGGCGAGCGCCATGCCATAGGCCGCCGTCGCGCCGATGAGCGGTGCGCCCCGCACCAGCATGGTGCGGATCGCATGCGCCGCCTCGTCGACGGCGATGAGCCGAACGGTGCGCAGCTCGAACGGCAGGCGGGTTTGGTCGATGATGCCGACGCCGGCGCCGTCGGCTTCGAGCCAGATGCTGCGCATGGCCTGGCCCGCGACTTTCATCGGCTCACGCCTTGCGCTTCTTGCCCTTGCCCGCCGGGCGCAGAATGCGGCCGGCGACGGCGTCGAGCTTCTTCAACAACTTGGGATCGCGTTTCTCCGGCGCGGTGATCAGCGCATTGTCGAGCGCGTGGTCGCAGCCCTGCGCGCAATGCGCGACGTCGCGCGCGATCAACGGCACCACCGCCTTGACCAGTGCCTTGGCCTTGTCGGCGTTGGCCAGCAACGTGGCGACGATCATGTCGACGCTGACGTGATCGTGGTCCGGATGCCAGCAGTCGAAATCGGTCACCATGGCGACGGTGGCGTAGCAGATCTCGGCTTCGCGGGCGAGCTTGGCCTCGGGCATGTTGGTCATGCCGATGACGTCGCAGCCCCATTGGCGATAGAGCCGGCTTTCGGCCAACGTCGAGAATTGCGGGCCCTGCATCACCAGATACGTGCCGCCGCGGGCGATCTTGATCGCGGACGCGCCGGCCGCGGCGGCGAGATGGCCACCGAGCCGGCCGCACACCGGATGCGCCATCGAGATGTGCGCGACGCAGCCAGTGCCGAAAAAGCTGCTGTGGCGCCCGTGGGTGCGGTCGATGAATTGATCGGCCAGAACGAAGGTGCCGGGCGGCAGGTTTTCGCGGAACGAGCCGGCAGCCGACAGCGAGATCAGGTCGGTCACGCCGGCCCGCTTCAGCACGTCGATATTGGCGCGGTAATTGATTTCGCCGGGCGGAATCGGGTGGCCGCGGCCGTGGCGCGGCAGGAAAACGAGCTCGACGTCGCCAAGCCGGCCGAAACACAACGCGTCGGATGGCTGGCCGAACGGCGACTTCATCCGCCGCCAGGCGACGCCGGTCATGCCGTCGATCTGATAAAGCCCGCTGCCGCCGATGATGCCGATGACGCGACCGGTCATCGCAGTTCCCCCGCAGTCCGGAGCGCAGTCAACCAGCCTGGCGACGCGCCGACAACCGGAATCAGTGCTCGACGTCGGACCAGACGCGCCGCTTGGCGCCGTAGAGCACGCCGGTCATCGCCAGCAGGAACAGCACGACCTTGGCGCCTGTGCGCTTGCGCTGCTCCATCGTCGGATCCGATGCCCAGGTGAGGAAGGCCGCGACGTCGTGCGCCTCTTGCTGCAAGGTCGCCTTGGTGCCGTCGGCGTATTCCACCGAATTGTCCTGCAACGGCTGCGGCATCGCGATCACGTGGCCGGGGAAATAGACGTTGTAGTTGCCGCCGCTGGGCGGCATCGGGAACCCCTTCGGCGGCTCGCGGAAGCCGGTCAGGATGCCGTAGACGTAGCGCGCCCCGCCGGCGCGCGCCTTGATGATGTCCGACAGGTCGGGCGGCGCCTTGCCGAGCGACGCGGCGGCGGCGGCCTCGTTCGGGAACGGCGCGGCGAAATGATCCGACGGCCGCGCCGGACGTTGGATCGGCTTGCCGCTCTTGTCGATGTCGGCAACCTGTTTCTGCGCGGCAATCGCCTTGACCTGTGCCTCGGTGTAGCCAAGGCCCTCGGGACCGGCGAGATCGTCGTAGGTCAGCAGGTTCATCGAATGGCAGGTCGAGCAGACCTGGCTATAGATCTGGAAACCGCGCTGCAAGGCGGCGCGATCGAAGGTGCCGAACGGCCCTTCGAACGACCACGACACGGTGGGCAGCGCCGGCGTCGCTTCGTCGGCCTGGGCGCGTGCCGGCTGCGCCGGTTGCGCCAACACGGCGGCGGCGACTACTGCGCCCGCGAGCAGCGCCGGAATCACGAGACGCGGCTTCATGGTTTGCCCCGCGTCGCGGCGGCGCCTGCGAGCGCCCCGCCGCGTTTCTTCAAGACGGCCTCGGCGATGCTCGGCGGCAGCGGCAAGGGCCGCTCGAACCAGCCGATCAACGGCATCAGCACGATGAAATGGAAGAAGTAATAGAACGTGCCGATGCGGCCGATCACGATCCACCAGCCTTCCGGCCGATGCGCGCCGACGGCACCGAGCGCGAAGGTGTCGATCACCAGCAGCCAGAACACCCATTTATAGACGGGGCGGAAATAGGCGCTGCGCACCCGCGAGGTGTCGAGCCAGGGCACGAGAAACAGGATGCCGATCGCCCCGAACAGCGCGCAGACACCGAGCAGCTTGCTCGGGATCGAGCGCAGGATCGCGTAGAACGGCAGCAGGTACCATTCCGGTACGATCTCGGGCGGCGTCTGCATCGGGTTGGCCGGGATGTAGTTCTGCGGATCGCCCAGCAGGTTCGGGAAATAGAACACGAAGACCGCGAAGATGATCAGGAACACGCTCAGGCCGAACATGTCCTTGTAGGTGTAATAGGGATGGAACGGCACGCTGTCCTGCGGACCTTTGCGGTCGATGCCGAGCGGATTGTTGGAGCCGTGCTGGTGCAGCGCCAGGATGTGCAGGATTACCACGCCGAGAATCACGAACGGCAGCAGATAGTGGAGCGCGAAGAAGCGGTTGAGCGTCGGATTGCCGACGGCGAAGCCGCCCCACAGCCAGGTCACGATGTCCTTGCCGACGCCGGGAATGGCCGAGAACAGGTTGGTGATGACGGTCGCGCCCCAGAAGCTCATCTGGCCCCACGGCAGCACGTAACCCATGAAGGCGGTCGCCATCATCAGCAGGACGATGACGACACCCAGCATCCACAACAACTCGCGCGGCGTCTTGTAGGAACCGTAATAGAGGCCGCGGAACAGATGGATGTAGACGACGATGAAGAAGAACGACGCGCCGTTCATGTGGATGTAGCGGATCAACCAGCCGTAGTTGACCTCGCGCATGATGCGCTCGACCGACTGGAAGGCGTCGCCGACATTGGGATCGTACTGCATCGCCAGGAAGATGCCGGTGGCGATCATGATCACCAGCATGACGCCCGCGAGCGAGCCGAAATTCCACCAATAGTTCAGGTTCTTCGGGGTCGGATATTCGTTCAGCTCGTGATCGAGATAGGTGAACACCGGCAGGCGGTGATCGATCCATTGCACCAATTTGTTCTGCGATACCGCCATGGTCCCGCCTCAGATCTGCTCGATCGAATCGAAATCGAAAGTCGAATTCGGCGGATTCTCGCCGATCCGGACGGTGGTGTCGTTGACGAAGTGATGCGGCGGCACCGGCAGGTTGTACGGTGCCGGCACGCCACTGAAGACGCGGCCAGACAAATCGTAACGCGAGCCGTGGCACGGGCAGAAATAGCCGCCGGGCCAGGCCGGACCGAGATTGCCGCCGGGCTGCGGCGTGAATTCGGGAATGCAGCCGAGATGGGTGCAGATGCCGACCAGCACCAGATACTCCGGCTTGATCGAGCGGTGCCAGTTGGTGGCGTAAGGCGGCTGCTGCAGCACGGCGGAATTGGGATCGCGCAGCAGACTCGTGTCGGCCGACGCTTGCAGCTTGGTGAGCTCGGCCGGCGTGCGATGGACGATGAAGATCGGCCGCGACCGCCAGAGCACCAGAACCTGCTGGCCGGGTTGCAGGCTCGACAGGTCGACGTCGATCGGCGCACCGGCCGCCAAAACGTCGCGCGCCGGATTCATGCTGGTGATCAGCGGCCACACCGTGCAGGCGGCGCCGACACCGAGAAGCGCATTGCCCGCGATTACCAGGAAGTCGCGTCGCGAACCGCCCGACGCATGTGCGCCAGCCGTATGCGAATGCGCCGAATCCGCCATCGATCCCCTCTTTCACCCGCGCTCGAAGCCCGCGCGCAAGCTACAGGCTAAAACGAAAGCTTCTATGCGACATCCTGCCGCACGAACCGCGGAAATCCCAGCCGGCGGGCCGCGCGCGGGCCTTGCCAAGGCAACAAATTCATCCCCAAGGTGCAGCCATGCGTCTCGCCCTCTACGAGCCCGATATCCCGCAAAACGCGGGGGCGATTCTGCGGCTCGGCGCCTGCTTTGGAGTCGCCGTCGACATCATCGAGCCGTGCGGCTTCGTGCTCGACGACCGCCGGCTGAAGCGCGCGGCGATGGATTATCTCGCCCGCGTCGAGGTCGCGCGGCACGCGTCGTGGGCCGCGTTCCGGCAGTCGCGTCCCGACCGGCTGGTGCTGCTTTCGACCAAGGCCCGCCTCCCCTATCATCGCTTCGCCTTCGCCCGCGACGACGTGCTCCTGCTCGGACGCGAAACCGCAGGCGTACCGCCGGAGGTCGCCGAAGCCGTGGACGCCAGCGTGCTGATTCCGATGCGGCCGGGCTTGCGCTCACTCAACGTCGCGCTCGCCGCTTCCTTGGTGCTCGGCGAGGCGCTGCGGCAGACGGCGTTGCTGCCCGAGGCGTCGCCGTGAGCGACGCGGCGCAGCAGCAGGCCGAGGCCGCGCGCTGGTTCGAGGAATTGCGCGACCGGCTGTGCGCCGTGTTCGAGGCGATCGAGGACGAATACGCCTCGGCGCGGCCCGAGGAAGGCGCGGCCGGCCGCTTCGTGCGCACACCCTGGCAGCGCGAGGACGGCGGCGGCGGCATGATGGCGCTGATGCACGGCAGCGTGTTCGAGAAAGTTGGCGTCAACGTCTCGACGGTGTGGGGCGAATTCTCGCCCGAGTTCCGCGCGCAGATTCCGGGCGCCGCGAACGATCCGCGCTTCTGGGCGGCCGGCATCTCGCTGGTTGCGCATCCGCGTTCGCCCCTCGTGCCTGCCGCACATTTGAACACGCGGCATATCCGCACGACCAAGGCGTGGTTCGGCGGCGGCGCCGACCTGACGCCGGTGTTCCCCGAGGAAGCCGACACGCGTGATTTCCATGCCGCGCTCGAAGCCGCCTGCACCGCGCACGACCCGGCCTATTACCCGCGCTTCACGGCGTGGTGCGACGAGTATTTCTTCCTCAAGCACCGCAACGAGCCGCGCGGCGTCGGCGGCATCTTCTATGACGATCTGGCGACCGGCGACTGGAACCACGATTTCGCCTTCACCCGCGCCGTGGGCGAGGCCTTTCTGCGCATCTATCCGCGGCTAGTACGGCGGAACATGCTGCGGTCGTGGACCAGCGAGCAACGCCAGGCGCAGCTGGTCAAGCGCGGCCGCTATGTCGAGTTCAACTTGCTTTACGACCGCGGCACGCTGTTCGGCCTCAAGACCGGTGGCAACGTCGAAGCGATCCTGATGTCGCTGCCACCCGCGGTGAAGTGGCCCTGAGGCTCAGTTGCTCTCCTCCGGCGGCTTGCGCCGACCAAAGCAGGCGAGCAGCAGCAGGTCGTAGATTCCTTTGAGTCCGCCGGCGATCAGCACCGGCCAGCCGAACGGCGTCAGCGCCAGCAGCCAGCCGGCCAGCGCCGGCGCCACCGCCGCGACCAGGCTGCGCGGCACGGCGGTGACGCTGGCCGCGGCGGCGCGCTCGGCCGGCGTGACCATCGCCATCACGTAGCTGCTGCGCGCGGGCACGTCCATTTGCGACAGCGCGCTGCGCACCAGCCACAACGCCACCACCAACCACAGCTTGGGCGCGAAGGCCATTGCGATCAGACACAGGTTCGACGGGAAATGCGTGAACACCATGGTGTTGATCAAGCCGATGCGCTTGGCGAGATGACCGGCGGCGATGAACGACGCGGCCGACGCGAGGCCGCTCCAGAAAAAGATCGTGCCCGCGACCGCCAGCGACAGGCCAAACCGCTCGAACAGCCAAAGCGCGAGCAGCGACTGCACCACCAGGCCGCCGCCGAACGCGTCGAGGCTGAACAGCGCCGCTAGGCCGAAGACGACATTGCGCGACGGACCGAGCGGCGGCGTCGGCTTGTCCGGCTTGGCGTCGAGACTCGCCGGCAAGCGGCGATAAAGATGATAGGTCGCCAAACCAACCAGCGCGTAGAGGCCGAACATCCAGCGCAACGAATCGATCGTATCGAGGCCGAGCCAGCCATGAACGAGCTCGGGCACGCCGGCCGCGAGCGAGCCGAGCGCGCCGACCAGCGAGCCGATCAGGCTATAGAGCACGAAGGCGTTGGTGCGCGCTTTTGCTGGCGCCGCTTCGGCGAGCAGCGCCTGCTCCAGCGGCAGGAACAGGCTGACGTCGCTCGGCGACGGATTGAGCGTGCCGACGAAGGCGACGACCATGAGCGGCCAGAACCGCGTCGCGGCGACGAAGCCGATGCCGGTGCCGATCATCAGCAGCGTCGCGATCACCAGCAGCGCGCGGCGGCCATAACGGTGGGCGGTGAAACCGACGGCGATGGTCGCCGCCGCCGAGCCGATCAGCGTCGTCGCGGTGATCAGTCCGATCTGGAAGGCGCCGAAGCCGAGCGCCTTGAGATAGACCGGCAACAGCAGGCTGACATAACCGTCGGCAAAGGCGCGCAGCCCCCGCGCCCAATAGAGCGACGCGGCGGCCGGTGCGATACCGGCAGGCAGCCATCGCCGTAATGCCGCCATCAGATGATCCACCCCAACGCTTCGCCTCCGAGCCCGCCGAGAACCACGACGATCCAGGGCGGCACGCGCAATCGCAGCAGAATTAGCGCGGCGAGCGCAAACGCCAAATCGCGCCAGCCGAAGACCGCGCTGACGAACACTGGACGGTAAAGCGCGGCGAGCAAGAGGCCGACAACCGCGGCGTTGACACCCTTGAGCGTCGCCTGCATCGCCCGGTTGGCGCGTAACGCACTCCAGAACGGCAATGTGCCGACGATCAGCAAAGAGCCCGGCAAAAAGATCGCAATCAACGCGATTGCACCGCCGAGCAAACCGCCCGCTGGCGCTTGCATGCTGACGCCGAGAAACGCGGCGAAGGTGAACAGCGGCCCGGGCAGTGCCTGGGCGGCGCCATAGCCGGCGAGAAACGTATCCTGACTCACCCAGCCTTTCGGCACGACGACCGCGTTCAGCAACGGCAAGAGCACGTGGCCGCCGCCGAATACGAGCGCGCCGGAACGATAGAATCCGTCGAACAACTGCAGCGCGCTCGAACTGCTCACGGTCGCAACCAAAGGCGGCAACGTTAGCAATATCGCGAAGGCGATCAACGCGGCGATCGCCAAGCCGCGCGGCACCCGCCGGACAAACGGCAACGCCGCCTGGCGCGTATCGCCCGGCAGGAACAGGCGGCCGGCGACCGCGCCAAAAGCAATCGCAGTGAGCTGTCCCCAGGTTGCCGGCAACGTCAGCGTCAAGGCGGCGGCAGCCAGCGCCACGGCGCCGCGCGGCACGTCATTGGCGAGGCGGCGCGCCATTTGCCACACCGCCAACGCCACGACCGCACACGCGACCAGCATCAATCCATGCAGCCACGGCGCGCCGGCAAGATCGCCGAGACGGGCGACGCCGTAGCCGAGTCCGCCCATGATTAGCGCCGACGGCAGCGTGAAGCCGAGCCAGGCGCACAGCGCACCGGGCAGTCCGGCACGCAACAGGCCCACGGCGAAACCGAATTCGCTCGACGCCGGCCCTGGCAGAAATTGCGACAACGCCAACAGGTCGGCAAAGCCGGCTTCGTCGAGCCACCGCCGTTTGTCGATGAACTCCTGGCGGAAATAGGCGAGGTGCGCGACCGGCCCGCCGAACGAGGTCAGCCCGAGCCGCAGGAAGATGGCAAAAACTTCGAGCGGGCTGCTGCGGCCGGACTCGTCAGCCATGCCGCGCCAGCCGCCGGCGCAGCTCGGCGCGGCACTGCGCCGCAGTGGCGCGGAAATCGCCCTTGATCCACCACGCTTCGAGCGCAGCGAGCAACGCACCGACCTGCGGGCCGGGCGCGACTCCAGCGGCGAGCAGATCGCGACCGCGCAGCGGGAAGCGCGGGCTCGTCCAGCCCTGCGCCAGCCGCAACAGCCGGCTCACGCGACCTGGCCGCGGCCGCGCGGCAGCGGCCAAGAGCACGCGATCGGCATAGACTGCCGATCCCCAGTGATAGAGCGCGCGCCGCTGCGCCGCGCGATCGGCGTCAAGCGCGATTGTCGGCTTGGCGAGCAGCGCCGCGAGGCGATCGCGTTGGGCACCCGACAGTTTGAATCGGTCCGCGACTCCGCCGGCATCGCGCGCGATCAGCGCCGCGAGGCGCCGGATCGGATCGGCCGCGGGCTCGAGCGCAACCAGGCGGCGAAGTCGCGACAGGGCGGCGCTCTCCGGCAGCAGTACCTTGAGGACGCCGTCGGCCTGCATCATGCGCAACGCCGGCAGCGGATCCGGCGCTGCCAGCAATTTCAAGAATTCGACGGCGATGCGTTCGGCCGACAGCGTCGGCAGCAAGCGGGCGGCGGCGCGGCAGGCGGCGCGCGCGGCACGGTCGCCGGCGCCTTTGCCGTAATGCGCGAAGAACCGGTAATAGCGCAGCAGCCGCAAGACGTCTTCGCAGATGCGTGTCGCCGGATCGCCGACGAAACGCACGCGGCCGGCCTTAAGATCGGCGAGGCCGCCGACATCATCGTAAAGCCTGCCGCGCCTATCGAGCGACAGCGCGTTCATGGTGAAATCGCGGCGCTGCGCATCGGCGGCCCAATCGACACCGAAGGCAACCTTGGCGTGCCGGCCGTCGGTCTCGACGTCGCGGCGCAGCGTCGTAATCTCAAATAGCCGCTTTGGCGTGACCGCCGTTATCGTGCCGTGCGCGATGCCGGTCGGCACGGCGCGAATGCCGGCCGCCGTCAGGCGCCGCATCACGGCGTCGGACGCGAGCGGCGTGGCGATGTCGATTTCGCGCGGCGGCCGGCCGAGCAGCGCATCGCGCACCGCGCCGCCGACAAATCGCGGCTCGGCGTCCGGCGCGGTCAGGACACGCATGACTCGTCGCGTGGCGACGTCGCGCATCCAGGGGCGCGGCTTTATCGTGCGGGCCGATTCCGGCATCAACGCGATCCCGGCGATACGATCTGGCCGGGCACGACATGACCATCCTCGACATGCGGCGGCACATAAGATCCCGCTTGGCGGCCGCCGGTGCCGACGCCGACGACCACCAGCGCGACCCCGGCCGCGACCAGGCCGCCGATAATGAGCCAAGTCCACGGCGTGCCGCGTTCGGCGGCGCGGCCCAAGGTGTAAAGCCAGAGGAAATAGATCGCGGTCGGAGCGAGCAGCGGCAGCAGGATGGTGAGCGCCACCCGGATCATGGCGCGCTCACGTCGCCAGCACCTCGGCGAGATTGACCAGGATGCCGGCGGTCGCGCCCCAGATGTACCGGCTGTCGTGCGTCAGCACGTAATAGGTGCGCACGCCGTTCTTGAGCTCGCGCGTCTCCTGCCGGTAGTTGGTGCGATCCGCAACCAGCGCCAGCGGCACCTCGAAAACTTCCGTCACTTCGCGCGGATCGGGCGTCAACGCGAACGGCGGCGTGAGCAACGCGACGACCGGCATGATCTCGAATCCGGTGCCGGTGATATAAGTGTCGAGCCGACCGATGACCTCGATGCGGTCGGCCGGCAGGCCGATCTCCTCGCGCGTTTCACGCAGCGCCGCGGCAACCGCGTCGGCGTCCGTCGGCTCGATCCGGCCGCCGGGTAGCGAGACCTGGCCCGCATGCGCGCTCAATTTTTCGTGACGTTGTGTCAGCAGCACACTGAGCCCTGGCGGTCGGTCGACGATCGGCACGAGCACCGCGGCCGGCCGCAAGCCCGCCGGCAGCGTTGCGCCTGGACTCAGCACGTGATCGCCGCGCACCTTGTCGCTGTCGAACGAGCGCATCCCCGGCCGATAGGCGCCGAAGCGCGCACGCACCGACGCGACAGTCAGGCCGCCGGTCTGAGCCTGCCGAGCGGAAAGAATTTCGTGCTGCTCCATATGCCGAATTCCGTGTCGCCCCCGAACCGTTCTTCGCGGCCCAATTCCACCAGATCGTAGAATACAGGCCGCGCTATGCGGGCTTCCAGCCCGTCACGCACCAGGATATAGGGCACGGGAGTCCGCGTCATCCGCTCCTCGGCCATGCGCAGCGGATGCGCCGCGTCGAGGGTCACAATCTCGTCAACATTGGTGCGAAAGATCAGCCGTTGCCGTGCGCCGGGATTCGCGACCTCGAGCGACACGGCGACGAACGGCACGTCATCGACCGTGATACGGCCGCGTTCGGTCGGCGTCGCCAGCCAATATTGCCCGTTCGCGTCGCGCTCGAGCGCGCGGCTGAACAGACGGACCAGCGCCATACGGTGGATTGATGAGCCGCGATAGAACCAGCTACCATCGCGGCCGATGCGGATGTCAAAATCACCGCAATCGCGCCGGATGGCATCGGCCAGCGGCGGCCCTGCGGCATCCGCCGCCAATCGTTCGAGCGCGAGAGACGAGGCTTTGTCCATGACCATCCGCGTCTGCAACAGGAGCGTCCGTTGACCGCCACCGATTCGATCGTCGCCGCCGGCAACGATCTCGCGCGCGAGATCGAAGCGCTCGGCGCACGTCTCGCCGCCGTGCGGCAACGCATCGGCCGCGTCATCTTCGGGCAGGCCGAGGTCATCGATCAAGCGTTGATCACCCTTCTCGCCGGCGGCCACGCGTTGCTGATCGGCGTCCCTGGCCTTGCCAAGACGCGCCTGGTCGAAACGCTCGGCACGGTGCTCGACCTCGACGACAAGCGCGTCCAGTGCACGCCCGATTTGATGCCCGCCGACATCATCGGCTCGGAAGTGCTGGAGGAAAGCGAGAGCGGCCGGCGCGGCTTCCGGTTCATTTCCGGTCCGGTGTTCTGCCAGCTGCTGATGGCCGACGAGATCAACCGCGCCAGCCCGCGCACGCAATCGGCGCTGTTGCAGGCGATGCAGGAAGGCCGCGTCTCGGTCGCGGGCCAATACCATCCTTTGCCCAAACCGTTTCATGTGCTGGCGACACAAAATCCGCTCGAGCAGGAGGGCACGTATCCGCTGCCCGAAGCGCAACTCGACCGGTTTCTCCTGCAAATCGACGTCGGTTACCCCGACCGCGAAGCCGAGCGTCGCATGCTAATCGCGACCACCGGCATCGCCGAGGACGAAGCTGCGCCCGTGCTCACCGCCGCCGAGCTGCTGGCGGCGCAACGGCTGGTGCGCCGCGTGCCGGTTGGCGACAGCATCGTCGACGCGATTTTGACGCTGGTGCGCTCGGGCCGGCCGGATGACGGCGCCGCCGACGTGGCGCGCGCACATATCGCCTGGGGCCCCGGTCCGCGCGCCAGCCAAGCCCTGATGCTGGCCGCACGGGCGCGCGCATTGCTCGACGGAAGGTTGGCGCCGTCGATCGACGACGTGGTGGCGCTCGCCCATCCGGTGCTGCGCCACCGTATGGCGCTTACGTTCGCCGCGCGTGCAGACGGCGTGAGCATGGCGCAGGTCATCGACCGGCTGTTGGACCCGTTGCGCTGATGGCCAGGCCGGCGCTGCGTCACCGCGCCGAAGCAGCCTCGCTCGCGCTGCCGCCGTTGCTGATTGCCGCCGAGCGCGTGGCCGCCGCCGTCGTGCAGGGCACGCACGGTCGCCGGCGCACCGGCCAAGGCGAAACCTTCTGGCAGTTCCGCCAATACGAGCCAGGCGATCCGGTGACGCGCATCGACTGGCGCGAAACCGCCAAGACCCAGCACGTCTATGTCCGCGAGACGGAATGGGAAGCGGCGCAGAGCGTCTATCTCTGGCGCGACGCATCGGGGTCGATGGATTACGCCTCCGACGCCAATTTGCCGACCAAGCGTGACCGTGCCGATCTGCTGACGCTGGCGCTGGCGGCGCTGCTGGTGCGCGGCGGCGAGCGGGTGACGCTGATGGGCTCGGGCCTGGCGCCGGCTTATGGCCGCGGCGTACTCGACCGGCTGGCGTTGCAGCTCGAACGCGGCGCGACCGCGTCCGACTTGCCAGCCTACGAGAAGTTGCCGCGCCACGGCCAGGTGATCTGGATCGGCGATCTGCTGGCACCGCTCGAAACGACGGCGGCGCTGGTCCTGCGTTATGCCGATGCCGGCCTCAAGGGTCATCTGCTGCAAGTGCTCGACCCGGCCGAAGAAAGCCTCCCGTTTGCCGGCCGCGTACGCTTCGAGGGTCTGGAAGACGAGAATCCCCTGTTGATCAGCCGCGTCGAATCGATCCGCACCGGCTATGCCGAGCGCCTCCGGCGGCACCGCGACGGATTGGCGGCGTTGACCCGCGGCGTCGGCTGGACCTTCGCGACGCATCGCACCGATCACCCGCCGCAACACGCGCTGCTTGGCCTCTACCAGATTCTGACGGAGCGCTAGCGCATGTTGTCGCTCGGCCCCATCGCTTTTGCCGCACCGTGGTTGTTGGCCGGACTGGCGGCGCTGCCGGTGCTGTGGTGGTTGTTGCGCGTGACGCCGCCGGCGCCGAAGCGCGTCCGCTTTCCGGCGTTGCGCCTGATGCTGGGCCTGGCGCCGCCGGAAGAGACGCCGGCCAAGACGCCGCTTTGGCTCATCCTGCTCCGCATGGTGCTGGTCACGGCGGTGATCCTGGCGTTGGCGCAGCCGTTGCTCAATCCGCGCACGCCGATCGCCGTCGACGGTCCGGTCGTCTTCGCCGTCGACGACGGCTGGGGCGCGGCGCGCCATTGGAACGATATGCGCGCCGCCCTCGACCGACTAATCGACCAGGCCGGCCGCGAAGGCCGCGAAATCGTGCTCTTTGGCACCGCCGATCCGCCGGGCGACCGCGCCCCGAGCGACTTGTCGCTGCTCCGCCCGGCCGACGCGCGGGCGGCCGCCGCCAATCTGCAACCGCTTCCGTGGCCGGACGATCGCGCCCAAGCGCTGGCGCGCTTCGAACGGCTGGGCCTGTCACATGCGGCCGAGATCGTCTGGTTGAGCGACGGGCTCGACGGCGGCGATGCCGCCGCCTTCGCCGCCGGCCTTGCGCATCACGGTTCGCTGACGGTGATGGGGGCGAGCGGCAACGCCTTGCCGCGCTTGTTGGCGCCGGCGGATTCCGACGACCAGGACCTGACCGCGACCGTCGAACGTGCCGACGCCAGCCTGCCCGAAACGCTGACGCTGCGTGCGCTTGGCGACGACGGGCGATTGATGGCGCGGCGCGTGGTGACCGTTCCCGCCGGTCAAGGCTCGATCGTCGCGCACATCCCGATGCCGACAGAGCTGCGCAACCGGGTCGCGTCGATCGCAATCGCGAACGAAGCATCGGCGGGCGCCGCCCTGCTGCTCGACGAGCGCTGGAAACGGCGGCCCGTCGGCATCGTCGCGCGTCGCGACACAGCGCAACCGCTGCTGAGCGGCGCCTATTATCTCGACAAGGCGCTGTCGCCATTCAGCGAGGTACGCACCGGCGACGTCGCCATCCTCATCAAAGGCGGCATTGCCGTGCTCGCCTTACCCGATGGCGCGTCGCTGAGCGACGGCGATCGCCAAGCCGTCGCCGGCTGGCTCGACAAGGGCGGCACCGTCGTGCGCTTCGCCGGTCCGCGTCTGGCGGCACAGCCCGACGATGCACTGTTGCCGGTTCGTCTGCGCAGCGGCGACCGCACGCTCGGCGGCGCGCTGTCGTGGGAGCGGCCGGCGAAACTCGCGCCCTTCGCCGCCGACAGCCCGTTCGTCGGCTTGGCGATTCCCGACGACGTCACCGTTTCGCGTCAGGTGCTGGCCGAGCCGACGGTCGATCTCGCGCAAAAAACCTGGGCGCGGCTTGCCGACGGTACGCCGCTGGTCACGGCGGAGAAGCGCGGCAAAGGCTGGCTCGTTCTGGTCCACACCACCGCCGATCCTGAATGGTCGAATCTGGCGATTTCGGGACTGATGGTGGAGATGCTCCGCCGCGTCGTGGCCGTCAGTCAGGGCATCTCGGGCACGAGCGACAAGCCGCTGCCGCCGGTCGAGACCCTCGACGGTTTCGGGCGATTGCACCCGGCGCCGGCCACCGCCGCGACGATTCCCGCCGGTGCCGCCGCCAAAACGGTCGCCGGGCCGCGCAACCCGCCGGGCTTCTACGGCACTGCCGACGCGCGCGTGGCGCTGAACCTAGCGCCGGCGGTGACGCATTTCGCACCGCTACCCACGCTGCCGGCCGGCGTCCACCACGAAGATTTCGCGCGCAGCACCGAGGTCGATTTTCGACCACCGCTGCTGGCTTTCGCCTTGCTGTTGATGCTCGCCGATTTCGCCATCGGTCTCGCGCTACGCGGCCTGCTGCCACGGATCGTCGGGCGCGCAAGCGCCGCGGCAGGCGCAATCGCGTTCGGCACCGTGCTGTTGAGCGCGCCGGCTGCGCACGCCGCCGGCAACGACGCGGCAGCGATCGCCGGCGCGAGCCAGTTCCACCTCGCCTATGTGCGCACCGGCGTCCCGGACATCGACGCCGAGTCCAAGGCCGGCCTGGTGGGCTTGGCCAGGGTGTTGAACCAGCGCACGGCCGTCGAGGCGGCAGCGCCGATGGGCGTCGATCCCGAGACTGACGATCTGGTGTTCTTTCCGCTGCTCTATTGGCCGGTGGTCGACGGCGAGCCCGCTTTGTCGCCGCAAGCGATCGCGCGCGTGCAGCATTACCTGAACACCGGCGGCATCATCCTGTTCGACACCCGCGACCAGGAACAGCCGAACGATTTCAGCGCCGCCGCCGCACAGGCGCGGTTGAAGCGGATGGCCGCCGGCCTGACGATTCCGCCGTTGGTGCCGCTGCCGTCCGACCACGTGCTCACCCGCTCGTTCTACTTGCTGGAGAATTTTCCCGGTCGGTGGAGCGGCGGCGAAATCTGGGTCGAGCCGACGGCAGACGCGGTCAATGATGGCGTGTCGAGCGTCATCGTCGGCGGCAACGAATGGGCCGGTGCCTGGGCGGCGGACGCCAACGGCGTGCCGCTCTATGCCGTCGTGCCCGGCGGTGAACCGCAACGCGAGATGGCCTATCGCTTCGGCGTCAACCTGGTGATGTACGCGCTGACCGGCAACTACAAGAGCGACCAAGTGCACGTGCCAGCAATTCTCGAACGGTTAGGCCAATGACCGGCTGGAGCCTTGCCTCGTCGCCGCTGCTGCCGTGGTGGGCGATCGGCGCGTTCGCGGCTGCGGCCGCGCTCCTGATCGCCTTCGGCGTCTGGCGGCGCGCCCGCGGCACGGTCTGGCGGCTGCTCGCATCGCTGGCGCTGGCGGCGATCGTCGTCAATCCGTCGTTGGTCGAGGAGAAGCGCGCGCCGCAACACGACGTCGCCGCCGTGATCGTCGACGAATCGCCGAGTATGCGCATCGGCCAGCGACAGCATTACGCCGCGACGGCGCTCCAAGCCGTCACCGACCAACTGGCGCACCTGCCCGGTCTCGATGTGCGCGTGGTGCATGCGGGTGCGCCCGATCCCGCCTCGCCCTTGGCCGACGCGGGAACCCAGCTCTATACCGCGCTGAGCCACACGCTGGCCGACGTGCCGCGTCAGCGCATCGCCGGCGCGATTTTCATCACCGATGGCCAGATCCACGACATGCCGCCGCCACAGCGGCTGACGTTCGACGCGCCGTTCCACGTGCTGCTGACGGGCCAACAGGGCGAAGCCGACCGGCGGTTGGCCGTGCGCAACGCGCCGAAATTCGGCCTGGTCGGCAAGACCGTGGCGCTCACCGTGCGCATCGAGGACCTGCCCGCGACCGACACCGCCGGCGAGGCGCAGCTCACCATCCGCAAGGATGGCGGCCTGCCGACGATTCGCACGGTGCCGGTCGGCACCGACGTGAGCGTGCCGGTCGATATCGACCATGGCGGCCCCAATGTCGTCGAGCTTTCGGTCAACGCCGGGCCGCACGAGCTGACGCTCGAGAACAATCGCGCCGCCTTCGTCATCAACGGCGTCCGCGACCGCCTCAAGGTGCTGCTGATCAGCGGCGAGCCGAACCAGGACGAGCGCACTTGGCGCAATATCCTCAAATCGGATCCGTCCGTCGACCTGATCCATTTCACCATCCTGCGTCCGCCGGAGAAACAGGACGGCACGCCGATCCGCGAGCTCAGCCTGATCGCCTTTCCGATCCGCGAGCTGTTCGACGTCAAATTGCACAGCTTCGACCTGATCATCTTCGATCGCTATCGCCAGCGCAGCGTGCTGCCGCAGGCCTACATCGAAAACATCGCCGATTATGTGCGCGACGGCGGCGCGCTGCTGGTGTCCGCGGGCCGGTCCTTCGCTACGCCGCTGTCGCTCTATCGTACGCCGCTGGGCGCGGTGCTGCCGGCGGCGCCGACTGGTGACGTCTTCGACCACGGGTTCGTACCGCGGGTCACGGCGATCGGCCGGCGCGATCCCGTGACCGAGGATCTACCTGGCTTGCCGGCGCAGGCCGATGCGGTGCCGCCCTGGGGCCGCTGGTTCCGCGTCATCGGCGCCCAGGCCCAGCGCGGCGTGACCGTGATGACCGGTTACGAGAACGAGCCGCTGCTGGTGCTCGACCGCGTCGGCAAAGGCCGCGTCGCGCAACTGATGTCCGACGAGATGTGGCTGTGGACACGCGGCTACGAGGGCGGCGGCCCGCAAGTCGAATTGCTGCGCCGGATCGTCTATTGGCTGATGAAGGAGCCGGAGCTCGAAGAAAACGATCTGCGCGCGACCATCGACGGCAACAAGCTGACTGTGACGCGGCAATCGCTCCAGCCCGATGACTCGCCGGTACAGCTGACCCCACCGGATGGCAAGACCACGACACTGACGCTGACCCCCGCCGACGGCGGCCGCAGCGTTGCAACACTGGGGGTCGACGAAACCGGCCTCTATCGCGTCAGCGACGGTCAGCGCACGGCGCTGGCGGCGGCGGGCTCGCTCAATCCGGTCGAGATGGCCGACGTGCGCACCACCGACGACAAGGTCAAAGCCGATGTTGCCGCCACCAACGGCGGAATCTTCTGGGTCGGGCCGGGCAGCGTACCCGACATCCGGTCCGTCGATCCGGGACAATCGGCAGCCGGACACAATTGGATCGGCTTGCGCCGTAACGGCGATTATGTCGTCACCGGCATCGGCGAGACGCCGCTGGTGCCCGGCGTGCTGGCCTTGCTCTTGGCGCTCGGACTGTTGATCTTGGCATGGCGGCGGGAGGGGCACTGATCATGCTCGGCGGCTGGCACGATTTTTACGCCATCCTGGCGATGGTAGCGGGGACGCTGACCGGCGCGATGTTCATCGTCGCCTCGATCGGCGGCCGCAACATGACGCAGACGCGCGCGGCCGCGGTGGCGTCATTCGTGACGCCGACGGTGATCCACCTGTCGGTCGTGCTGATCGGCTGCGCGCTGCTGGTCGTGCCGACGGCCCCGCTCCAGATACTGGGCATGATCGGCGTCGTCGGCGGGCTTGCCGGCTTGGCCGCCGCAATACGCATCTGCTGGCGGGTGCTGCACGCCAAAGTCGATCACATCGACCGGGTATGGTACGGCGGCGTACCGCTGCTCGGTTACGTCGGCATCGTCGCTGCCGCGGCGATGATCCTGAGCCAGACCCGCTTCGGCCTCGAAACGCTAGCGGCCGCGTTCGGTCTGCTGATCGTCGCCAGCATCCGCAACGCCTGGGACCTGATCATCTTCCTGGTCGGCCAAGAAGGCAGCGCGCGTTAGGCGGCGGCGACCGCCGATCGCTGTGGGCTAAGCCCTGTCAGATTTGCTAGGGTCCGCGCCCAGGAGGAACCCCATGTGGCGCCGAGCCTTGCCGCCCATCCATCCCGATGGCTGGCGATTCATCGCGATCTTCGCTGCCGTGACGCTGATCCTGTTCTGGATCGCGCAGCCGCTCGGCTGGCTGGGCGTCATCGCGACGATCTGGTGCGTGACGTTCTTCCGCAACCCGTGGCGCGTCACGCCACAGCGTGACGGCTTGGTGGTCGCGCCCGCCGACGGCGTGGTGGTGACCGTTGACGAGGCCGTGCCGCCGCCCGAATTGGGCATGGGCGACATGCCGATGCGGCGGATCGGCATTTTCCTCTCGATCTTCGACGTGCACGTCAACCGCGTGCCGGCCGCCGCGCGCGTGGTGAAGACCGCCTATCGCAAAGGCAAGTTCATCAACGCCGCCCTCGACAAGGCGAGCGAGGACAACGAGCGCATGGCGATCCGTCTGGCGCTGCCGGACGGCGCCGAGATCGCCGTCGTCCAGATCGCCGGCCTGATCGCGCGGCGCATCCTGTGCGAATTGACCGAAGGCCAGAGCGTGATCGCCGGGCAGCGGTTGGGCCTGATCCGGTTCGGCAGCCGCACCGATCTCTATATGCCCCCGTCGTGGTCGCATTTCGCCATCGTCGGCCAACGCATGGTCGGCGGCGAGACCGTCCTCGCCGATCGGCGCGCCAGCGAGAGCGCCCGATCGGGCACGGTGCACTGATGCCGCTGCATCGCCCGCGCGTCCGCGTCCGGCCGATGGGCGCGTTCTCGCTCAACCGGATGATTCCCAACATCCTGACGCTGCTGGCGTTGTGCGCCGGCATGACGGCGATCCGCCTCGCCTTCCTCGACCGCTTCGAGCAGGCGGCGGCCGCGATCATCATCGCCGGCATCCTCGACGGCATCGACGGCCGGATCGCGCGGCTGCTGAAGGGCACGTCGAGCTTCGGCGCCGAGCTCGATTCGCTCTCCGACTTCGTCAGCTTCGGCGCCGCGCCCGCGATCATGCTCGATATCTGGACGATGGATTCGCTGCACGGCGTCGGTTGGGCGCTGGCGCTGTTGTTTGCGGTGTGCACGGCGCTGCGCTTGGCTCGGTTCAACACCCAGATCGGCGCCGAGTTGCCGCCTTACGCATATAATTTCTTCACCGGCGTGCCGGCGCCGGCCGGCGCCGGATTGGTGATGATTCCGATGTTCCTGTTTTTCGAAAGCGGCATCGATTTTTTCCGCTCGCCGATCCTGTGCGGCGCTGTGCTGGCGGCGGTCGCGGCGCTGATGGTGAGCCGCGTGCCCACCTTCGCGTTCAAGAGCTTCCGGATTCCACGCGAGTGGGTCCTGCCCACGCTGTTGCTGGTGGGCGCGTTGGCGGCATTCCTAACGACCGAGCCGTGGATCACGCTGTTGATCATCGGCGCGCTCTATATCGGCTCGATCCCTGTCAGCGTTCGTGCCTACGCGCGGTTACGACGCGCCGCGGAAGAATTGCGAGCGCCGCGTCTCAGTCAACCCTGACCCGCTCAAGCGGCTGTGATCGTCGGCGGCGGCACACCCGTGCTAGAAGCGCCGAACGTTCCGGGTAACACGGGAGTCACATCATGACGTACCGGACCATCGTGGCCGCGGCGGCGCTTGTCGGGCTTGGCCTCGCTCTGGCGGCGCCAGTCGTTGACGCGCAGGCGCCGCACACACCGCCAGCCCGGGTGCGCGGCACGATCAGCGCCTTTGACGATCACACGCTGACGGTCAAGACGCCGACGGGTGCCCTTGTGACGGTCGCGCTCGCGCCGAATTTCCTGGTGCGGACCGTGATCCGCAAGCATCTCGCCGACATTCACGACGGCGATTTCGTCGCCTCGACCTCGATCCGCGGCAAGGATGGCAATCTCCACGCAATCGAGGTCCACATCTTCCTGCCGGCCCAGCGCGGCGTCGTTCCCGAAGGCCAGATCCCCTGGGACCTCGCGCCCGACAGCTTGATGACGAACGCCATCGTCCAAGGCGTCGCGACGGTCAAGGGCGGCCGGGTGCTGACCCTGACGTACAAAGACCAAAGCACCGATATCGAGGTCGACCACAAGACGCCGATCGTCGCTTATGCGCCCGGCGATCCAAGCATGCTGAAGCCCGGCCGCGCGGTCTTCATTATCGGGCCCAAGCGGCCGGACGGCACCGTGGCGGCGACCAACGTCACGGTCGAGAGCAAGGGCGTCAAGCCGCCGATGTAGCGGCGGCGCGGACCAGATGCGCGTTGACACGGAGGTTTGCCAAACGGTCTGATCCCTGCCGAGGGATTGGATGGTTTCGCGCGCACCCGTGATCGTCGTCGGCGGAGGTCCCGCCGGACTCGCCGTCGCCGTCGGTCTCGCGCTCCGTAATGTCGCCGTCACCGTCTACGAGGCCGAGCCGCGCCTGCCGCGCGACCTGCGCGCCGGCAGCTTCCATCCGCCGACCCTTGAAATGCTCGACGGCATCGGCGTCGGTCAGGATTTCCTCGCACTCGGCTATCGCGTGCCACGTTGGCAGATCCGCGGCCGCCGTGAGGGCGTGATCGTCGAATGGGATCTGTCGCTGATCGCCGATCTGACGCCCTATCCGTTCCGTTTCCACTGCGAGCAATTCAAGCTCACGCCGCTGCTGCTCGCGCGGTTCCAGGCGCTGGGCGGCACCGTGCACTGGCAGCGGCGCTTCCTCGATGCGACGCAGGATGGCGACGGCATCACCGCACGCTTCGAATCGCCGGACGGGTTCGAGACCGTACGCGGCAGCTACCTCGTCGGCGCCGATGGCGGCCGCAGCGCCGTGCGCCACGCCATGAACGTTGCCTTCGAGGGCTTCACCTGGCCCGAGCGGTTTCTCGTCGCCGGCATCGACCGCGATCTGGCGCCCGAAGGCTTCACCATGAACGCCTATGTCTCGGACCCGGTCGATTGGTCGGCGATCTTCAAGATGCCGCACGACGGGCCGCCGGGCCTGTGGCGCGTGCTGTTCCCGACGAACGCGGACGTGCCCGAAGAACGCGTTTTGGACGCGGATTTTGTCGAACAGGCGCTGCAGAATTTCCTGCCGTGGAGCCGGCGCTATGGCGTCGCGCACAAATCGACCTATCGCGTGCATCAGCGCGTCGCCGGCGAATTCCGCTGCGGCCGCATGCTGCTGGTCGGCGACGCCGCGCACGTCAACAATCCGCTCGGCGCCTTCGGTCTCAACGGCGCGCTGCACGGCGCATTCAATCTGGTCGAGAAGCTCGGCCCGGTGTGGCGCGGCGACGCGCCTGAAACGCTGCTCGATCGCTATACGCGACAGCGGCGGGCGGCGAATATCGAATTCGTGCAGGCGCAGTCGATCCGCAACAAGGAGCTGTTGCAGGAACGCGACGCCGGCCAACGTGCACGCCGGCTCGACGAATTGCGGCGGATCGCCGCCGACCGCGCCAGCCACAAGGCGTACCTGGTGAGGAGCTCGATGATCTGGAGCGTGCAACGGGCGGCGGAAATCGAATGAACGCGACCCAAACCGGGACGCGGCGGCGGCGGCGGATCTCGCCCTATGTCACGCTGTTGATCGCGGCGTGGATGGCGGCCATGGCTGCACGGCTTTTTCCGCCGTTCGACACCGCACTACGCATCGACGGCCGCATCACGACGGTCGACGACTACGTTGCCGATCGCTGCGGCGCGCGGCTGGGACCCGAGGCGACCAGCTGCCTGGCGACGGCGCACCACAAGGCGCGGACGCAGCTGCGGCGGGAACAGGCCCGAACGGTGCTGATCATCGTCGCGCCTGGCGTGCTATATTTGCTTTATCTGACGCCCGCAGCGTTGGTCGATGCGCGGCGCCGGCGTGCGGTGAAGCGAAACAAGGACACGTGATGAAGCGGTTGCTCTTTGTCCTCGGCGGTTTGGCGTTCCTGCTGCTGGCGGTGGCGCCGGCTTCGGCCGATCCGCGGGCCGACAGCACCGCGGTCTGGTCGATCGCCGATCGCTGCGCCCGCGAGGCCGCGCGTCTGTTTCCGGATTACACGCCGCAGGGCAACGCGGCGCGCGAGAATTACCGTCGCGCGTGCCTGCGCGCCAACAACGACCCCGCGCCCGCCGGGAACGCCACCACGACCAGTAACTGACCCCGGCGTCTAGGCGACGTGACGCAGCGCCGCCGCAACGCGGCGGATTTCGGCGTCGACGTCGACGGCCGCCGACGAGGTGATCTCGAGCCGCCGGTCCTCGAGAACGTGCACCTTGCCGCGGCGGCGGCGGCGAAAATCCATCACCGCCGCGTCGCGTGCCGCCAGCAGCCGGACGATGGTCGGCCGAAACAAGCCGAGCATCGCTGTGAGCCAGCGGTCAAGCGGGCTCGCCTGTTCGCCGTCGATGACGAAACGGTCGAGCGACGCGGCGATGTCCGTCGCGCCGTACCAGGTCTCGCCGGTGACCCACCGGTTGGTGGTGAACAGCCGCAGCGGCCGTCCAGCGCGGTCCATCGCGATCGCTGCCAGGTGAATCCAAGGTTCGTCCGGCTCGCCGGCAGGCGCCGGCGCGGACGGCGCCGCCTGCGCCGGCGATGCGGGGTGGCCGGCGATCGCGAGCTCGGGCATCACCAGCGGCCGCGCGCCCGGCTTGAGACCGCGCGCGCGCAGGAAGGCATGGAAATGACCGTGCTCGCCATGGGCGGCGGGCTGCGGCGGGTGCGCATGATAGAAATACTGCGCGTGCGTCCCGGGATCGTAAACGTCGCCGGCCGGATAATGACGCCAATGGAAAATACGCGTCGCGCCACCGAGGGCGGCCGAGACGACCGTACGACCGTCACGCGCCAGGGCGTCGCGCCAACGAACGACGGCCTCGCCGCAGCGCGCCTGCCGCTCGAGCGCGGCCCGATCGGGACGGTGCGACGACGCGGGCGTCAAGGCTGCTTTGCGGACCGCGGCAAGGAGTCGGCGATCCAGGCTGGCACATCGTGCAATGCGCGATGGCTTGCAGCGTCGAACGCTTCGACCACCGCCGGCACGGTGTTCTGCGTTGCCGGCACCGTGGCCGCGAACTGCCGTTGCGCGAGGATATCGCCGTCGGGCATGCGCAGCAGCCGCAGATCGAGCATCACCCGCACTTGCGGCGGCGTGCCGGCGGCGTAATCGGCCTCGAAATGATCGAGCGCGCCGAGCACGACATAATCGGCGCGCAGCGCCAGAGAACGTTGGGCGACCCGGTTGAAACGACCGGCGTGCGTGAGCGTATCGAGCAGCATGTTGTCGATCAGAACCGGCGCGCGGTCGGTCCATTCCGCATCGGCGAAATATTCGAGGCGCGTCGCGCTCGGACTGAGCGCGATCCGGGCGGTGTTGAGCGCACCGGGCGCGTCGACGCTGCCGACGAGGATTTGAGCCTTGATCGGCGCGCCGGCGGCCGGCACGGCGTCCGCCGGCGACAGGCGGTAAAGCTTGGGTGGTGGTGGTGGCGCCGGCAGCAAGCCGCCGCTGCAACCCACGAGCGCGAGGGTTAGAAGCAGGGTTGCGACGCGCCGGCGGGCCATCACTGGGGAGTATAGCCTTGCAGGCGGTTGCCGTAGATCACCCGCGACGGATCGCGATTGAGCGAATCGACCAGCCGTGTCAGCTCGGCGACCAGGACGCGCGAATCGGCAAGCAGCTGCTGCAATTCGGGCAAGCCGCGGGTGGTGAAATCGCTGACCGGCTTCTGGCTGTCGCGCATCATGTGGTCGAGATTATCCGCCGCTTGATCGAAATGCTTCACTGCCGCCGACAGGCTGCCGAGGCTCGCATCAAGATCGCGGGAATGCGCCGCCAGGACCGCGCTCACCTGGCGCATATTGGCCAGTGTTTCGGCAAGCGCCTTGCGGTTGTCGGCATCGGTGACATCATTGAGCTGATCGGCGAGCGTCGACAGTTTCTGGATGAGGACCGGCATGCCGTTGAACAATTCGGTCAGTTGCGACGAGCGCGACCGGATCACCGGATAGGGCTGGCCCTTTTCGGCGACCAGCGGCGGCGCCGTGCCACTGGCCCCGGCGATCTCGACATAGGCCGCGCCGGTCAGGCCCTTGATCTGCAATACGGCGACGGCGTCGTTCCGGATGATGAGGCCCTGGTTGATGTCGACGGTCACGTGCACCTGGGTCGGTCGTTGCGGATCGAGGACGATCGTCGCCACGCGGCCGACCAGGACGCCGTTGTAGCGGACGTCGGAGCCGACATCGAGGCCGGAGACCGAGCCGTCGAAGTAAATATCGTAATGTGTGGCGCTGACCTTGAACGGCGCCTGCACGAACCACAGCAGCACCACCGCCAGCCCGGCCAACAGCACGAGAACGAAACCTCCGACGAGCACATATTCGGCGCGTGTTTCCATGGCCCTACCCGCTGGCGGCTTCGACAATCCGCGCGGCGCGCCCGCGCGGGCCACTGAAATATTGCTGAATCCACGGATGCGGATTGCGCAACAACTCGGCAAGCGTGCCGATCACGAGGTGCTGGTCGACGATCACAGCGATGCGATCGCAAATCGCCGTCAGGCTGTCGAGATCATGCGTCACCATGAACACCGTCAGGCCAAGGCTTTCCTTGAGATCGCGCACCAAGCCGTCGAATGCGGTGGCGGCGATCGGGTCGAGCCCGGCGGTGGGCTCGTCGAGGAACAGCAGCTTGGGATCGAGCGCGAGGGCGCGCGCCAGACCGGCGCGCTTGCGCATGCCGCCCGACAGCGCGGCCGGCATTTTTCCCGCCGTGTCCGGCGGCAAGCCGACCAGCGCGATCTTGAGCGCGGCGATTTCGTGCATCAGCGCCGGCGAAAGATCGAGCTGTTCGCGCAGCGGCACCATGATGTTCTCGGCAACCGTCAACGAGCTGAATAGCGCTCCGTCCTGGAACAGTACGCCCCACCGCTTGCCGAAGCGCCGCAGATCGCCGTGCCCCGCCCGTCCGAGTTCTTCGCCGAAAATCGCGATCGTGCCAGTGGCCGCCGGCGTCAAGCCGACGATCGTGCGCAGCAGGACGGACTTGCCGGAACCCGACGCACCGACCACGCCCAGCACCTCGCCGGATCGCAGATCGAAGGTCGCGTCACGCAGCAGGATTTGGCCACCGGCCCTGGTAGCAAGACCGCGCACGCGCACGACCGCGGCGGCGGGATCAGATTCCGATCGCATTGAAGAAGATCGAGAAGAGCGCATCGAGCACGATGACCAGGAAAATGGCTTGGACCACGGATTGCGTCGTGCGCCGCCCGACGCTTTCGGCGCTGCGGGTCACCAGCAGACCCTCATTGCAACCGATGAGCGCGATGCAGGCGGCGAAGAATGGCGCTTTGATGATACCCAGAAACACGCTCCACAGCGATACCGCGCTGTGCAGCTGAACCAGGAACGTCGTCAGCGGGATGTCGAGCGACATTCGGCAGATGACGGCGCCGCCGGCGAGGCCGGTGAAATCGGCCCAGAAGGTCAGGAATGGCAGGGTCAGGATCAGCCCGAGGATGCGCGGCACGACCAGAACCTCGATCGGATCGAGGCCAAGGGTGCGCATCGCGTCGACTTCCTCGTTGACGATCATGGCGCCGATTTCGGCGGTGAAGGCGCTGCCGGAGCGGCCGGCGATGATGATCGCGGCCAGCAGCCCGCCGAGCTCACGCAGGAAACCGACGGCGAGGAGATTGACGGTGAAGATCTCGGCGCCATAGGGCTTCAGCTGCTGCGCGCCGATATAGGTCATGACGATGCCGACCAGAAACGACAGCAACCCGACGATGCCGAGCGCCGAAACACCGGCGCGTTGCATCTGCGCCACCATCGGCGTGAAACGCAGCCTGCGTGGCTGCGCACCCGTGCGCAGGAACGTGATGGCGACCTCGCCGAAGAATCCGAGCAAGGCGCGCGTCAGGCGCAGCAGCTCAACTGTACGGAAGCCGATATGGGCCAGCAGCACGATCGGCCCGAAGCCGCGATGCACCGGCCGGATCGGTTCGGCCGGGTGTTTCTCGATTTGGGCCAGCAACGGGGCCATTTCGGCGCCGACATGATCGACGCTGACAGCGGCGCCGCGCGCTTCGAGGCTGCGCTTCAACCGGAACAACAGCCAGGCGCCGGTCGTATCCATCGCCTCGACGCCGGCGAGATCGATGCGTACCCGGCGTGCCGTGACGGCCCGTACCTCGGCCAGGCGTTCGTCAAGCGCCTGGGCATCGGCGACGACCCAACGGCCGCGCGGACGCAGCACGAGCGCGTCGCCGTCGCGTGTCTGCTCGATGGATTGGGCCATCCCCTCCCTCGGCCGGATTTACGGCCATTCTAGCGCAAGACAGCGCTTTCGTACCGGCGCGCTCGCAGTCTAAATTGGGTCGCAATTTCCGTCGGGGCGGGGGCAATGGATCTGAAGCAACACATCCGAAGCGTGCCGGATTTTCCCAAGAAAGGGATTCTTTTCTACGACATCTCGACGCTGCTCGCGCATGCCAAGGCATGGCAGGCGACGGTCGAGCGGATGGAAAAGGCGCTGGCGCCGCATCGGCCCGAACTGTTGGTCGGCATCGAGTCACGCGGCTTCCTGGTCGCGGCACCACTGGCGCTGGCGTTGGGCATCGGCTTCGTCATGGTCCGCAAACGCGGCAAGCTGCCGGGCGCCACCGTTCCGTACACCTATGCCCTGGAATACGGCACCGACACGATCGAGATCCAGGCCGACGCCATCGAGCGCGGCCGGCGCGTCGTCGTGCTCGACGATTTGCTCGCCACCGGCGGCACGTTGGAGGCGGCGATCAATCTCTGCCGCCAGGTCGGCGGCAACGTCGTCGCCGCCGGCTGCATCATCGAGCTCAGCTTTCTCGGCGGCCGCAAGCGGCTCGATGTGCCGTTCACGTCGGTCGTGGCTTACGACGCCTAACGGCGATCGCGCCGTCGCGGCGTTTCAGCCGGCCGATTCCTCTTCGGCGTCGTGGAACTTCTCGTAATCGACGGTGAGCCGGCCGTCCGACGTGCGGCCGATAATGTCGGTCAAGCGCCAACCCCAGCGGATATTGTCCGGCCGATAGCTCTTCCGCGCATAGATCGTCTGCGCGAAGCTTTCGTCGAGGCCGTTGATGCTGGCGATGATCTCCGCCCCTTGCGCGCGCAGTGTCGCTTCGCTGGCCTTATGTAACGGGCTGGTCTCGTCGATCGGATGCATCACGGTCCAGGTCAGCACGAACGTTGGGTTATGCTGGCGCGCCACCTTCAGGTCATAGAAGCGCCGCATCACCTGGCCCTCGGCAGTGATCTCGTTGCGCACCAGCATGAGGCTCGCCGACGCCTCGAGAATCCGGTTGCGGCGCTGATTGGCGGCACGAAACATCAGCGTCAGTACGCCGTCGTATCGGCTAACAACGGCAACGTCGCTGAACATGACGCGCGCCGTCGGCCGCGAGAAGCGCGCGAAGATCAGGCCGGTGGCGAGCGCGAAGCCGGTCAGGCCGAGCAGGACCTCGACCGTGACCACGGCGTTGACATAGAACGTCGCCGGATGCATGTCGCCGTAGCCGATCGTCGCCATGGTTTGGACGCTGAAGAAGAAGGCGTCGGCGAAGGAGCCCGGCTTGGCATTGGCGATGCCGCCGTCCTGCGCGAAATAGAGCAGCGCAAAGACGAGGTTGAACAGCATATAGGCGACCGTCAGCAGCGCGAAAAATCCGCGCCACGAGACCGTCAACAACGAATGATAGATGTCGGTGCGCGACTGGCCGCGCTGGCGTGTCGCGCGTACGGCGCGAATGCCGCGTAGCAACGGAAATCTGGCGGCCGCCGCCTCGGACGGTACGGCGTAGGGCGATTTGACGCGCTTGCGCCCGTCCCTCATTGCGTCGACGATTGCTGTTGCGCGTTGTTGAACTGAATCTGGTCGGGCGTCAGCTGAAAGCCGGCGACGATGCCGTAATCCGCGCCGGCCCCGACCCGCTTCACCGGCAGGTGAACGGTGATCTTGTCCGTCGTGGCGACGAAGGTTTCGTTGCCGGCAAAATGCGCCACGAGGCCGAAACGCTGCTCGCTCAGGATATTGCTGCCACCGTCCACCACCGCGACGAAGTAGGTGAATTGCGGGTTCTGGACTTGTGGCGAGCCGCGCACGACCGAGAACGTCACGATGACGTCGGCGCGAATACCACCTTTTTCTTCGCTGCACGAGTCCTTGACGGTAAGGATTCGGGCCGCCGTGGCGATATCGTCACGCGTGCGGCCGGGACCGGAGAACAACGGTGCGACGTCGAGCCCCGGAGTCGCCGCGGTGCTCGGACAGGTGAGCGTTTCGGCGCTGGTCGAGCCGAAGCAGCCGGCAAGCAACAGCGGCAAAGCCATCGCTGCGACCAATGCCAATCGACGCTTCAGCCGCGCCGCCGACTCCGGTCTGTTCATCGCCCTTTCCTTAGGGGTTCCGCCTGTATTAACGTGCCGAAAATCGGCGGGCAAAAAATCGGCTCGCACTCTATTCGACGATCCAACGTCGCACAAGCGCCCGGGCGTCGCGAGTCGTAATCCGCATGGCCGTCTATACCGATGTTCCCGACGAGGAGCTCAGGGCTTTCATCGCCGAGTACACGATCGGCGAGGTGGTGTCGTGCAAGGGCATCGCGGAAGGCGTCGAGAACTCCAACTACCTGCTGCGCGCCGACACCGGCACTTACATCCTGACGCTCTATGAGAAGCGCGTGGCGCCGGCCGACCTGCCGTTCTTCCTGGCGCTGATGGAGCATCTGGCGAAACATGGCATTCCGTGTCCGACGCCGGTCCACGGCCGCGACGGCGGCGCGCTGCGCAAGCTCTGCGGCCGGCCAGCGGCGATCGTCACCTTCCTCGACGGCATGTGGCCGCGTCGCATTCATCCCTATCACTGCGCCGGCGTCGGCGGCGCACTGGCGCAGTTGCACCACGCCAGCGCCGGCTTCTCGTCGAATCGCGCCAACGACCTGTCGCTCGCCGGCTGGGAGCGGCTTTACGGCGCCTGTTCCGCGCGCGCCGACGAGATCAAAGCCGGCTTGGCCGAAGAATTGCGCACCGAGCTTGCCGAATTGCGGCGGTTGTGGCCGAACGACCTGCCGCGCGGCATCATTCACGCCGACCTCTTCCCCGACAACGTGTTCTTCCGCAACGAGACGGTGTCGGGCCTGATCGATTTCTATTTCGCCTGCACCGATTTCTTCGCCTACGACCTGGCGATCTGTCTCAACGCCTGGTGCTTCGAAAGCGACGGCAGCTTCAACGTTACCAAGGCCAAGCTGCTACTGGCGAAATACCGAGCGGTGCGGCCGCTGGCCGACGCCGAGATCGAAGCCCTGCCGCTGCTGGCGCGCGGCAGCGCTATTCGCTTCCTGCTGACGCGGCTTTACGACCGGCTGCATCAGGCGCCCGGCGCCTTCGTGCGGCCGAAGGACCCGCTCGAATACCTTCAGAAGCTGCGCTTCCACCGCGGCGTCACCAGCCCGGCCGCCTACGGTTTCGATTCGTGAGCGACGGTGTCGTCGAGATTTTCACCGACGGCGCGTGCAGCGGTAATCCCGGCCCAGGCGGCTGGGGCGTGTTGTTGCGCTACGACGGCGTCGAAAAGGAGCTCTCCGGCTTCGAGGCCAAAACGACCAACAACCGGATGGAACTGATGGCGGCGATCGCCGCGCTCGAGCACCTGAAACGCGGCGTGCGCGCGATCGTTCATACCGACAGCCGTTACGTCCACGACGGCATTACCGAATGGCTGCCGCGCTGGAAAGCGCGCGGTTGGAAGACGGCCGACAAGAAGCCGGTGAAGAACGCCGATTTATGGCGGCGGCTCGAGGCGGCGCTTGTGCGCCACGACGTCGCGTGGCGCTGGATCCGCGGCCATTCCGGCCACCCCGAAAACGAGCGGGCCGATGCGCTCGCGCGCGCGGCGATCACCGCGGCGCGACGCTGACGATTCGGCCTAGAGTGTCTTCAGCACCGCGTCGGCGCTCGACACCTCGAACGCGCCGGGCGCCTCGACGTTGAGCGTGCGGACGACGCCGTTGTCGACCACCATGGCATAGCGCTGCGAGCGCTTGCCCAGGCCGCGATCGGTCAGATCGAGTTCGAGCCCGACGGCCTTGGTGAAGTCGCCGCTGCCGTCCGCCAGCATCAGCACCCTATCACCGACCTTCTGGTCCTTGCCCCAGGCGCCCATGACGAACGCGTCGTTGACCGACAGGCAGGCAACCGTGTCGATCCCCTTGTCCTTCAGCGCCGAGAACTTTTCAACGAAGCCCGGCAGGTGCTTGGCGGAACAGGTTGGCGTGAAGGCGCCGGGCAACGCGAACAAGACGACCTTCTTGCCCTTGAAGATGTCGTCGCTGGTGATGGGTTTCGGTCCATCGGCGGTCATGGTCATGAGCTTGACCGACGGAATCTTGTCGCCAACCTTGATGGTCATTGCCTCTCCTGTTTTGAGCTGGGCCGGTTGCGCGGCCGCACCATAGACCGGCCGGCGCGAAAAATCATCCGCCCCGCGGGGCCGTGGATGCGGCCGCTGGCGCGGCGGGCGCCGCCGCCCGGGCGAGGCCGTTCAACACCGAATCAGGGGTCAGGATTTCGGGCAGGACCACACCCTGCGGCGCGCGCGGCCCATAGACCACATTGAAGGGGATACCGTAACGGCCGAACTCGCGCAGGTAACGCGCAATGGCGGGATTGGGCCGCGTCCAGTCGGCCCGCATGGCGACGACGTCGGGCGCAGTCAGACGTTGGCGCACGACCGCCGGCGCCAGCGCGAATCCGGCGTTGACCTTGCACGTAAGGCACCAATCGGCGGTGACGTCGACAAAGACGGTATGTCCTTGTGCGACCAGCGATGCGATCCGGCTTTCATCGAACGGCTGCCAGAATCCGTCCGGTGTCTCGGACGATGACGGCGGCGCGACAAGATTCGGCACGACGAACGCGGCGACGATCAGCGCGACAACGGCGAGCCGGCGTGCGACCGCCGGCCGAATCCAGCCGACGGCAAGGACGACCGCGATCAGCAGCATGCCGCAGACGATTGCGACCGCCGTGCCGCTTTCGACCGCCAGGACCCACAGCAGCCAGATCGCGGTCGCCGCCAACGCCACGCCGAGCACGCGCTTCAATTCGACCATCCAAGCGCCGGGCTTCGGCAGCCACAGCGCCAAGCCCGGCACGGCCGCGACCGCGAGATACGGGAGCGCCAATCCGATCCCCATGGCGGCAAAGATCGCCAGCGCCACCACCGGCGGCGATAGCAGCGCGAAGCCGAGCGCCGTGCCGAGTAGCGGCGCAGTGCAGGGCGTCGCCAGCAACGTCGCGAGGACGCCGGCGAAGAAGCTGCCGAGATGGGCACGTCTTTCACCCAGCGCGGTCACCCCCGCCGGCAGGGGAATCTCGAACAGGCCCCAAACGTTCGCCGCGAACACTGTCAGGATCGCCGCCATAGCGACCAAAAATGCCGGCTGCTGGAACTGCAATCCCCAGCCGACCGCGATTCCTGCTGCGCGGAAGCCGATGGCGACGGCCGCCAGGGCGAGAAACGTGACAACGATGCCGGCGGCGCTCGCCAGGAAGCCGGCACGAACCGCACCGTGGCCGCGCGCCGCGTGGTCGACCGTGCCGAGCAGTTTCAGCGCCAGCACCGGCAGCACGCACGGCATGAAATTGAGAATGAAGCCGCCGGCCAGCGCCAAAACCAGCATCGGCAGTAGCCGCATCCAGTCGACGGCGGGCGGCGGCGCCAATGCCGGAACGATCGTCGCCGTCATCGCGCGCGAGCCGTCCGTGAGGGTGACGGTAAGCGGCTTGCCCACGAGGTTGCGGAGCGCATGGGCGCCACCGCCATCGAGCGGCAGCCGCAACAGGCTGCTGCCCAGCGTCGCGCCAGCCGTCAACCGCGGCGCGCCGACGGCGACATTGGCGGCGCCTTCGACGAAGGCGTCGGGTGACACCAGCGGCGGCGATGCGGTCACGTGCAGCAACAAGGCCGGCCGCGGTCCGTCGTCGACCGCGGCACCGTCGAGCCTGAGTCCGACCTTGCTGCCATCGCCCGGCACCTGCGCCGCGAACTGATCGATAAGCGCGGCATAGCCGGCCGTACCGGCCGGCGACGCGCCCGCGGGCAATTCCAAACGCAGCACGGTCTGGTACGGCACGCAGATTTCGCGGCAGGTGAGATAATCGAGATGCGCCGTCAGGTCGAGCGGCTTGGCGGGATCCGCGACGCGCACCGTAATAGGCAGGACCACCGCATCGCTGTAGCCCATGGTCTCGAGCCCCAGGACCGAGAACCGTTGCGGCGCCGGCCACAGCATGTCCGCGTGCGCGAGATTCGCCGAGCCAGCCCAATCGAGCCGCGGCGGATAGCCCGCGTCGCCCGGCGAACGCCAATAGATGTGCCAGCCCGGCGCCATCCGGAACTCAAGGCCGAACGTCTGCGTTTCCTGTCCGGCGAGAGCGGCCCGCGCGGCGATGAGCCGTACCTTGCCCTGGTCGGTCGTGAACCACGCCGACGACGCCGTTTCGGCGCGCGCCGGCACGGTAAACGCCGCCACGAGCAACAGCAGCGCCGCGACCATGCGCCAGACCCGCCAGCGTGTCTTGCAAGGTTGGCGGTGCGGGCTTATTTGAGGAAGCCGGAGGTCGTCGTGACGTCGCTTGCCGGTCACCTTCTGGTCGCCATGCCGCAAATGCAGGACCCGCGTTTCGCGCGCGCGGTGGTCTATCTCTGCGCCCACAACGAAGACGGCGCGATGGGGCTGGTGGTCAACCGGCTGCTCGACGACGTGACGTGGCCAGCGCTGATGAAACAGCTCGGCATCGAGACCAAGACTGAGGGCGATGACCGGCACATCCATTTCGGCGGTCCGGTCGAGGCCGGCCGGGGTTTCGTGCTGCACTCGGCCGATTATGTCGAGGACGGCACGCTGGTCGTCGGCGGCAACGTTGCGCTCACCGCCACGCTCGAGATCCTGCGCGCCATCGGCCGCGGCAGCGGACCCAAACGCAGCCTGCTGGCGCTGGGCTATGCCGGCTGGGGGCCCGGCCAGCTCGATTCCGAGATCCAGGCGAACGGCTGGCTGAGCGTCGCCGCGGACGAGGAGATCGTGTTCGACGCCCAGTACGGCGAGAAATGGCAGCGCGCGCTCGCCAAGCTCGGCGTCGACTTGCTGTCGCTGTCCGGCGAATCCGGGCGCGCCTGAACCGTTCACGACACCGTCTCGGCGGCGCGGGTCACCTCGCCTTGCCGGGTCCATTCGCTGGCCAGCAGCGCGAAAAGCAGGTGATCCTGCCAACGGCCGTCGATCGACAGATATTCCTTGGCGTAGCCCTCATCGCGGAAACCGCCTTTCAACAGCAGCCGCCGGCTCGCCTGGTTGTGCGGCAGGCAGGCGGCTTCGACCCGGTGCAGCCGCAGCCGGTCGAACGCGAACGCGAGCGCGAGCCTGAGCCCGTCGGTCATGTAGCCTTGGCGCGCGAAGCGCTCGCCGATCCAATAACCCAGGCTGGCGGTTTCGGCGACGCCGCGGCGGACGTTCGACAGGCTGATGCCACCGAGCAGCACGCGGTCGGCGCGGCGAACCAGCAGGAAGCTGTAGCCCTGGTCGCTGCGCCAATCGGCGGCATAGCGCTGCAAACGCCGGCGGAAACCGGCGCGGGTGACCGCGTCGCTGGGCCAGCTCGGCTCAAACGGCGTAAGGAAACCGCGCGATTCGGCGCGCAGGATCGCCCATTCGTCGAAATCCTCGCGCTCGGGCGTGCGTAGCGTGACGCGTGGGCCGACGAGCCGGAACGGCGGCGGCGCGGCGCCGAAAAAGCGGGTGATGGCCAGGAGCTCCGACCCCACCGGCGTCTCCCTATGCCGCCAGGCGCCGCGCGAGGCGGTCGTAATCCTCGACGGCGCCGATCGGACCCAGCGCGGCGAAAGTCGGCTGCGCCGCGATCAGTCGCGATGCAACGCGCGCCACCGCGGCGGCGTCGACGGCATCGATGCGGCGGATGATTGAGGCCGCGTCGAACGGCCGGTCGAACACCAGCACGTGATTGCCGTGCTGTTCGGCGCGCGCGGCGGTGGCTTCGAGCGACATCAGCAAGCCGGCCTTGAGTTGGGCGCGCGCGCGATCGAGCTCGACCGGCTCAAGACCGCGCTCGAGCTTGCGAATTTCGTCGCATAGGACTGGCAACAGCTCGGCCGCCTCACGCTCGCCGGTGCCAGCGTAAACGCCGAACAGACCGCCGTCGGTATAGGAATGGCTGAACGAATAGATCGAATAGACCAGACCGCGTTTCTCGCGAATCTCCTGGAACAAGCGCGACGACATGCCACCGCCAAGCGCCGCCGAGACGACCGAGGCGGCGTGGTAGTCCGGATCGGTGAAGGTGAAGCCCGGGAACGCGAGCAGGACATGGACCTGCTCGAGATCACGGTCCTCGCGATATTCGCCGCCGACATAGCGCGTGGGCTCGGTTGCGGCATGGCCGCGCGCCGGCAGCGCAGCGAACGCACGCTCGGCCAGCGCCACCACCGCATCGTGATCGCAATTGCCCGCCGCGGCCAGGACCATGCCGGGCGCGGCATAGTTGTGCGTCAAATAGCCCGCCACCGCGTCGCGCGCGATGGCGCGGATGATCGCGGCGCGGCCCAGCACCGGTCGGCCCATCGGCTGATCAGGAAACGCCTGTTCCTGGAGGTAGTCGTAGATGATGTCCTCGGGCGTGTCCTGCGCCTGGCCGATCTCCTGCAGGATGACGGCGCGCTCACGCTCCAGCTCCGCCGGCTCGAAAGTCGAGTGCTGGAGGATGTCGGCCAGGATATCGACCGCCAACGGCACATCCGGTTTCATCACTTTGGCGTAATAGGCGGTGTGCTCGCGCGAGGTATAGGCGTTGAGATGGCCGCCGACCGCTTCGATCTCGGCGGCGATCTCAAGCGCCGACCGCCGCGCCGTGCCTTTGAACGCCATATGCTCAAGCACGTGCGCGACGCCGTTGATCTCCTTCGGCTCATGCCGCGTGCCGACATCCACCCAAACGCCGAGCGACACGGTCTCGACCGAATCCATCGTGTCGGTGACGACGCGCATGCCGTTGGCGAGCCGGCTGATGCGGACACTCATGCCGCGACCCCTTGGCGCACATGCGTCCGGACGAAATTCTGCACGGCGGCGAGATCGTTCGGCAGGCTCACCCGCCGCTCCGGCAACGCCATCAGATTGGTGAGGCGCGGCGGCATCACCGGCCGCACGCCACACGCCGCCATCACCGCATCGGGGAATTTGGCCGGATGCGCGGTTCCGATCACCACCATGGGCGTTGCTGGCTCGCGCCGACCGCGGCGCGCCGCAGTCAGCGCCACCGCGGTGTGCGGATCGATCAGCACACCGGCCGCGCGATAAAGCGCGCCCATGGTCGCGCGCGTCTCGTCGTCGTCGACGCGTTCGGCCTGGAACAGCGCACGCGCCGCTTGCCACTGGCGCTTCGTCGTCGGCAGCGTGCCGCTGGCGCGGAAATGCGTGAAAGCGGTCGCGGTCTTCGTGCCACTGTTGCCAGAAAGCTCGAAGAAGAAGCGCTCGAAATTGCTCGATACCTGGATGTCCATGCTCGGGCTGATGGTCGGCTCGACAGTGCCGAGGCTCATCGTGCCGCGGGCGAAGAACCGTGTCAGGATATCGTTGCGGTTGGTGGCGATCGCCAGCCGCGCGATCGGCAGGCCCATGCGGCGCGCGACGTGGGCGGCATAGACGTTGCCGAAATTTCCCGTCGGCACGGCGAAGGCGACGTCGTGAGTCGGCGCGCCGAGCGCCACCGCCGCCGCGACGTAATAGACGATTTGGGCCATGATCCGCGCCCAGTTGATCGAGTTGACGGCGGACAGGCCGAGTTCGTCGCGAAAAGCCGCATCGGCGAACATCGCCTTCACCAAATCCTGACAATCGTCGAACGTTCCCTCGACGGCGACGGCGTGCACATTGCGCGCCGGCACCGTCGTCATCTGGCGTCGCTGCACTTCGGAGATGCGGCCGGCGGGATAGAGCATGAAAAGGTCGATCGCCTCGCGATCGCGGCATGCTTCGATCGCCGCCGAACCGGTGTCGCCCGACGTGGCGCCGATGATGGTGACGCGGCGGCGACGTTTGCGCAGCACGCGATCGAACAGCGGGCCGACGAGCTGCAACGCGTAGTCCTTGAAGGCGAGCGTCGGGCCGTGGAACAGCTCGAGCAGCCACAGGCCGGCGTCGAGTTGCCGCAACGGCGCCACCGCCGGATGCGTGAACGGGCGATAGGCGTCTTCGATCATGCGACGCCATTCCGCCGCCGGCACGGCGTTGCCGAGAAACGGCTGCGTCACCCGCGCGGCGATCTCGGCATACGACAAGCCGCGCAACGCCTCGAACCAGGCGGCGCGATAACGCGGCAGCCGCTGCGGAACATAGAGGCCGCCGTCGGGCGCCATGCCGGTCAGCAGAATTTCGTCGAACTGCCGGCTTGTCGCCGCGGCGCGGCCGTGGCGGGTGCTGATGTAGCGCATCGTTGTCCGTGGATTGCGGCGGTCGAGGCCGAGCCTATGCCGCGAGATAGCGCGCGCGCAAGTGGCCCTCGAAGATTGCCGC
>DASYYB010000043.1:0-5704 GCA_035934235.1 Allostellaceae bacterium | reverse complement strand
TCGCTGCGTCGTCGCGGTCGCTCATGGGTTCGTCTGCACGCCGGGATGAGACCCGGTTCTAGCGCGAAACCCGATAAAGGACCGTAAAGCAAGATTGGCTTTTGGTAAAAATTAGAACAATCAGCGAAACACGGTGAAGCCAACTTAACCGTGCCGACGAAAATCGCCGGTGATTTGATTAAACTGCACTGCGATTCTTGCGTCGGGCGCGCGTCGGGTCGAAGACGACGACGTTGTCGCCAAGGCTTTCTGGCCGAACCGGTTGGCGCGGGAGTTCACCCGCGTCCATGGCCCTCGCAAACCCGGAAGGACCCGCGGCGACGGCGCGGCGATAGCGGTAATCGGGATAGGTCTCGCTGGCGTCGAGCGTCCAGCGGATGATCGCCAGCATGCCCAGCGACGCCGCGAGCATGCCGGCGATGCCGAGTCCGAACGCGGCCGGCTGGGTGCCCTGCGACAGCGCCAGACCCGCGGTGACGGCGGTCGCCAGGACGGCGAGGCTCGACACCGTCATCGCGAAGAAGACCGGCCAGCGATCGCGCATCGGGGCCCTCGAGAGGCGCGACACACCATCCCGTGTGCCGCGCGGTTCGTTAATATTGATTAAGGTTAGCGCGCGCGCTGCCGCGCTGTCGAGTGCCGGCAGCATTTACAGCTGTCGCCGGGGCTGACGGCTCAACCGCCGCCGTTGCGGTTCTCGCCGACCTTGTGCAGCAGGAAGTCGCGGAACACCGCGATGCGTTTCGAGTTCCGCAGCTCTTCGGGATAGACGAAGTAGGCGGCGGCCTCGGCGCCCTTCGCCTCGGGCAGCACGCGGACCAGACCGTGGCTCTCGGCCAGCATGAAATCCGGCAGCACGCCAATGCCGAGCCCGTTCTGAATCGCCTGGGCGATCGCATAGAGATTGTTGACGGCAAGGATCGGCCGCCGTTCGTGTCCCGCGCGCGCGCCGGCCTCAAGCACCCAATTGACGTTGCGCACCGGGCGGGTCTCGGGCCCGTAGGCGATAACGCGGTGCTTGTCGAGATCTTCGGGATTGCGGGGTGTGCCGTGCTTTTTCAGATATTCCGCCGACGCATAGGCGAGATAGCGCACGGTCAGCAGATGCCGCTGCACCAGATCGGGCTGCCGCGGCGGCGACATGCGGATCGCAACATCGGCTTCCCGCATGGAAAGATCGAGCTCGCTATCGTCGAGCGCGAGGCTGACCTCGATTTCGGGATAAAGATCGACGAATTCGCGCACGCGCGGCGTCAGCCATGACGCGCCGAAAGAGACCGTGGTGGTGACCTTGAGCGGACCTTTCGGCCGGTCTTTCGATTCTGTGAGCATCGCTTCGGTCATCGCCAGCTTGGCGAAGACCTCGCGCGCCGTACGGTAGAGCAGGTCGCCTTGCTCGGTCAGGATCAAACCGCGCGCGTGGCGATGGAACAGCGGCACCGACAGACTGTCCTCGAGCGCGCTGATCTGGCGGCTGACCGCCGATTGCGACAGGTTCAGGGCCTCGCCGGCGTGCGTGAAGCTTCCGGCTTCGGCGACCGCGTGGAAGACGCGCAGCTTGTCCCAGTCCATCGGCGCCTATTCCGCGGCCCGCAGCGCGTCCGCTTCCTGCGCGGCGAGAAACTTCTCGGCTTCCAACGCCGCCATGCAGCCCATGCCGGCGGCGGTCACCGCCTGGCGGAAGATCTTATCCTTGACGTCGCCGGCGGCGAAAACGCCCGGAATGTCGGTCGCGGTCGAATCGGGTTTGGCGATCAAATAGCCGTCGGCGTCCGTCTTGAGCTGGCCCTTGAACAGACCGGTCACCGGATCGTGGCCGATGGCGACGAAAACGCCGTCGCAGGCGAGAGTCGAGGTCGCGCCGGATTTGACGTTCTTGAGGCGGACGCCGGTGACGCGCGCCGGCTCGCCGGCGCCGACGATTTCCTCGACCACACTGTCCCACACGACCTTGACCTTGGGATGCGCGAACAACCGCGCCTGGAGAATCTTCTCGGCGCGCAACTGGTCTCGGCGGTGGATCAGCGTGACCTTGGTGGCGTGGTGCGTGAGGTAAAGCGCTTCCTCGACGGCGGTGTTGCCGCCGCCGATGACCAGGACTTCCTTGCCGCGGAAAAAGAACCCGTCGCAGGTTGCGCAGGCCGAGACGCCGGCGCCGCGCAGCAGCGTCTCGCCGGGAACTTTCAGCCAGCGCGCCTCAGCGCCGGTGCAGATGGCGATGGTCTCGGCGACGTATTCGTCACCCGAATCGCCGACGCAGTGAAAGGGCCGCTTCGACAGATCGGCTTTGACGATGATGTCGGAAATCAGTGTCGTGCCGACATGCACCGCCTGTTCCTGCATCTGCTCCATCAGCCAGGGGCCCTGGATTGCCTTGCCGAAGCCCGGATAATTCTCGACGTCGGTGGTGATGGTGAGTTGGCCGCCCGGCGTCAGGCCCTGGACTAGGATCGGCTTGAGATTGGCGCGCGCGGCATAGATCGCCGCGGTGTATCCGGCCGGTCCGGCACCGATGATCAGGAACTTGGTGTGGTGGCGTTGTGCCATGTCAGAAACCGAACATATGGTCGAGGCTGAATGCGCCGTCGCGTCCAATCAGGCCATGATAGCCGAAAAGCCGGCACGTCGTGTCACGGACAACGATATAGGATGACGATCCGGCGCGCTCGCGAATCGTCGCGTCGAAGATCTCGTGATAGCGGAAGAAGCGCGAGCCCGAGCACGGAATGGCGATGTGTTCGCGCGCGACCTCGGCGCCGGTGCGGTCGTGCAGGACCAAATCGGTCATGCTTTCGGCATGCCACGGAGTCGACGCCGGATAGATCAGGTGGCAGAGCGTATCGTGCGGCGCGTCGCCAAGCCGCAGAAACAACCGAGTCGACAGGCCGGGCGGCCGGCCGGCATAGGATTGCGGCTCGCCTTTATAGGTCAGAACGGTGTTGAACACGTGCGCGCCGAAGCTGGTCTCGGCGGCGTGGCGACTGGTGCGATCCTCGTAGCGGAACAAGCCGTGCAGCCAGCCGTCGGCGCTACCGCCATGCGCGAAATCGTAGATCAGCTCCATGTGACCGTAATCATCGGGCAGCTTGGCGCCGTTGAGCAGCGCGTCGACGTCGATGGCGACCGAATCGCGCCGCGCCAGGCAGCCAAAATCGTGCCGCGCGGCTTCGCGGCCGCGGCGGTCGTAGATGACGAGTGCCACCGGCAAATTCTGTTGCGCCGTCGACATCGGCGTCGGCAACACGAGCGAGCGCCATGTCGCGCGCGGCAGCACCGGCGCCGGCAAGAGGTAACCTTTGCCGAGCAGGTTGCCGAGGTCGGCGATCGTCGGATCGGGCTTGAGGTCGGAACGCTCGACGTTGACGTGCGCGATGCGTACGCGCCCATGTCCGCGCACCTCGTAACGCGGCCGCACGATGTACTTGCCGGATTGGATCTCGATCTGCTGCGGCCAGCGCGCCTTGGGCAACACGGTCGCGACGTCGAGCGCGCGGCTGGCAAACGGCGGGATCGGATCGGGAAGATAAGCCGTCGTCGCGTCGCCCATCAGGTTGAGGCCGACCGTCCCGGCCGGAATCGCGCACGGCATCGAATTCTGCACCCAGAGCGTCACGGTCTCGCCGGTGTCGGGCGCCGGCAAGCCGGCGTACAGCGCCGACGGCCACGAGTTGGCGTCGTGCGTGCACGACAGACTCCGCTCGGCGGCGCCGTCGCCGTAGATATCGAGCGCATATTTCACCACATCGTGGCCGGCGGCGCCGACCGCATGCACGAAAATCTGTCCGGTGAATTCCCCCAGGCCGAAGCGTCGGCGCACCTCCCGGCTGTCGATCGCGACCGAGCCGAAATTTTGCGGCAGCGTCTCCTGCCAGCGGGCGATTTCGGCACCTGCCGCGTCGTAGAGCATGCACCAGACGACGATGCGCTGCGCGCCGTAGCCCGACCAATAATTCGCCGTGACCAGCCGCGTCGACAAGCCGGCGGCGTCGCGGAAAAAGACAAAGTTGGTCGCGAAGTTGATCGGGTCGAGATAGCGCGCGCGGTTCGTCACCATCGCGTCCGGCAGACGCAGCTCGTCGAGACTGACGATTGCGGCGCCGGCGGGCAACAGGTGACGGATATGGGCGATGGCGCGCTCGGCGTCGAAAGCGGCAACCAGCACTGTATCGGCGCGGCACTCCTTCAGCGCGGTCACCGGCTGCGCGCGCTGGCCAATCGCGGTGCGGCCGATGGCGGCGACGTCCTGCGCGTAGAGGCCGGCGAGCTTGAGGCCAGCGAGATCGTAGAGTTGCGCCAGCGCGTCGATGCAATTCTCGGGGTCGTAGACGGCGACGCGGCCGACGCGCGCCAGCCGCGCGATCAGCGCGTGGCCCTTTTCCGCCGCCAGCGGATGCGTCACGGCCTTGAAAAAGGCGTTGCCGCCCCGGACGTTGCTGAAGGTCTCGATGTTGAGCTGCATGCAGGTCTGCGAGCCCATGACTTAGCAAGCAGACAGGCCGATTTCCACCCCCTTCGCCGGCGCGCCGCCGGTGCGGCCCAGCGCCGCAACGGGGTGGTCAGCGCGGCAGCACGCGGCTAGTCTCGCGGCCCATGGCGGTCGGTCATCACGCGGCCAAATCGGCGGACGATCAGCGGTATTGGTTCTACGCCGTCAACGCGGTCTTTGCTGTCACCGTTCTGCGCCTCGTTTGGCTCGCTCATGGCGGCACCGATCTCTATCCGGATGAGGCGCAATACTGGCTGTGGTCGCTGCATCCGGCGTTCGGCTACTACTCCAAGCCGCCAATGGTGGCCTGGCTCATCGCGCTGACGACGCACCTGTTCAGCGCTAGCGAGGGCGCGATCCGGCTCGCGGCGCCGCTGTTGCATTTTGCCGCCGCGCTCGTCGTCTACCGCATCGGCGAGCGCCTGTATGATTCGCGCGTCGGTTTCTGGTCGGCGCTGCTCTACGTGACATTGCCCGGCGTGTCGGCGTCGGCGGCGCTGATCTCGACCGACGCGCCATTGCTGCTGTGCTGGGCGGTCGCACTCTATGCCTTCATCCGCGCGCGCGAGCCCGGCGGCGGACGCTGGTGGTGGGCGATCGGCGCCGCCGCGGGGTTCGGATTGCTGTCGAAATACGCCATGGCCTACTGGCTGGCGTCGGCATTGATCTATTTGCTGGTGTTTCGCGACGAGCGGCGGCACCTCGGTCGCTTCGCGCTCGCCGTCGTGCTCGCGCTGTTGATCTATTCGCCGAATTTCATCTGGAACGTGCAGCACGGGTTCGTCTCGTATCACCACACCGAGGAGAACGCGGCATCGCACGGCGCGCTGTTCAACCCGTCGCATTTTGCCGAATTCGTCGGCGTGCAGTTCGCGGTTTTTGGGCCGATTGCCTTCGCGGCGCTGCTCGTCATCGTCGGCACGCCGCGCCGCGCCCTGACGTCGCGGCCGGCGGCCTTACTGGCGATCTTCGCGCTGCCGACGTTGGCGATGATGGTGGTGGTGAGCTTCATCACCCATGCCGAGCCCAATTGGGCGGCGCCGGTTTACGTCTCGGCGACCGTTTTGGTGGTGGCTTGGTTGCTGCACGGCGGCCGTCGCGGCTGGTTGATTGCCGCATTGGCGATCGACGTCGTGATCGCAATCGTCGCCTTCACCGCGCACGACGTGGCGCGCGCGGTCGGATATAGCCTGCCGGCGCGTTACGATGTGCTGCATC
>DASYYB010000062.1:0-41285 GCA_035934235.1 Allostellaceae bacterium | reverse complement strand
CGGTAACCCGGCGATGCCATCCATGGCACGTACGACCCATCGCGCAACCCGCCAGTTCGTTACGGCGGCCGTCGGCGCGCTTGCGCTGTCCATCGGCAGCGGCGCGCTCGTATCGGCGCATGCCCAGTCCGCCTACAGCTACTCCAGCCCGAGCGTGACCGTCGATTACAGCGTGCTCAATCATCTGGGTCCGGCGCCGCAGGTCCCGGACCGCCGATTCATGCTGCATGGATCGGCGCAGCCGACGACGCACCGCATCGCGCTCGGCCATAACACGCCACGGCACTCGCGCGTAGTGGCACAGAAGAAAGTCCGTCGTCCGGCGCCCGTCGTCGCGCAAGCACATCCGACTCAGCGCGTCGCAGAGGTCGTTCAGGACGGCAACGTGACCATCGATTACGGCGCTCTAGCCGCCCTGAATCCGGCCAGCGGGCCGCGCATCGTGCTGCGCCGTCCGGGAACCGCAACGGTCGCGGCCGCTGCCCCCGCGGCAGCCCAGCCCGAGGCACCTCTGACGCCGCCGCCGGTCCGCAGCGCGACGCAGCAGGCCGTCGTGTTGACGCCGCCGGCCAGCCGGCCGGCACCGTCGCCGACACCGGCTGCACCGCCACCGCCGCGCGTCGCCACCGCACCGTCCGCGCCTGAAACGCGCACCGATACGGACGAGTTGGCCTCGCTGTTGCCGATCGGCGGCGTCGCCTTGGCGGCGACACGCTCGCCGACTGAGCCGGTCGCGCCACGCGTCGTCCCGCAATCGGACAGCCGAGCGATCCGCTTCGCGCCCGGCGTCACGGAACTTCAGGGCGACGCGTCGAGCGTGCTCGACGGCTTGGCGCAAAAGCTCAAGGCCGCGCCCACCGATCGCATTGCGCTTGTCGCTTACGCCAGCGGCGACGCCGACCAGGCGATCGAGGCGCGACGGGTTTCTTTGGCGCGGGCGGTCGCGGTCCGCGCCTATCTGATCCAGCACGGGGTGGCGAGCACACAGATCGATGTGCGCGCGCTGGGCAATCGGGTGACGGACAGGGGGTCCGCCGATCGCGTCGACTTGGTGACGACCGGCCGTTAGGCCGACCGCGTTCCGTTCAACCCCCTTCTGCAGAAGGCAGGTCCCCCGTGAGTCACCCCTCCCGCTATCTGACGCGCATGACGATTTTTGTCATCGTCATCGCGCTCATCGCTGGCGCGCTGTCGCCCGCGCTCTATCCCTATTTCATGGGCAATCCCGTGGTGAACGGGGTAATCGTCGGCATCCTGATCGCCGGCGTGATCTATATCTTCCATCAGGTCGTCCAGCTCTCGGGCAACGCGCGCTGGCTCGCGCGCGCCGCGCGCGGTCAACCGACCGGCAAGCCGAGCCGGTTGCTTGGGTCGCTGGCGCGCATGATCGGCGACGGGCGCGGCCGCTTGGCATTGTCGGCAACCGCGTTGCGCACGCTGCTCGACAGCATCGGCTCGCGGCTCGACGAGACCCGCGAAACCTCGCGTTATCTCATTGGCCTGCTTATCTTTTTAGGCCTGCTTGGCACGTTCTACGGCCTGCTGGAGACGGTCCAATCGGTCAAGGGCGTGATCGGCGGCCTGTCGGCCGGCGCCGCCGATCCGGTCCGCGCCTTCGCTGATCTCAAGGCGCGGCTCGAGACGCCGCTCGGCGGCATGAGCACCGCGTTCAGCGCCTCACTGTTCGGCCTCGCCGGATCGCTGGTGCTCGGTTTTCTCGATCTTCAGGCGGGGCTGGCGCAGAACCGGTTCTTCAACGAGCTCGAGGAATGGCTCACGGCGCAGACCCGGCTCGACGTCGCGCCGGCCGCGTTCGCTGCCGGCGAGGGGTCGGCGCCCGCCTATATCCAGGCGCTGCTCGAACAGACCGCCGACACGCTCGACAATCTGCAACGCGTGCTCAGCCGCGGCGAAGAGAGCCGTATTTCGGCCAACACCAACATCGTCAATCTGGCCGAGCGGCTGGCCGGGCTCACCGACCAGATGCGCGCGGAGCAAAGCCTGATGATCAAATTCGCCGAGCAGCAGATCGAGATGAAGCCGGTGCTGCAACGCCTGGCCAACGGCGGCGGGTCGGCGGGTGCGCTCAATGACGAAAGCCGCGCGCATCTCCGTGCTATCGAAGTGCATCTCGCCCGCCTTGCCGACGACGTGTCGCAAGGCCGCAACGAGGCCGTGCAAGAGATCCGCAACGAGCTGCGGCTGGTGGCGCGCACCATCGCGGCGCTCGGCCAGGAACCCGAGCGCACGCGCTAGGCCCGCATGTCGCTCTATTCCCGCCGGCAGCGCCGGTCGACGATCAACATCTGGCCGGGCTTCGTCGACGCCCTGACGCAGCTCGTCATGGTGATCATCTTCGTGCTGCTGGTGTTCACCGCGGGCCAGTTCTATCTCACGGGCGCGTTGTCGAACCGCGACGCCGCGCTGGCGCAGTTGACCCGGCAGATGAACGAATTGAGCGACATGCTGTCGCTGCAAAAGAGCGACAACGCGACGCTGCAACTCGACCTGTCGAAGCTCAACAGCGAGCTGCAATCGACGACGACGGCGAAGAACGCGGCCGAAACCAAAGTCGGCGCGCTCGGCACGCAGTTGACCGGCACACAACAACAGCTGGCGCAGAAGACCGAGGATCTCGGCAAGGCGCAGAGCACGGTCGACCAGATCAACCAGCAACTGCTCGCCCTCCGCCAACAACTGGCGCAAATCGCCGCCGCGCTCGACGCGTCAGAAGCGAAAAACAAGCAGCAACAAGTGCAGATCACCGACCTCGGCAGCCGACTCAATCAGGCGCTGGCGACGAAAGTCGCCGAACTGGCGAAGTACCGCTCGGAATTCTTCGGTCGCCTGAGTGCGATCCTGGCCAACCGCAAGGACATTCGCATCGTCGGCGACCGCTTCGTGTTCCAGTCCGACGTACTGTTCGACACCGGCAGCGCCGAGTTGACGCCGGCCGCCCAGACCCAACTCACCTCGGTGGCGCAGGCGCTGAAACAGCTGTCCGGCGAAATCCCGACCGGCATCGATTGGGTGCTCGAAATCGGCGGCCATACGGACGCGCGACCGATCCACACCGCCGAGTTTCCGTCGAACTGGGAGCTGTCGTCGGCGCGTGCCCAGTCGGTGGTGCAATTCCTGATCGACCAGGGGATTCCGCCCAATCGCCTGGTGGCGGCAGGTTTCGGCCAATACACGCCGATCGCCAACGGCAATACCGACGCGGATTATCGTCAGAACCGGCGCATCGAGCTCAAGCTGACAGAGCGTTAAGTATGCGCCGCACCACGCGGCCGGGCGCGGCCGTTGGGCTACACCGGGTGTTAACCGCGAAGCGGTTGCATGAGTCGGGCGCGGCCGCTATAAAACGCGCCTCCCTGGAGCGGTACCCATGAAAGACGGAATCCACCCGGATTATCACGAGATCACGGTCCTCATGACCGACGGCACGACCTACAAGACCCGGTCGACCTACGGCAAGGCGGGCGACACGCTCCATCTCGAAATCGATTCGCGCTCGCATCCGGCATGGACCGGCGGCCAGCAGAAGCTGCTCGATACGGGCGGCCAGCTCGCGCGATTCAACAAGCGTTTCAAGGGCTTGGGCGTCAAAAAGTAGCCCACGGCCCTTGACGGGCCGTTATCCCGATCCCATCTGAGCATCCATCCGGGACCCTCGCGGGTCCGGATACTGGGCGTCCGGCCATTCCGGCGGGCGCGCAAAACCCACTTTGCTCAATGGAGGTTGTGGATCATGGATGGTTTCGATTTCGCTCCCCTGTTTCGCTCGACCATCGGCTTTGACCGCTTGCTGCGGCTGGCCGACGCGGCGACCCGCTTCGACGGTTCGGGCTACCCGCCCTATAACATCGAGAGCACCGGCGAGAACGCCTATCGCCTGACCGTGGCGGTGGCGGGCTTCGCGCCCGATGAGCTCGATGTCACTGTCAAGGAGAATGAGCTGTTGGTGACCGGCAAGTCCAAGAAGGACGAGGCCAGCACCAGCTATCTCCACCGCGGCGTCGCCAGCCGCACGTTCGAGCGCCGCTTCCAGCTCGCCGACCACATCAAAGTGGCGGGTGCGAGCCTCGACAATGGCCTGTTGCACGTCGATCTCGTGCGCGAGGTGCCGGAGGAGAAGAAGCCGCGCAAAATCGAGATCGCCAAGGGCAACGGTCCGAAGGCGATCAACCAGCAAGCCGCCTGACGCGCGCAGGCTGACGACGACAAAGGGCGGTCCCCGGCGGGACCGCCCTTTTCGCTGCGCCGGTCAGGCCTTCAGCCGGCCGACTGCATTGGCGAGGATGAGATAGAGCTTGCCGACGTCGGCGGTCACGAAGGTGGTGCCGAGCACGTCGAGATGGTCGCAGGCGCGCGCCTGGGCGAGCAGGTTTTCGAACTGGTCGAGATAGGTCTGCGCGTGGCCGCGGAAGGCGAGATCCTCCTCGAACTTCTTCTTGATCGCCACCGTCGCCTGACGCTCCTGCGCTTGCAGCAGGTGGCGGATGAACACGCCGCGTTCGCCGGCGTGGAAACGGCGCCAGATCGCCTCCGGCACCGGCTGATCGAGCGCCTTGGTGATCTCGACGGACAGCGATTGCAGCGTCTCGATCATGTAGGTGGCGCCGCGCAGGAAGGTTTCCTGCTGATTGGCGAGCGACTGATCCTGCGCGCGCTTGGCGAGGCCGGTGGCTTCGTCGGCGACCTTGAGCATCGTCTCGGTCTGCTTGCTGAAGAGCGTGGCCGCCTCGTGCGCGGTCCGGTTGATGTGCTCGGCCGCCGCCACCAGCGTGGCCGATTGCTTGTCGTACCCCGAGATCACGTCGCGCAGCTTCTCGACCGCCAGATCGGTCGCGCCGTTGAGCTGCGCCGCGTGATCCGACAGTGCTGCGCGCACGCTTTCGAGCCGTTTTGTGGTCGCATCGAGAGCGCCGTTGAGGTCGCGCAGCTGCCGCCGCATGGTTTCGGTCGCCTTGTCGCCTTGCTCGGTCATCGCCGTGCCCGTCGCGGCCAGGCCGGCAAGCTGCGATTCCGCGATCGTGCCCATTTCTTGCAGCCGCTGCGCCACCGTATCGGTCGCGTTGCCGATCGACGCGAAATGCTCGTTGAGCGCGTTGCGCGCCGCCTCGACGCGCGTCACGGTGCGTTCGATGGCGATGGCTAGCTGCTGCACCTGCTGGCCGAACAGGTTGCTGACCTCTTCGAGCTTGACCCGCGCCTCGTCGCCGGCGGCGACCACCATCAGGCTGCGTTCGCTAAAGCGCGTGCCGAGGCTATCGATCTGCGTCTCGGCGCTGCCGACCGCATCCGAAATTTCCTTGGCGCGGCCGCGCAGCGCGTCGCCGGTCGCCGACAGATGCTGCAACGCCAGCTCGCTCACCTGGCCGAGGATGCGGCCCTGTTCGGCGAACACCTGGCCGACTTCCTCGGCGCGGCCGACGGCGCGGTCGCTGGCCTGGGTCAATTCGGCGACGCCGACGCGCAGCGAACTCTCGAACCGGCTGCCCAGATCGACGAGGCCTTCGGCGCCGATCTTGAACTCGGCGAGCTGCCGGGCGAGCGAGGCGCCGACGGCGTCCGCCTGCGCGCCGATGGCCGCCGTTGCATCGCGCAGGCGCTCGGCATTGTTCTCGAAGGCCTGGCCGGCGCCGTGGGCATTGCGCATCGCCAGCTCGGTGGCGCGCGCCAGATCCTCGGTATGCTGCTGGAGCTTGCCCTGAATCTGGCCGACCTCGGACGCGATCGCCTCGCGCGTGCGATTGAAATGATCGAGCTCGCGACCGAAGGTCTCGCCCAGCGCCGTCACCCGGTGTTCGGTCTCGTCGGTCGCCTGGCGCATGGTTTCGATCTGCTGGCGCAGCACGTCGCCGCCTTGATTGAAGCGCAATGTGCTTTCGCCGACGGTCGCCGACAGCCGCCGCGCCTCCTCGTCGAAACCGCTGCCGGCCCGCGCCAGCCCGGCCTTGGCCTGCTCGGCGGCCAGCTCGATCTCGTTGACCCGCGCACTCAGACTGCTGCCGCCGGCCTCGAGCGCGAGGATGGCATCGCGGATGCCACGGGTGCCGGCCTCGGCGGCGCTGCTCGCCTCGGCGCCGCGCGCCTGCAACGCTTCGCCGGCGGCGAGCATGTCGGCGATGGCCCGCGCGTTATGCGCCGCCAGTTCCTGGGTGCGTTGCCGCACGAGCTCGGCGATCTCGTCGAAACGCGCGCCACCCTGGCGCGCCGCGGTGTCGAGCGCCTCGGTCTCGCGCGCAAAGCCGGCGCCGACTTCCTTCAGGCGGAGCAGGGCCTGGTCGGCGCTCTCGTTAAGCGCCTGCACGCGCTGGATCAGCGCGTCGCCCGCGGCTTCCGCATCCTTCACCGCCTCACCCGATTGCCGCGACAGTTGGTCCGTGGCGGCGCGCAGCTTCTCGGCGACGCTTTCGGCGCGGTCGAGCGCGGCGGCGGCGGGGGCTACGGCCGCCGTGGCCTGGCTGGCGATCCGTTCCGACGCCGCATCGAGATTGCGCGCGGCCTGGTCGAGCCGCCCGCCGATCGCTTTCGCCTCGTCGTTGAAGCGCGTCACGGCTTCGTCGGTGCCGCGACCAAGCGCCGCACGAAAGGCGTCCGCCTCGCTGACGATGCGGCCCGCGGCCAGCGTCGTATCGCGCGTTAGCCGTTCGGTGGCGCGCTCGAATTCGGCTGTTGCGTTGCTGCCGACGCGTTCCAGCGCCTGGGTGAGGTTGCGCTCGATCTCGGCGCCGCGCGTCTCGGCGCGCTTGCCACCGTCTTCGACCGCGCGCTCGACCGCTTTTTCGACGTCCTCGACATGCTCGGCGAGGCGCTTGGCCACGTCGTCGAGGTCGCGGCTGATGGCGCGTTCGAGCGTGGCCGCTTCGGCCGACAGCGTCTCCACCAGGCGATTGATCGGTCCGACCGCCTGATCGAGATCGCTGCGCGCATATTCCGCGCGCTCCATCGCCGCGTTGACCGTGCGCATCGAATCGTTGAGCCGCGCGCCGAGATTGTCGGCGGCGTTTTCGATGCGCTGCACCGTCTGGTCGACCGCGCCGGCCAACTCCTCGGCTTGGCGCCGCAAGGCGTTGAGCGCCTCGTGTGCGCGCCGGTCGCGGTCCTCCGACGGCGAATAGAGCCGGTCGAGCTGATCGGCAAGCCGCGCCGAAACCGTGGCGAATTCGGCCGCGCGACTACGCACGATCATCGCGCCCCAAATCAGCAGCGCCGGCAGGATGACCCAGATGATGATTACCGCCAGCGACAGAGGCGGCAACGTGAGCACGGTGTGCCAGCCGGCGAAGAATTGGATGAACAACGCGCACAGCGCGATCCAACCAGCGGCCAGCACCGGCCCGGATAGCCAGCGTTGCATCGCGCTCGACGACTCCAAAAACGTTCTCCCGCGCGCGCGGAAGGGTCGCTTATCCCTTCGGGCGCGTCAACGCGCGCCGCGAGTCGCGTCAAAGGATCGTGCGCAGCGAATCGAGTACGGCGACCGGCTGCTCGACCATCAGCATGTGACCACAGCCGCGCAGCACGATGCTGCGCCCGTGTGCGAAGTTTCCGGCGAAGCCGTCGGCCTTCGCCGCCGGCGTCATCCGATCCTGCGCGCCCGAAAGCAGCAGGACCGGACAGCGCACCACGCCCGCCGCCGCCGCGGCGCCCGCGTAACGGTCGCAAGCCGCGAGATCGGCGGCGAGACTCGCCGCCGGCGTCTGTTCGATCAGGCGCAAGGCGGCGTCGGGCAGAAAGACGCCCGGCGCCGTATTGCCGCCGGTAAGGACCTTGAAGCCCCAGGCGACCATCAGCTCCGACGCCAGATGCGCGCCGCTGCGGGCCGCGCCCAGCAGGTCGGGATGGACGCGCATCTCGGGCACGAAGCCCAGCAGCGCCAACGCCTCGCAGGCGGCGCCCGCGCGCGACGCGGTTTCGAGCGCCACCAATGAACCCATGCTGTGCCCGGCCAGCCGAAACCGTGCGAGGTTCAGCGCCCGCAAGGCGCGCAGCAGCCAATCGGCCAGGTCCTCGATCGTCGTCAGCGCCGGACCGGCGCTGTCGCCGTGTCCCGGAAAGTCGATCGCCAGCACGTTGCGGCCGTGATGCGCCAGCGCACGCGCCTGTAACGCCCAGACCGTGTGGTTCATGCCGGCGCCGTGCAACAGCACAACGGTCGGCAGGCTGTTGTCGAACGGGCGGCCGCCGGTGCCGGCGAAGACCCGCTGGCTGCCGATGGCGAAGTCCATCTATTCCGCTGCCTTGGGCGCGGCCTTTTGCGACGCGCGCAGCGCGTGGCCGAGATCGTCGGCGAGGTCGGCGAAATCCTCGAGCCCGACCGAGAGACGGATCATGTCCTCGCCGACGCCGGCGGTCTTGAGGTCCGCTGCGCTCATCTGCTGGTGCGTCGTGCTCGCCGGATGGATGACCAGCGTCTTGGCGTCGCCGACATTGGCGAGGTGCGAGATGAGCTGCAGGCTGTCGACGAACCGCTTGCCGGCGTCGCGCCCGCCTTTGATGCCGAAGCTGACGATCGAACCGGCGCCCTTGGGATAAAGACGCTGCGCCAGCGCGTGATCGGGATGTTCGGGCAGATCGGGATGGCACACCCACGCCACCTGCGGCGCCGCCTTGAGGAAGGCGAGGGCCTGGCGCGTGTTGTCCATGTGCCGCGCCATACGCAGCGGCAGGGTCTCGACGCCTTGCAGGATGTAGAACGCATTGGCCGGACTCAGACAGCCGCCGAAATCGCGCAAGCCCTCCATCCGCGCGCGCATGACGAAGGCTTGTGGTCCGAATTCCTCGGCGAAATCGATGTCGTGATAGCCGGCATAGGGCTCGCTCAAGGTCGGAAACATGCCCGACGCCGCCCAATCGAAACGGCCGCCGTCGATCAACGCACCGCCGATGGCGAGACCGTGGCCGCCGAGCCACTTGGTCGCCGAATGCACGACCAGATCGGCGCCGTGCGCCAGCGGCCGGATGAGATAGGGCGTCGCGAAGGTCGCGTCGACCAGCAGCGGCAGGCGCGCTTCGTGCGCCACGGCGGCGACGGCTTCGATATCGAGCACTTCGAGGCCGGGATTGCCCAGCACTTCGGCAAAAACCAGCCGCGTCTCCGGCCGGATTGCCGCCTTGAACGCCTGCGGATCGCGCGGATCGACGAAGCTCGCGGTGATGCCGAAGCGGGGCAGGGTGAGTTTCAACAGATTGATCGAGCCGCCATAAAGCGACGATGCCGCAACAATGTGCGATCCCGCGCCCATGAGGGTGGCGATGGCAAGGTGCAGCGCCGCCTGGCCGCTCGCCGTGCACACTGCGCCGACACCACCTTCGAGCGCCGCCAGCCGCTCCTCCAGCACCGCCACGGTCGGATTGTTGATGCGCGAATAGATGTAGCCCGGCTCCTCCAGGTTGAAGAGCGCGGCGGCTTGGTCGCTGTCCTCGAAGACGTAGCTCGTCGTCTGATAGATCGGCACGGCGCGCGCGCCGGTCAGCGGATCGGGCTTCTGCCCGGCGTGCAGGCTCAGCGTCGCAAAGCGCGGCAGCTTGGCCTCGGTCATCGGCTTCGGGTCACCGCTTGAACAGGCTTTCGGCGCCGCCACGCTGCTTGCGCTTGGCGGCGATTTCGGCGCGTGCGCGCGCGATCTCGCCTTCGAGCTCGGTGACGTATTCCTCAAGCTGCGCGACGCCGAGCACGGTCAGGTCGCGCGGCTTCGGTTTTTGTCGCTGCGGCAGCAAATCTTCTTCGTCCATCGCGGACCTCCCTTGCGCCGGGGACGGTTGCCAGTGTGGCGTGATCGGGCTAAGGGTGCAATCCGCCGCAAGAAACCGCCAACGAGGCCTGCATGTCCGCTTTTCCCGCCGAAACCGCCGTCATCGAAATCCGCGAGCCGGGCGCGCCGGACGTGCTGCACCTCGCCAAGCGGCCGATGCCGAAGCCCGGCGCGGGCGAGGTCTTGATCAAGGTCGAAGCCGCCGGCGTCAACCGGCCCGACGTGGCGCAACGCCAGGGCAGCTATCCGCCGCCGCCCGGCGCCTCCGACATCCCCGGTCTCGAGATCGCTGGCAGCGTCGTCGCGCTTGGCCTCGGCGTTCACGGCCTCAAGGTCGGCGACAAGGTGTGTGCGCTGGTCACCGGTCACGGCTATGCCGAATATTGCGCCGCGCCGGCGGTGCAATGCCTGCCGGTGCCCAAGGGCTTCTCGATGATCGAGGCGGCGGCGTTGCCCGAGACCTTCTTCACCGTGTGGACGAACCTGTTCGAGCGCGGCGGCCTGAAGCGCGGCGAAAGCGTGCTGATCCACGGCGGCACCTCGGGCATCGGCACGACGGCGATCCAGCTCGCGCGCGCATTCGGCGCCAAGGACATCTTCGCCACCGCCGGCAGCGATGACAAATGCAAGGCGTGCGAGAAGCTCGGCGCGACGCGCGCCATCGACTACAAGCGCGAGGATTTCGTGAAGGTGGTGAAGGAGGCGACCGGCAATCGCGGCGTCGATCTCATCCTCGACATGGTTTGTGGCCCCTATGTGCCGCGCAACATCAGCGCGCTGGCCGTCGACGGCCGCTGCGTCACCATCGCGCTGCTGGGCGGCAATCTCGCCGAGGTCAATTTCGGCGTGGTGATGATGAAGCGCCTGACGCTCACGGGGTCAACCTTGCGCGCTCGTGCGGTCGAACAGAAGGGCGTCATCGCCCAGGCGCTCAAGCGCGAGGTTTGGCCCTTGCTCGACGCGGGCAAGGTCAAGCCCGTGATCCACAAGACCTTTCCGCTCAAGGACGCCGCCGCGGCCCATGCCTTGATGGAAAGCTCGGCCCATATCGGCAAGCTCGTGCTGACGATTTGAAGCCCGATTTCCGCTTTTCTTGGCCCGGCCGAGCGACTATATAAACCGCATCCAAGACATGGGCAGGTGGCCTGGAAAGCGCTTTTAGGCGCGAGCTTGGCCATTGCCATCAGGAGAAACGCATGTCGCTGCCGCTGATGCCCCGGGCGACCGCCGTTTGGCTGGTCGAGAACACCGTCCTGACCTTCGACCAGATCGGCGATTTCACCGGTCTGCACGCCCTCGAGATTCAGGCGATCGCCGATGGCGAGGTGTCGACCCAGATGCACGGTCTCGATCCGGTCGCCAACGGCCAGCTCACCCTTGAGGAGCTCGAGCGCTGCCAGAAGGACCCAGACGCGCGGCTCAAGCTCGCCAAGGAAGCGCTGCCCGAGCAGGTGGTGAAGCACAAGGGCCCGCGCTACACGCCGATCGCCAAGCGCCAGGACAAGCCCGATGCAATCGCCTGGCTGCTGAAAAGCCATCCCGAGCTCAGCGACGGCCAGATCTCCAAGCTGGTCGGCACCACCAAGCCGACCATCCATGCCGTGCGCGACCGCACCCATTGGAACACGCCCAACATCAAGCCGCGCCATCCGGTGGCGCTGGGCCTGTGCACGATGGAAGATTTGGAAAAAGCGGTGACGCGCGCCAACCGCGGCAAGAAGCCGGAAGAGGGCAAGCCGCTGGTGCAGCCGCCCGGCGCCGAGGACATCGCCGCCGCGAGCGAAGAGCCGGCGGCTTAAGGCGGCCGCGGCGTCAGCTCCGGTACTGTTCGTCGGTGACCTTCTCCAGCCACTCGACGTTCTTCCCGTTCAACGATTCCTGTATGGCGATGTGAGTCACGGCGGTCGCCGTCGTTCCGCCGTGCCAGTGTTTCTTGCCAGGCGGACATGTGATGACGTCGCCGGGCCGGATTTCCTGTTTTGGCTCGCCCCAGCACTGGGTCCAACCCAGGCCGGACGTGACGATCAAGGTCTGGCCGCACGGATGCGTGTGCCAGGCGGTGCGGGCGCCAGGCTCGAAGGTGACGCTCGCCCCACCGAACCGTGCCGGGCCCGGTGACTGGAACAGTGGCTCGATGCGAACGTTACCGGTGAAATTCTCGAGCGGGCCTTTCACGGCTGGCTGCGAGCCGCTTCGCTTGATCTCCATTCGCCTTCCCCTTTCGGTTGGCATTTCGATCGCACCGGACGTTCAGCACCCCGGAGCAGCGCCACTTAGCTGCCGCCCTTCGCATACCCCGCGCTTTTGAGGTGCGTGGCGATCTCGCCGAGGATCGCCGGATCGTCGATCGTCGCCGGCATTTTATAGTCCTCGCCGTCGGCGATCTTGCGCATGGTGCCGCGCAGGATCTTGCCCGAGCGCGTCTTCGGCAGGCGGTCGACCACCAGCGCGGTCTTGAAGCTTGCCACCGGGCCGATGCGCTCGCGCACCAGGCTCACCGCCTCGGCGGCCACGTCCTGCGGCGCCTTTTTCGCGCCGGCCTTGAGCACCAGGAAACCCAACGGCACCTGGCCCTTGAGCGCGTCGCCGGCGCCGATCACCGCGCACTCGGCGACCTCGGGGTGTGAGGCGAGAACTTCCTCGATGGCACCCGTGGATAATCGATGGCCGGCGACGTTGATGATGTCGTCGGTGCGCGCCATGACGAAGACGTAGCCGTCTTCGTCCATATAGCCAGCGTCGGCGGTCAGATAATAGCCCGGATAGTCGGCGAGATAGGATTGGATGAAGCGCTCGTCGGCGTTCCACAGCGTCGGTGCGAAGCCGGGCGGCATCGGCAGCTTGACGCATAGCGCGCCGACCTCGCCGGGCTTCATCTCCTTGCCCGCCGGATCGAGCACATGCAAATCGTAGCCCGGCGCCGGCAGGGTGGACGAACCGTGCTTCACCGGCAGCTGGCCCAACCCCACGCAATTCGCCGTGATCGCCCAGCCGGTTTCGGTCTGCCACCAATGATCGATCACCGGCACGTCGAGATGTTTCTCGGCCCATGCGATGGTCGGCGGATCGGCGCGCTCGCCGGCCAGGAACAGGGTGCGGAATTTCGCCATGTCGTGCTCGCGGATGAGCGCGCCGTCGGGGTCCTCGCGCTTGATCGCGCGAAATGCCGTCGGCGCAGTGAACATCGCGACTGCGCCGTGCTGTGCAATGACGCGCCAGAACGTGCCAGCGTCGGGCGTGCCGACCGGCTTGCCTTCGAACAGAATGGTGGTGAGGCCGTAGAGCAGCGGCGCGTAGACGATATAACTGTGACCGACGACCCAGCCGACATCGGAGGCGGTGAACCAGGTCTCGCCCGGCGCCAGGCCGTAGACGTTCTTCATCGACCAGTGCAGCGCGACCGCGTGGCCACCGTTGTCGCGCACGATGCCCTTGGGCATGCCGGTGGTGCCCGAGGTGTAGAGGATATAAAGCGGATCGGTGGCCTCGACCATGACGCACGCCGCCGGCGATGCCTTGGCGACCTCGTCCTGCCAATCGTAGTCGCGGTCCTTGACCAGGTCGCAGGCGAGCTGATCGCGTTGCAGGATGAAGCAGCTCTCGGGCTTGTGTTTGGCAAGCGCAATCGCCTGATCCAGCAACGGCTTGTAGGGAATGACGCGGTTGACCTCGATGCCGCACGAGGCGGACAGGATCAGCCACGGCCTGGCGTCGTCGATGCGCGTCGCCAGCTCGGGCGCGGCGAAGCCGCCGAACACCACCGAATGGATCGCGCCCAAGCGCGCGCAGGCGAGCATCGCCATGGCGGCCTCGGGAACCATGGGCATGTAGATCAGCACGCGGTCGCCCTTCTTGACGCCGTGCATGCGCAGCGCGCCGGCCAACAGCGCCACCTGATCGCGCAATTCGCGATAGCTGAATTTCTGCACCGTGCCGGTGACCGGGCTGTCGTAGATCAGCGCGGTCTGCTGCGCGCGGCCGCCATCAACATGGCGGTCGAGGGCGTTGAAGCAGGTGTTGAGCCGCCCACCCTTGAACCAGCGGTAGAAGGGCGGCCGGCTCGCGTCCAGCACCGCATCCCACCGCTTTTCCCAGTCGATCGCCTGGGCGGCTTCGGCCCAGAATCCTTCCCGGTCGACCAGCGAGCGGCGGTGGGCCGCGGCATAGCGGCTGGTCATGGGCGTTTTCTCCCCTTACAACTGTGCGGCAAAGGCAGCGCTTTGTGAAGCCGCAGGACGCGACACCATGGGAAGCGCTTACGACATCGGGCTCGACCGCAATCCGGCCAACTACGTGCCGGTATCGCCACTGGGATTCATCACGCGGGCGGCGGCGATCTATCCCAATCGCCTGGCGGTGGTGCACGGCACGCGGCGGTATTCGTGGAAGCAGAGTTACGAACGCTGCCGGCGGCTGGCCAGCGCGCTGCAACGGCACGGCATCGGCACCGGCGATACCGTCGCGGTGATGGCCGCCAACACGCCGGAAGCGTTCGAGGCGCATTTCGGCGTGCCGATGGCGGGCGCCGTGCTCAACGCCCTCAACATCCGGCTCGACGCTGCCACCATTGCGTTCATTCTCGAGCACGGCGAGGCCAAGGTGCTGATCACCGACCGCGAATTCGCGCCGGTGGTCGAAAAAGCGCTGACCGCCGTCAAAAAACGGCCGCTGGTGATCGACATCGACGATGCGTTGGCGCCGCCTGGCAAGTTGCTCGGCGAAATGGATTACGAAGCGTTCCTGGCGTCCGGCGATCCGGCGTTCGCCGGGCGCGAGCCGGACGACGAATGGGATGCGATCGCGCTCAATTACACCTCAGGCACCACCGGCAATCCGAAAGGCGTCGTCTATCACCATCGCGGCGCCTATCTGAACGCGCTCGGCAACGCGATGGTTTGGAACATGCCGCCGCATCCGGTCTATCTCTGGACGCTGCCGATGTTCCATTGCAACGGCTGGTGCTTTCCGTGGACGGTGACGGCGCTGGCTGGCACGCACGTCTGTCTGCGCCGGGTCGAAGCCGGCGCCATCTACACGGCGATTGCCGAGTATGGCGTCACGCATCTCTGCGGTGCGCCGATCGTTATGAATCTGCTGTTGAACGCGCCGTCGCAGCTCAAGCGCGATTTCGGCCGGTGTATCACCATGATGACGGCAGGCGCGGCGCCGCCGGCCGCGGTGATCGAAGGCATGGAGAAGCTCGGCTTCGCCATCACGCATGTCTATGGCTTGACCGAGGTCTATGGGCCGTCGGTGGTCTGTGCCTGGCACGACGAATGGGATGCGCGGCCGGCGCCAGAGCGGGCTGCGCTCAAGGCGCGCCAAGGCGTCAACTATCCGGTGCTCGAAGGCCTCATGGTGGCCGATCCGCGCTCGCTGGCGCCGTTGCCGCGCGACGGTGCGACCATGGGCGAGGTCTTCATGCGCGGCAATATCGTGATGAAGGGTTATCTCAAGAATCCGAAAGCGACGGCCGAGGCCTTCGCCGGCGGCTGGTTTCACACCGGCGATCTCGGCGTCGCGCATGCCGACGGCTATATCGAGATCAAGGACCGCTCGAAGGACATCATCATCTCGGGCGGCGAGAACATCTCGACCATCGAGGTCGAAAGCGTGCTCTATCGCCATCCGGCGGTGATGGAGGCGGCGGTGGTGGCGCGGCCGGACGAGAAATGGGGCGAGACGCCGTGCGCCTTCGTCACGCTCAAGGCCGAGGCGCAGGCCACGGCCGACGACATCATCGGCTTCTGCCGCGCCAACATGGCGGGTTACAAGGTGCCCAAGACCGTCGTCTTCGGCCCTTTACCCAAGACATCGACCGGAAAGATCCAGAAATTCGTGCTGCGTGAACAAGCCAGGGGCCTCAAATGATCCGTGTCGTTGTGATTGCCGCTGCTTTGCTGATTGCCGTCGCCACGCCGCTTCGGGCGCAACCGGCGCCGCCGCCGTCGGGCACGGCCCTGACGCTCTCGACGCACGCGGATAAGACCCTGCCGCGCGACCGGCTCCGTGCCGAGCTTCGCGTCGAGGTGGTCGACGCCAATGCGGCGCATGTGCAGGCCGAGGTCAATCGCCGCATGGCGTCGGCGCTGAGACGCGCCAACGCGGTGACGGCGGTCATCGTCCAGACCGAGGATTATTCGGTCTATCAGGAACGCGACGCCAAGGGCAATGTCACGCACTGGCACGGCAGCCAAGTGCTGCGCCTTGCGTCGGGCGATTTCCCGGCCTTGCTCAACCTGGTCGGCGCCTTGCAAGGACAGGGCCTGGCCTTGTCGAGCCTGGCCGCGGAACTTTCGCCGGCTGCGGCCAAAGCCGCGCAGGACGAGCTGACCGATACCGCGTTGAAGGACATCCGCGCCCGCGCCGACCGCATCGCCGCGACCCTCGGCACGCACGTCGAACGCTATGCCGAACTTCGCGTCGGCAATGCGTCGGTGCCGCCGGCGCCGGTCCGTTTCATGGCCGAGACCATGACCGCATCCAGCAGCATGCCGACTCCGGTCACCGCGGCCACCGACGCGACGGTCAGCGTCAATGTCGACGCGACCGTGCTGCTTGCGCCGGTGCGCTAGACCGCAGCCGTCAACGGCCGCGCGCGGTTAGCGCGCGTGTTCCAACTCGGTGAGTTCGTCTTTTATTCGGAGCTTCTGGCGCTTCAGAGTGGAGAGGGATTCGATGCTGGGGAACGGTCGATGGCGTTCGCGGTCGATCTGGTCTTCAAGGGTGCGGTGGCGACTGCGAAGCTCCTCGATACGATCTTCCAACGTCATGGCTCCTCCAGAAGCTGGGCGGAAATGACATCAAAGAGTTACACCAGACTAACGCCGCGCGGCCGGGGCCACCAAGTGACATTTGGTGAAATTTTCTGTCGCGGCGTCGTCGCTCGGGCCGCGCGCGTTTTAGACGCATTTTAACGCGAGTCGCAGCTTCAACCGTCGCCCAGACAGATGCCAAGACCGCGCGCCGTGCGGACGAGCGGGCTGTCGGGCTCGACGGTCTGCGGCCGATCGATCACGTCGGCTAGCGGCACGTCGACGACCCGACGATTCTGCCACGCCACCATGCGGTCGTAACGTCCGGCCGCGATCAAATCGACGGCATGCACGCCGAAGGCCTGGGCGATCAGCCGGTCGTTCCAAGTCGGCGGACTGCCGCGCTGCACGTGGCCGAGCACGGTAACGCGCGTCTCGGCGCCGGTGCGTGTGGCAATTGCGTGGGCGACGATCTCGCCGATGCCGCCATAGGTGAAAGCGCCGCTCGCCTGCTGGCGGCGGACGCGCTCGCCAGTGTGGTCGGGCACCGCCTCGGCCACCACCACCAGCGCAAAGTTACGGCCGTTGCGGCGGAGCGCTTCGATGTGCGCGGCCACGCTTTCGACGCGATAGCTGATCTCCGGAATCAGAATGACGTCGGCGCCGCCGGCGATGCCGGCAGCCAGCGCGATGTGGCCGGCGTCGCGGCCCATCACTTCGAGCACCATGACGCGCGCGTGACTTGCTGCCGTCGGCGTCAGCCGGTCGAGCGCTTCGGTCGCCACCATCACCGCCGTGTCATAGCCGACCGAGCGCTCGGTGGCGCCGACATCGTTGTCGATCGTCTTGGGGATACCGACCAATGGAATACCGCCCTGCTGCGCCAGCCGGCGCAAAATGGCGAAACTGCCGTCGCCGCCGATGCCGATCACCGCATCGAGTCCCATCAGCCGCACGCCTTCGATCGCTTCGGCCGACCGGTCCTTGGTGCTGCCGTCCGCCGCCGGAAAGGCGAACGGATTGCCGGTAATGGTGGTGCCGAGGATGGTGCCGCCGTGATGCAGGATATCGGTGCCGGCGCGCGCGTGATCGAGCGTGGTGAAGGCGACCGGCCGCCGCATCAGGCCGAGGGTGCCTTGATGGATGCCGTGCACGGTCCAGCCAAGACCCTGCGCCCGCGCCACCACCGCGCGAATGACGGCATTGAGGCCCGCGCAGTCGCCGCCGCTGGTCAACAAGCCGACCGTGCGGCGCGATGGCGAGGCGGCAGAGGTGGCTTGCATCGCAGGTGCTCCCTTGGGAAATTCGCTCTGACGACAGCCGATTCGGGCGGTTGAGTGCGGGTTGCGGGCCTTCGCCCGGCTCAACCTCGGCTGGGATTCTTGCTATACTAAATGATCCTTGCGCAGCAGGGTTTCCGACTCCCGATGGACCTCGAGATCGAAGCGATCAAGGCTAAGATCACGCAGCTCAAGGCCGAGCACCGCTTGCTCGACGAGGACATTCGCCGTCTCGAAGAAGGCGGAACCTTCAATCCGATCGAGATGCAGCGGCTCAAGCGCCGCAAGCTGGCGCTCAAGGATCTGCTGGCACGCCTCGAAAGCAAGCTGTTGCCCGACATCATCGCCTGAGCCCGCGGCGCTTGCCCGCAGGCTTCGCATTCCTATAATGCGCGCTTCCTGCATCGGGGGCGGGAAAAATGAAGCGCGACAAGCCCGTCGGCATCATCATGGGCAGCCAATCGGACTGGAAGACCATGCGTCACGCAGCGCGCATGCTGGACCGGCTCGCCGTGCCCTACGAGACGCATGTGGTTTCGGCGCATCGCACGCCGCGACGGCTTTATGATTACGCGCACGGCGCCAAGGCGCGCGGCGTTCGGGTGATCATCGCCGGCGCCGGCGGCGCGGCGCATCTGCCGGGCATGACGGCGTCGATGACGGTTTTGCCGGTGCTCGGCGTCCCGGTTGAAACCCGCGCGCTCAAGGGCATCGACAGCTTCCTGTCGATCGCGCAAATGCCGGGTGGTGTTCCCGTCGGCACGCTGGCGATCGGCAAAGCCGGCGCCACCAACGCCGCGCTGTTGGCGGCGGCGATCCTGGCGCTTGGCGATGCCAAGCTGGCGGCACGGCTCGAACGTTTCCGCAAGGTCCAGACCGCGTCCGTGCCGAAGCGTCCGCCGCGCGGATGATCCTTCCGGGTGCAACCATCGGTATAATCGGCGGCGGCCAGCTCGGCCGCATGACCGCCCTCGCCGCGGTGCGGCTGGGCTATCGCTGCCATGTCTTCTCGCCCGATGCCGACGGTCCAGCCAAGCAGGTAACGCCCTACGCGACGACCGCCGCCTACGATGATCGCGCCGCTCTCGAGCGTTTCGCCGCCGCGATCGACGTCGCGACCTACGAGTTTGAAAACGTGCCGCTCGACACTGCCAAGGCGTTGAGTGCGCTCAAGCCACTGCGGCCGGGCGCCGGCGCGCTCGAGATCGCCCAGGACCGCCTCAAGGAGAAATATTTTCTGCGCGGCGTCGGCGTCGCGACCACCGCGTTTCGCTCGATCGAGAGCCCGGCGCAATTGAGTCGCGCGCTCGCCGAGATCGGCCCGCGCGGCGTGCTGAAGACGGTACGGCTTGGCTATGACGGCAAGGGCCAGGTCATGGTCGGGCCGGAAACCGATGCGGCGGCGGCGTGGAATTCGCTCGGGACGACGGCCGCCGTGCTCGAAGGCTTCGTGGATTTCGCCTGCGAGCTGTCGTCAATCGTCGCGCGCAGCGACAAGGGCGCGATCGAAGCCTATCCGGTGGTCGAGAACCGGCACGTCAATCACATCCTCGATACCACCGTTGCGCCGGCCGAAGTTCCAGCGGCGATTGCCGCCGAAGCCGAGCGCATCGCCCGCCACGTCGCCGAGCGGCTCGATCTGGTCGGGCTGTTGGCGGTCGAGATGTTTCTCACCAAATCGGGCGAGCTTCTGGTCAACGAGCTCGCGCCGCGGCCGCACAATTCCGGCCATTGGACGATCGATGCCTGCATGACCAGCCAGTTCGAGCAGCTGGTGCGGGCGATCTGCGGCCTGCCGCTGGGCTCGACCGAGCGCCATTCCAACGCGGTGATGAAGAATCTGATCGGCGACCAGGTCGAAACCTGGCGCGACGCGCTCGCCGATCCGACGGCGCATCTGCATCTCTATGGCAAAGGCAAACCATCGCCCGGCCGCAAGATGGGCCACGTCACCCGCCTGCTGCCGAAGCGTTAGGCGCGGCGCAAACGCGCAAGAAGGCCGAGCGCGCCCAGCGGGTTCGGCAGGCGGCCCAGCGCCGCCGTCGCGCGGCCGCGCAGCTTGGGGATCTGCATTACCTCGGCGATGCGGCGGTCGAGAAATTCGGCGGTCGCCGCATGATCCGGCGATTTGTCGTCGAGCCAATAGAGCGTCGTGGCGGCATAGATGCCGGCCAGCAAGGCGCGCTTGGTGTAGAAGCTGAAATCGGTCGCCTGGTCGCCGGCGGCATGCCACAGCATATCGACGGTGCGATAAAGCAAGCGCGGGCCGAGCGGCAGATTGGCCGGCAACGCCATAAACGCCAGCATGCGCCGCACCGCCTCGCGGTGCGGCTCGAGCACACGCAGCCGGGTCCGGACGCCAAGCGCGATACGCTCGCGCAGCTTGAGCCGCGTTGCATGCTGCTTGGCGAGCGCGGCTTCGGTCGCGCGGTCGGCCCAATCGTTGAAGGCCGCGACGGCGTCGCGCACGCCATGTGGGAAGAGCGAGCTCAGCTCCGCCTCGGTCAGGTCGACGCGCTTGGCGGCGTGCCGGAGAGCGCGCCGGCTCCAGCCTTCGAACGGCACATCCGGCAGCATCGCCAAGATGATTTTGTCGCGGAGCGCGCGGTCGTCCATGTCACTCGGCCGCGTCGGCATCGGCAACGCCGATATCGATTGGAAAGCGCATGCCCTCTTCCAGATAGGTCAGCAGCCGCAAATCCGTCATGCGCTGGGGATAGAGAATGCCGTCGAGATGATCGCATTCGTGCTGGAGGACGCGGGCGTGGAAGCCTTCGACCGTGCGGTCGATTGGCGCGCCGTCGAGGCTGATGCCGCGATAACGGATGCGGGTGAAACGCGGCACTGCGCCCTTGAGGCCGGGGACCGACAGGCAACCTTCCCAGCCAAGCTCGGTTTCGGTCGTCAGCGGCTCGATCACCGGATTGATCAGCACGGTGAGTGCCTGCGGCCGATCGAGCGGCCGGGCGGTCAGCCGCGTCTCGCCGACCTCGAAAACCACGACGCGCTTCGGCACGTGGACCTGCGGCGCAGCGAGGCCCGTGCCACCGGCATCGTGCATGGTCTCGATCATGTCGGCGACCAGGCTGCGGATTTCCGGCGCCGACGGATCGGGCACCGGCGCTGCCTTTTCCCGCAGTACCGGGTGGCCCATGCGGGCGATCTTGAGAATGGCCATAGCGCCACTATAAGCCGATTCGGCCCGGCGATGCGGCGCAAAAGCCACGCCCGGCGGGATTGGCGGCCGTGCCACCGAGGCGGCCTTCACAGCCGCCGGATTTGGTGATATTTAGCCCGCCCTTAAGCCGGTTTCAGGGTGCCGGCTTGGGATGTGATCACAACCTCGGTTTCGCGAAAGGCGCAACGCTCTCGTGCAGGTTCTCGTCCGTGACAACAACGTCGACCAGGCGCTTCGCGCGCTCAAAAAGAAGATGCAGCGCGAAGGGCTTTTCCGGGAAATGAAAACCCGGCGCAATTACGAGAAACCGTCCGAGCGCCGCGCCCGCGAACGCGCCGAAGCGGTCCGCCGTTACCGTAAGCTGCTGCGCAAGCGCATGGAGCGCGAGGGATATTAGGATCGCCGCCCGGCGACCTGACGAAAAAGCCGCCCACCGGGCGGCTTTTGTTTTTGCGGGTAAGATCGTGTAGCACAGGCGCGGCGCGATTTCGGCGTCGCGCCAGCGTGCGGAGCTAAGCTCCCAACGCCTTGACGATCTGCTCGCACATTTTCTTCGCGTCGCCGAACAGCATCATCGTGTTGTCGCGGAAGAACAGCTCGTTCTCGACGCCGGCATAGCCCGACGCCATCGAGCGCTTCACGAACAGAACCGTCTTGGCCTTCTCGACGTCGAGGATCGGCATGCCGTAGATCGCCGATTTCGGGTCAGTCTTGGCTGCGGGGTTTGTCACGTCGTTGGCGCCGATGACAAAGGCGACATCGGTCGAGGCGAAATCGCGGTTGATCTCGTCGAGTTCCATCACGTCTTCGTAGGGCACGTTGGCCTCGGCCAGCAGCACGTTCATGTGTCCCGGCATGCGTCCGGCCACCGGATGGATGGCGTAATGCACGGTGACGCCTTCCTTCTTGAGGATGTCCGCCATCTCCTTGAGCGCGTGTTGCGCTTGCGCCACCGCCATGCCGTAGCCCGGCACGATGATCGCCGAGCTGGCGTTCTTGAGGATGAAGGCGGCGTCGTCGGCGCTGCCCGATTTGACCGCCTTATCGCCCGCGCCGCCGCCGGCCGCCGCCGCGCCGCCCTCGGTGCCGAAGCCGCCGAGAATGACGTTGAAGATCGAGCGGTTCATCCCCTTGCACATGATGTAGGAGAGGATGGCGCCCGACGAGCCGACCAGCGCGCCGGTGATGATCAGCAGCGAATTGGCGAGGGTGAAGCCGATGCCGCAGGCCGCCCAGCCGGAATAGCTGTTCAGCATCGAGATGACGACCGGCATGTCGGCGCCGCCGATCGGCACGATCAACAGCAAACCCAAAAGCAGCGACAAGGCGACGATCGCCCAGAACGTCACCGGCAGCTGCGCCATGACGAACCAGACGATCAACGCGACGAGCACCAGGCCGAGCAGCGCGTTGAGCACGTGCTGGCCCGGAAACACCAGCGGCCTGCCGGTGATCAGACCTTGCAGCTTGCCGAAGGCGATGATCGAGCCGGTGAAGGTGATGGCGCCGATCGCGGTGCCAAGGCTCATCTCGATCAGGCTGTGGGCTTCGATCGCGCCGAGCTGGCCGATGCCGTAGGCGGCGGGCGCATAGAACGCGGCGGTAGCGACGCAAACCGCAGCCAAACCGACGAGGCTGTGGAAGGCGGCCACCAGCTGCGGCAGCGCCGTCATCTGGATCTTGAGCGCGATGAAGGTGCCGATGGTGCCACCGACGACGATGCCCGCGGCGATCACGCCGTAGCTGAGAACGCCGGGCGAGGCGAGCGTGGTGCCGATGGCGACCACCATGCCCACGATGCCGTAGATATTTCCGCCGCGCGCGGTCTCGGGCGACGACAGACCGCGCAGCGCCATGATGAAGCAGATGCTGGCGACGAGGTAGAGCAGGGCGGCAAGATTAGCGGTCATTTGCCGGCCTTCTCCTTGGGCGCTTTCTTCTTGAACATTTGGAGCATGCGCTGGGTCACGATGAAGCCGCCGAAGATGTTCACCGATGCGAGCGTCACCGCGGCGAAGCCCATGACCTTCGAGAAGCTGAATCCGGCGGGGCCGGCGGCAATGAGCGCGCCGACGATGATCACCGACGAAATGGCGTTGGTGACGCTCATCAGCGGCGAGTGCAGGGCCGGTGTCACGCGCCAGACCACGTAATAGCCGACGAAGACCGCCAGGACGAAGACGGTCAGGAAGAACACGAAGACGTCGGCGTGCGCGCCGGTTTCCATCGTTCAGGCTCCCGCCAGTTGCGGATGGACGACCTTGCCGTCGCGCGTCAGCAGGCTCGCCTTCACGATCTCGTCGGCTTCGTCGATCTTGAGCGCCTTGTCCTTACCTACGATGAGGCCGAGGAAGGCGAAGAGGTTGCGCGCGTACAGCGCGCTGGCATCGACCGCGATGCGCGCGGGCATGTTGCTGTGGCCGATAATCGCCACGCCGTTCGCCGTGGTTACGGTCTCGTCGGGCTTGCTGCCTTCGACGTTGCCGCCCTGTTCGACCGCGAGATCGACGATCACCGAACCGGCGCGCATCACACCGACCATCTCCTTGGTGATCAGGATCGGCGCCTTGCGGCCCGGAATGAGCGCAGTGCAGACGACGATATCGGTCTTTTTCAGCGCCTCGGTGACGTGCTCGCGCTGGCGTCGCGTGAAATCCTCGCTCGCTTCCTTGGCGTAGCCGCCGGCGGTCTCCATCGCCTTCATGGCTTCGAGATCGACGGTGAGGAAGGTGGCGCCCAGGCTTTCCACTTGTTCTTTGGCGGCATAGCGCACGTCGGTCGCCGAAACGACGCCGCCAAGGCGGCGGGCGGTGGCGATTGCCTGCAATCCGGCGACGCCCGCGCCCATGACCAGGACGCGCGCCGGCGCCACCGTGCCGGCGGCAGTCATCATCATCGGCATGGCGCGGCCGAAATGGTCGGCGGCGTCGAGCACCGCCTTGTAGCCGGCGAGGTTCGCCTGGCTCGAAAGCACGTCCATCGTCTGGGCGCGGGTAATGCGCGGCACCAGTTCCATCGCGAACGCGGTCACGCCCGCCTTGGCATAGGCCTGGACCTCGTCCTTGTGCTGCAACGGCGCCAGCATTGCGACCAGCACCGCGCCGGATTTCATTGCCTTGATTTCGTCGGCTGTCGGCCGCTGCACCTTGAGCACGATGTTGGCGCCAAGCGCCGCCGCGGCGTCGCCCAACTGCGCACCCGCGGCGCCATAGGCCTCGTCGGTATAGGCCGCGCCGGCACCGGCGCCACGCTCGACGACGATGGCGAGGCCTTGTCCGGCGAGGCGCTTGACCGTGTCAGGCGAAGCCGCAACGCGAAGCTCGCCAGCCCGGCGCTCCTTGGGTATGCCGATAATCATCCGGTAACACGCTCCCCTGGCCGCCTTTCCCCTTGAGCCGAGGCAGCGCGGCGACACAATGCCGCGCTCGTTATGCTTTCTCAAGGTCTTTGGGCCGCGACTATTTGACCAATTGCTGCGCGTGCTGCAAATCGTCAGCGCACCGATTTGTCCGGCCGGCGGCGTTGTCGTCCTCTGCCTTGGCCAGCAGCAATTCGAGCTCGTGCTGCTTGACCGGGTCGTCGAGGGTGGCGACGCGGCCGCGCAGGGCGGCAATCTCCTGGCTACAGTCGGCCTGCGCTATCGTGCCGGCACTCAACAGTGCGGCGACGACCGTCAGGCATGGCAGCACCCTTCTCATGTCTTTCCCCCGAATCTAAGATAGCCCCAATCCGTCCGCTGGCGTGCCGCCGCATTTGCGCCGGCTGAACCACCAGCGATTGTGGTGCCCGTTTGGGGACCCCCAAGGAATAATTCACATCCAAACTCGTTGTTATCACGTCAGGTTCGATCGGGCGACCCGGCCTTGCCGGGGGCGGGCGCGATGAGCGCGTCGTTCAACGACCAGCTCGTCGCCGTTCTCCCGCGGTTGCGGCGGTTCGCCCGGGGCCTGACCGGTTCCGCCGTCGAAGCGGACGATCTTGTCCAGGCGGCATGCGAACGGGCCTTGGCCCGCGCGCACCAGTTCCAGCCCGGGACGCGCTTCGATAGCTGGATGTTTCGCATCGTGCAGACGGTCTGGATCGATCAGCTGCGCGCGCGCGAAACCCGGCGGACCGAAAGCGAAGACGAGGCGTTGGGTGCGGGTACCGACGAGCCGTCGCGGCGGCTCGAGGCCCGAATGGCGCTCAAGGAAGTGCAGGCGGCGATCGCCGTCCTGCCGGCCGAACAGCGCGTCGCCCTTCTTCTCGTGACGGTCGAAGGTTTGAGTTATCGGGAAGCGGCAGAGGTTGCAGCAGTGCCGGTGGGCACCATCATGAGTCGGTTGGCGCGGGCGCGGATGGCGCTGCTCGCGAAGCTGGGTGGTGACGCTCTCCGGGGGAGTACGGAAGATGCAAAAGCCGAGTGACGAGGTCCTGATCGCCTACCTCGACGGCGAGTTGGACGAACATGAAACCTTGGAAGTCGTCAAGGCGCTGGCACACGACGACCGTCTTCAGGCGCATGCCGAGCGGCTGAACGCGAGCGCGCAGCTGATCCGTGCCGCCTACGACGACGTGTTGCGGGAATCGGTGCCCGAACGCCTGATCGCGGCGGCGCGCGGCGAGCGTGGGCTGAACGCCTTGCAGCGCGCACTGGCATGGCTGGCGCGCTGGCGGATGGTATTGGGCGAGCGGCCATGGTGGATCGGTGTGCCGGTGGCGGCTGCGCTGGCCGGCCTCATGGTCGGCGGCGGTCTCGGTTATGTCGCTGGCACCGAGCAGAGCGCGAGCCTGACTGCGCAGCAGGATCTGGTCACCGCCGGCGCCGGCGCCAACTGGCTCGACAGCATCGCCGGGTATCACAAGCTGTTCGTGAAGGCTGGCGCCAATGACCGCGCGCTGATGGATGTGCCTGCCGACGCCAACAGCGACGCCGCGCGCAAGATCGGACAGCTGCCGTCTGATTTCCGCCTGCCGAACTTGAAGCCGTGGAGCCTCGAATTCCAGGGCGCCCGATTGCTCGTGATCGACGGCCAGCCGGCGACGCAGCTGTTTTACACGACCGACAACAAGAGCCTCGGCGCGCTGACCTTTGTCGAGGCGGAGTCCTCGAAAGCCGATCTTGCGCCGACGTTCGACCGCCGCGGGGACCTCAACATCCTCTACTGGCGGCATCACGGCCACGCCTATGCGCTCGTCGGTGCGGCGGATATCGGCTATCTCTGGAACATCTACAACGACATCGCTTGGCAGCTCGACGCCATCTAGGCGCGAACCACCGGCTCTCAGCGCGTGTCCGCCGGGCGCCAGCCTGACCCTCGCCTTGCGGTGCGGCGCCCGATAAAATCGCGGGCGTGGACGCGCACGCTCCCATGGCCGAGGCCACGCCGACGCCGCAGCGCGGAACGGCCAAGGCGGAACGCGATCTCCGCCTCGATTTTTTCCGCGGCCTGTCGCTGTTCTTCATCTTCATCGATCACGTGCCGGGCAATCTGCTTGCCTACGCAACGTTTCACGCGCTGGCGTTTTTCGATGCCGCCGAGGTCTTCATCTTCATCTCAGGTTTTACCGCTGCCCTCGTTTACGGCCGAAGCCTGATGCGCAACGGCGCGCTTCTGGTCACGGCACAGATCTATCGCCGCGTCTGGCAGCTCTATGTTGCGCACATCTTCTTGTTCGTGCTCTTCGTCGCCGAGGTGTCGTACAGCGTCGTGGTGGTGCACAACGCGATGTATATCGAAGAAATGCGCGTCGCCAATTTCCTCGAGACGCCGCATCTGGCCGTGATCGGTGCGCTGCTGCTGCTGTTCCAGCCGGCGTTCCTCGACATTCTCCCGCTCTATATCGTCCTGCTCGCGGGGTTCCCGTTGGTGCTGCTCGGCCTGCGCGTTCATCGGCTGCTGCCGCTCGTGATTTCCGGGATACTCTATGGCGCAACCCTGTTCTGGGGCTGGACGCCGCACACCTATCCGGCTGGCGCACCCTGGTTCTTCAATCCGCTCGCGTGGCAGTTCCTGTTCGTGCTCGGCGCGACCGCCGGTTTCTCGCGCGTCACCGACATCTGGCCGTTTCCCTCGCGCCTGTGGTTCCGCGTGCTGGCGGTTGGCATCGCCGGCTTTTGCGCCCTCGTCAGTCTCGATTGGACGATCCACTGGCTCTATGACCCATTCCCGCTGTTCCTGGCGAAGCAGCTTTGGACGCATACGCTGGACAAGACGAATTTGGCGCCGTTGCGCTTGGTCGATTTTCTCGCCATTGCCGCGGCCACCATGATCTTCGTCAGGCCCGACAGCCGGTTTCTTCGCCTGCGCTGGGCACGGCCGCTGATCGTCTGCGGTCAGCACTCGCTCCAGGTTTTCTGTCTCGGCATCGTGCTGTCGGTGCTCGGCCATTTCATCCTGTCCGAATTCGATGGCGGCGTGATCTTGCAGGTCGTGGTCAATCTCGTCGGTTTCGCGGCGATGATCGGCCTCGCCTACCTGCTCGAATGGTACAAGGTCGCTGTCCGCCAGGCGCCCGGTACGCGCGCCGCAACGAGCGCGCTGGAGTGATTCCAATGGCCCGACGAATCACCATGCTCGCGGCGCTGCTGACCGTCGTACTGTTTGGCGTCGCACCGGCGGCAGCGCAGACACCCGCGCCGCCGAAAACGAACCGGTGCGCGGTGCCGCCGGACCTCATCGCCACCGATCCGACGCTGCCCGGCCTTGCTAAGCGCTTCCACGACCGGGGGCCGGTCGTCATCGTCGCCATCGGCGGCGCGTCGACGGCGGGCGTGGCTGCCGGCAGCCCGGCTAACGCTTATCCGCAGCGGCTACAGGAAGCCTTGGCGCGCCGCCATCCCGGCGTCCCAATCACGGTCATCAACAAGGGCGTTCCGCGCCAGACGACGCGCGAAATGATCGCGCGATTTTCCACCGACGTCCTCGCTGCCAAGCCCAACCTGGTGATCTGGGAAACCGGCACCGTCGACGCGGTCCGGGCGATGGAAGTCGACGAATTCGCCACCGCGCTCGGCGAGGGCATCACCGCACTCCGCGCCGGCGGTGCCGCGGTCATGTTGGTCAACATGCAATACAACCCAAACTTGGCCTCGGTCATCGATTTCCGCCCTTATCTCGATGCCCTGGACCGCGCTGCCGATCTGGATGATGTGTACCTGTTCGACCGTTATCAGATCATGCGCTACTGGAACGACAACGGCCGCTTCGACGTGGTCGATGTTCCAAGCGGCAAACAGGCCGCGTTGGCGGGCGAGATCTATCGCTGCTTGGGCGAGACGATGGCCGGCGCGATCGACGGCGCTGCCCGCTAGGATCGGCTCGCGGTGCTGCGCGACAGCCTGAAATCGATCCCGCCGACGCCGGCGTTGCTGCGCCGCCAGCATTCACTCGTGGCGTTGACCGTATTTGGCCTCATCGCTGCTGGCTTGCTGATGGTCGCGCCGATCGGACGCCACACGCGGGCCGAGACCGATCGCTGCGGCGTCAGCGACGATCTGGCGGCGCTCGATATGAATCTGCCGCACGTGGCGCAGTCGCTTGCCGCTGGCGGCCCGGTCGTCATCGTCGCTTTCGGCTCGTCGTCGACCTACGGTACCGGCGCGTCGGCGCGCGACAAAACCTATCCGAGCCGCCTCGCGGCGCTGTTGGCGCGGCGCCTGCCTGGCGCGAACATCGAGGTGCTCAATCGCGGGATCGGCGGCGAGGCGGCCACGGCCACGCTCGCACGCATCGATACCGACGTCATCGCCGCGCATCCCGCTCTGGTCATCTGGCAGGTCGGGACCAACGACGTGCTGCGCGACATCGATCCGGCGGCGGCCGGCGCGGTCATTCGCGAAGGTGTCCTGCGCATGCAGCGGGCCGGCATCGACGTCGTGCTGATGGACATGCAGTTTGCGCCGCCGGTCATGCGGCATACGACTTTTCGCGAGATGGAGCGCGTCATCGCTGCCGAGGGCCGCGATCTCGGCGTACCGGTCATCCGGCGTTTCGCGATGATGCGCGAGTGGGCCGAGGAGGGGCGCATGCCGCTCTCGGTCATGCTCGGTCGCGACTATCTGCACATGACCGATGCGAGCTACGATTGTCTGGCGCGCAACATCGGCCGCGGCATCGCTCTCGCCGCGCGAACGTCGGGTTCCTGACGCTTACGGCGTCAGCATGGCGCGGCCATAGATGCGGCCGGCGCGAAGATCTCCCAGCGTCTCGTTGACATGCGCCAGCGGCCGTTCGATCAGCGGCATTGGCTCGACCTTGCCGGTCGCGACCAGGTCCATCACCTCGCGGAATTCGGCGAGGGTGCCGACCAACATGCCTTCGATGGTGATCGAGCGGATCGGTAGCAACGGCAGCGACAGCGTGACGTCGCCGCCCATCAAGCCGACGACGACGTATTTGCCGCCGCGCGCGAGCGCGTCGATTCCGAGCTGTGCGGTCTCGCTCGCGCCGACAAGGTCGACCGCGGCCGCGACAGCGCCGTCGGCCGCCGCCCGGATGGCGCGGCTTGGCTTGTCCGCCTTGGGATCGATCGCCGCCAGCGCGCCGGCGGCGGCCGCCGCTTCGCGCTTCTTGGCGTCGAGATCGACGACGATCGCACCTTTGCCGCCGAGCGCCTTCAACAGCTTGACGCACATCAGTCCCAATCCGCCGGCGCCGAAGATCAGGATCGGTTGCGCGGTATAGGTGGCGGCGCCGACGCGTTTCAGCGCGGCATAGGTGGTGAGGCCCGAGCACGCATAGGGCGCGGCCGTCTGCGGCGACAAGCTGCCGAGCGGATAGAGATAGCGCGGATGCGGCACCAGCACGTAATCGGCATAGCCGCCGGGCTTACGGATGCCGAGGGTACGCGCGTCACTACAGAGCTGTTCGTTGCCGGCGCGGCAAACCGCGCACGTGCCGCAGCCGATCCACGGATAGACGACATAGCCGTCGCCCGGGCGGACGCCCTTCGCCTCCGGGCCCGCGGCCACCACCGCACCCGCGATCTCGTGTCCCATGGTGATCGGAGGGCTGATGCCGCGATCGGCCAGGGTGAAGCGCTTGCCGCCGCCCAGTTCGTAATAGCCGTCGTGCAGATGGAGGTCGCTATGACACACGCCGGCCGCCAACGTCTTCAACAGTACTTCCGAGCCTTGCGGCTGCGGCGTCGGCGTCTCGATCGCGGTGAGCGGCTTGCCGAATTCGGTCAAGACATAGCTTTTCATGGGCCAGCCTCGCGTTCTGTCATCCGAGCTTAGTCTCGCGTCGCGACGCCGCAAGGGGTGATTTCCGTGTCCGGGCGCGCTATAGAGGCGCGTTGCATCGGGGGATTCGCATCATCGCATGACCGTGCTCGTCACCGGCGCTGCCGGCTTCATCGGCTACCACGTCTCGGCCGCGCTACTGGCGCGCGGCGAACGTGTCGTCGGCGTCGACAACCTCAATCCCTACTATTCGGTGGCGCTGAAACGTGCGCGGTTGAAACGGCTCCAGACGCACCGCAACTTCGTCTTCCATCGGCTCGATCTGGCGACGGCAGGCCGCGTCGAAGCCCTAACGAAGCGCGTACGTGGCATCGACCGCGTGGTGCACCTCGCCGCACAAGCCGGCGTACGCCACTCGCTCGATCATCCGCGCGCCTATGTGGCGTCCAATCTAGTGGCGCAGCTCGAAGTGATGGAGGCCTGCCGCGCGCTCAAGGGCCTGAAGCATTTCGTCTATGCGAGCTCGTCGTCGGTCTATGGCGCCAATACCAAACTGCCCTTTGCCGAAGACGACCGGGTCGAGATGCCGCAATCGCTCTACGCCGCAACCAAGCGCGCCGACGAGCTGATGGCCTATTGCTACGCGCATCTCTATCGCATTCCGACCACCGGCCTGCGCTTCTTCACCGTCTACGGTCCTTGGGGCCGGCCCGACATGGCGGCGTGGCTGTTCGTCGACGCGATCGAGCGCGGCAAGCCGATCAAACTGTTCAACGACGGCCGCATGCGCCGCGACTTCACCTATATCGACGACATCGTACCGGGCGTGCTCGCCGCGCTCGACCGGCCGCCGTCCGATGGCGGATCCGGCGCTCCGCCGCACCGGGTCTACAATCTCGGCAACAACCGGGCCGAGGATCTCGGCAATTTCGTCGCGGCGCTCGAAGCCGCCATGGGCAAGACCGCCGAGCGCCAGAACGTACCGATGCAGAAGGGCGACGTGCCGGCGACCTATGCCGACATCGCCGCCGCTCGCCGCGATCTTGGCTTCGCGCCGCGCACGACGATCGATGTCGGCTTGCGGCGCTTCGTCGACTGGTATCGCGACTATCACAAACGGCGCTAGCCGCGCCGCTCCGTCGGTTCAGCTGCCAGCCTTCTCGCAAAGAGCCGATAGTGCCTCGCCATAGGCTTGACGAATAACGTGGCGCCGTATCTTGAGTGTCGGCGTCATCTGGTGATTGGCCGTCGTGAACGGCTCGTTGGCGATGAGGAAACGGCGAATGCGCTCGAACGGCGCCAGCGACGCGTTGGCGCGCGTCACCGCCGCGGCCAGCGCTTCGCGAATGTCGGGTCGGTCGGCCAGCGGCGTATCGGCGGCGGCGCGATGCCGTCGCGCACTTTCTTCGATCAGGTGTTGGCTCGGCACCAGCACGGCGACGAGATAGGGCTGCCTGTCGCCGGCTACCATCGCCTGGCCGATCTCGGATTGCAGCGTCAGGCAACCCTCGACGCGTGCCGGCGCGACCATTTCGCCACCCGAGGTCTTGATGAAATCCTTCTTCCGGTCGGTGATGACCAGGAAACCTTCGTCATCGAGGCGGCCGACATCGCCGGTATGCAACCAGCCATCGGCGAGCGCGCGGGCCGATGCCTCGGCATCGTTCCAATAGCCCTTCATCACATTGTCGCCGCGCACCAGGATTTCGCCATCCTCGGCAAAGCCGATCTCGACGCCGAGCACCGGCAGGCCGACCGTATCGATCTTGATGTGGTCGGGCGGATTGGCGCTGATCACCGGCGCCGCTTCGGTCTGGCCGTAGCCTTGCAGCAGCCGCAGGCCCAAGGCGAGGAAGAACCGGCCGATTTCCGGATTGAGCGCGGCGCCACCCGAAACCATCGCTTTGAGCCGGCCGCCGAAGCGCGCCTTGATCTTGCGGCGCACCAGGACGTCGAGGATTGCGTCCGCGATGTACTCGACGGGGCCGAGGCGGTTCCGCTGATCGTAGCGTTTGCGGCCGAGCGCCAGCGCCGCGAAGAATAGCTTCGCCTTAAGGCCGCCTTCGCGCTCGACCGCGCGCAGGATGCGCTGGTGGAACGCTTCATAGAGCCGCGGCACCGCTGTCATGATCGTCGGACGCGCCTCGATCAGGTTCGCGGCCAACGTCTCCGCGCCTTCGGCGAAATAGATTTCGGCGCCGAGCGAAATCGGAAACATCATGCCGGCGGTGTGCTCGTAGGAATGCGACATCGGCAGGAACGAAAGGAAGACCTCGTGGCCGAGGCCCAGCTTCTCGAGCAGGCTGAAGGCCGAGCGGCAATTGGCCAGGACATTGCCGTGCGTCGTCATCACGCCTTTGGGCGCGCCGCCGGTGCCCGAGGTGTAGATCAGGCAGGCGATATCGTCGTGCCCGATCGCACCGATCCAGTCCTCGACGTTGCTGGGCGAAGCGGCGCCGAGCGCGCAGACAGCCTGCCAGGAACGTGGCACAACCCGAGCCGGCACGTCGGCATCGGGCGGCTCGATCGTCACGGCGGTGGTGACACTCGATGATTGCGCCGCCGCCGGCAACACGCGCCGTGCCAACGCGGCGGTCGAGACGATGACGGCCTTGGCCGCGCAATTGGTCATGACGTGGCGATAATCGTCGACTGTATGGGTCGTGTAGGCGGGCACGGTGATGCCGCCCGCGCTCATGATCGCAAAATCGGCGATGACCCATTCGGGGCGGTTCTCGGCGACCAACACGACGCGATCGCCGCGGCCGATGCCGAGCGCGCGCAACCCCTTGGCGAGATCGGCAACTTGCTGCCGCGCCTCGCGCCAGTTCAGCGCGTTATAAGCGCCTGCCTGCTTCGCCCACAGGAACGGCCGGTCGCCTTGGCGCGTTGCTTCGGCGAAAAACATCGCGGCGAGGTTGGGGCAGGTGTGATAATCCATCGGTCCCCGAATCGACGCCGTTCTGGCTCACGGACCCCTGCGAAATACAGGGCTTGTGCCTTGGCGTCAATTTCCTGGTGACCGAGGTTCGGGGGCGAACCGACAGGCGGACGCGGCATTGCAGACGGGGCGGACCATGGCGGCGCAACGATCGACGGCAAAACGGAAGAGCTCCGCGCTCGGACGCTTGCCGGAATGGGACCTGAACGATCTTTATCCGGGCCCGGACAGCGCTGAATTGAAGCGCGACTTGGCGGAGGCGGACTCGTCGGCGCAACGGTTCCAGGCGGCGCACACAGGCAAGCTTGCCACGATGCCTGGTGTGGAGCTCGGCGCCGCAGTCCACGAATACGAGCGCATCCAGGAATTGCTCGGGCGCGTGCTGAGCTACGCCTCGCTGCGCTATGCCGACGATCAGAGCGATCCCGAAAACGGCCGCTTCTTCCAGAACATGCAGGAGAAGGCGACCGACATTTCGACCCGGTTGCTGTTTTTCACGCTCGAGCTCAACCGCGTCGACGACACGGCGCTCGATGAAAAGCTGCGCGCGCCCGAGCTTGCTCACTATCGGCCATGGCTGCGCGATCTGCGTGCCTTCAGGCCGTACCAGCTGACGGACGATCTCGAAAAGCTGCTGCACGAGAAGGCAGTCGCAGGTCGCGCGGCCTGGACGCGTCTCTTTGATGAGACGAACGCTGCTCTGCGCTTTCCGGTCAAAGGCAAGCGGCTCACCGGCGCGGAGGCGCTCCATCTGCTCTCCGAGCCGAACGGCGCGACGCGCAAGGTGGCGGCCAAATCGATCGGCGCGGTTTACGGGGACAATGCGTCGCTCTTCGCGCTCGTCACCAATACGCTTGCCAAGGACAAGGAGATCGAAGATCGCTGGCGCGGCTTCAAGCGGCCGATCTCATCGCGCAATCTCGCCAATTACGTCGAGGACGAGGTCGTCGACGCGCTGATCGCGGCGGTGCGCGGCGCCTATCCGGCACTCGCCCACCGCTATTACCGCCTCAAGGCGAAATGGTTTGGCGTCAAGGCGCTGTCCTATTGGGATCGCAATGCGCCATTGCCGGATCAAGACAACAAGCTGGTGCCCTGGCCCGAGGCGCGGCGCATCGTGCTCGACGCTTACGGCGCCTTCTCGCCGGCGATGGCCGACGTTGGCAAACGCTTCTTCGATAATCGCTGGATCGACGCCCCGGCGCGTCCGGGCAAGGCGCCAGGCGCCTTTGCGCACCCGACGGTGCCGAATGCGCATCCCTATCTTCTGCTCAACTATCTCGGCCGGACGCGCGACGTGATGACGCTGGCCCACGAACTTGGCCACGGCGTGCACCAAGTTCTTGCCGGGCCGCGCGGCGCGCTGATGTCCGATACGCCGCTGACCTTGGCCGAAACCGCGTCGGTGTTCGGCGAAATGCTGACCTTCCAGTCACTGCTTGCCGGCGAGAAGAACGCGAAACGGCACAAGTCGATGCTCGCCGCGAAGGTCGAGGACATGCTCAACACGGTCGTGCGGCAAATCGCGTTCGTCGAGTTCGAGCGCCGCGTGCACGACGAACGCCGCCAGGGCGAGTTGACTGCCGAGCGCATCGGCGCGATCTGGCTCGACGTGCAGAAGGAAAGCCTCGGTCCGGCGATCCGTTTTGAAGACGAGTACAAGTGGTACTGGGCCTACATCCCGCACTTCATCCACACGCCGTTCTACGTCTATGCCTATGCGTTCGGCGACTGTCTGGTGAATTCGCTCTACGCGGTCTATCAGGGCGCGGCGCAGGGCTTTGCCGAGAAATATCTCGACATGCTCAAGGCGGGCGGCACCAAGCGGCACAAGGAGCTACTGGCGCCGTTCGGCCTCGACGCCTCGGACCCAAAATTCTGGCAGAAGGGCCTCGGCGTAATCGCCGGCTTCATCGATCAGCTCGAGACGATGGGCTAGGCAAGTCCCAGGAATCGCCTGGCGTTGCCTTCATGGAGTGCAGCCAGTTCGGCCGCGGGCAGCTCGAGCTTGGCGATCTCGCGCAGCGGCTCCTTGTCGGCGCCGTCGAACGGAAAATCGCTGCCAACGCAGAGTTGGCTTAAACCGAACAGCTCGATCAGCAAGCGAACGGTTTTTGCCTCGAACACCAACGTGTCGTAATAGAGCCGGCGGGCGGTTTCGCGTGGATTGATTTTGATCGTCTCGCGCAACACCGGCGAGATCGTCCAACCCTGCGCCAGCCGTGGCAGAACGATGGCGAAGGTGCCCCCGCCGTGGCTGAAGGCAATGCGCAGTTTGGGATGCTTCTCCAATGTGCCGCCGCTGATCAACGAGCAGATCGCGAAATTCGTCTCGCCCGGAAAGGCCACGAAGGGCGCCAACCGCGGCGAGCCGACGATCCGTTCGAGGCTCGCTGGATGCAGCGCATGGACGAAGATCGCAGCGTTGAGGCGTTCGGCCGCGGCGAAGAACGGCTCGAAGCGCGGATCGCCGATCGCGATGCCGTTGACATTGGTGCCGATCTCGACGCCGCGAAAGCCGTCCTGCATCAACCGTTCAAGCTCGCGCGCCGCCAGCTCGGGATCCTGCAACGGCACCATGCCGAGGCCGACGAAGCGTTGCGGCGCGCGCGCCACCATTTCGGCGATCGCGCCGTTAACAACGCGGCCGAAGGCGACCGCGTCTTCGGCCGGAAACCAGTAGGATAAAAGCTCGGGCATCGGCGATAGCACCTGCATGCCGATGCCCGTCGCATCCATCGCGGCGACGCGGCGGCTGACGTCCCAGCATTCGTCACTGACCGTGCGGAAGTTCTTGCCGTCGATCATCACGTTCTTGTGGCGCGCGTCGCACGGCGCCATCTGCGGCCAACGGCTGCCGCCGTGTTTGCCGGCATAGGGCGGAATGTTCGCCGGCACGATGTGATTGTGGATGTCGATCGCGCGTGCGTTGGCCGTCATGTCCCCCTCCGCCGTGTGGGCGAGCTTGGCGGGAGCCGCGCAACCCTGCCAGCGTTTTTCGCATTGTTTTGACGGTGGACAGTGCGCTGCCGCCCGAGGAAACTCCGCCGACCATGGCCGACCGCAACGATCTCACGCGCCGCGTGCGCCGCTACGCGCAAGTCTCGACCGCCATGGGCGGGCTGGCGGCGCGGCTTGCCGGCTCGCGCTATCTCGGCCTCAAGCTCGACCGGCCGCGGCACGCCGCCGATCTGAAGGCCTCGCTCGGCGCGATCAAGGGCCCGCTGATGAAGGTGGCGCAATTGCTGGCGACGCTGCCGGATGCGCTGCCGCACGAATACGCCGACGAGCTCGCGACGCTGCAATCGAACGCGCCGCCGATGGGCTGGCCGTTCGTCAAGCGCCGCATGGCGAGCGAGTTGGGCGAAAACTGGCAGGCCAGGTTCAAGAGCTTTACGCGCGAAGCGGCGCATGCCGCGTCCCTGGGCCAGGTGCATCGTGCGGCCGGTCTCGACGGAGCCGATCTCGCCTGCAAGCTGCAATATCCCGATATGGAATCGGCGGTCGAGGCGGATCTCCAGCAGTTGAAGATCGTGCTGGCAATCTTCGAGCGCTACGACCGGTCGATCGATACCGGCGAAGTGCAGAAGGAGCTCGCGGCACGACTGCGCGAAGAGCTCGATTACCGCCGCGAGGCAGCGCACATGCGGCTGTTCGGCGCGATGCTCGCGGACGAACCCGGTGTCCACGTGCCGGAATACGTCGCCAAGCTGTCGACGCGGCGGCTCCTCACCATGAGCTGGCTCGAAGGTCGGCCGTTCGTCGAGGCCGCGGCCGAAGGCAGCCTCGCGGTTCGCAACCAGATCGCGCGCAACATGTTCCGCGCCTGGTATGTGCCGTTCTACTTCTACGGCGTCATCCACGGCGATCCGCATCTCGGCAACTACACCGTGCGGCGGGATCAGACCGTCAACCTGCTCGATTACGGCTGCATCCGCGTCTTTCCGGCGCCGTTCGTGCGCGGCGTCATCGACCTCTATCACGCGCTCGATCGCGACGATGAGGAGTTGGCGGTCTCGGCGTACGAAACCTGGGGCTTCAAAAGCCTATCGCGCGAGATGATCGCCGCGCTCAATCGTTGGGCGCGCTACGTCTACGAGCCATTGCTCGAAAACCGCGCGCGTCGCATCCAGGAGCACGGCTCGGGCGCCTATGGCCGCGACGTGGCGGAGACGGTGCATGCGGATATCCGCCGCCTCGGCGGTGTCAAGCCGCCGCGCGAGTTCGTGTTCATGGATCGCGCTGCGGTGGGCCTCGGTTCGGTATTCCTGCGGCTCAAGGCCGAGATCAACTGGCACCGGATGTTCCACGAACTGATCGCGGATTTCGACGAGAAGGTGTTGGCCAAGCGCCAGACGCAGGCGCTCGCCGCCGCGGGCGTGAAAGACTAGCCGCGCTTCAGCCGACGACGCGCAAGCTGGGTTCGGGGTTCTCGCCGTGCTCGGTCAGCAGCCGGTCGAAATAGGCGATGGTGTGCTGCAAGCCGGTTTCGAGCGGCACGCGCGGCTGCCAGCCCAGGATCTTCTTCGCCTGGCCGATATCCGGGCACCGTTGAACCGGATCATCGACGGGCAACGGCCGGCGTTCGATCTTCGAGCGCGAGCCGGTCATGGCGATGATCTTCTCCGCCAGTTCGCCGACCGTGGTCTCGACGGGGTTGCCCAGATTGATCGGGCCGGTGATGTTGTTGGGCGATCCCATCAGCCGGACGAAGCCCTCGATCAGATCGTCGACATAGCAGAAAGCGCGGGTCTGCTTGCCGTCGCCATAGACGGTGATCGACTCGTTCTTCAGCGCCTGGACGATGAAGTTCGACACGACGCGGCCGTCGTTCGGATGCATGCGCGGGCCGTAGGTGTTGAAGATGCGCGCGACCTTGATCCGCAGCTTGTGCTGTCGCAGGTAGTCGAAGAACAGCGTCTCGGCGCAGCGCTTGCCTTCGTCGTAGCAGGCGCGCGGCCCCAGCGTGTTGACGTTGCCGCGATAATCCTCGGTCTGCGGATGGACGCTGGGATCGCCATAGATTTCCGAGGTTGAGGCCTGAAACACCTTGGCCTTCACCCGCTTGGCGAGGCCCAGCATGTTGATCGCGCCGATGACGCTGGTCTTGGTGGTCTGCACCGGATCGAACTGATAATGGATCGGCGATGCGGGGCAGGCGAGGTTGTAGATCTCGTCGACCTCGACATAGAGCGGGAAGCACACGTCGTGGCGCATCACCTCGAAATTGGTCTGATGGAGGAGATGGGCGATGTTGTCCTTGCGGCCGGTGAAATAGTTGTCCACGCACAGCACGTCGTTGCCTTCGGCCAGCAACCGCTCGCACAGATGCGAGCCGAGAAACCCGGCGCCGCCGGTGACGAGAATGCGTTTGCGGACAGTGGCCATCGCCGGACTCCCGATCAGTTTTTGGCCTGGAGACGTTGGCGCGCCGGCGCCGCGGCGCGGCGGCCGATGCTGAAATAGTGGAAGCCGGCCTCGGCCATGTCGGCCGGCGTGTAGATGTTGCGCAGGTCGATGATGGTCGGCGTCTTCAGCAGCGATTTGACGCGCTCGAGATCGAGCGCGCGGAACTCGTTCCATTCGGTAACCAGGACGAGGGCGTGCGCGCCCTCCATGGTCTCGTAGCTGCCGCCGCAGAAGGTGACGCCGGCCAGCAGCTTCTTCGCTTCGGTCATGCCTTCGGGGTCGAAGGCGCGGACGGTGGCGCCGGCCTTTTGCAGCACCGGAACGATCGCCAGGCTCGGGCTGTCGCGCATGTCGTCGGTGTTGGGCTTGAAGGTCAAGCCGAGCACGGCGATCGTCTTGCCCTTCACGCTGCCGCCGCAGGCCTGGACGATGCGCTCGGCCATGTGCTCTTTGCGGCGGTCGTTCGCGGCGACGACGGTCTCGATAATGCCCAGCGGCGCGCCGGCTTCTTGCGCGGTCTTGACCAGCGCCAAGCAGTCTTTCGGAAAGCACGAGCCGCCGAAACCCGGTCCCGCGTGCAGGAACTTGCGGCCGATCCGGCCGTCGAGGCCGATGCCGCGTGCCACGTCCTGCACGTTGGCCCCGACCTTCTCGCACAGATCGGCAACCTGATTGATGAAGGTGATCTTGGTGGCGAGGAAACTGTTGGCCGCGTACTTGATCAGCTCGGCGGTTTCGAGCGACGTGAATAGGATCGGTTTCTCGATGAGGGAAAGCGGCCGGTAGAGCTCGCGCATCACGCCGGCGGCACGCTCACTGTCGGTGCCGATTACCACCCGGTCGGGCCGCATGAAATCTTCGATCGCCGAGCCTTCGCGCAGAAATTCGGGATTCGAGACGACGTCGAATTTGGAATCCGGCAGATGCTTGCGCAAAATTTCGGCAACCTTGCGGCCGGTGCCCACCGGCACGGTCGATTTGGTGACGACGACGGTATAGTCCTTGACCGCCTTGGCGATCTCTTCAGCGGCCGCGAACACATAAGACAAATCGGCGTGGCCGTCGCCGCGGCGCGACGGCGTGCCGACGGCGATGAAGACCGCGTCGGCGCCGGAGACCGCCTTGTTCAGCTCGGTGGCGAAATGCAGCCGGCCGTTGGCTGTGTTCGACTGGACGATCTGATCGAGTCCGGGCTCGAAGATCGGGATTTCGCCGCGTTGCAGCCGCGCGATCTTGGCCGCGTCGTTGTCGACGCAAGTGACCTCAACGCCGAATTCCGAAAAACATGCCCCCGAAACCAGGCCGACATAACCGCTGCCGATAACCGCAATCCGCATCCCGTCCACTCCTGCTCGTCGAAACTATAAACGTCGCATCGCCGTGGAAATTCCGTGTGCCTTGAAATGACCGCAATTGCGTTACGGCGGTGCCGTGTCGCAGATCTCGCCCGGCCGCGACAGGGCCTGCGCGACTAAACCCCAATGGCCCTGCAAAATCAAGCAAAGCACATATTTATGAAGGACTTGTGGCCGAATGTCACAACCAGCTCGCACCTTCAGTGCTCGTTAACCGTGTCCAGAGACATTGATCCGATGGAGCTACGGGGTCTCACGCGACGGTTCGCGTTGCCGACGATCGCCGCCGGCGCATTCCTGTTGGGATGCCCGGTCTATTGGTTGGCGGCGAAATCGACTTATTTTGCCATGCTCAACGGTTGGGGTGTCGTGCCGGTCGATTTTCCGTTCGTCGACACGCATTCGGTGCTGTCGGCGCGCATGTGTAGCGCCCTCGGGATCGATCCTTACATCACCAATCCGTGCGACGTCTTCGGCCGGCAATTCGAGTACTCGCCGCTGCTTCTGCTCGGTGCGGGGTCGCACGAATTGAGCGCCAACGTGTCGCTCGGGTTCGTCCTCAACACCGTCTTTATCTTCTCACTGTTCTGCCTGCCTGCGCCAAGCAAGCGTTCCGATTACGGCGTAATGGCGCTTGCCGTGCTGTCGAGCGTCACGGCCTTCGCGGCCGAGCGCGGTAATTTCGAACTGTTGCTCTTTGCCGCTTTTGCGGTTGCCGGCCGCCTTGCCGTTAGGTACGGCGCTGCCTCGCGGTTGCTGGCCTACGGCCTCGTTCTGTCAGCTGCGTTCGCCAAATTCTTTCCTGCGGTGTTGATGGTGCTCACCTTGCGCGAGCGGCCGCGGCTGTTTTTTTGCGATTAACGCTGCGGCGGCGGGTCTGATCGCACTCTTCGTGGTCGGTTATCGCACTGACTTGCTCGTCGCTTATGGCAACTTCCCCCGGCTGGACTACTTCCGGCGACACTTTCGGCGTGGTCATGCTGCCATACGGCCTGGCGACGCTCTTTCCGGGATTTCCGGCTGTCCTTGTACTCGCAGGCCTGACGCTCGCCGCGTTCGCTGCCGCGGTGTTGTTGGCGCGGCAGCCGGCTCTCAAGCAGGCTTATGCAGCGCTACCCGAGGCCGAACGCGTGTTTCTCGCCATCGGCGGCTTGCTCATGGTTGGTTGCTTTTTCGCGGGCGAAAGCGTCGCCTATCGCGGCATCCATCTGCTGTTCGTGCTGCCGGCCTTCAACACGCTCGCCCGAACCATGCCGAGCGACGCCGGTCGCTGGCTCTTCGCGACGACCCGCACGCTGACACTGTTTCTGATGTGGCGTGAGACGTTCCATCATTTCGCCAGCCAGCTCCTGCCGTCCGCCTTGCCGGCGTGGTGGTTGGCGAAGGAATTGGCCTGGTGGTGGCTGATCGCTGTTCTGGCCGGCTTGGCCCTTTGCT
>DASYYB010000020.1:0-91980 GCA_035934235.1 Allostellaceae bacterium | reverse complement strand
GCAAGCCGGGCTAAACATAGTACCGGCCTTGATTTTTTCGCCTTACCAGGGAACCGGCCAGCGGCGCCAGTGACGACGCGGGTCGATAGAAAGCGGGCAAATATGGCCATGACGTTCGCAGGCAGGGTTATTCGGGCGTTTCCGCGCCGGATCGACCGCGCCTGCCGTTTGGCCAGCCCGACGCGGGGGAACGGCGGCACGCTACGACTTAGCTGCCCCTGAGCGCGGGCGCGATGGAGCCCGCTCGCGTTCGAGGGGCATCGGCCACGGCTCAACGTTATTTCCCTGAGACATGAGGAATCGCGCCATGGGCGCCACGCAATCTCCGAAGACCGTCGTACCCGAGACCAGGGCCGACGCCAATCGCGTCATCATTTTCGACACGACCATGCGCGACGGCGAGCAATCGCCGGGCGCGTCGATGAATCTCGAGGAAAAGATCCGGATTGCCCAGCTGCTCGAGGAAATGGGTGTCGACGTCATCGAGGGCGGCTTCCCGATCGCGTCGAACGGCGATTTCGAGGCCGTGCGCGAGATCGCCAAAGTGGTCAAGACCTCGGCAGTCTGCGGCCTCGCGCGTGCGGCGCGCACCGACATCGATCGTGCGTGGGAGGCGTTGCAGCACGCGAAGCGGCCGCGCATCCATACGTTCCTTTCGACGTCGCCGCTGCACATGAAATACAAGCTCCAGATGGCGCCGGAGCAGGTGCATCAAGCGGTGATCGACAGCGTGTCGCACGCACGCAATCTCTGTCCGGATGTCGAATGGTCGGCCGAAGACGGCTCGCGCACTGAGCACGACTTTCTCTGTCGCGTGGTTGAAAGCGCGATCAAGGCTGGTGCGCGCACCATCAATATCCCGGACACGGTCGGCTATGCCGTGCCGGAGGAATTCGGTGCGCTCATCCGCATGTTGTTCGATCGCGTGCCCAACATCGACAAGGCGGTGATTTCGGTTCATTGCCACAACGATCTTGGCCTGGCCGTGGCGAATTCGCTGGCCGCCGTGCGGGCAGGCGCCCGGCAGGTCGAATGCACGATCAACGGCCTAGGCGAACGCGCCGGCAATGCCGCGATGGAGGAGATCGTCATGGCGCTCAGGACGCGCCACGACGTGATCCCTTACACCACCGGCATCAAGTCCGAATGCATCACACGCGCGTCGCGTCTGGTCTCGGCGGTCACTGGCTTCGTCGTGCAACCCAACAAGGCGATCGTCGGCGCCAACGCTTTCGCGCACGAAAGCGGCATCCACCAAGACGGTATGCTCAAGCACGCTGGCACTTACGAGATCATGACGCCGGAATCGGTCGGTCTCGGCAAGTCGACGCTGGTCATGGGCAAGCACTCGGGCCGGCACGCGTTCAAGATGAAACTCAAGGAGCTCGGCTTCGAGCTGGGCGACAATGCCTTGAACGATGCCTTCCGGCGCTTCAAGGATGTCGCGGATCGCAAGAAGGACGTCTACGACGAGGACATCGTTGCGCTGGTCGACGACGAGATTCAGCGTGGTGACGAGCGCATCAGGTTCCTCTCGTTGCAGGTGATTGCCGGCTCAAAGGGGCCGCAGACCGCGGAAATCGAGCTCGATTTCGACGCGGCCCGCAAGACCGCCAAGGTCACCGGCAACGGTCCGGTCGACGCCACCTTCAATGCCATCCGCGCCATCGTACCGCACAGCGCGCGCCTGCTGCTCTATCAGGTGCATGCCGTGACCGAGGGCACCGATGCGCAGGCCGAAGTCACCGTGCGTCTCGAGGAGGACGGCAAGACGGTCGTCGGCCAGGGTGCCGATCCGGACACGCTGGTCGCCTCGGCGCGTGCCTATATCCACGCGCTCAATAAGCTCCTGACCAAGCGGGCGAAGACCGCACCCGCCGCGCTCACAGCGTAACGGCGGTCCAACAACCAACCTCGGGTCACACCAATACGATGTTCGGCAATCTCCTCGGAATGCTGTCGGCCGATATGGCCATCGATCTCGGCACGGCGAATACGCTGGTCTACGTCAAAGGCCGCGGCATCGTCTTGAACGAGCCTTCGGTAGTGGCCATCGCCAGCGTCAAAGGCCGCAAGCAGGTGTTGGCGGTCGGCGACGAGGCCAAGATGATGCTCGGCCGAACGCCGGGCAACATCCAGGCGATTCGGCCGCTGCGTGACGGCGTGATTGCCGACTTCGAGGTGGCGGAGGAAATGATCAAACATTTCATCCGCAAGGTGCACAACCGCCGCAGTTTCGCCAGCCCGCAGATTATCGTCTGTGTGCCGTCGGGCTCGACCGCGGTCGAACGCCGCGCGATCCAGGAATCAGCCGAAAGCGCTGGCGCACGTCGGGTGTTCTTGATCGAAGAGCCGATGGCGGCGGCGATCGGCGCCGGCTTGCCGGTGACCGAGCCGACCGGCTCGATGGTCGTCGACATCGGCGGCGGCACCACCGAGGTCGCGGTGCTGTCGCTCGGCGGCATCGTCTATTCGCGGTCGGTGCGCGTCGGCGGCGACAAGATGGACGAGGCGATCATCGCCTATATCCGCCGCAATCATAACCTGCTCGTCGGTGAATCGTCCGCCGAACGCATCAAGAAGGAAATCGGCTCGGCCTGCATGCCGGAAGAAGGCGAGGGCCGTATCATGGAGATCAAAGGCCGCGACTTGATGAACGGCGTGCCGAAGGAAATCGTGATCTCCGAGCGCCAGATCGCCGAAAGCCTGTCCGAGCCGGTCGGCGCCATCGTCGAAGCCGTCAAGGTTGCGCTCGAGCACACTGCGCCCGAGCTTGCTGCCGACATCGTCGACAAGGGGATCGTGCTGACCGGCGGTGGCGCGCTGCTCGGCAACCTCGACTACGTCCTGCGCCATTCGACCGGATTGCCGGTCTCGATCGCCGATGATCCGCTGTCCTGTGTCGCGCTCGGCACCGGCCGCGCGCTTGAGGAAATGAAGACCCTGCGTAACGTCTTGATAAGCATGTATTAGCTATGTTGGCTCGGGCCCGTATCATGTACGAAGCGCCGAAGTCCGTGTAAAAGCTGCACGGCCGGCGTTGACGAGGGAGGGCGCGGGCATTTGGCGGAAGCAGTCGGGACCATGAGAAACGGTCGGCGCCAATGAGAGTCTCTGCCCCCGTACGCGCGACAGTCCAGCGACTGACGCTCCCCTTCCTGATTTTTGTTTCGGCGCTGCTGGCGGTTCTCGGCAAGGCCGATGTCCTGCTGTTCGATCACGTGCGTATCGTGCTCGCCGATACGCTTTCGCCGGTGCTCCGCATCGCCGGAGAGCCCATCGTGACGGCCTCGAAGGCGATCGGCGCTGTCGAAGATATTGCGTCGGTTTATCGTCAGAACCAGGAGCTCAAGCTCGAGAACCAGCGGCTGCTGCAATGGCAGGACGTTGCGCGCCGTCTCGAATCCGAAAACGAGGAGCTTCGCAACCTGGTCAAGTTCGCCCCCCAAGGCGCCGTGTCGTCGGTCGCGGCGCAAGTAATCGCCGATTCCGGTGGCGCCTTCCTGCGCAACGTTTTGATCGACGTCGGGCGAAATGAAGGCGTGTCCCGTGGCCAACCGGCGCTGACCGGCGACGGGCTCGTCGGACGCGTCATCGAACTCGGCGACCGGACCGCGCGTATCCTGCTTTTGACCGACATCAATTCGCACATTCCCGTCGTCGTCGAAGGTACGCACGAACGGGCGATGCTCAACGGCGACAATTCCGATCAGCCGCGCTTGGTCTATTTCCAGCCTAAGAATCCGGTGAATCCGGGCGACCGCATCGTCACCAGCGGCAGCGGCGGCGTCTTCCCGCCTGATCTACCGGTTGGCGTCGTCGTCTCGGTCAACGGCGTGATCCGTGTCGAGCTGTATGCAGATCTGGCACGGTTGGAAATGGTGCGGATCGTGGACTATGGTCTCGATGGCGTGCTGCCGGACAAGGCGATACCGGCGCCGCCGCCGATCGGAGGGGGCCGCGCCCGGGCGACTCCCGCGCGGTAATCATGCCGTATTCCCGGAATCACGGCTATTTTGGTTTTGTCGCTCGCATGGTGCCCGGCACGACGACGATCCTCTTCGTGTTGCTATCGCTGTTGCCGTTCCACGTGCCGAGCTTCGGTTCGATCGCGCCGGCCTTCGCGCTGATGGCGGTTTTCCATTGGTCGGTCTACCGGCCCGATCTGCTGCCGCCGAGCGTCGTGTTCTTTGCCGGCTTGTTGCTCGATCTGCTCAACGGCACGCCTTATGTTGGCCTGTCGGCGCTCGTACTGCTGCTGGTGCGTACCGGTGTCTTGAGCCAACGGCGGGTCTTCAGCCATCGGCCGTTCTCGATCCTGTGGCTTGGCTTTTTCGGCGTCGCCGTGGGAGCCTTCGCGTTCGAATGGGCGTTCGTCAGCTTGATGCAGGTGCAGGCCATGCCGCCGCGCCCGTTCATCTTCCAGACGCTTATTACAACGGCTTGCTTCCCGATCGGCAGCTACTTGCTCGCCCTGGCGTATCGTGCGATGCCGGCGTTGAGTACGTGACATGAAGAAGGCAAACGGTCGCGGCAAGGTCCTGACGCGTCGTGCCATGGTATTGGCGGGCGGCAAGGTCGCGCTGCTGACGGCGCTCGCCGGCCGCCTCTATTACCTCCAGGTCGTCCAGGCGCCGAAGTTCGCAATGTTGGCCGACGAAAACCGGATCAACATCCGGCTGTTGGTGCCGCCACGCGGCCATATCGTCGATCGCTTCGGCGTGCCGCTGGCCATCAACCGGCCGACCTACCGCGCCGTGGTGATTCCCGAGCAGGCGGGCAATATCGATCAGACGCTCGATGCCGTGGCCGATCTCGTGCCGCTCACCGACGCTGATCGCCGCCGGGTCTTGCGCGACATTCGCAACCACCACAGCTTCGTCCCGATCGCGCTGCGCGAAGACATGGATTGGAACGAGATGGCGCGCATCGACGTCAACGCCGTCGATCTGCCGGGCGTTTCGATCGAGCAGGGACTGATCCGCCATTACGTATTCGGCGACGAGACCGCGCATGTCGTGGGTTATGTCGCGCCGGTCTCGGAACAGGAGCTCAACAGCGACGATCCACTGGTCGAGCTGCCCGATTTCCGTGTCGGCAAGAGCGGCGTCGAGAAGCAATACGATCTCGAGCTCCGCGGCACCGCCGGCACCAGCGAGGTCGAGGTCAACGCGTTCGGGCGCGTCGTGCGCGAGATGGCGCACGAGGACGGTATCGCGGGCGACCAGATCGTTCTCGGCCTCGACATGGCATTGCAGGATATGGCGATGCGCCGCTGTGCCGCGCAGGGCTCGGCCTCCGCTATCGTCATCGACTCGTGGACCGGCGAGGTACTCGCTCTGGCCTCGGCGCCGGGTTTCGATCCGAGCGCTTTCGCCAGCGGCTTGAGCCCGGCGCAATGGAAGGCGCTGGTCGACAATCCTTACAATCCCTTGGAGAACAAGGCGATCGCCGGCAGCTATTCGCCGGGCTCGACCTTCAAGCCGCTGGTGGCGACAGCCGCGCTCGAGGCCGGCGTGATCACGCCGGACACGGAATTCTTCTGTCCGGGCGAATTCCACCTCGGCAACACAGTGTTCCATTGCTGGAAGAAAGGCGGCCACGGCACGTTGTCGGTGCATCGCGCCATCCGCGAATCCTGCGACGTCTTCTTCTACCACACCGCCGACCTGGTCGGGATCGACCGCATCGCGCAGATGGCGAACCGTTTCGGTCTCGGCACCAAGCTCGGCATCGACATGCCGGGTGAGAAGACCGGTTTGATTCCGACGCGGGCGTGGAAGCTGGCGACGACCGGTGTCGCCTGGCAACGTGGCGAGACGCTGAGTTGCGGCATCGGCCAGAGCTTCGTTTCCGTGACGCCGCTGCAACTGGCGATCTACGTCGCCCGCATCGCGACCGGGCACACGATCAAGCCGGTACTGGTGCGGGACGACGGCGTGATGACGGCGGCGAGTCCCGTCGCGACCGACGTCAGTCACGGCTTTGCGCCCATGGGGGTTCAGCAGAAGACCCTCGATGTGATTCGCGACGCGATGTACGGCGTCGTCAATGAACCGCATGGCACCGCCTATGGCGCACGGATCCAAGACCCGACGATGATCATGGGCGGCAAGACCGGCACCGCGCAGGTCCATCACATCGCACGGGAAATCCGCGATCGCGGCGTCGTTACCGGCACCAAAGTGCCGTGGAAGGATCGTGATCACGCGCTGTTCATTGCTTTCGCGCCGGTTGCGGCGCCGCGTTATGTCTGCTCGGTCGTGGTCGAGCACGGTGGCGCCACCGGCGGCGAGGGCGGCGCGGTCGCGGCGCCAATCGCCCACGATCTCTTGCTCGAAGCGCAAAAGCGCGACCCGGCGCGCCGCGTGCCGGCCGAACCCTTTGACGCTACGAAGCTGGCACAGGGCTGAGCCGAACCATGCGCTGGCTTTATGACCCCTCCCAGACGCAGCAGACGTTGAGCGTCAAGCTGCTGAACGTGAACTGGCCGCTGGTTGCGTTGGTCACCACCATCGCCTGCGTCGGCTTCGCGATGCTCTATTCGGCAGGCAACGGCAGCTGGCATCCATGGGCTGAGCGCCAGGTGGTACGGTATTTGGTCGCGGCGCTGGTCATGCTCGTGGTCGCCATGGTCGACATCCGCGTCTGGCTGCGTGCGGCCTACGGCTTCTATGCCGTGACGATGATCTTGCTGATCGCGGTCGAGGTGCGCGGTGCCATCGGCATGGGTGCGCAGCGCTGGATCGATCTCGGCATCATCCAAATCCAGCCGTCGGAATTCATGAAAGTCGCACTGGTCATGGTGCTGGCACGCTATTTCAATGGCATGCCGGCCGAGGAGATCCGCAATCCGGTGAAACTCATCGTGCCAGCGCTGATGATTCTCGTGCCGGCGGCGATGGTGCTGAAGCAGCCCGATCTCGGCACCGCAACCATGCTGGTGATCGGCGGCGCCGCCATGTTCTTCCTTGCCGGCGTCAGGATTTGGAAATTTGCGGTGGTGCTCGCGGCCGCCGGCGCCGTGGTTCCCTTCGCCTGGCACCATCTGCGCGAATATCAGAAGAACCGGATTCTGACCTTCCTCAATCCCGAGAACGATCCGCTCGGCGCCGGCTATCACAGCTTGCAGGCCAAGATCGCCGTCGGCTCCGGCGGGATTTTCGGCAAGGGGTATTTGTCGGGAACCCAGGCGCACCTGTCGTTTCTGCCCGAACGCCAGACCGATTTCATCTTCACGATCCTGGGCGAGGAGTTCGGGCTGGTTGGCGGTCTGGTTCTGCTCGCGCTCTATGCCGTCGTCTTCGTCTATGGCTATGCCATCGCCTTCCGATCGCGCAGCCATTTCGGCCGCTTGCTTGCCTTCGGCATCACCACCAACCTGTTCCTTTACGTCTTCATCAACGTCGCCATGGTGATCGGCCTGCTGCCGGTGGTCGGCGTGCCACTGCCGCTGGTGTCGTATGGCGGCACTTCAATGCTGACGGTGATGTTCGGTTTCGGCTTGCTGATGAGCGTCTACGTCCACCGCGACATCCGCATCGGCCGCTATGGCGACGCCGAAACCTGACCCCATCCGGCTCGACAAGCCGGCATGGGGTTGTTATATACGGCGCCTTCCGGCGCGGGTGCATAGCTCAGTTGGTAGAGCAGCTGACTCTTAATCAGCGGGTCCCAGGTTCGAGTCCTGGTGCACCCACCAGCCTTTTTAGAACGTTAAAGCTGGTGATCCCTCAGCGACAGTCGTCGGCGCTCAGTTCTTCATCGGCTTGAACATTTTGCCGATTTGATCGCGCAGCTCGGATGAATCTTGGTGGCCGTGGACCGTCACGGCGTGCTGCACCGCCACCTCAAGCAGTTCCTGCGGGGTGTCGGCGGCCATCGAAACCGAGCATTTCATTTCACTCGGGAACTCGCGACAGTCGATATAAAGGCGAGTCATTTCATCCCTCCATTTTGAAGAGGATACTCGGACGTTTTCCAAAAAGCCCGATCGCCAAGGCTCCGTGATCGATCATGCGCTTGTTGATCGCGCCACGTGCGTCGCAGCGTTCTTTCAGCGAACCGGGATGTCCGATAGCGTAAGTCCGTCGGCGAATTTTCACCAATGACATTCACCGAATTCGTTGTGTCGATTTACCAAATGTGCCCGGTACTGTGACTCTGTCGGCTTCCATACCGGTGGGGCGTCATCACCGAGTTGGTCGAAGCTGGCTTCTATTGCTGGGGGTTGCTGATGGCCGCAGCTTGCTCGCTGCCCTAATTTTCGATACGGCCGCCAATCACAGCCCGAGCTCGGTGAGACCTGGATGGTTGTCAGGGCGTCGGCCAAGCGGCCAATGAAATTTACGCTCCGATTCCTTGATGGGCATGTCGTTGATCGAAGCGAACCGCCTCTGCATTAAGCCTGTTTCATCGAATTCCCAGTTCTCGTTCCCGTAAGACCGGAACCATTGGCCGCTGTCGTCATGCCATTCATAGGCGTAGCGCACGGCAATCCGATTGCCCTCGAACGTCCAGAGCTCCTTGATCAGGCGATAATCGAGTTCCTTCGCCCATTTGCGTGTCAGGAATTCGATGATCGCTTGACGCCCAACAGGAAACTCGACGCGATTCCGCCACCGGCTATTCTCCGTATACACCAGCGCGACGCGCTGCGGGTCGCGGCTGTTCCAGCCATCTTCCGCCATACGGATTTTCGCGATCGCAGTTTCGCGCGTGAACGGGGGCACCAAAGCAGCCATCTTCTTCTCCATTTTCTAGGTTGGCCATCTTAGACCAAGACGCGAAACGCACCGCGCGCAAAACACGTCTTGTGATCGGCGGTTACTTGCCGCGAAAAACCGGTTGGCGCTTTTCCATGAAAGCGCGCCGGCCTTCGACGTAATCCTCGCTGGCGTAGCAGCTCGCGACGATCGCCTTGCATAGGTTGCGGTCGATCTCGGACGATGGCTTGACCAATTCGGCGACGATCCGTTTGGTCGCCGTCATGCTCAGCGGTGCGTTTTCGGCGATGCGGGCGCAGTAGGCGCGGGTGAACGCTTCGATCTCCGTATCGGATCGCATGTATTCGACCAGGCCGATCGTCAGTGCCTCCTCGGCCGGCACGTGCCGCGCGCTATAGAAGAAATCCTTGGTGCGCGCCGGTCCGATCAGATCGACCAGTTTCTTGATGTCGGACCACCGGTAGGTCAGGCTGAGACGCGCCGCGAGACTGGCGAAACGCGCGCTCGATCCGGCAAAGCGCAAGTCGCAGGCCAGCGCGACGCCCAGGCCGATGCTCATGCAATAGCCCTGGATCATGGCAATCGTCGGCTTCGGAAACTGCTGCAATCGGGTCAAGGCGGTTTCCGAAATCGTGCTGTAGCGCTCCTGCTCGGCGGGCGTGCCACGCAGCCGCTCGAATTCCGAAACGTCGGCACCCGAGGTGAAGGCGCGCTCGCCGGCGCCGCGCAGCACCACGACGCGTACCATCGGCTCGCGCTCGAAGCGATCGAGGATCGCCGGAATCGCCTGCCACATGTCCAGCGACAGTGCGTTACACTTGGCGGGGTTGTTGAAGATCAACCAGCCGATCGCGCCGTCGATCGTGGCGGTGACCCGCTCGGTCGGAGAAATCGCAGCTATGCTCATCGATGCCTCGCTCGCCGCATTGATCCGCGCCGCGGCCATCAGAACATATTCTTGAATCCGCTGCGAGGGCGGCCACCCGGGCCGACCCGCCGTGGGGAACCATGCCGGTTCTTGCGCGTTTGCCGGCATATACGTTCTGGGTGGAGGCAAGCATGAAGCGCGCGCGTGCAGGCGAGAGACCTGGCAAACGGCAACGCCGTGTCACCAAAAAGCGCAAGCGGCCAACGGATCGTGCACCGCGGCCGGCCCTGTCCGAGGACGAGCTCGATGTCATGAGCGCCGATTCGTTTCCGGCAAGCGATCCGCCGAGCTTCGCGGCCACACGCCCCGGTCGGCGGAACACCGTAAAGTGACGCTGCCGGGTTATTCCGCGGCCAGCGTCACGACTGCATTCTCGTAGGCGGCATTACCGGTGCCATCGGGGAAAATGCCGCGCTCGGCAATCCAGCGCTGCGATTCCTCGAACACCTCCTTCGTATAGGGTTCGAAGACGATGCGCTCGCCGGGCCCCCAACGCCGCGTATCCATCAGGCCGTGGAAGCGCGTGGGGAACTCCTTCTCATAATAGTGCGTGTAAATCTCGGGCCGCAGGTCGATGTCGCGCTGGGCACGGCGCAGCGCCCTGAAATATTTGCGCACGTCCTCGGAGTCCGGATTGCCGTTGATCATCGAGGCCATCATGAAGGTGGCATCGATCATCTTCCGGAATCCCAGCTGCTCGAGGAAGTAGTAAGGCCCGCTGAACACGGTGACTGCTGGCACCTTGCGGTCGAACAACAACTCCATGCGGCTGAACAGCAGTCCGTCGGCAAAGCTGAGCTTGATGTCGCTCAACGACATGTATTGTTCGAGCGCCTGGATCGTCGCGTAATGACTGCCGGACTGGTAGCCGACGGAAATCGGTACGCCTTTGAGATCGGCCGGCTCTTTGATCGGCGATTCCGGCGGCACGAAAATGCCGGCAGGCGAAACTGAATAGGCGTCGGCATAGAGTTTGGCGTGGCCTTTGGCGGCCGCGACGTTGACGGTCCAATGACAGGCGCCGCTGATATCGCAGGCCCGGCCTTGCTCGATTGACTGGAAGGCGCCGACCTTATTGCCGAGCTGGTGGCCTTGCCCGGTGCTCGAATCCATGGTCTCGCGGAACTCGTAATCGAGCCCTTCATCGCGGAAATACCCTTTCTCTTCGGCGACCCATTCTTGCAGCCGGAAGTGAGGTGCGATGATGAATTTGCTCATGGCTTCCTCCGTTGTCCGATTCGATTCAACAAACGGCGCCGTGCTTCGCTGCATTGCGGCCAGATTGGGTGGTGCGCCGCGCACGGATCATCTTGACGTGTTCGTCCATCAGGCGGCGCGCAGCGGCCGCGTCACGCGCCTCGATCAGCGCAACCAGCTTGCGATGGATTTCGAGGATGTGGAGCGCGACGGTTCGCGTCAGGGCCGGGTTTCGTGTCGGCCATGACACGTGCTGCAAGGAGCGCAACTGTGCCGCCAGCACGCGATTATGCGACGCTTCGGCAATCGCAAGATGGAAGTCGAGACAGGCGCGCGTAAATGCCGGAACGTCGTCGATCTGTCCTTCGGCAGCGGCGAGGAGGCGCTTTAAGCCTGCGATTTCGGTCACGGTGGCGTGCTCGGCTGCCAGCTCGGCCGCCAGTGTCTCAATGGCGCGCTGCGCGTCGAGAATTTCGGTGGCGCTGATGCCGGCGAGATCGAGCTGAACGGCGAGCGCTTCGGCGAACTGCCGCGGATTGCCATGCGCGATGCGCACGCCGCCGCCGGCACCGACCTTGATCTCGACGACGCCGAGTGCGGCCAGCGTCCGCAGCGCGTCGCGTGCCGCCATCCGGCTGATCTGCGCGCGTTCCGCGATGTCTTTTTCGGTGCCGAGAAAATCACCCGGCTTGACGCGTTTTTCGAAGACCGCTTCGCGCACCTCGGCAACCAGTCGTGCCGACAGCGTGCCGCCTTCCGGCCGCTCGCCAGTCTTGAACAGCACGTGCACCGACACTGCCGACCTCCGTTCGAGGCCCCGATCCTAGCCGGCGGCACAAATATAATAAAATATTATATTTACGGCAGCATCTGCGACATAGTTGTCCGCTGGTTGTGCTTTCGTCGGCCGGCCAGCGTCTTATGATCGGCGCGCTAATCAGGACCGCACCATGACCAAGCTTGGCATTGCCGTCGCCGCCATTCTCGCGCTCTCGGCCGCTTCGGTGGCGGTGTGGGCGTGGATCTCGATGGGCGCCGTAGAAGTCTCGACGTCGGGCTACATCGCGCTGATCCTGGGCGGGTTGGCGACGCTCGGCCTCGCTGGCGGGCTGCTGGCCTTGCTGTTCTATTCGCACGCCAAGGGTTACGACGACGCGGCCGGCGGCCGGCGCGACGACGACCAGCATTGATCGCCGGCGCACGGATCGGATCGCCAACCGTCGACGTCGTGCCGCCGGGCTAACGGCACGCTGTCACCGCGCTGCGGCTTGGGCTAAGAAGGCGCCGCGAGGTGGGGGGATGAAGAAAGCCGGATTGTGCTGGGCGCTGGTGCTAACGGCTCTGGTCGTAAGCCGGCCGGCGTGCGCGCTCGATCATGTGGTCTTCGGCACGGATTGGCGTGCCGAAGCCGAGCACGGCGGTTATTACGCGGCGATCGCCGAAGGCATCTATGCCCGGCACGGAATCGAGGTCGAGCTGCGTCAGGGTGGGCCGCAGATCAATCAGACGCAGCTGCTTGCCGCCGGCCGGCTCGATTTCGCCATCGTGTCGAATAGCTTCCTGCCGCTCAACGTTCGCCAGCAGAACATTCCGCTGGTCGCGGTCGCCGCGCTCTTCCAGAAAGATCCGAGCGTGCTGATCGCGCACCGTGCCGCCGGCTTCAAGGATCTCGCAAGCCTCAAAGGCAAGCCGATTATGATCGGCGGCGACACGCGCGTCGGTTGGTGGCTGTTCCTCAAAGCGCGATTCGGTTACACCGATGCGCAGATCCGGCCTTATACGTTCAATCTGGCGCCGTTCCTCACCAATCCGCGGGCGATCCAGCAAGGGTATCTGACCAGCGAACCATTCCTCATCCGGCAAGCAGGCGGCGATCCGCAGGTCTTTCTGCTCGCTGATTCGGGTTATGCCAGCTACGGTTCACTGATCGAGACGTCGGCCAAATTGGTGCACGATAATCCCGGCTTGGTGCAGCGTTTCGTCGACGCCTCGATCGAGGGCTGGTACGCATATTTCAAGCACGATCCGGCCGACGCCAACGCGCTTATCAAGAAGGACAATCCCGAGCAAACCGACGCGCTGCTGGCCTATGCGCGGTCGACCATGGCGAGTCACGGCATCGTCGACAGCGGTGACGCCAAGACGCTCGGCGTCGGCGCGATGACCGATGCGCGCTGGCGCACATTCTTCGACGTGATGGCGAAACAAGGCCTTTATCCAACCGACATGAACTATCGCCAGGCCTATACGTTGCGCTTCGTCGATCACCGCGTCGGCCTCAAGACACAACCCTAGGCGGACGCGGCGTGGCCGAGATCCTGCTTGCCGCTGCCGCGCTGGCAAAATCGTTTCGCAACGGCATCGCCGCCCTCGCCGGCGTCGATCTGGCGGTGGCGCCCGGCGAGTTCGTCGGTGTTCTCGGTCCGTCTGGTTGTGGCAAGAGCACGTTGCTGCGTATTTTCGCCGGCCTGATCGAGCCGAGCGCCGGGCATGTGGAGCGCGCCGACGGTCTTGCCGGCCGGGTTGGCTTCGTCTTCCAGGAGCCGACGCTGATGCCTTGGGCAACGGTCGCGGACAACGTCTATCTGCCGTTGCGTCTCGCAGGCGTGACGCGCACGGCGGCATCGCCGCGCATAACGGCGATACTGGGGTCGTTGGGTCTGGGCGAATTCGCCGCGGCTTATCCGCGTCAGCTCTCCGGCGGCATGCGCATGCGCGTTTCGATTGCCCGCGCCCTGGTTACCGAACCGGCGTTGCTGCTGCTCGATGAGCCATTTGCGGCGCTCGACGAGATCACCCGCTTCAAGCTCAACGAGGATTTGCGCGCGTTGTGGCGGCAACATCGCTGCACGATCATCTTTGTCACCCACAGCGTTTTTGAATCCGTGTTCCTGACGAACCGCATCCTCGTCATGACCAAGCGCCCGGGCCGCATCGCCGCTGATCTTGCGATCGATTTGCCTGAGACGCGCGACAACGCCTTGCGACTGACCGAGCGCTACGCCGACAATTGCCGCGCGGTGTCGCGCCATCTGGCGGAGGCGATGGCATGAACGGTACATCCCGGTTCTGGCGGATTGCGGCGCCGATACTCGTCGGTGCGGCGTTTCTTCTCGCGTGGCAAGCGGCGGTGTGGTTCGTCGGCGTGCCCGCCTATGTCCTGCCGGGCCCTTGGCTCATCGCCAAGACGCTGCTGCACGACGGGCCTAGCCTACTTGGCGCGTTGCTTGTCACCTTGCGCATCACCGTCGCGGCGCTGGCGGTTGCGATCGTTGTCGGCGGCGCTTTGGCGATCCTGTTCTCGCTGTCGCGGCTGCTCGAAGTCAGCCTGTTTCCTTACGCGGTGATTCTCCAGGTGACGCCGGTCGTCGCGATCGCGCCGCTGATCATCATCTGGGTCAACAACGTTTTCGCCGCGCTGCTGGTTTGCGCCACCATCGTTGCTTTCTTTCCGATTGTCGCCAACACGACGCTCGGCCTGAACAGCGCCGACCGCAATCTGCACGATCTTTTCCGTCTCTACGGCGCATCGCGTTGGCAAATCCTCCGCCTGCTGCGATTGCCGTCGGCGTTGCCGCTGTTCCTGGCGGGCGTGCGCATCAGCGGCGGTTTGGCGCTGATCGGCGCGGTCGTGGCCGAGTTCGTCGCCGGCACCGGCGGCGCCGAGACTGGTTTGGCGTCGCGCATCATCGAGGCTGGCTATCGCCTGGAGATTCCGCGCATGTTCGCGGCACTGCTGCTGCTGTCGTTGACCGGCATCGCGATTTTCGTCGTGCTGTCTTGGCTATCGCGCCTGTTGTTGCGCCATTGGCATGAAAGCGCGCTCGAGCCGACCGACTAGTTCGGGACGAGCACGGCGACCAGTTCGGCGATGCAGGCCGGCCGCTCGACGCCGTCGATCGCAAATCGCGCTTCCGTCGTTACCCGTGCGCCCGCAGGCGTCCGGTCGACGCTCAGCAGCTTCAGCGTCATGCGCACCCGCGCGCCACTTTTCACTGGCTCGGTGAAGCGGACCTTGTTGAGGCCGTAATTGATGCGGAGGCGGACGTTATCGACTTTGTAGATCTGATCCATCAGCCGCGGCGCCAGCGCTAGCGTGAGGTAACCGTGCGCCACGGTCGTGCCAAACGGCGAACTCTTGGCGCGCTCGCGGTCGACGTGGATCCATTGATGATCGCCGGTCGCCTCGGCGAACGCGTCGATGGCGTTCTGCGTCACCGTAACCCAATCGCTGGTGCCGAGCGTCTCGCCGGCCGCGGCGGCAAGAGCGTCGAGCGAGATAAAATGGCGCACGCGTGGTCCCCCTTGCAGCCAGCATCTCACTTGACGGGCGGAGTCGGGAAGGGGTAGGCATAACGTTGTGATCGTGGTGATTTGAGCCGACCGGCTTGCGGCCACGTAAAAAATCCCGCTAAAAGGTCGGAGGCTCGTCGAAGCCCTGACCCGTGCGGGACAGGGCTTTTTTGTTGGCCCGGGTTTACGTGCGCCGCGCCGGCGATTGATGGAGAAGAACGATGCCTTTGACGCCTCCGCCGCCGCCCGCCTCTTGGCGCCCGCGGACCGTTGCCACCCGCGGCGGCCTGCAACGCAGTCAGTTCCTCGAGACCGACGAAGCGATCTTCATGACCTCCGGCTTCGTCTACGGCTCGGCCGAAGAGGCCGAGGCGGCCTTCGCCACCGATGGCCAGCGCTTCGTCTATAGCCGCTATGCCAACCCGACCGTGTCGATGTTCGAAGAGCGGCTACGGCTGATCGAAGGCGCGGAAATGTGCCGCGCCACTGGCAGCGGCATGGCCGCGGTGTTCGCTGCGTTTGCCTGTTTCCTCAAGGCCGGCGATCGCGTTGTCGCCTCGCGCGCGCTCTTCGGCTCGTGTCTCCACATCCTGACGCAGATCCTGCCGCGGTTTGGCGTGACGACCGAGCTGGTTGATGGCCGCGACCACGCGGCGTGGGAGAAGGCGTTGGCCAAGGGCGCGCGCGCCGTCTTCGTCGAAAGCCCGTCCAATCCGACGCTTGAGATCATCGATCTCAAGACGGTGGCCGACCTTGCGCACGCCAAAGGTGCGTTGCTGATCGTCGACAACGTCTTCGCCTCGCCGCTGTTGCAAAAGCCGCTCGCGCTCGGTGCCGACATCGTCGTCTATTCAGCGACCAAGCATATCGACGGGCAGGGCCGAAGTCTCGGCGGCGCGGTGCTTGGGCCGAAGCAATTCTTCGACGATCATCTGCTGAACTTCCTGCGCCACACCGGCCCGTCGCTGTCGCCGTTCAACGCCTGGCTCTTGGTGAAAGGGCTGGAGACGCTGGAGATGCGCGTCCGACGTCAATGCGATGTCGCGTTGGCGGTGGCGCGGTTCCTGGAGAAGCATCCGAAGGTCAAGCGCACGCTTTATCCGGGCCTCGCCTCGCATCCGCAGCACGCGCTGGCCGCCCGGCAGATGACCGGCTTCGGCAGCGTTGTCTGCTTCGAGGCCGGCACGTCGAAGGAGTCGGCGTTCCGTGTGATGAACGCGCTCAAGCTCGTGGACATCTCAAATAACCTCGGCGACACCAAGAGCCTGAGCACCCATCCGGCGACGACGACGCACCGCCGCCTGCCGCCGGAGGAGCGCGCGAAGCTCGGCATTTCCGATGCACTCATCCGCATCTCCGCCGGCATCGAGGACGAGGCCGACCTGATCGACGATCTCGACCAGGCGCTGAAGCAGATCTGATCGCCAGCCGTACGCTAGAGGCGGTCAGGCGTCACCGGCGGCTGCGTTCGCCGCTCACAGCCAGCGCCACTGGCCGATGACGCGGCCCTGAATATAGGCCTCGGCCAGCGTACGCTCGTAGGCGTCGTACTTCGGATTGTCCGAGGTAATGCGTACGCGCGGCGGCACGCTGTGCGGCACCACCTGACAGCGTTTCACCACGAGGCCCAGCCCATCCCACACGACGAACACGCCCGGCGGGCTCGGGTTGCGGTCGCCGGTGTCGACCAGAATGCGCTGCCCCGGCTGCAACGTCGGCTCCATGCTGTCGCCCATCACGGTGATGATGCGCAGATCGCTGGCAGGCGCCGTCGAATAATGCCGCACCATGCCGCTCGGCAGCGCCCACTCATCGACGATCTTCTCGCCGCCGCCGGTCAGGCCGTCGCCCGCCGCGGCGCGCACGTCGAGCTCCGGAATCCGCAGAATGCGGCCCACCGCCTCGCTTTTTCCGCCGTTCGCCGCCAGCGCGCCCGCCGGGCGCTCACCGGTCGCGTCGACGCCGGCGAGCGCGTAAAGCTCGGCCGCTTCGATTCCGGCCGGCGCGAAGATTGGCACCAGCTTGAGCACCAGCTCGAGCGGCAGTAGCGGCTTTTTGAATCGGTCTTCATAGTGCTGATACGAGCTGCCGTATTCCATGCCGAGCGCCTGGGCCACCTGGCGGATCGACAGGCCGGCGCGTTGCCGCAGCTGCTTGAGTTTGCGCGAAGCGACCGAGATGGCGGCCATCGCGGAAGTCTGTACGCTTCCGCCGTCCATGGCTATACGCATTTTACGTTGACACGCCACCGGGTCGAGCGTACGGTGAGACCAAGTGGCCGGACGCCGATCACGCGTCGGTCGCGCATTCCCGAAGGAGAAAGACCGATGAAGGAGGGAATCCGGCGCCATGAATGCTTGCTCCAGAAAGAGAACAAAACAAGTACGACGATAACGCCACCGGTGGTGCCTGTCACCGCCTTCGCGCTGCCACGCGCCGGCTTGTGCGGCTACGTGGTTGCGCCGGGCGCAACGCCATTCTGCGACCGGCCGGCGTTGGCTGGCGGCTCCTATTGCGCCTGGCATCGCGCGCTCTGCGCGGTCGCACCGGCAAGTCCCGCATTCGCCGCACTGGCTGACGCCCAGATCGCCGCCGCTGACGCCCAGATCGCCGCCGCTGACACCCACGGCGTGCCGCCGCCGGAACTCGGCTGGCTCAACGCGCCGCCCGAACCGTTCGACGAAAGCGACGACGAACGCCTCGCCGGTCTCGACCTACCGGCGTCGGCAATCGGGCACGATGAATGAGAACGAAGGACACGCCATGACCCGATTGCACAAATCCCGTCCGCCGCGGCTCGAAGCGCTCGCGCCGACGCCCGAACGATGGGCCAAGGGCGATTTGGCCTTGCTGCCGCGTGCCATCGCCGACGAACACGGCCGGCCGGCGCGGCCTTATCGTGCCGAGGACACGCTGGCGCGCCTCCAGCGCCAGGGCACGATCACCGGCGAGATGCGCCAGGCCGGCGACGATTTCCATGCCGTGTTCATGCTGGCGCAGCTCGATCCGTTGGGCGCGCCCGATCTGCGCCGCGTGCCGCAAGGTGCGCGCGACATGCCGGCATCGGCGCGCGCCTTGGATGCGCGGCGCAAGGTGTGGGCCGCACTCACCGCGCTCGGCGGCGCGGCGTCACCGGCGGGATCCTGCGTCTGGCACGTGCTCGGCTGCGGCTGGACGCTCAAGGACTGGAGCCTGCGCGCTGGCTGGAACGGCCGCGCGCTGTCGCCTGAAACCGCGTCGGGCATTCTTCTCGGCGCGCTCGGTGCGCTCCGGGCGTTCTATGGGCTGTAACGCGCCCCCGCTCACGCCTGCGGATCGAGCGCGCCGCCGCAACGTAATGCGGGCTCTCGGGCCGAAACGACTCGCCCGCCGACTATTTTCGTGCGACAATGCATGTATCGTTGGCTTCGCCTTTCAGGCGCCGACGGCTGAGAGACACGCCAAATCTGATCAAAAAAACCGCGCGCACTCCCGCCTGCCCAAGAGGTCACGGGGTGAACGGCAATGTCATATCGCGTCTATTTCCTTCGCGATGATCATATTCGGAAGGTCGAGGACCTACTCGACTGCTATCATGACGACGACGCCCGCGAAATTGCCATTGCCATGCTGGCGACGCGAGACGGCTTTACCGCCGTCGAGGTCTGGGACCGCGAGCGCAAGGTCTATGCGCTTCCACCCGAAAGACGGGCTGATTCCTTGTTTCGCGGCGGGTAAACGGGATCCCGGACCCAGACACGGGCGAGCGCGCAGCGCAGGGGTTGTCTTGACGAACAATCCTTGCCTCGGAGGGCGTAAATCCATAAGGTGCGTCAATGATGAGGCCGGGTTCGGCCTGCTATTTGGACCGCCCGCAGGGTGAGTCCGATCCTGTACCCAGTTCCCTTCGATGACCGATCCGTCGCCGCATCCTGCGGGCGATGTTTTTTTGGAGTTCTAAGCAATGGCTATCGGCACTGTTAAATGGTTCAACGCCCAAAAGGGCTATGGTTTCATCCAGCCCGAAAGCGGCAGCAAGGATGTTTTCGTGCATATTTCCGCGGTCGAACGCGCCGGCATCGGCGCGTTGAACGAAGGACAGAAGGTCAGCTTCGATCTTGAGCAAGGCCAGCAGGGCAAGACCTCGGCGGCCAATCTGAAGCTCGTCTAACGGCGACGCCCGGACGGCGATCTCCGGGCGAATTTCTCCCGATCCGTCGGTCGGGCACGCGTCTTTCGAAAAAGCGGCGTGGGAGGGGACGTCTCCGTGTCCTCCCGGCGCCCGGTCTTTCCTTGGAGATTCGCGATGGCCAAGGAGGCCTTGATCGAGGTCGACGGCACCGTGCTCGAGCTTTTGCCCGACGCGCGGTTCCGCGTCCGGCTCGATAACGAGCACGAGATTCTCGCTTATGCCTCGGGAAAGATGCGCAAGGCGCGCATCCGCATGCTGGCGGGCGACCGGGTCACGGTAGAACTGACCCCGTACGATCTTACCAAGGGGCGTATCAATTTCCGGCACAAGGACGAACGCGCCATGCCGGCCACGGGCGCACCCCGGCGATTTAACCGTCGGCGATAATCGAGGAGACCGGGTTTGCAAGTCTTCGTCAGGGACAACGACGTCGGTCAGGCGCTGCGCGTTCTGAAGAAGAGAATGCAGCGCGAAGGCGTTTTCCGCGAAATGAAGCGCCGGCGCGCCTACGAGAAGCCATCGGAGCGCCGCGTGCGCGAGAAGGCCGAAGCCGTGCGGCGTCACCGCAAGACGATGCGCAAACGCATGGAGCGCGAAGGCTATTAGTTCGGAGTCCGGCGATGCAGGCCGTCGCGGTCGAAAACATCGGTCGAAGTGAGCAGATTCTTCATGAGTCACGGGAACGGCAATTGTGGTGCGCCGTCATCAGCCGTGCGCTCCAGGACGCGTTGAACGACGTGGCGACCGTTTCCAGCCAGCTCCTGCGCGCGCAGATTCGTGAGGACGCGCGCAGTTGGTTCATCCGCAACGATGTGGATTTTCAGGCCGCGTGCAACGCCGCCGGGTACGACCCGGGCGTGTTGCGGCCGCGGGTGCTTCGCTTAATCGGCGCTGAACCGCCCCGGCTCTGACGGGAAGATTGGAAGGAGATCGCTGATGGGAAGCTCGGAACGGGATGTCGCGCGAAGCCGGGCGCAAACCTTGTTCGGCAAGGAAAGGACGAAAGAAAGGACTAAGGACGAGGAATTCCGCCAGGCCCGGGACAAAGAGCGGCAGGAGGAGGCGGCGAAAATGGCGCGTCTGCGCGCGCTGCGCCTAGCGAAGGAAAAAGAAGAAAAAGAAGAGGCGGACAGAAAAGCGGCCACCGCCGTGGCACGCCGCAAGCCGGCGCTTTAGCCCGTTGTTGAAAACAGCAAAAGACGGATAGCAAAGACATGCCGCACCGCACCTCGTTCAAAGCCGCGCCTGAATACGACACGGGCGAGCGCTGGATTATTTTCTGGGAAACGCGCCGACCGGAATCGGGGGAATGGAGTCAAGCGGTTGAGAAATCCGAGGCCGCCGCGGTCGAGCGCGCCCGCCATCTTATTAAGCTGGGCTTCATCGTCTTCCAGATCGCCGGCCCTGCTGGCGTGTTCCTGGACGAAGCGGAGATCGCGCGGCGGTTTCAACCGCCGGTCGCCGCGAAAAGGCTGCGTGCTCCCGACGAACCGCCGCCGACCGTATCGCTATAGGAATTCGTTCCCGCGTCTGCCGCGCCGCCGCTAAACCTGCGGATCGAGCGCCGTTATCGCCAGCAGCATGTCGACGTCGCGGCCATTCTGCGCCATCGGCAGGATCAGCCGCTCGATCGTCTTGTGCTGGTGATCGATGACATAAACCGGTGGTCCGCGATAGAACGCCACCTGCGCCCGTTCGGCCACAGCGACGAACTGCGGATAGGCGTTCGAGCCACGAAACCGCGGATGAGCGTCGTCGTACCATCGCCCGGTCGGATTCGAGCCGGCGGCGTCGACATGCGCCGTACCGACCAGTCGGTACTTGAAGCGCAGCGGTTTGCGCTGCACGTCGACCAGCCAAATCCATTGCAGCAATTGCGGAACGTCGGTCGGATGGAAATTCCGCCGGCCGGGAAGCAGTCCAGGCGATGGCCGGATCGACAGCCAATAACGGTAGAGGTCAGCAGTCCGCTTGTCGCTGGGCGGCAAGTCGGCGCCTGGCGCGAGCAACGCGAACACGTCGTCGGCCATCCCACTCCTCGCCGTCACGGTGCGCCTTCGCCGGCCCAGGCGCAAGCCGGTCGCCCTTTCCAACCGTCGCCACTGCCGCCACACTGGCGCGATGCAGATCCGTCCGGCAACGGCGCATGACGACGATGCCATCTGGCGCATCATCGGTCCGGTGATCGCCGCCGGCGAGACCTATGCGTTGCCACATGACTGGAGCCGGGACGACGCGCTGGCGTATTGGCGCGCGCCCGGACACGAAGTCTTCGTCGCCGAGACCGACGGTGCGATCGTCGGCACCTATTATCTGCAAGCGAACCAGCAGGGCGGCGGCGCGCACGTCGCCAATTGCGGCTACGTCACCGCTGCCGAAGCCACCGGCCGCGGCGTCGCCCACGCCATGTGCGTGCATTCACTCGACGCGGCGCGGGCGCGCGGCTTCCGCGCCATGCAGTTCAATTTCGTCGTCGCCACCAACGGGCGCGCCGTTCAGTTGTGGGAGCGCTGTGGCTTCGCCGCGGTCGGCCGGCTGCCCGGCGCCTTCCGCCATCCGCGCCTCGGTCCGGTGGACGCCCTGATCATGTACCGCGCGCTCTAGCGCGCCGCTCCGCCACCTGCTGACTTCGACCTCGCCCGGCGCTAAGGTTTCGACGCACGGGGGAAATGCGAGGCGCGTCATGGCGATCGATCAGGCCAAGGTCGAAGAACTCAAGCGGCGCTACGTCAAACCCAAGGACTTGCCGTTCAAGCTCGGCAAGCTCGGCCACATCGTGATCAACTGCGCCGATCTCGAACGCTCGATCAGATTCTATACCGAGATCATGGGTTTCGAGGTTTCCGACATCTATCCCGCCGACATGGCGCCAGGCGGCATGGCTTTCCTGCGCTGTGGTCCCGACCATCATTCTTTGGCTCTGGTCGGGTCCATGGAAAAGGACCAGCCGAACCACAATTACGAACTCAACCACATCGCGTTCGAGGTCGCGAGCTTGGACGAGGTGCTCGAAGCGCGGGCGCATCTGGAAAAGCACAACGTGCCGATCGACTTCGAAGGCCGCCGCCGCGCTGGCGTGCAGATCGCGGTCGAGTTCCGCGATCCCGACAACCACCGGCTCGAAATCTTCTGGGGTTTGGATCAGCTGGCGTCGGGGCAAAAGGCGCGGCCGCGCGAGGAATGGAAGTGGGCGCATTCGCTCGAGGAAGCGATCCAGAATCCGGTGCGGGGTCAGGACACGCGGCTCCGCAATCCGACGTTGATGCGCAAGCTTTCGGTCAAGACGTTGCAGGAGCAGAAGGAACGATCGCTGGCAACGCAGGACAAGAAACTCGGCAAGTAACGCCGTGCTGGCGGCGCTAGCGCCGAATTTAGGCCGGCAAACCGCGAAGAACGCGGTCGGATTGGTTCTTCGTTAGCGTTTATTAAAGCATGCGTTCGTATGCTGCGAGCCGGCAAAACTGCGCGTGTGGACGGCAGGTTATGGCCGGTATGCGATCCCATCCGCGGCCCTGCACGGCCGCGACGGACCCTGCGGGTCAAAACCCCGTCGAGGTCGCCGCATGATTCGTAGCATTCTCGAACGGATGGCGCGCGCGTTTGGTGCGCGCGATCATCTCGCCAGGCTCGAGAACGCGATTCAGTCGCTGGGCGACGGCGTCGTGCTCTACGGTCCGGACGACCGCGTTGTCTGGTTCAACCATCGCTTCCGCGAGATTCACGAGTTGACTCCGCTGGCGTATCGGATCGGCGCGCATTACAGCGACATCCTGCGGGCCGCCGTCGCGTCCGGCGAGGTTCCAGTGCCGGCGGAAGGCGTCGAAGCATGGGTGGCGCGACGCGTGGAAGAGCGCCGCCGGTCCGAAAGCTATACGCTCCTGTTGCAAGGCGGCCGCTGGTTGCGCATCACCGACCGTTGCACGCCCGACGGCAGTCTCGTCAGCATCCATTCCGACGTCACCGAGTTGAAGGACGCCGAGGCGGCAGCGGAGCACGCACGCGCCGGCTTGGCGCTGCAAACCGAGGCGTTGTCCGCCCTGGTCGACAACCTGCCGGTCGGAGTCACGCTCGTCGATCGCAACGGCCGCTTCATTGCCTTCAATCGCGCTTACCTCGCCGTCAACGACATCCCGCCGGAAACTATCAAGTCGGGCGGCCGGTTCGCGGATTGCATCCGCTACATGGCTGAGCGCGGCGAATTCGGGACGGAGGACGCGGTCGAAACGATCGTCTCGCGGGTCGTGACCGAGGCCACGAAACGCGAACCGCAGCATTACGAGCGTGTACGCGGGTTATCCGGTCGCGTCGTCGAGATCCACCGTGCGCCGTTGCCGAGTGGCGGCTTTGTCACCGCCTATATCGACGTGACCGAGGCCCGCCGCCGCGAAGCCGACGTCCGCGACGCGCGCGCGCTGCTCGAACGGCAGACTGGGATGCTGTCGACGCTGATCGAGAACTTGGATGTCGGCGTGAGCCTCGTGGACGCCCAAGGTCGCTTGGTGGCGCTCAACAGCGCCTATCTTGATCTCTTCAGTATCCCGCGCGGGACGTTCGGCGTCGGCGATACCTACGAAGCCTGCATCCGCTACATGGTCGAACACGGCGATCACGAGGTCGCAGAAAACGAAGACGTCGAGACCACCGTGCGCCGCGTCGTCGCCAACGCGATGCGTCCCGTGCCGCAGAAATTCGAGCGCAAACGCAGCAACGGAAGGACGATCGAGATCCGCCGTGCGCCGCTGCCGGGCGGCGGCTTCGTCACGACCTACATCGACGAGACCGACGCGCGCCGGCGCGAAGCCGATCTGACGCGGATTCGCGCCGAGCTCGAGCGCCAAGCCGCCGAGCTCGCGGCCACCGCGCGCAACCTGCACGCCGCTAACGCCGCCAAGTCCATGTTCCTCGCCAACATGAGCCACGAACTGCGCACGCCTTTGAACGCCATCCTCGGCTTTTCCGAGATCATGCGCGACGCCATGCTGGGCCCGCTGGACGCGCGCTACCGCGGCTACGCCAAGGACATCCACCTCTCCGGCGCCTATCTGCTGCGGCTTATCAACGACATTCTCGACACGTCGAAGATCGACGCTGGCCAGATGCATCTCGAGCAGGACCGCATCGACCTCGCGGAGCTGATCGGCGAATGCGAACGCCTGGTGCTCGAACGGGCGCGCACGGCGGGCGTTTCCTTGGTTTGCGCTATCGGCCGGAGCTTTCCGCCGATTGCCGGCGACCGTCTGCGGCTCAAGCAGGCGCTGCTCAATCTGCTCGTCAACGCCGTCAAGTTCACGCCGTCGGGTGGCTCGGTGCGGGTGTCGGCGTCCGGCGCAAAGCCGCACGGCATCGACATCGCGATCGTGGACACCGGCATCGGCATGGAGCCGGCGAGCATCGCGCGCGCGCTCGAGCCGTTCCAGCAATTGGATAATCGGCTGGCGCGGCGCTACGAAGGCACCGGCTTGGGCCTGCCGCTGGCCAAGTCTCTGATCGAGCTGCACGGCGGCAAGCTGACCATCGAAAGCGCCGCCGGCAAGGGCACCACGGCGCGCATCTGGCTGCCGCCCGAACGCGTGTTCGACGAAACCTCGATCGCACGCGATGCCCGCCGCGCCGGCCGCTCCTAAGCGAAGTCGGCCGTCGCCGCAGCTCGGTCGCATTTATTGAAATTTAAGCATACGAGACTACAAGTATCGCTCTCGCGATAACTTATGGCCGAAACATGCTGCGCTTGATTCGATCGCTGATCCGCAACGACGCTGGCGCCACCGCCATCGAATATGGCCTGATCGCCGCGCTCATCGCGGTCGTGATCGTCACCGCGGTCACGTCGGTCGGCGGGAAGTTGAAAAACACCTTCAACACGGTCGCCACGTCGCTCTAGGCAAACCTGCCGGCAACGCGTGGTTTGCCTGGTACGATCTCGCCCATTCGTTTATCGGACCGAGGATCGGTTCAGCGCCACCGCCGCGCGGATGAGCGTCTTGAACGCATTCCGATCGATTTCGTCGCCCTCATGCAGATCGATGGCGCGCCGGACGTTGCCTTCAAGGCTCGCGTTGAACAAACCGGACGGGTCCTTGAGCACGGCGCCCTTGGCGAAGGTCAGCTTCACGACGCTCTTGTAGGTCTCGCCGGTGCAGATCATTCCATCGTGATGCCAAACCGGAACGCCGCGCCATTTCCATTCCTCGACGACGTCCGGGTCCGCCTGCTTGATGAGCGCGCGGACTTGGGCGAGCGTCTTGCCCCGCCAATCGTCCAGTTGCTTGATCCGCGCGTCGATCAGCCGGGAAGGGGATTGGCCCTTGGTCGCTGCACGCTTCTTCATGGCGTTCGCGGCTCCTTCTTCCGTGCCGGTTGACCATACAACCCTCGCCACGAAAAAGCTCTGCCGGTGCCGGCATTGGCTCAGGTGCGGTCCAACGTCACGCGTCGAGCTCTGTCCACTTCGCGCCATGACCGCGATGCGCACGCGATCGCGGAAACCGGACCCGGCCCTTGCGCTTCCACGGACCGAAGCGCTTTGATGATAAAGCTCGTGCGAATGGTTGGTCGTGTGAACGAATTCGCCTCATGCAGAACAACAAATCATGGAGGACATGAAATGGCTGGGAAGCTTGAGCGTAAGCACCTCGACAAGCCCGATGAAACGCGCGCCTTCAAGGATGGCAAGGGAAAGCTCGACGTCGTCACCGTCGGCAGTCACGCCGTCGGCCGTGGCGTGTTCGAGCCCGGCTGGCGCTGGTCCCAACACGTCAAGCCGATCGCCGGAACGCCCTCGTGCCAGAACGAGCACACCGGCTATGTCCTGGAAGGCAAGATGGTGGTGAAGATGGACGACGGCGCCGAGGTCGAATACGGCGCCGGCGATGCGTTCCACATGCCGCCCGGCCACGATGCGTGGACCGTCGGCGACAGGCGCTGTGTCTTGATCGACTTCACCGGCGTCGCGAAATACGCCAAGCCCGCCTGATCGCCAAGCGGACTCGCCGTCGAGCGCTCGCGGTCCGAAGCGTTATTGCGGCGGCGCGCCGAGCAGCGGCTGCAGGGCGTCGGCCGGCAATTGCGTGAAGTCTTGCGGCGGGACGAACAGCGCCGCGTCCTGCGGCGCCTCTTTGACTCCGTGCAAAACCATGGCAACGGTCGTGCGATGGCCCTGGCGCGCGGTCACGCTGCCTTGCAGCTTCATCAGCACGCCGCGCCGGCTGAACCAGGCGAAGCCGTCGGCCACCGTGCCGTCGCTCGCCCGCGTGTGGATCGCGTATTTGGTGGTCTCGATGCCATCCACGACGTCGTCGCCGACGCGGGTTTTCTTCAACGTGGGGCTGGCCAGCACGACCATCATCGGCGGAAATGGAAACGCGACGAAGCTTTTGAGCGCCGGAACGACGAGCCATCCCTTGTCTTTATTGCCGTCGAGGATGAACGCGTCGGCCATGCCGAACAGCGTCTCCTCCTGCTGCTCCTTGCCGGCGATGTGATGGACGGTCCCCACATAGGTTCGTCCGTCGACCGTGGTGGTGCGGGTCGCGCTGTAGGCGACGGGCGCATCGAGCAGCGATTCGGCCCGGCTTGTGCCGGCCGCGATCGACGCCCATGCCACAACGGCGAGACCGAAAAGCTTGTGGAACGTGGTGCGCATTGTCCGTCCTTGCCTTCGCCGCATTCTTGATGCGGTTTTGCGGCATTTCAACGGCGCTGGCGGCTTAAGCGCTGCTCGCCCGCCATGGCCGGGCGCGGCGCGCGATCGCCGCCACGAAAAAGCCCCGAGCCGTTTCTAGCGTCTTCGCCCATGGCTTCATCGCGGATCGGCCGCGTTCCGCTTCGCAAACCTCGCATCCGGCGCAATTGGAATGCCATCCGGCGCCGGATCGAACGCTGGCGAAAGCTTCTGCGCCGGGCGTGGCGCAAGCGCGCCGCGCTGCCGCGCGCCGTGCGCATCGGGATCGCTGTCGCGGCGATCCTCGCGGTCTTCTCGGCGGTGAATCTCGTCTATCACGTCGCCCGCAAGCCGACCGAGCTGTTCTTTCCGCTGGACGGCACGCTCGCCAAGACGCCGGAAGATGCCTGGCGGGATTACGGCGACCTCTTCCGCCGCTATTCCACCCCGGCGATCTCGCCGGAGCTGCTGGCGGCGCTGGCCGAGGTCGAAAGCGGCGGCAATCCCGTCGCGCGGACATATTGGCGCTGGCGGTTCTCGCTGAATCCCTTCGGCGTCTATGCGCCGGCCTCGAGCTCCGTCGGCATGTACCAGATGACCGACGCCGCCTTCGACGAGGCGCGTCATTATTGCATCCGCGATCACGCCGTGACCGACGATTGCTGGGCCAATTTCCTCTATACGCGCGTGCTGCCGCACGACGCGATCGAGCTCGCTGCGGTATATCTCGATCGCAAGGTCGCCGAAATCCGCGCCGCCCGGCCCGCGCCCGCGGCCAGCCCGCTTCAGGTTCAGGATCTCGCCGCGATCGTCCAGCTTTGCGGCGTCGTTCCGGCGACGAATTTCGCGCGCCGCCATTTCCACCTGGCGGCCGGCGAGCGCTGCGGCGACGAGCTCGCCGCCACATATCTCGCGCGGGTCGACGCGATGGCGCGGCAATTCCGCAAGCTGGCCGCCAGGCGTTAGCGCGCCGGCCGGCGGCGGATAAAGGTCGGGCCGTCACCTGATGGCGGGACGGCCCGAAGGGGACGAAATTGAGCGCGAAGCCTCGTCAGTCGGCGAGCCAGCGGGCGAAGAGTCCGGCCGTCTGCTGCCGTTCATGTCTGCGCTCTGCCGGGCGCTCGATGCGGCCGGCATTCTCGAGCAGCGCGGTCACGGTCACGCCGACGCCGGTGCCGAGTTGATAGAGCGCGATCGTCCCGCCGTTCGCGAAACGCACGCCGTCGCGGAAGGACCCCTGATCCAGATGCACCAGGGTCGCGTCCTCGGCGGCGTTGATGCCAAGCCGCGCCTGCACATGCGCCGGAATGTCCTCGATGTGCAGCGGCGTGTCGCAGGCGACGCAGACCGGAGTCATGACGTCACCGGGCGCCGCCAGGCCGATCGAGCCGCTGTTGAAGCGGATCGTCACATAGCGTTCGCCCTCGCGGGCCGGTCGGGTTCGGTACGCTTCCAGGGAATAATCGCACATGGTGACCTCCTACCTACACACACACCGGCAGGTCACGTGCTTGCTCTAACGGGCAAGCGACGTGCTTGCCGTCTTTGATTTCATGCTTCGGCATCGCTCGCGTCAAGGCCTTGCCTATATTGGGGAAACGGCGCGCCGGAACGCTGTCCGATCTGTTGCAGATTTATGAACTTGAGGGGGCGTGTGGCGCGGTGACAAGCTTTGCGTACGTCGAGGCGTTCAGGGAGGATGCCAATGCGCGAACCAGCGCTATTGCGAGAACAAGCCTTCGAGCTGCGTCGAGCGGCGCAGACAACGCGGGAAGCCGAAAGGCAACGCGTATTCCCGATCCTTGCCAATCAGTGCGAGCAGGCGGCAACGGAAATTGAACAAGGGGCCGCTGCGCCCGGCCAAGCGACCGGCGCCGGCGCCGAGTAACCGCTCGCAGTGCCCGCGCGCCGGGCCGACGGCGCCGCTGATCGGCGGCGTGTGTTTAGGAAAGTCGTCATGTCCGACCGTGCTGATGACCTGAGGTTCCAAATCGAGGCGTACAATCGATTGCTCCGCGGCGCGCCTGCGTCGGTCGCGCAGTACTACCTCGAAACGATCCGGAAAATCGAAGCGGAGCTTGAAAAGATCCAGGAGCTGGAAAGGCACCAGGGCTGAGCCGTTGCCGCGCGTCAAGCTCGCGGCCGGGCAGCTCGTGTCCTAATTCGAAGTTGCGGGGCGGCAAAACCCGGCATCGTCAAGGAGTGATTCGTCGATCATTTCTCGCGTGCCATTGATGACGTCGCCTTTGGCGCGCCAAATTGCATTGACCGTGCCCTTAACGGGCTGCTTATCGTTTCGGTCAGTCGCGAGGTTATAGGTTGTGTAGCTGAAGACGGGAACGACGGCCATTCGCGCAACTCCTGCTTTGAGGTTTGCTCGGCCAATTCCTCGAGGGCGTGAGCCCATCAGTACGCGGCCAAAGGCGAATTAAAGCAAGCTCGATGAAGCCGAGGTCATTGGCGGCGACGCGGCTGCCGCCACCGATCTCGCACGGGTCGACGCCTAGAAGTGGCAGTTCCTGAAGCGAGCGGTTGAGCGTAAGGACCTGACGTGGCCGCGAATTTTGCCGCACACAAACTTGTGATTGGAAACGGTCGTCTGCCATCCAACCTCCAAATGAGAGCAAGCGAGGGAGGTCGCCCATGTCGCGCGGCTGGCATCGCTTCAGGATTTTGGCGGCGGCGGCCGGAATAGGGCTGGGATTGTTCGGCGTCCAACCGGCCACGGCGCAATATGACCCCACGTATCCCGCACCCGCGTGCCCTGCCGGCTATTACTATTGGCCAGGCTATGGCTGCATCGTCTATCCGCCGAACGGCTACTATTATTACCCGCCGCCGATTTATTACGCGCCGCCGCCGGTGGCGGTGTATCCGGCACCCGCATTCGCCTTCTTCGACGTCCGCTTCGGCCGCCCGTTCTTTTTCCATCACGGGGGCGGTTTCCACCGCCATTGAGCGCGGCCGCTGACTTTCCTACTTCTTTTTTTGTGGCCCGTCCGGGTTCGATTTCCCGGCGCGGCAGCCATTCAGGAACAGATCGACGCAATCGTCTGCCCAGGCGTTGAGTTCGGCCTCGTTCATCGGCGTACCGAAACCGAGCGCGCGGCGCCGTGGTGCCGCGATAACAAATTCGAGAAACTGCTCGGCGGCAAATAACGGATCGTCGACGGCAAGACCGGTGGCACGTGTCTCGCGGTCGATGATGGCGGCGATCTGCTTGACGGCCTCGTCCCGGCTGCCTTCGCGCGCCGCAACGGCGGCAAGTTCGGGGAAGCGCCGCGCCTCGGCCACCAATAGCCGATGGAGTGACAGCGCCGTCGGCGCAAGGACGGCGCGCAGGATGAGCCGCGCTAGATGCCGCAGAATCTCGTCTAGGTTGCCGCCCTCGAAGAGCGGTATGTCGGCCGGTGGCCGGAGCCTTTCGATAATCCGGTGAATGACGGCGCCGAAGAGAGCCGCCTTGTCGGGAAACCGATGATAAAATGTGCGCTTGGAAATCCGGGCGCGCTGCGCGATCGCTTCGATGCTCGTGACGCCGTATCCCTCGGCGAGGAACAATTCGGTCGCGACGTCGAGAATGCGTTCGCCGAGAAGCGCGGCATCTTCGCGCGACGGCCTGCCGCCGCGTCGTCGGGAAACCGTCCGCGTTCCCGCTGTCCGGCGCGTGGTCACGCCGGTCGCCTCGCCGTCAAACAGAATCGAATTGAATGCGCTTCGCCTCGGTACGGCTCAGCGTCCGTAATAGCCGGGAGGCGGGTAGTAGCCATAAGGCGGCGGCGGTGGCGGTGGCGGCGCATAGTAGGCAGGCGGGGCATAATAGCTCGGCGGTGGCGGATAATACGCCGACGGTGGCGGATAATACGCCGGCGGCGGTGCATAGTAAGCCGGCCCGGCATACGCCGGCGCGGCCAATGCGCGGATGGGGGCGGTTACGATCGTGGCGACGCCGACAATCGCGGCCGCACCGACAGCAGCCAACCCGAAGATGAGCCCGCCGCCGTGGCGGTACCCGTGTGCCGACGCGGAAGCCATGGGCGCGACGGCAAGGGCCGCGGCGGCACAGCCGGCGATCAACGCGGATCTGAATTTCAGCATGATCATCCCTCCAAGGCAGCGGCGTGGTGTTGCGCTCTTACGGCAAGCGACGCGGCGCCTGTCGCTCAATAGCTTCCTTAACGCAACGCAACGGTACCGTTGCATTATATGCCGGATGACAGCATTCATCTCCTAGAAAAATGTTCCCTATTTGTTCTTGACTGGCCCGGTGCGATTTGCTATGAAAATCGCATCCTCAGAATTGCGCCCGGCCGATCGATCCAGCCTTCAACGCCAGAACGCGTCCCGGTCCGTGGACCGCGGCAAATAGCAGCCCGGCAACGAAGGTAAAGTGGTCGACGAAGAAACCGAACTCCGTCTGGTTGCCGCTCCAGCGTCCCGGCCCGTGGAACGTAAAGCCGAGGAACAGCACATAGGCGGCCGCCAGCAGCGCCGCCTCGGAAAAATAAGCGCCGGTCAGGAAGCATACGATCAGCGCGCATTCGAACACGGCGGCGCACCACGCCAATAGCAACGGCACCGGGAGGCCGGCCGCGGCGATATAGCCTGCCGTGCCGCCCATGTTGATGAACTTGAAAGCCGCGGCCATGACGAAGATGCCCGCGAAAATCAACCGGGCGACGAGGATCGCGGCGGTTCTCCAGGGCGATTGAATCGCGTCCGACGCCATCGACGCCACTCCGATTATGGTGATCGCTCCGTTCACTCTGTCATTGCGCTAGCCGAGACGCAATCGGCGCCGCGGCAGAAAAAGCGCCGGCGAATGCTTCGTCGCGCCCGCGATGACGACCGAGCCGACCACGCATCGCGCTATCGCACCGGATGCCGAAGCCTCGCGCCGCCCATTTCAGTGTGCCGCTAGATCGGCAGGCCGATCTTCGCGCGCAACAACGTGTATCCGATGGTGAACCACATCCATGGTGCGGTACGCGCGACCTGCACCCAATACCAGATGGGCGCTAGCCGCGGCCCCATCTTCGGTAAGATGACCTCACGGAATTCCTGCGCTAGGTCAGCAGGCAACGTTTCGCGCGCTTTCTTCGGCAATACAAACAGAAGCGCAAATTCGCCCCAACGCGGGACGGCGCACGCGGACTCCGACGGTCGCATGCCATTTCGCCAACGCTTGAGTGACCGGACGGCCCGCAAACGGTTTCTCACGTTTGCGTCGTTGAGGGTGTTCCTCAGTTGAGCCTCTGCAGCTATGAGTTCCTCGGTCATAGACTCTAGAGCTTCCTCGGTCGCCCCCTTTGCTCTCCGCTGCAACCCCTGGACGTAGAGGTCGAATTGTTCGTTTAGTTCCGCCTCGGGGGAGTCGCCGCTGTCGAGTGAAAGCAAAACTTCGGTACCTGCCGGCATATCGGGATTCTCGCCGACCTGCCGCTTCAACCAGTCCTGAAACCAATCGTTGTCTACCGGCTTACCCTGCCGGAATAGGTCCATCTGCTCGGCATCGAACCGATTGTCACGCTTCTTCATGCCGGTGCTCCCGCAGGCAGTCCAGCCCATACATTCACCACGCCGGTGTGAGCATCAGCCAATGCGCGGACTCCTGGCGCTTCAATCTTGTAAAAGCGCTTCGGTTTACCGCCGCGCTCCGGCGTGGGCTTTCCTAGCTTCGATGAGATAAAGCCCTTTGCTTCCAGTCGCTCAAGCGAGGAGTAGATCGCGCCGAACGACCGCTCGCCGCCACCCAGCCGCTCGTTCACGTCACGACGGATCGTGACGCCGTACCCTTTGGCGCCAAGCCGTACAACCGCCAGCAAGACCGCTTCCTCAAGCCGCCCCATGCCATACCGGACCATTCGCACCACCCTTATTATCTCTACAAAGAGGAGATAATCATCGGGCGATCTATCTGTCAAGACGTGCCGGTCTCGCCCTGGGAAAGAAAGGTGGCAAACGAGGGTGGCGTGGGAGGAGGGACGAAGTCCTCCGACATAACATTCTGCTCTGGGTCGTAACCTGCGGCTTTGATTGCGCTTAGCAATGTCTCTTCAATCCATTGCACAGCCTCAGAGGCAACATCGAGAGCGAGCCGACCGTCATAGGCTCCGCCACGGATAACGAGCGCTTCTTTTTCGCCTTCCGACAGAATCCGAAGAAGTGTTGGAGTTGCATCGTTGACCGAGCCATCAGCTGCCAGCACGGCTGCATACGCGGAAAAGTCGTATTCCTTCAGGATATTGTTGCGCTCCTTATCAATGAACTCCCAAAAAATCTTGTACTTGCTTCGCTCGCTGCCGAGGCGATTCCATACCCCGATAAGCTCCCTTCGAAGAGTCTCGGGCATACACGACTTTGCATCTTTCGCCCGCATCAAGTGGATCGATGCCTTAAGAAGCGAGCAAATTCCTGCCCACTTTACTTTCCATGCGGACAGGCTCACGCGCTCGTTTCTCAGTTCCCCGATTGCATATTTGCAGTCAGAGCACGCGCGATAGGACGCGAGATAAAACTTAATGGGGACTGCAAATCTTGGAAATTGCGTAGGAAGTGTCATCTCTCGTGTCGGCGCTGCGGTCACGTCAGTCTTGTGTATGCACGCCCAGGCGCATTTTACCTGATTGCACAGTGAGCAGCCATATTGCGGTCATCCGCTCCCCGATCGCGCCTGCGGCCAATGCCGCCTCGCCGCGCGGGGCTTCGGCGCCGGCGCGCACGCCGCCATCTGCGCCGGCTACAAACGGCCGGGCGGTGAGAAACTGGGGTCAGAGGAGATTTCTTCGACGCTCATTCCCGATTGGACAGATCGTTGTCCGACCGTAAACCCAATTCCGCCTACGGCTTCGGTGGTGCCAGAACGAGCCCATATCGGCTCATCACTTCGGTCAACTTCGCCGGGCTGGCGGCGCCGCCCGCGATGGCTTCCGCGACATCGCGAAAATATTGTGCGCCGATGTCCGGCGTCAGGATGATGAGCGCCCGGGCCGGTCTGTCGTGCGGATTGCTGAAGGCGTGGACGGAGCCGCGTGGGGTGTACATGCGGTCGCCGGGTTTCAGGTCACGCATCTCGTCGTCGACCGTATAGCGCAGCGTGCCTTCGAGGACGTAGACGATCTCTTCGTTTCCGCTATGGCTGTGTGCCGGCGGAACCCGCGCGCCCGGCTGCACCGTCAGCTCGAACATGCCAACGCCGGCGCCCGTCACGGTCCCGTCCATCAGATAGCGGACTTCCAGTTGTCCAATTTTCACGACCGGCTGTTCTTGCGGTTGCATGCGTTAGCTCCCTCGGGTGCTGCCGCGCGGACAAAGGCGATCGATTTTAGACCGAGACACGAACCCAGCATACGTCATTAAGCCGGTCTGCCGCTGCCGACTTTTCGCCTGCTCGCGTCAAGACCTCGCCCGAATGGCCGCGGCAATGCGGCGGCGCGGGGACGTTTGCTGACGGATACGATCAAGCTCATACTTGTATCCGAGGAAGCCCGTTTTGCGGGGGCCCGGGTGACTCACATGCAAGGAGGCACTCATGACCACGTTCATCTGCTTTCTCAACTGGACCGACCAAGGGGCCAAAACGGCCAAGGACGCGGTGAAACGCCGCGATGCGGTCAGGGCCGTGGCGGAGAAGCTCGGCGGTCGGGTTCTCAGCGGCTATGTGACAACCGGCCAGTACGACGTCGTGCTCACGCTCGACATGCCGAACAGCGACGCGATGGTGCAGTTCGTCTCGGCCATTGCTCAGGCGGGATTTGCGCGCACCACGACGGTGAGCGCTTTTCCGGCCGACGAGTTCGCCAAGCTCGCCGCATCGGCGCCGTCGATGTCGATCTGATTTTCGGGAGCCCCGTCGCAAGATGGGGCTTTCCCGGACGGCTGAGGAGCGAGAAATCGCGTGGACTCTAGCAGCGCCGCAATCCTTGGTGCGTTCATCGGTGGCACGGCCATCGTCGGATCGTACGTCATCCTTGAAAGCTACAAGCGCTATCGCGATCGGCAAGGCACCGCGTCTGCCTTTGCGGGGGAGATTGCGGCTGAACTGCGCATGGGAGAGGCGCGGAAGTATGTTGAGAACTTCACGACGATTGCTGCGCAGCTCGAACAGGGAGACGAACGTCCATTTCCGGCGATTGTCTCCGGCGAGCATCGCGGCCCGGAACCTGCGCTTCGGCCGCTTCGTGATCGCATCGGCATGCTTCCGGGCGACTTGCCAGAAAGGGTCGCGCAATTTCATTTGTACTTGGGCGCGATAAGAACCGACCTGCTTCGGCTCGCCGAAGGCGAGTTTCGCGGACGGCCCGCCGATGCGGCCATCTTGATCCGCGAGGATTTGCACCTCTGGGTGAACGACACCGTGCCGCTCGGTCGACAACTGGTGACGGATCTTCGCGCGTTGGTGCGCCGGCGCTGGTTCGGACTGTTTTAATCCCGCGGGGCTGCAGCGATGCCAAGCACTACGGTTCCCACTTATTGCGACAGCCGGACGTCGCCGGCGCAATCGCTGCCGCCATGGCCGAACGCGCACGCCGCACCGGCATCACGCCGGAACGTGTGCTGGAAGAGCTCGCGCGCATCGCCTTTGTCGATTGGCGCAAGCTCGCCGCGTGGGAGCCCGATGGCGTCTCGGTGACGGATTCGCGCGCGCTCTCGCCCGCCGAAACCACCGCCGTCGCGCGGGTTCTCGAGTACGTTGCCGATGTCCTGATTGCTCAGCCGCGAGAAACGGCGGCCGCGCCGCGATCGGCGGCCTCAGTGCCACCCGGATCGGCGCGGAAGATCGCTCGATCGGTTCTCTGGTACGGAAGCTAAAATATGTAATACTGGTGCGCAGGGGCCTGCTGCGCGGCCCGCATGTGACGGTCCGAAACGCAGTTCCACACGCAAGGGGGGAACGATGATCGGTCTGATTTACGGCGGCCTGTGTTACGTCCTGTTTCTGCTCACCTTTCTTTACGCCATCGGATTTGTCGGCGCGATCGGCGTGCCGAAGTCGATCGACAACGGCGCCGGTGTGCCGCTGGGCGAGGCGCTCGTCGTCGATATAATCCTGCTCGGCCTCTTCGCCGTTCAGCACAGCGTCATGGCGCGGCCCGCTTTCAAGCGATGGTGGACGAGCTTCGTGCCGCGCGCCGTGGAGCGCAGCACCTATGTCCTGGCGGCGAGCCTCGTTCTCATCCTGCTCTATTGGCAGTGGCGTCCCATTCCCGCTCTCGTATGGTCGGTGGACAACGCCGCGGGCGCCGCGCTTCTCAGCGCGCTGTTTTGGCTCGGCTGGATCGGCGTATTGATCAGCACCTTCCTGATCAGCCACTTCGACCTGTTCGGCCTGCAGCAGGTCTACGTCAACTGGCGCGGCACAGAATATCGGCCGTCCGGCTTCAAGACGCCGTTTCTCTATAACTACGTCCGCCATCCGATCTATCTCGGATTCCTGCTCGCCTTCTGGGCGACGCCGGTGATGACCGCGGGCCATCTCTTATTCGCGGTTGCAACCACCGGCTACATCTTCATCGGCATCCTGCTCGAAGAGCGCGACCTCGTCGCCTATCACGGCGAGGACTATGTGCAGTATCGGCGGAACGTCTCGATGATTCTGCCGCTGCGACGCAAACGGCGCGGCTGAACCGGCGAAGCCCGGCCGTTACCTGTCTGGCACCTCCGGCAAATTCTCAAGCACGTTGTCGATGTCCTGATTGCTCAGCGGCCTGAGCGCCACCCGCACCGGCGCACGGTTACGGGCGGAAGCCGCCTCGACGCCGCTGAAATCTTGGCCTCCAGAGTGTTCTCATTTTGTTCTTGACGGGTCCGGTCTGATTTGCTATGAAATCGCCATCCTGAGAATTGCGCCCGGCGGTCGCCAAGACCGGCCGGGCTTTTTGTTGTCCGCGTTTATTGGCGGCGCGGCGTTTCCATCGAAGAAACTGCAAAGCGCACCGAACACGCACTCGAACCTGAGACTGCATTAACTCGAGCAAAAACGGGCCCGGCCAATTCATGGAACCCCAGCGATGAAATTTATTGAACGGGAATTGGAAAGGATTTCCGCGGCCCTGCGTGAGCCGCGCACCGCTGAATACGATCAGCTGTACGCGGCTCAGCAGGCATTGTCGTGGGCGCTTGACCCGACGATGTTCAAGTCGCCCTATGACGTAGTTAGTGGCACTCTGGCAGGCTCAGTAAATTGTCCCGCGTTGTAGTGTCCCGATCCGTCCGCAGATACTTTTTACCGGAGGGGCCGTGGGTAACAACGGTCACGTTAGCCGTCTCGCCGCCGCCCGTCGTGTAGTAGGAATGGAGCCGGCTCTCGATGTTGGAGATAGCCTGAGCCTCTGAATGCTTTCCCCAGGTACCGCCGATATATTGGATGCGGTGGTGGCGGTCTTGGTGGGTTGGATGTTTGTTAATGCACGTCACATGATAAACAGTCATTTGAAAAAACCTCTTCATTTCGATGCGCTGCTATGGCGCACCAAGTGATGAGAGCTGTATTGACCGAGAAATCGAAATCGCGCGGCACCTAATATGGGCACCGTAGTGTGTCGGTTCCTGCCCCGCAGAACAGTCTCTCGTAATGAGCGGGGTGTGCTGTGTGGAGCGCAGTCCACTGCACCGTCTAACAAAGAATTCTGAACTAGAATTGCGTCGCTGCAAGTAGTTTTTTCGTTCTATTTTTTAGATACTGCGACTCGTTGGGTTTCTTGCGGATTCCCTACTTCGCGGAAATGACCGACGTAAATCGTTTTGCGCCCACACCTTGCCGAAGCCTCGCGCCGTCCTCGGCGCGCATCCGCTCCCCGATCGCGCCTGCGGCCAATGCCGCGTTGCCGCGCGGGGCTTCGGCGCCTGCGCGCCCACCTCGGAGTCCGCATGACGCCGCGTCAACGCCGCTTCGTCGACGAATATCTGATCGATCTCGATGGCAAGCACGCCGCCATCCGTGCCGGCTATCGCCGCAGCGATGCCAAGCACTACGGTTCCCACTTATTGCGACAGCCGGACGTCGCCGCCGCAATCGCCGCCGCCATGGCCGCGCGCGCACGCCGCACCGGCATCACGCCGGAACGTGTGCTGGAAGAGCTCGCGCGCATCGCCTTTGTCGACTGGCGCAAGCTCGCCGCGTGGGGGCCCGATGGCGTATCGGTGACGGATTCACGCGCGCTCTCGCCCGCCGAAACCACCGCCGTCGCGCGGGTGAGCATCGACGGCGGCTGGGAAAATCGCGTCGCCATCGCCACCCACGATAAGCAGCGCGCGCTCGACACGCTGTCCCGCATCCTCGGCCTCGCTGCCGATGCGGCGAAGCCGGTGTCGTCCGCATGAACGAGCGGGAACGCCGCTTCGTCGCCGAATACCTCGTCGATTGCAGCGCCAGTGCCGCGGCGCAGCGCGCCGGCTACGGCGGCAAATACGTTAAGCAGAACGCCAGCGCACTCTTGCGCCGCCACGATATCGCCGCCGCGGTCGCCAAGGCGGAGGCCGAACGCGCCGAAAGCCGCCGCGTCACGTCGGACAGGATCTTGTCCGAGTATGCGAGGATCGCATTCGCCGACATGCGCGATTTCGTCGATTGGGGACCCGACCGTTTCGAGCTGCGCGACCGCAATCTGTTGTCCGATTGGCAAGGCGGCGCCGTCGCGCGCGTCGATCCGCCCGGCAACGGCAAGCCGGGCCGCGTGCGGCTCCATGACAAGCATGCCGCGCTCGAATTTCTCGCGCGCCACACCGGCTTGCTCGGTCAACGCGGTCCGCAGGACGATCGCCACGCCAACCGCGATGCGCGCACCGTTTTGGTCGAACGGCTGAAGCGTCTTGCCCGCGGCGAAACGGAGCCGCCGAAATCGTGAACGAACGGAGCCCTGCCGAAATTCTCGTGCAGCAATTGCCCGAAGCCGAATGGCGGACGCACATCGACGGCGCCGATGGCGTCCAACACGGCGGCACGCTCGACGATTGGGAATTCTGGGCGCGGCCCAATCAACTCCCGCCGCAAGGCGATTGGCGCGTCTGGCTGCTCTTGGCCGGCCGCGGTTTCGGCAAGACGCGCAGCGGCGCCGAATTCATCCGCGCCCGCGTCGAAGCCGGTCGCGCCCGCCGCGTCGCGCTCGTCGGCCCCACCGCATCGGACGTCCGCGACGTCATGATCGAAGGCGAAAGCGGCTTGCTCGCCATCGCAGGCGACGATTTTCGTCCGCGCTACGAGCCGTCGAAGCGCCGGCTCACCTGGCCCAACGGCGCGGTCGCGCTCGCTTTTTCGGCCGACGAGCCGGAACGCTTGCGCGGGCCGCAGCACGATCTCGCCTGGTGCGACGAGCTCGCCTCGTGGCGTTACGCCGCCGCGTGGGACAATCTGCTGCTGGGATTGCGTCTCGGCGGCGATCCGCGCGCCGTGGTCACGACGACGCCGAAACCGAACAAGCTGGTGCGCGACGTGCTGGCGTCGCCCGGCACCGTCGTGACGCGCGGCTCGACCTTCGACAACGCCGCCAATCTGGCGCCGGCGTTTCTGGATTCGGTCGTGCGCCGCTATCGCGGCACGCGTCTCGGCCGGCAGGAGCTCGAGGCCGAGCTCTTGGACGATCTGCCCGGCGCGCTATGGTCGCGCGACGCGATCGAAGCCGCGCGCGTCCGGGCCGCGCCCGATCTTGCGCGCGTCGTCGTCGCGATCGATCCGGCGGCGTCGTCGGGCGAAGGCGCCGACGAAACCGGCATCGTCGTCGCCGGATTGGCGCACGACGGTCAGGTCTATGTGCTCGACGATCTTTCGGGCCGCATGAGTCCGCGCGCCTGGGCGTTGAAGGCGATTGCCGCCTACAAGAATTTCGCCGCCGACCGCATCGTCGCCGAGGTCAACAACGGCGGCGACATGGTGGAGGCCACCTTGCGCTCGGTGCAAAGCGATGCGCCGTTCCGCGCGGTGCGCGCGTCGCGCGGCAAGGCGGTGCGGGCCGAGCCGGTGGCCGCCTTGTACGAGCAGGGCAGGGTGCACCACGTCGGCGGCCTGCCGGCGCTCGAAGATCAGCTCTGCGCCTTCACCGCCGATTTCGACCGCGCCGCGGCCGACACATCGCCCGACCGGCTCGATGCGCTGGTCTGGGCGGTCACCGACCTGATGGCCAACCGCGACGCCGCGATCCTCGATTACTACCGCGGCCTCGCAAACCAAAACTGACCCTCGCCCCCGAAGAGCGGTCGGCCGGTGAGGGGGCCGTCTCTTATTGTTCGGCGACGCCCCACTTGGCGAAAACGGCGGCGATGTTGGGCGAGAGCTTCTTGGCCTCCGCGATGTCGACGTCGCCCCCGCTCTGATCGCCCAGCATGTGCTTGGCGATACCCTGACCATAGAGAAGCGTGTCGCCGTCGGGCTCCTGCTGCAACGCCCGATGGTAGTTGGCGAGGGCGGCGGTGGGCTGCTTCAGCTTGAGATAGACCAAACCGCGATTGCTGTACGCCTCGGCGTCGTTGGGATTGAGCTTGATCGCCTGGTTGCAGTCGGTCAGCGCGTCCTGCAGCTTGCCGACGATGGCGCGCGCGAGACAGCGCATGGTGAAGCCCTCGGCTTCGCCCGGTTGCAGCCGGACGGTCTGGCCGAAATCCTCGATGGCGCGGTCGTACCGGTCGCGCACGAAGTCGATCATGCCCTTGCCCGAGTACGCGACCGCCGGTTGCGCGTGCAGCCGGATCGCGGCGTCGAAATCGGGCCCGGCATGGTCGAAATCGCCGTTCTGGAGATAGGCATTGCCGCGGCCGATATAGAGGATGCCGTCGTCGGGATTGAGCTTGAGCGCCTGCGTGAAATCCGCGACGGCCTTGTCGTATTGGCCTGTCGCCGAATAGGCGCCACCGCGGTTGTACAACGCCGCGTTGAGGTTCTTGTTGGTCCCGCCGCCCGCTTGGATGACCGAAGTGCAGGCCGCGATCTTCAAATCGGGCGCGGCGGTGTTGCTGGCGCACTGGTGCCAGTTGTCGTCGTTCTTCTGCGCCAGCGCCGGTGCCGTCAGCACCAGGCCGAACGCCATCGCAATCGTGAACAGTTTTCCCCGCATGCGCGCCCCCAGTCCGTGCGGAAAGTATAGGGCCGGTTATCAGCAATGACCAACGCTCAACCCACCGCGACGCCGATCGCCGAAGGCATCGTTGCCCGCGCGGCGCGTGCGCTCGGCTATGTCGTCACCGGCGATGCCGGCGGCTGGTTCGGGCCCTTGGCGCCAATGCCGCCGCAGGCGCCGGCAGGCGTCGCGGGTCGGCAGTTCGACTTTCCGTCGGGCTATAACCTCGTCACCCGGCCGCGCGCGTACGAAGGCACGAGTTTCGCGGAATTGCGTGCGCTGGCGGACTCTTACGACCTCATCCGGCTGGTGATCGAAACCCGCAAGGACCAGATCGAACGGCTCGCCTGGTCGATCCGCGCGCGCGAGCCCGGCGGGCCGAAATCCGATCCGCGCATAAGTGCGATCACCACGCTGTTCGCCTGTCCCGATGGCGTCCATCCGTGGCCGACCTGGCTGCGCATGGTGCTGGAAGATCTGCTGGTAATCGATGCGCCGGCGCTCTATCTGCGCCGCTCGCGCGACGGCAGATTGTGCGCGCTCGAGCCGCTCGACGGCGCCACCATCAAGCGCGTCATCGACGATTGGGGCCGCACGCCGCAGCATCCCGAGCCCGCCTATCAGCAGGTGCTCAAGGGCCTGCCGGCGGTCGACTACACGACCGACGAGCTCCTATACGCGCCGCGGAATCCGCGCGTGCACAAGGTGTACGGTTTCAGTCCCGTCGAGCAGGTGCAGATGACGGTCAGCATCGCGCTGCGCCGGCAGATTTGGACGCTGCAATATTATACGGAAGGCAACATCCCGGAAGCGTTGATCGGCGTGCCCGAAACCTGGACGCCGGATCAGATCCGTCAGTTCCAGGGCTATTGGGACAGTTTGCACGAAGGCAACACGGCGCAGCGCCGGCACGCCAAGTTCGTGCCCGGCGGCGTCGCCAAGACCTTCATCCCGACGCGCGAGCCGGCGCTCAAGGATCCGTTCGACGAATGGCTGGCGCGGATCGTCTGCTACGCCTTCTCGGTGTCGCCGCAGCCTTTTGTCCAACAGCTCAACCGGGCGACGTCCGAAACCGCGCAGGACACGGCACTCGCCGAAGGTCTGCTGCCGTTGAAGAATTGGGTGAAGCAGCTGTGCGACCGCGTCATCGCGCGCGAATTCGCGGCGCCCGATCTGGAATTCGCCTGGAGCGACGACGCGCCGAGCGATCCCGCCAAGGTCGCGTCGGTCGCGGTCGATTACGTCAAGGCCGGCATCAAATCGGTCAACGAGGTGCGCGCCGAATTGGGCCTCGATCCCATCGGCGTAGCACCTGACGTGCGAAGCCAAACTCAAGAGACCACGCCCAAACCGGCGCCGTAGCGCCTCAACTGCATCAACCCACCAGGGCGCCTTCGGGCGCCCTTTTCATTTGCGGAGACAATCCATGCGAATTTTCGTGCCCCTTGCCAAATTCGACGAAGAACAGCGCCTCGCCATCGGCTATGCCTCGACGCCCGCGCTCGACAGCCAGGGCGAGATCGTCAAGCGCGAAGCGGTCGAGGCCGCGCTGCCAGATTACATGCGGTTCGCCAACGTGCGCGAGATGCATCGACCGTCCGCCGTCGGCGTCGCGCAGGAGGCCGGCGTCGACGCGCGCGGCCTGCGCATCGCCGCCAAGGTGGTCGACGACGACGCCTGGGAGAAAGTGAAGCAGGGCGTCTACAAGGGCTTTTCCATCGGCGGCCGCGTCACCGCGCGCGATCCCGCCGACGCTCGCGTCATCACCGGTCTCGAGTTGACCGAGATCAGCCTGGTCGACCGGCCGGCCAATCCCGAAGCCGTCATCGACGTCTACAAGGCCGCTGTCGCCAAGGAAGGCCGCCGCAACAGCGCCGCCGATCTCGAGCGCATCCAGCGCGTCCACGACGCGTCGGTCGAGCTCGGCGCGCGCTGCGCCCACGCGCCGGCCGCGGCCGACGATGCCGAGCCCGGTGCGGACGACCCCGCCAAGACCATGGTGGCCGGCGATCTCGCCAAGCACGCGAGCCTCGCCGAACGGCTCGATGCACTGGCGCGCGAAGTCGCGGCGCAGCGCACGCTGTTGCACAAGCTCGCCGCCGAGCCGGCGCCGCCCAAATACCAATCCGCGGCGCGCGCCGTCGACAAGGCCGAGGACGGCGTCGCCAAGCGCGCCGACGACGAGCCCCAGACCGCGCTCGACGCCATCCGCAAGGCGCACCGCAACCCGATCCGTGTCGGCTTTTTCTAAAAACGTCTCACCCTCAGGAGTAACGCATGACCTTCAACACCCAGAACACTTTGGCCGCCTTCAAGGCGGCGCAGAAATCGCCGATCGACGATCCGGCCTTCGCCAGCCTGCTGGCGAAAAGCACTTTCGCCGAAAGCGGTTCGCCGACGACAGGCCTGACCTTCTACGACCTCGAACCCGGCGCGAAGATGCTGGTGCCGGTGCTGACGCCGCTCCGCAACGACGTGCCGCGCGTCACCGGCAAGGGCGGCATCCAGGCCAACTGGAAGGCGATCACCGGCCTCAACACCGCGTCGGTGCGCGCCGGCATCTCGCCGGGCAATCGCGGCGGCGTCATCGCCGTGACGACGCAGGATTACAACGCCATCTACAAGGGCATCGGCCTCGAAGCCAATGTCGATTTCGAGGCGGTCTATGCCGGCCAGGGCTTCGACGATCTGCGCGCCGTCGCCGCGCAGACGCTGTTGGAATCCCTGATGCTCCAGGAAGAGCAGATCATCCTCGGCGGCAATGGCTCGCTGGCCTTGGCCACCACGCCGACGCCGTCGCTCACGGCCTCGAGCTCCGGCGGCTCGCTCGCGACCGGCACGTTATCGGTGATCGGCGTCGCGCTGACCCTCGACGGCTATTTGAACAGCTCGGTCGCCGGCGGCATTCCGGCCGCGGTGACGCGCACCAACGCCGACGGCTCGTCCGACACCTTCGGCGGCGGCTCGGCGCAGAAATCGGCGAACGCCACTGTCTCGGTCACCGGTCCTTCGGGCTCCGTCGCCGCTACCGTCGCCGCCGTGCGCGGCGCCGTCGGCTATGCTTGGTTCTGGGGCGCGGCCGGCAGCGAGACGTTGGGCGCCATCACCACGATCAACTCCGTGTCGATCGCGGCGAACGCGGCCGGCACGCAGGCGGCAAGCGCGCTGCCCAGCTCGGACAACAGCGTCAACGCGCTGGTGTTCGACGGCCTCTTGACCCAGTGCTTCAAGCCGGCACTCAACGCCTATTACGCCGCGCAGCCGACCGGCACCGCCGGCACGGGCACGCCGCTCACCGCCGACAGCGAAGGCGGCATCGTCGAGTTCGACGCCGCGCTCAAGTCGTTCTGGGACAATTATCGGCTTTCTCCGACGGCGATTTATGTGTCGTCGCAGGAGATGCTCAACATCCACAAGAAGATCCTGCAAGGCGGCACGAATACGGCCGCGCGCTTCGTCTTCGCGGCCGATCAGGGTGCCGTCCTCGGCGGCGTCATGGTGCGGAGCTACTTGAACAAGTTCAGCATGGCGGGCGCGACCGAGATTCCGATCCGGCTCCATCCGAACATGCCGGCGGGCACGGTGCTGTTCTTCACCAAGACGCTGCCCTATCCGCTGTCGAACGTGCCGAACACGGTGCAGATCCGCACCCGGCGCGACTACTACCAGGTCGAATGGCCGCTGCGCGCGCGGCGCTACGAGTACGGTGTGTACGCGGACGAGGTATTACAGAACTATGCGCCCTTCGCCTTCGGCGCGATCAGCAACATCGGCAACGGCTGATGCCGGCCGCCAAGCAAGGGCGCGGCGGCAAACCCGCCGCGTCCCGGCCGGCCACGCTGCGCCTGCGCGCGCCGGCGGGTTGCACCTCGGTGTCACTCGCCGGCCACGAATTCGCGGTCAAGGACGACGTCGTCGCCGTGCCGGCCGAGCTCGCCGCGATCCTCGTGCACGCCCACGGCTTCGCCTACGAGGACTAAGCGATGGCCACCGGCGATCTGACGACGCTCGCCAACGTGAAGGCGTATCTCTCGCCGCCGTTGACGACGACCAACGACGACGCGTTGCTGACGCGCCTCGTGACATCGGCGAGTCAATTCATCCAGGCCTGGCTCGGCCGCACCATCGCCGAAGCCGCCTATGTCGAAACCCGCAACGGCCAAGGCGGCACGCGGCTTTTCCTCCGCAACCGGCCGGTGACCGCCGTGACCTCGCTGACCATCGACGGCGTCGCCGTCGCCGCTGCATCCGGCCCCGGCCAGCCGGGCTATCTGTTCGACGACAGCGCGATCTATCTCTCGGGCACCGCCTTCACCCGCGGCCAGCAGAACGTCGCCGTCGCCTACACCGCCGGCTACGCCGCGACGCCGCCCGAGCTCGAACAGGCTTGCATCGCACTCGTCGCGCTTCGCTACAAAGAGCGCGACCGCATCGGCCAGGTCTCCAAGAACCTCGCCGGCGAAGTCGTGTCGTTCGCCCAGAAAGACATGCCGGCCGACGTCCAAACGCTGCTCGATCAATACCGCTCCGTCGTCCCGGCATGATCCAGGTCACGATCTCCGCCGCCGATGCGCTCGGCCGCCTGCGCGCGCTGCCGCAGGATATGGCGTCGCGCTTGGCCGGAATCGTCGCGACGCTGGCGCAGCGCCTGTACGATCGCGTCGAGGACAATCTCTCCGGTGCAGTGCTTCAGCGTCGCTCCGGTCGTTTGGCCGGGGCCATCAACCAGACGGTTGATGGCCTGACTGCATCCGTCGGCTTCGATCCGGCCGCCGTGCCCTACGGCGCGGCGCAGGAATTTGGCGCCGACCTGCGCGCCCATCTGATCGCGGTCAAGAACGTCCGCGCGTTGTCCTTCGTCGTCGCTGGCAAGCGCGTCTTTGCGAAACACGTCATGTTCCCCGGCGCGCATCTGCCCGAACGCTCGTTCCTGCGTTCGGCGCTGTCCGATCTCGCGCCCGACATCGGCGCCGCAATCGCCGCTGCCGTCGCCGACACCGTGCAATGACCCGCGAACCGGTCTATTCCGCGCTGTTCGCGTTGCTGTCGGGCGCCGCGTCCTTTGCCACGGCGTCGCGGCGCTTGCGGCATTGGAGCGACGTCGGCCCGGCCGAGCAGCCGGCGCTCTTCGTCGTCCAGAAGAGCGAGACCGCCGAGCGCAAGGCCGGTCTGCCGGCGAAATGGCGCGCGCTGGTCGACATCTATGTCTATGCGCACGCACCCGACGACGAAACCGCGCCGGCGACCGTGCTCAATCCGCTGCTCGACGCAATCGAATCTGCTCTCGCTCCACAGGGCGCGGTCCAGACGCTCGGCGGCCTCGCGGCGCACGCCTGGATCGCCGGCAAGATCGAAACCGACGAAGGCGTCCTCGGCGGCGAGGCCGTCGCCATCGTGCCGGTCGAGATTCTCGTCGGCGGCTAGGCTGAATCGCGATGACCAAGTCTAGCGATCACGCCGAGATGAACATCCTCGCGTATGCAAAGGCGAATAATCTTCGTCTCATTGCTGTAGGCGCTGGCCGACGCTACCGTGAAACCTGCGGTCCGGCATTGGACGCCGCTGGCGTCTTGGCGACGGGACCGAGAAGATAGGTTATGAACTTCGATTCATACTCGACGACGATACGGGATCAGTTCAAGGACACGAGCGACACGACGAAGCGCGCGATTGCACTGGCTGCCTGCAAGCTAGCTGCTTCTCGCCTGATTCCGGACGATCTGCTGGTGCAAGCGGCATTGCGGGCCCTTGAGGCCGGCAGGTACATCGATGCCGAGCTCACGAAGAAGCTCGAAGAACATGCTTACGACCTCGACGATCAGTATTTCGCTGCGCAGGAGGCGTACCGGGCGGGGCGCACTGACGAGAAAACGTATGAGGAAATGCGCGCCAAAGCACGAGCCGCCGAATCGGTATTCAGCGCATTCGACCGCGATCCGACAGCTGCCATGTCGAACGCGGTTTACGTCGCATGTGCCGCACTCGGCGTTGCGCCGGTTAAAGCCGAGATCGACGCCGTTATCGCTCAAGCACCACCGCGACACTGAGACGAACATCTCCGAAAATTCTTTGACCAGCGCGGCACACGGCTAGCCAAGCCAGACTGCACGTCTCTGATTGTCCGCACGTGGCGCTTGCCGCGCGCTCCCGCTTTTTTCTTTCCAAAAACCCCTAAAGGACTCACCCGATGGCGATCTATTCCTTCGGCTCCGGCGTCTTGCTGGGCCAACGCACCGACGTCGCCGGCGCGACGCCGGTCAATTTCGGCCTGGTGCAGGAGGTCCAGCTCGATCTCCAGTTCACCACCAAGGAGCTCTACGGCCAGTATCAATTCCCGCTCGCCATCGCGCGCGGCCAGGCCAAGGCGCAGGCCAAGGCCAAGATGGCGCAAGTCTCGGGCCTCGCCTTCAACGCGCTGTTCTTCGGCCAGTCGCTCGCGTCGGGCCAGCTCGCGACCAGCTACGGCGAAGCCGGCACCGTGCCGGCGTCCTCGCCCTACACGGTGAGCGCCGCCAACGCCGCGACCTTCGTCGACGATTACGGCGTCGTCTATGCGGCCACCGGCCTGCCGCTCACCAAGGTCGCGAGCGGTCCGATCGCCGGCCAATACAGCGAGTCCGCGGGCGTCTATACGTTCGCTTCGGCCGATGCCGGCAAGGCGGTGCTGCTCTCCTATACCTATTCGCTCGCCGGATCGGGTCAGCAGTTCACGCTCGCCAATCCGCTGCTCGGAACCACGCCCACCTTCCAGGCGCAGCTCTACACCAGCTTCCAGGGCAAGCCGGTCAACGTGAAGTTGTTCAACTGCGTCTCGTCCAAGCTCAGCTTCGCCACCAAGCTCGAGGATTTTTCCATTCCCGAGCTCGATTTCGACGTCTTCGCCAATCCCGCCGGCAACGTCCTGGCGTGGTCTTTCGCCGAGGCGTCATGAGCGCGCCGGTTTCGATCACGCTCGGCACCCGCGACTACACGATCCGGCCGCTCACGCTCGGTCAGCTGCGCGTCGTTCTGCCGGCCTTCGCCTGCGCCGCGAAGCTCAACGCCGTCGACGGCATCGACGCCGCGATCGACATTCTTGCGGCGGCGCTTGCGCGCGATCACCGCGATCTCACGCGCGACGCGCTGCTGGAATTGGAGATGCTGCCCGCCGAATTGGCATCCGCCGTCGCGCGCATCGCCGAGCTCTCCGGCCTGGTGCCGAAGGACGCCAAGCAAGCGGGGGAACTGCCGGCGGACCGGTGAACTGGGCCGATCTCTACGGTCTCGTCGCCACGTCTTGCGGCTATACGTGGCCTGAGATCGACGCGATGAGCCTGTCCGCCCTGCGCGAATTGCTCGCTTACTGGTCGCGCCATCCGCCGGCGCATCTGCTCCTGGCGGCGGCGTTGCGCTTCAAGCCGGCTCCGAAGCCCGCACGCGCCGCCTTCGCCGATCTCGCGGCGCTCGCGCCGGACGGCGTGCTGTCGAGCGGCACGGAAAAGCAGGCTCGGCCGCAACACGACTCCTTCCATCGAATCGCCGCAAAACCGCTTCTGGCGCCGGCGCGAGTCGGTGGGGGATGATATTCGTCGCGATTGCACGTACCAGAATCGTCAACGAGGGGCGCAACCGTAAGGCCTGTTTGCTTTGGAGGAGATCTCCAATGGAAACGTCCGCATCGCTCGATCGCGTTCGCCAAGGCGCCCGCCCGTCCGTCGACAAATCGGCAATGACCGCTGCGGACGATCTCGTTGTCGCTCGTCGTCGCATGCGGCACTTGGCGCCGTGGGACATCAAACCGTTGCCGATGATGCACGCGGTGGTCGGCGCGTCGGAGGAATCGCTTCCGCCGGCGCAGCGCGAACACATCCGGGAACTCGCGCTCTACGTGCTCGCCGTTCAGATGTGGCAGGCGGCGGCCAAGACTGCGCTACGCTGAGCTCAGTCCGAATTAGCCGTCGCTCGACGACCAGCCAAGTTCGCGCATACAAGCGTTATAGAGGCGGCTGTCGGTGTGCCCCTCCTGGCCAAATACGCCGGTGAAGGGATTTATGAACACCGATCCGCCAGGCCGCTCGGCCTCCTTAAGGCACTCCGACCTGTCTTCGCCGAACTGTTGCTGGCTCGCGCCCGGCTTCACCCACGCGCTGCCGCATCCGGCTAGCAAGACGAGGCCGCAGCATAGCGCGAACAACCGAAGTTTCATTGGCGCGCTCCGTTTCAAAAGCGCGTAACCACTTTACACCCGCGGCCCGCAGGGCATGAGAGGACGGACGATCAAATTATCGTGGGCGTTGGCGTGCGCGCCAATCTTGAAGGCTTAGGCGGCCTCGCGCGGCCAGCGCCGGTGGAGCCACAGCCACTGCTCGGGCCGCGCCACGATCCAGTCTTCGATCACCGCGGTGATGCGCGTCAGCGTCGCCCGCACGTTGTCGGCGGTGTCGCGCATATCGGCCAGTTCGATCCGCGGTAGCACGGTGAAGCGGAAGCGGGTGCCGTTCAGGCGCTCGACCCGCACCGGCACGATCGGACAGTTGAAGCGCAAGGCGAGCCGGGCGATCGCCGGCGCGGTCATGGCTTCGTGGCCGAAGAACGGCACCGCGATGCCGTCGTTCATCTTCTGATCGACCAGCATGGCGACGTGCCCGCCCTGGCGCAGGTGACGCAGCAGGTCGCGGCCGCCGTCGGCGCCTTTGGCAACGGCGCGGCGCGTCCGCATCCGGCGGCGCAGCACGCGGTCGGCCCATGGATTGTTCGATGCCCGAAAGACTGATAGCAGCGATGGACCAAACAGGCGATGGATGGTCGACGGTCCGACCTCCCAGTTGGCGAAATGACCGCCGAACAGGATCACCGGCTGGCCCGCATCGCGTAAGCTGGCGACTTCCTCGCCGTTGACGATCTCGACCCGCTTCGACCCGGCGGCGCAGATCGCCTCGAGATGCGGAAACTCGGCGACCGACCGGCCGAGATTGTCCCACATGCCAAGAACGATCCGCCGGTTTTCGTCGTCGCTGTTGCCGGGCAGGGCGCGGCGGAGATTCTTGAAGGCGCGCCGCGAGATGCCGAGCCGCGGACCGACCGTGCGGCCGAGCCAGCCGCCGATCGCCGACGCCCAGTCGATCGGCAGCGCGCCGAACGCCGCCAGGACCGCGAACAATGCCGCGGCTTCGGCCAGGTGACGCGCCTGGCGCGGCGCGGCGCGAAGTTGCCCGATGGTTTGAATCGTTTCCTCGGTTCGCCGGTAAGCGGACCCGGCCGTTTGTAGCCTAGCACCAACCATTCGCCGATTGCTGCAAGGATAACATTATGGCCGATGATCAGATCACCGTCGGCGTCGCCGCCGATATCTCGGATTTTAGCGATGGCATGGCGCAGGCGAGCGCCGCGGCCGATGCAACCTTCGGTCGTATCCGCGCCAGCGCGCAATCGGGCACCGACGGCATGGGCAAAAGCTTCGCCGCCGGCGCCGATCAGCTCACCAAGCAGCAGCAAAAGCTCGCCGCTTCGTGGCTCGCCACGTTCCGGCCGATCGGCGCCGCCTTCAATCAGTCGATCGCCGGCATGATCCTTGGCACCACCACCTGGCAGAAGGCGGTCGCGCGCATCGGCCAGAGCATCGTCACCGAGGAAGTCGGCAACACGCTCAAGCTCGCCGAGAACTGGGCCGCAACCGAGCTGGTGAAAACCACGGCGACGCAGCAGGGCGCGGCGGCGCGTGCGGCCACCGAGAACGCGTCGCAGGGCGGTTTCCTGGTGATGATCGCGGAACAGCTCGCGCGCTGGCTCGGTCTCGAAACCGGCAAGACCGCCGCGACCGACGCCGGCGAAACGACGCGCGCCGCCACGCAAGCGGCGACCGCTGCAGCCGGTCTCGCCACCATGGTCGCGCGCGGCTTCGCCCAGATCGAGATCGACGCCGCGGTCGCTGCCGCTGGCGCGATGGCCGCGACATCCGCGATTCCCATCGTCGGGCCGGAGCTGGCGCCCGAAGTCGCCGCTGCGACCTATGCCGCAACGATGGGCTGGGCCGCCGGCATGGGCGGCGGCATCGCCTCGGCCGAAGGCGGCATGTGGGATGTGCCGGGCACGATCCTGTCCGTACTCCATCCGGAAGAGAGCGTCATACCGGCGTCGGTCGCCAATCCGATGCGCGATTTCTTTTCCGGCAGCGCGGTGGCGAACGGCGCCGGCGGCGACATCCACATCCACGGTCCGTTGGTGAGCGCGATCGACACCCAAACTGGCGCGCAGTTTCTGAAGAACAACATGCGCGCCATCGCCAAGGGCCTCGCGACCGAGCTGCGCAACTTCAATTCCAGCCTGACGCCGGCGCTCAACGGCTGACATGACCGAACCGGTTTTTCCTGCGCTCGCCGGCCTCGGCTGGTCGGTGAAGCGCGCGCCTGTCTGGAAGACGCGCGCGCAGCAGGCGATCTCCGGCAAGGAGACGCGCCTCGCCGACTGGTCCTATCCGGCTTGGCATTGGGAGCTGACCTTCGATTTTCTGCGCGCCACACCGTCCGCCGCCGAATTCCAATCGCTCGCCGGCTTTTTCAACCAATGCCAGGGCGCCTTCGGCACCTTTCTCTATGCCGACGCCGACGACAATACGGTGACCGGCCAGGAGATCGGCGCCGGCAATGGCGCGACGACTTCGTTCCAGCTTGTCCGCGCCTTCGGCGGCTTCATCGAGCCCGTTCTGGCGCCGAACGTGGTCAGCGCGGTCACCCTCGCCGGCGTCGCGCAATCGCCGTCGAGCTACAGCGTCGATCCGACAACCGGCCTGTTGACGTTCATCGCCGCGCCGGCATCGGGTGCGGCGATCGCTGCGGATTTCTCGTACTGGTTCCGCTGCCGCTTCGCCGAGGACACCGTCGATTTCGAGAAATTCATGGCGACGCTCTATCGCGCCCAGAAGCTGGCTTTTGTTTCACTCAAATAATGCAGCGCTCGCCTCTCATACTCTTACGCGCGCGGTCGGGGTTGGGCAGGCGGCGGCCGCGCGCGGACAAAAGATGAAACCCGCATCGTCCGTGCTCAAATCGCTGCTCGCGACGCGCCAATTCTACGCGGCCGATCTCTACACCTTTGCTCTCGTCGGCGGCGGTGTTCTCCGCTACTGCGCCGGCGATCGCGACATAACGGCGAACGGATTCCTTTACCCCGCAGGGGGATCGACGGGCCCGTATTTCGATCGCAAAGACAACAAGGCCAAGTGCCACTGGAAAGTCGGCGTCGAAGTCGATCAGCTCGTCTTCGACGTGCTGCCTGGCACGGCGTCCGTGCTGGGCGCGCCGTTCCTGTCGGCGGTGCTCGCCGGCCTCTTCGACGGCGCCGAGCTCACGCTGGAACGCGCCTTCATGCCGCAATACGGCGACACCTCGGCCGGCACCGTGATCCTGTTTGCCGGCCGCGTCGCCGAGATCGATTGCGGCCGGTCGCTCGCGACCTTCACCGTCAACTCGCACCTGGAATTGCTGAATCTCAACCTGCCGCGCAATCTGTGGCAGGCCGGCTGCGTCAACATGCTGGGTGATGCCTCGTGCGGCGTGAACCTGGCGAGCTACGCTGTCGGCGGCGCGGCCGCTGCGGGTTCGAGCGCCGGCGTCGTGCTCGCGTCGCTGGCCCAGGCCACCGGTTGGTTCGATCAGGGCAAGATTTCGTTCACCGCCGGCGCCAACGCCGGCCTGTCGCGCGGCATCAAGACGTGGGTGGCGGGCAGTGGCGGCGCGCCCGGCACGGTCAGCCTGATCGCGCCGTTTCCGGTCGCGCCGGCAACGGGCGACGCGTTTCAGATCTATCCCGGCTGCGACAAGACGCTGGACTCGGGCGGCTGTCCCAAGTTCGCCAACACCGCGCGCTTCCGCGGCTTCCCCTACGTGCCGACGCCCGAGACGGCGGTGTGAGGATCAACGCCGGCGGAATTGCCGCCGGCGCGCGTTCGGATTGCCCGCCGTCGCCTAGCTAGGCCGGCACACTTCCGCGGGCGTGAAGCGACATCGTGATCAGTGCCATTCCACCGAACACCAGATCGATCCCGACCAGTAGACCGAGCGCCCAGGCCGCCGTGCCGGGCAGTCCGGCGAAGATGATCGCGGCCAAGAACAGATCGATGACGCCGTTCAGCACCAGCCAGCCCCAGCGTCCTGACAGGGCGCGTTTATGTTCGAGCGCGAACATGATCGAGAAGATGCCCTCGATGACGAAGAACACGATCAACACCAGCGTGAGCGAAATCGCGCCGCTCACCGGGCGGCTGATCAAGAGCAATCCGACGGCGATGCCGAGCGCCGCCGAGAGCAGCGACCACCAAAACCCCGGAGCGTGTTTCATCCAGAAGGTCGTGATCAGGCCGAGAATTCCGCTGATGAGAAAGAGCCAGCCCAGGAATATCGCCACCACGAAAGTGGCCAAGGGCGGCACGAGGATCGCCGCCGCGCCGAGGATCACCAGCACGATGCCCTCGATCAGATAGGCGACCCAGTGCGCGCGCAGTACCCTGCTTGCATCCGTGATCGACATGACGGCCCTCCCGCGGTCCTCGCCGCGTTCTAATAATACAGGCTTTTTGAATTCATTTCTCGAAGCAGGCCGATTGACAGGCCTGCCGAGCGAAGCCGGCTAACGCCGGCGGAATTGCTGCCGGCGCGCGTTCGGATTGGCCGCCGCGGCGCGCTCGTCCTTGTGGCGGAAGATGATGCGGCCCTTGGTGAGATCGTAGGGCGTCATCTCGATGGTGACGCGGTCGCCGGCGAGGACGCGGATGCGCGCCTTCTTCATGCGGCCGGCGGTATAGGCAAGCGTCTCGTGGTCGTTGTCGAGCTTCACGCGAAACCGCGCGTCGGGCAGCACCTCGGTGATGACGCCGTCGAACTCGATCAGACCTTCCTTGGTCATGCGCTTGCTCCGTGACGAGAAGGGGCGGCCGAAGCCGCCCCGTTCCGCCGTCAAGCCGATTTCAGATTGGTTGCCGAGCTCTTGCCGCTGCGGCCGTCGCTCTCGACGTCGAAGCTGACCTTCTGGCCTTCGTGCAGATTGCCGATGCCCGAGCGCTCGACGGCCGAGATGTGCACGAACACATCCTTACCGCCGTCATCCGGCTGGATGAAGCCGAAGCCCTTTTGGGCGTTGAACCATTTCACGGTGCCGATCGTCATAGGGTCGTTTTCCATGTCGCAAGTGGTGCCGCCGGGCGGGATCGCGCGGCGGATCGGACATCGGTGAAGGGTCGGAATGCAGGTCCGGCGCTCTGTGGAGCGAAGGCAGCGTGCCGAGGACCCACAACGAGTCGATAAGACCACAAATAGGCGCTTGGCCGCCAGATTGCAAGGATAGCCTCGATGCCCTCAATCGCGACCGGCCGCGCAGCCGTAATCCGCTGTGCGCGCGAATGGCTGCGCACGCCATATCACCACAGAGGTCGCGTCAAGGGCGCCGGCGTCGATTGCGCCATGCTCTTGGCCGAAGTCTATGCCGAGGCCGGCCTCGTCGCGCCTCTCGCCATTCCGCACTATCCGCCCGACTGGCACCTGCATCGCGACGCCGAGCGCTATCTCGGCGTGCTGCTCGATCACGCGATCGAGATCGCCGCGCCACCCTTACCCGGCGACATCGCACTCTGGCGTTTCGGCCGTTGCTTCTCGCACGGCGCGATCGTCGTCGCGTGGCCGGTCGTGATCCATGCCTATCTCGGTCGCGGCTGCGTGCTCGAGGATGCGGACAAGGCCGAGTGGCTGTCGCGTATCGGCGAGGGCAGGGACGCGCGGGCCAAGCTCCGGCCGGTCAAGTTCTTCACGCTTAAATCGTGGTCGCGCACGCACTGATCCAACCATGGCCGGACTTTTTTCCTCGCCCGCGAAGATACAGGCGAAGCAGCATCCTGCTGTCTCGGGCCTTCAGATCCAGACCTCGGCCTATGGCAAGGTCATCCCGATCGTCTACGGCACGACGCGGCTCGGGCCCAACCTGATCTGGTACGGCGATTTCCAGGCGATCGCGCATCAATCGTCGCCGCCGTCGTCGGGCAAGGGCGGCGTCACCGGCGGTTCGGGCGGCAAGGGCGGTGGCGGCGGCGCGACGACCTACACCTATACTGCCGCGGTGATGCTCGGCCTGTGCGAGGGGCCGATCCAGGGTCTGGGCCAAGCTTGGGCCTCGAAAGAAGTGACGACGCCGGCCGCGCTCGGCCTGTCGGTGTTCACCGGCGCGCTCGGCCAGGCGCCGTGGGGCTATCTTTCGACCAACCATCCAAGCCAGGCGCTCGGCTACAGCGGCACGGCCTATGCCGCGGGCGCGCCCTATGCACTCGATGGCCAGGGCCAGCTGCCGAACAACAATTTCGAGGTCGCGGGATTTAACGTTGGCTCTGTTGCTGGCGCGCCCGATGCCGATCCGTCGCTGGTGGTCGCCGATCTCTTGACCAATCCGCGCTATGGCGCCGGCTTTCCGGCGGCACGCCTGGGCGATCTCTCGACCTATCAGTCTTATGCGTTGTCGGCCGGCTTGCTGATTTCGCCGGCTTATACCGAAGCCGCGTCGGCATCGAAGCTGTTGGACGACATCGCCACCTACACCAACAGCGCGTTCGTTTGGTCTTCCGGCACACTTATCCTGGTGCCGTATGGCGACGCCGCGATTGCGGGCAACGGCAAGAGTTACACGCCGCCCGCCGCGCCGCTCTACGACCTGACCGACGACGACTTTCTGGCCAACGTCAACGCCAGCGGCGCGTCGAGTTCGATGAACAGCGATCCGGTGCTGGTGACGCGCAAGCGGCCGTCCGACGCGCTCAATGACATCAAGGTCGAATATCTCGACCGCGCCAACCGGTACAACACCGCCATCGTCGAAGCCTCGGACCAGGCGATGATCGACGTTTACGGCCTGCGCTTTGACCAGACGCGTCAGGCGCATCTTTTCGCCGATGCCGCCGCCGCGCGGCTGTCGGCGCAGCTGCTGCTCCAGCGCCAGGCGATCCGCAACGCGTACCAGTTCACGCTCGATCAGCGTTACATCCTCTTGGATCCGATGGACATCGTGACGCTGACCGACGCGCGGCTGGGCCTGTCGCGCCAATGGGTGCGCATCACGGAGATCACCGAGAACGACGACGGCACGTTGCTGGTCGCGGCCGAGGATTACCTCGCCGGCACCGGCTCGGCGGCGCTCTATTCGTTTCAGCAGGGCGCCGGCTACAGCGTCAATTACAACGCCGACCCCGGCAATGCGCTGGCGCCGATCGTCTTCGAAGCGCCGGTGCAGATCGCGTCGTCCGGCCTCGAAGTCTGGCTCGCCACGGCGGGCGGCGCGAATTGGGGCGGCTGCGACGTCTACATTTCGAGCGACGGTTCGACCTACAAGCTCGCCGGCCGCAAGAACGGACCCTCGCGCATGGGCGTGCTCACCGCTTCGTTTCCCGCCGGCGGTGATCCCGACACGGTCGACACGCTCGCGTTCGACCTGTCGGAATCGAATGGCGCACTCCTTTCAGGCACGCAACAGGATGCGGACCTTGGCCACACTTTGTGTTGGGTCGATGGCGAGTTTGTGTCGTACGAGGCCGCGACCCTCACCGGCGCCAACCGCTACAGCCTCGGCACTTATATAAGGCGTGGCCTTTACGGCTCCGCGATCGCGGCGCACGCTGCCGGCGCGGGTTTTGCGCGTCTCGACGACGCGATCTTTTCGCTGCCCTACGACAAGAGCCAGATCGGCGCCACCGTCCACATCAAGCTGGTGTCGTTCAATCTCTATGGCGGCGGCTTGCAGTCGCTCGCCGCGGTCACGGATTACACGCACACCATCGCCGGTCCGCCGCCGCCCGCCAACGTCACCGGATTCTCCGCACAACAAACGGGAGGTGCCGTCGTCTTCAAATGGAACGAGGTGCAGGATTTCGCCCTCAAGGGCTACGACATCCTCTACGGCCCGCAAGGCGGCTCGATTGCGTCCGCGACCTTTTTGACCGAAAGCGCGCGCGGCACCGAGATGACCAACGCCGCTGTGCCGCCTGGCACCTGGACCTTCTATATCCGCGCCCGCGACGTTGCCGATCAATTTTCGCCGACGCCCGCGACCGTCGATCTTGTCGTGACGAACCCCAACCCCGTGATTTTGGACGAGCAGGCCGCGCCGTTCTGGTCCGGCACGCTCGCGGGCTTCGTGCCACATTGGACCGGCGTGCTGGTGCCGGATTCGACCAAGCTCGCGAGCGCGCATACCAACGCGGACCTGTTCGAGCGCTTTGTTCCCTATCCGGTGGCGACATCGAGCTTCGCGACATCGGCTGCCGACACCGGCTTCGATGACGAGCTACGCGTCTGGGCAAATATCGCGATGACGCTTGGCCGCGGCCAGAGCGGCACGCCCGAAGCCGGTCTCGCCATCGACACCTGGCTCACCGGCGCATCGGATTCCGGTGCCTTCACCGCCTGGACGATCGGCACCGTGGCGATGCGCTATCTGCGCGGCGAGGCGGTGTTGACCAACGTCGCCGGTTCGGTCGCGTGTCTCACGGGTTTCGAGCTGGTCGCCGACCGCGCGCCCAAGATCGAAAACTCCGCCGCCAGCGTGACGATCGCCGCCGGCGGAACATCCATCGTCTTTCCGTCGCCCTATCACCTGCCGCCCAACGTGCAGGTGACGCCGTTGGGGTCGAGCGCGCTGACGGCGACCGCCGCGTCCGTCACCACCGCGGGCTGCACGATTCACGTCTTCGACCACACCGGCGCCGACGTCGGCGGCAGCGTGAGTTGGAATTCGACAGGAGAATAAATTTATGACCGTCGGCCAGTTCCTCCAAACCAACTACACGACGCAAACCGGCACCGCCTATCCGCTGGCAATCGATGCCGATTGGGCGGTGGCGGCGCGGCTGGTCGACAATTTCGCGCCGCACGCGCAGGCGACGCCGAACATGAGCGTGGCACTCGATGCCGGTCATCTCTTCAACGGCGCCGCGCTCACCGAGGTCGCGACGCAGAGCACCGGCACGATCGCCGCGCCGGTATCAAACCCGCGCATCGACCGCGTGGTGATCGATCGCGTCAGCGGCGCGGTCTCGGTTGTCACCGGCACCGAAGCCGCGTCGCCATCGCCGCCCGCAATTCCCGCCGGCAAGGCGCCGGTGGTGCAGGTGCTGCTACAGACCTCGTCGACCGCGATTGGCAACGCCATGCTGACCGACGAGCGCGATCTCGGCGCGCTCGGTCTCGCCTCGGGCGCCTATACCACCGTCGGCTCCGCGGCGACGCAGAGCGTCGGCACGGCCGCCGGCAACGTCGTGCAGCTTGATGGTAGTGGCCGCCTGCCGGCGGTCGATGGATCGCAGCTGATTAACGTGGGTGCGTTCACCACCGGCGACGTCAAGCTGACCTTCAAGGTCGCCGCCGACGCCGGCTGGGTGATGATGAACGATGGCACGATCGGCAGCGCCAGTTCCGGCGGCACCGCGCGTGCCAATGCCGACTGCCAGAATCTCTTCACCCTGCTGTGGAACAACGTCTCGAACACGAATTGTCCTGTTTCCACCGGCCGCGGCACGAGTGCATCAGTGGACTGGGCCGCGAACAAGACCATCCAGTTGCCGAAGGCCTTGGGCCGCGCGCTCGCGATCGCCGGTTCCGGCGCCGGCCTTACAACGCGAAATCTCGGAGATACGGTTGGCGAGGAAACTCACACGCTGACCGTTAGCGAGATGCCGAGTCATAGCCACAGCGTGCCGTCAGGCGCTAACCCAGGTACCGGTAACGCCTACTACGGAGGCTGTGGCCCGTTCGTGACTGTGGCCTCGACCAGTGGGCAGACGACTGGAGGTGTAGGCGGTGGTGGCGCACACAACAACATGCAGCCGACGAGCTTTTTCAATGTGATGATCAAGCTGTAGGGATCGCGTTGGGAAAGCTCTTCCACCACCATATCCTCAATGACGTCGTCCACGTCGAGAACGGCAGCGCGGTTTATGTCGATGCTGGCGCTAGATTCGCGGCCGACAATGATGCCGCGGTGCCTGTGCTCCCGGCCGGCGCGATCGAGCGGATTTACGAGCCCGGCGTTCGCCATGCAATCTCGAACGGCAGCTCGGTGATCGCCGGCGGCCCTCAGCCGTGGCCCTTTGGTGACGCGGCGGTTGCCGTCGTATCGAAGCTGCTCGCGGCGCAGGCGAAACGCACCATACCGCCGGCGCCGGTGACGAAACCCATGCCGAAGACCGCAACAACCGGGAAGTCGACCGGCACGGCGACGGTGGCATCCTGATCTGAGCATGCGGCTGCCGCGTCTGATACCGCTCTCCGAGCGCTTCTACGTCTACGTCTTCGAAAAGGCCGGCGACGAGCTGCCGCTGCATGACCATGCGTTCGCACACGACACGGTGGTCACGAGCGGCAAGATTGAATGGTTCACCGAGTGCCGGCGCGAGACAGTCGAAGCCTGGCACGTCATCAGCTTCCCGGCCGGCGTACACCACGGAATCGTCGCTCTGAGCGACGGAGCGACAATCCTACAATGCAACGAGAAAGGCCGATGAAGTCAGCGCGCAAACAGATCGTCGAAGCCGCCGAATGTCTTGACCAGTTGGTAACCGCGCTGCGCCAGGTGCTTCTGCAGCTTGTCGTCGCGGGCGTTGTTTTCGGCCGAAATTAGTTTCACCTCGAAAGCAGCGAGATCGAAATCACGAAGAATTCGCCACTCGGAGCCTTCCGTGTCGATTGACAGATAATCGACGCGCTGGATCGCGTGCTCCATGAGAAGGTCGCGCAGCGGTCGTACCTCGACGTCGTAGGCCTTATGATTCTGTCCATGCTCCCGGATCAATCGGGCGTGGTGTTCGTCGAAATTCGCCTTTAGGCCGCTGTACATCAATTCATACGGACCGGGCATTTCGACCTCGATGAAAGGGGCGCGCCCGGCGCGGTCGCTCACGGCGCAGTTAACGCAAATCGCTGAGCGATTGGCTTTTAGCTTCTCGAACGCGGACGGCAGGGGTTCCACGCAGAGGCCAGTCCAGCCGAGCCTCTCGAAAAGAAGTGTGTTCGAATAAAGGATGCCGTTGTAAGCGCCAATATCGACGAAAACGCCGGGTTCTGTACGGTCCTTGAAGAAGGACTCATAGACGAAGCGATCTTGTCCGTGCTGCGAGAAGGATTGAATCCCGGTCGTCGTCATCGCTGCGCAGGATCGCACGCCGCACGATCCACCGCCAACATCTTGGCAATCGTAAACGCTAGACACGCGTAACCTCGGATCACCCCCATGTTCTCCCGCACCTATGACGACGCCGCGCGGGCGCTCGAGCTCGCGCAGGCGGCGCGCGCCCAGCTCGAAAAGCACGAGGCGGTCTGCGCCGAGCGCTACACCGAGATTCGCGAGGCGCTGCAATCGATCCGCACCTTCCTGACGCGCTCGGTGCTGTCGCTGGTCGCCGGCTTGCTGCTCACCATGGGCGCGATCTTGCTCCGCCTTTTCGAGGCGCGCGGCATCCTGTGAGTGACGATCCGGTTTTCGATGCGGCCGTCGCGGTCGTGCTCGCGCACGAGGGCGGCTTCCAGAACGATGCCGCCGATCCCGGCAATTGGACGGGCAGCGCCGTCGGCGCCGGCGCGTGCCTGGGGACCAAATACGGCATCGCCGCTGCCACCCATCCGGGTCTCGATATCGCCGCGTTGAGCGAGGACGACGCCCGCGTGATCTATCGCCAAGAGTGGTGGGATCGCCTCGGCCTCGCGCGTCTGCCGCCGCCCTTGGGCACGAAGCTGTTCGATGCCGCGGTCAATCTCGGCGCCAATCCGGCCATCGTCTGTTTTCAGCACGCGCTCAACGCAGTCGGCGCTGTCGTTGCCGAAGACGGCCTCCTCGGCCCGGCCACGGTCGCCGCCGCTAATGCCACGTCGGTCGATGCCGCGCTCGCCGCGTTGCGCGCGGCATTGGCCGCGCATTATCGCCAAATCGTCGCCCGCCATCCCGATCGCACGCGCTTTCTCGCCGGCTGGTTGGCGCGCGCCTATTCCTGAATTTTGTCCACTACTTTTTATCAACGAAGGAGAGTTCCATGACCAATATCGAATCCGTCGCCAAGCAGGACTTGGCATCCGCGCGAAGCGGCCTGCGCGCCTGGATGGCGAACCATCCGTTCCTGTGGGGCGCGATCACTTGTGCCGTCGGCGCGTTCGTCGTCGTCTTCGTCGGCTTGGCGTGGTGAGCGCGCGATGGCGTTCGGCATCGACGATCTCATCGGCAACGTCCTCGGTATCGTCAACAAGTTCATTCCCGATCCGGCGCAGCGCGCCCAGGCCGAAAGCGAGCTGCGCAGCTCGCTGGTGTCGTGGGATTCGGCGCAGGACAAGATCGACACCGCCGAAGCGGCAAGCCCGTCGCTGTTCGTCGCTGGCTGGCGGCCGTTCATCGGTTGGTGTTGCGGCGGCGCGCTCGCGTACCAATACCTGCTGGTGCCGCTCGCGGTTTGGGCAACGAGCTGGTCGGGCTATGCGTTTCCGCGTCCACCCGCGCTCGACGACACGCTTTGGCAGCTCATGTTTGGCATGCTCGGGATGGGCGGTTTAAGAACTTACGAGAAACTCAAGGGCGTCGCGGGCAACCACTGATATCGCCCGCGCAAATCTGCCATTGCCGAATGGATGGTGACTCGCGGCCGCGGCCGCGATAGACCCTCTGGCCGAAGAGAGGGCAGGCCATGGCGATGTCGGCCACGCGCGCGGCCGGTCCGCCGCCGCAATTCAGCCATAACGAGATTCTCAAAATCCTGTCCGGCGCGCTCATCGGGCTGCTCTTGGCCGCGCTCGATCAAACCGTCGTGGTCACCGCGCTGCCCGCGATCGCCGACGATCTCAACGGCATCCAGCATCTGTCATGGATCGTCACCGCCTATCTGCTGACGTCCACCGCCTCGACGCCGATCTACGGCAAGCTCAGCGATCTCTATGGCCGCCGGCGTCTCATCATCATCGGCATCGGCGTCTTCGTCGCCGCGTCGGCGTTTTGCGCCTCGGCGCAAAGCATGGGTCAGCTGATCACGGCGCGTGCGCTCCAGGGCATCGGCGGCGGCGGCTTGATCAGCATGTCGCAGGCGATCATCGCCGACGTCATCTCGCCGCGCGAGCGCGGCCGCTACCAGGTCTATATGAGCGGCATCTGGGCGCTGGCCAGCGTCGGCGGCCCGGTCCTCGGCGGCGTGTTCGTCCAATATCTCACCTGGCGCTGGGTGTTCTGGATCAATTTGCCGATCGGCGCGCTCGGCCTGGTGCTGTGCTGGAACGCGTTGAAGCGCCTGCCGGCGCACGGCGGCGATCCGCGCATCGATTATCTCGGCGCCGCCATTCTGATTCCGGGCGTTGTCGCGCTGCTGCTCGTCGCCAGCTGGGGCGGCGTCGAATTTCCCTGGCTGTCGCCGCCGATCCTCGGCCTGACCGGCGCCGGCATCCTGCTGCTGGTGCTGTTCGCGTTGCAGGAGCTGCGCGCGATCGAGCCGCTGCTGCCGCCGCGCCTGTTCGCCAGCCCGGTCATCCGCACCGCTAATCTCATCGGCTTCGTCGTCTCGGCCGGCATGTTCGGCGCGACGGTGTTGCTGCCGGTGTTCATCCAGCTGGTTCTCGGCAAGGACGCCGGCCATACCGGCTTGCTGCTGATTCCGCTGATGGGCGGCACCGTGCTCGGGGCCTATCCCACCGGCCAGTGGATGCGGGCGAGCGGTCGCTACAAGAAGGCGCCGATGCTGACGCTGATGTTCGCCGTGGTGGCGTTCGGCGCGCTTGCGTTCGCCAATGGCGCGAGCTCCGGCTGGTTCGTCGAGATTTTCATCGGCCTGCTCGGCATCGGCATGGGCGGCGCGATGCCGGCGACGCTGGTCGCGGCGCAGAACGCCGCCGAAGCGCGCGACATCGGCGCCGCCACGGCCAGCGTCGCCTTTTTCCGCTCGCTCGGCGGCTCGTTCGGCGCGGCCTTCCTGTGGGCGATCCTGCTGGCGGCGCTCAATGCGCGCCTGACCCAGGTCGGTGCCGCCGGCATGGCCGACGCGCTGCTGCGCGGCGGCGCGGATACGTCTTCGGTCGGCGCCGCGGCGCGCGCCGCGCTGCCGAACGCGCTGGCGCACGGCTTCCATTGGGCCTTTGCCTGTGGCGCCGTAATCATGGCCGTGGCGTTGGCCTTGACGCTGTCTTGGAAGGAAATCCCGCTGCGCGCCCATCTCGCGCGCGCCGAGCCGACGGCGGAGATTTAGCGCCGCTTGGTCCGCTTGGTCGGCGCCGCCGCCAGCGGATCGTCAGGCCACGGATGCCGCGGATAGCGGCCGCGCATCTCGCCGCGCACCTGCGGATAGGCGTTGCGCCAGAAGCCGGCGAGGTCCTGCGTCACCGCCAGTGGCCGGCCCGCCGGCGAGAGTAAGTGGATCAGTAATTTGATCCGGCCGTCCGCCACCGCCGGACTTTCGCGCGCGCCGAACATCTCCTGAAGCTTCACCGCCAGCACCGGCGTCGCGCCGCCATAGTCGATGGTGACGCGCGAGCCGCTCGGCGCGGTGACATGCGTCGGCGCCAGGCGGTCGAGCGCGCGGCGCTGCTCGTAGGGCAGCCGCGCGGCCAAAATCTCCGCCAGATCCAAGCCGCCGAGCTGCGCTCGCCGTGTGACGCCCGTTAGATAAGGCGTGAGCCAATCGTCCAGGCTCGCCAGCAGCGCGGCGTCCGACCACTCCGGCCACGCGTCGCCGTCGAGCCGGTGCAGGAACGCCACCCGCGCGCGCAAATTTTCCGCCGACTGGCTCCACGGCAGCGCGCCGATCCCGAGCGCGCGAATTCCCTCGGCCATGACGGCGGCGACCGTCGCCGGATCGGCTTTGGCCAGCGGCTTGTCCTCCAGCACCAGTGCGCCCAGCGTCGTGCGCCGCCGCGCCAGCACGGCTTCGGTGCGCGTATCCCACGCGATCGTGTCCGCGGTCGCGATCAAATCCCCGAAATCCTCGTCGATCTCATCGCGCGTCAGTTTCGCCGCGAGAAAAATCCGTGCGGTGCGTTGCGCGCCGTCGAGATCGGCAACCGCGAGAAATTCCGCGTTTGCCAGCGGATCGCCCGCCGGCAGTTCCGCGCCCTTGCCGTTGGCCAACAGGAACTGCCCCACGACGCCCGGCCGTTTCTGTGCCACGCGGTCGGGATAGGCGAGGGCGAGGAGGCGGCCAGTCTCGCCCGCGTCGATGGTTTCGCCGCGAATGCCGAGCCGCTGGCGCAGCTGCCGCGCGGCGTCGCGCGCGCGTTCGAGTCCGCCGCGGTCGAGCGTCATCCCCGGCGGCAGATGTTTCGTCGCGCCGCGTTCGGCCATCAGCTCGACCCGCAGGCGGCAATCTGCGTCGCGCGCACTCGGCGCGGCGCGCAGCACGTCGCGCTCCATCAGCAGCGCTGCAATCGCGCAGGCCGCCGCGCCGCTGCCGCGCTCTTTCCCTCGCAACGCCATGTGCGCCAGCCGCGGATGCAAGCCCAGCCCGGCCATCGCCTTGCCGTGCGCGGTGATCTTGTTGCCGGCGTCGAGCGCGCCCAATTCGCGCAGCAGGTTTTGCGCCTCGGCATAAGCCGCTTCCGGCGGCGGATCGAGGAACGCGAGGTCGCGCGGATCGCGCGCGCCCCATTGCGCCAATGCCAAGGCCAGCGGCGCGAGATCGGCCTGAAGGATCTCCGGTGCGTTGAATGGCGTCAGCTGAGTTTCCTCGCGCGCCGGCCACAGGCGATAGGCGACGCCCGGTTCGAGCCGTCCGGCGCGGCCGCTGCGCTGTTTTGCCGAGGCTTGCGAAACGCGTAGCGTGATCAGCCGCGTCATGCCACTGGCCGGGTCGTAGCGTGGCGCGCGCATCAAGCCGCCGTCGATCACCACGCGGATGCCTTCGATGGTCAGGCTGGTCTCGGCGATCGACGTCGCCAGCACCACTTTGCGCTTGCCCGGTGGTGCCGGCTTGATCGCTTCGTCCTGCGCCGCCGGCGGCAGGTCGCCGTAGAGCGGCGCAACGCTGACGCCTTCCAGCAATTCCCCGCCTTCGAGCAAGCGCGCGACGCGGCGGATTTCCGCGCCGCCCGGCAGGAAGACGAGAACGCTGCCGGTCTCGTCCGCGAGCGCGCGGCGCACCGCCGTCGCCACCGCAGTCTCGAAGCGTTCGGGCGCCGGCCGGTCGAGATTGCGCACGGCGACCGGAAACATCCTGCCCTCGCTGGCGATGATTGGCGCATCGCCCAAGAGTCTCGCGACCTTGTCGCCGTCGAGCGTCGCCGACATCACCAGCAGGCGCAGGTCCGACCGCAGATGCTTGCGCGTCTCCAGCGCAAGCGCCAAGCCCAGATCGGCTTCGAGGCTGCGCTCGTGGAACTCGTCGAAGATCAATCCTCCGACGCCATCGAGCGCCGGATCGTCCTCGATCATGCGCGGCAAAATCCCTTCGGTCAGGACTTCGATCCGCGTCTTGGGTCCGATGCGGCTTTCGAGCCGGGTGCGGAAACCCACCGTGTCGCCGGCGCTTTCACCGAGCAGGCTCGCCATGCGCCGCGCCGCCGCTCGCGTCGCCAGCCGTCGCGGCTCCAGCATCAGCAGCTTTCGCCCCGCCAGCCATGCAGCATCAAGGAGCACCAACGGCACCAGCGTCGTCTTGCCGGCGCCGGGCGGCGCTTCCAGCACCGCGACGCCGCGCATCGTGAGCGCCGCGGTCAGCGCCGGCAGGGCGTCGGCGACGGGCAGGTCCCGCGCCGCGGCGGCAAGATCGAAGCGCGCGCTCAAAGGCCGGTGACGAATTTCGTCATCACCACGATGATCACCCCGACCATCACCGCCAGCGCCAGAGCGATCCAGCGCAGGTTCCACCAGTTGATGAGCTGTATGCCGCCGTCGGGCGCGACGATCTGGGTGGCTGTCATGCGCCGATCATAGCGCAAAGCCGCCGGCCGCAAGAGCCGCGCTGGACGCCGTCATGGGCCGCTCGCATACTGGCCGGCGATGAACACACGGGCGCTTTTGGCCATCGTTGCGGCGGTGATCGCCGTGCTCGTCGTGTCGCAGCTGCTGTTCGCGTTCTATGACTGGAACCGGCAACAGACCTGCGCCACTGGCGGCGGTCGCAATTGCGCACCAAATATCCGGTTGAACCAGCAATAGGCGAAGCGACCATGGGCGACACGACCGGCAAGACGGGCAAGGCGGCGGGCAAGACCGACGCCGAATGGCAGGCGCAGCTCACGCCCGACCAGTACCGCATCGCGCGCAAGAAAGGCACCGAGCGCGCCTTCACCGGCGAGTATTGGGACACGCACACGCCGGGCACCTATGTCTGCGTCTGCTGCGGCGAGCCGTTGTTTGCTTCGGACACCAAGTTCGAATCCGGCTCCGGCTGGCCGAGCTTCTATCAGCCGACGGACAAGAACGCGGTCAAGACCGCCGACGACAACAGCTTCTTCATGAAACGCACCGAGGTGATGTGCGCCAAGTGCGACGCGCATCTCGGCCACATCTTTCCCGACGGGCCGAAGCCGACCGGCTTGCGCTACTGCATCAACTCGGCGTCGCTCAAGCTGATGCCGAAGGACGAGAAGAAATAGTCAGCTGCCGACGCGCAGCGTCTCGATCAGCCCCTTGAGGCAGGCGACAACGCTCAAGGCGGTGATCCGCCCGGTCTTGGGGTTTCCGGACGGCACGTTTTCGATCGTCATCGAGAACCGCGCGCTGTCGGATTCCACTTCGATCTTGTGCGTGTTGCGCGTGAGACCGGGATCGGCCCAGATCTCGAGCGTCGTGCGGTCGGGTCCGATGCCGGCCAATGACAGCGCCGCTGCGACGTTGACGTTGGCCGGAAATCCCGCGGCGCCGTCACGCGCGCTGCCTTCGAAAACTTTTTTTGGGGCGGCGAGACCGGCGACCGAAATGCCGCGCGCCGTCAAGTAAGGCGCGCCTTCAAGTCCGGCCGGCGGCTTGCGCGTCACCATGCGGACGCTGCGGATCTCGCCTTCGGCCGCGGCGCGCACCGCATCGAGGCCGATCAGCGCGCCGGTCGGTACGATGATGCGTGCGCCCGTCTTTTTCGCACGCTCGACCAAATCGAAATTCGCCAGTAAGGCGCCGACCGACAGCGGTACGAAGATGCGGCGCCGTTTGATCGCAGCTTCGGCGACGGCACGGAATTGCGCGGCCGGCAGGCATTCGACGACGATATCGGCGCGGCGCGCCAGCTCCGGCAACGGCACGACGGATGCCTTGATCCCCGCCACCTTGAGCCGCGCCGCCGCGGCTTTCGCATCGCGCGCCGACACCGCGGCGAGCTTGAGGCCAGGAATGCCGGCGTCAACGCGCTTGGCGACATCCATGCCGATCGCGCCTAGGCCGGCGATGCCGACCGTCAGCCTCTTGCCTCGCTTCCGCGGCATGGGCACCCTTCCTCCGGCGCACAAGATTGCAGAACGGGCGCGGATGGGCGAGGCCGAAGATTTCACCGGCACCATGGCGGTCCTGCCGGCGCACCGCATCGACGCCGCGCGTCTCGCCGACTGGCTGCGCGCCAACATCGGCGGCTTTTCCGGCACCCCCACCATCGAACAATTCAAGGGCGGCCAGTCCAATCCGACCTATCGCATAACATCCGGCGGCCAACGCTACGTGCTGCGGCGCAAGCCGCCCGGCAAGCTGCTGCCGTCGGCGCATGCGGTCGATCGCGAGTGCCGCGTCATCCGCGCGCTGGCGCAGACCGGCTTTCCGGTGCCGCGCGCCTATGCGCTGTGTCTCGACGAGAGCGTCATCGGCACGGTGTTCTACGTGATGGATTACGTCGACGGCCGCGTCTTCTGGGATCCGGCTCTGCCCGGATTGTCGCCGGCCGAACGCGGCGCGGTTTACGACGCGATGAACGAGACGATCGCGCGGCTCCATCGCGTCGATTACGCCGCCATCGGCCTCGGCGATTTCGGCCGGCCGGGCGGTTACGTCAAGCGCCAGATCGGGCGCTGGACGAAACAGTACCGCGCCTCGGAAACCGAGCGCATCGAAGCCATGGACAATCTCATCGCGTGGCTCCCCGCGCACGCGCCCGACGACACGGCGACGGCGCTGGTCCACGGCGATTTCCGCATCGACAATCTGATCTTCGACCGCACCGCACCGCGCATCCTCGCGGTGCTCGATTGGGAGCTGTCGACCCTCGGCGATCCGGTCGGTGACTTCGCCTATCACGCAATGGCCTGGCGCCTCGGTCCCGAATCCTATCGCGGCCTGCTCGGCCAGGACCTGGCGGTGCTCGGCATTCCGAATGAAGCCGACTATGTCGCGCGCTATTGCCAGCGCACCGGCCGTGCGACGCTGGCGCATTGGGATTTCTATGTCGCCTACAACATGTTCCGGCTGGCGGCGATCCTCCAGGGCATCATGGGCCGCGTCGTCGAAGGCACCGCCGCCAATGCGCGCGCGCGTGAATCCGGCACCCGTGCCCGCGCGATGGCCGAAGCTGGCTGGCGCCAGGTCGAAGCGATGCGGAGTCGCGTCCCATGATGGGCGTCGCCGGCCTTGCCGCGGCCGCCGCGGCGCTCTAAACCGGAATGATCGGAGGCGCCGTTGGCTCGCAGATCATCGCGCGAATCGTTGCCGCCCCTCAACGTCATCGGGCCGAACCAGCGGCTTCTGCTGGCGGTAGCAATCGGCGTGGCGGCGGCGTGGCTGGCCTGGGGTGCGATGCCGTTGCCCTATCCGCTCGCGGTCGGCTGGATCGTCGGCGTGGCCTTCTTCCTCGCCAGCACCGCGATCGTGGTCAGCAAGGCGACGCCCGATCGCATGCGTGCCCGCGCTCGGAAGCAGGATCCGCTCCGGCCGGTGATCCTGGCCGTGGTGGTGGTCGCCGCCCTGGTCAGTCTCGTCGCTCTCGGCTTCATGCTCGGGCAGAAGGGCGGCACGGGTTTGGGGGCCGGGGCGCGCATCCTCATCGCGGGCTTGGCGGTGCTCTGCTCGTGGACGCTGACCCACACGATGTTCGCGCTGCACTACGCGCATCTTTATTACGGCGACAATCCATTGGTCGAGGGCGAGCAGGATCGCGGCGGCCTCAAATTTCCCGAGGAGCGCGTGCCCGATTTCTGGGATTTTCTCTATTACGCCTTCGTCGTCGGCATGACCTGCCAGGTCTCGGACGTGCAGGTGACGTCGCGCCACATGCGGCGGATGACGCTGGGCCACGGTGTGCTGGCGTTCTTCTTCAACGCCGTGATCCTGGCCCTGGCGGTCAACTTCATCGCGGGTGCGGTCTAAAAACCCCTTGCCAGTCGGACGTGGCGGGCACAGATTCGGCGGTGGCTGGGGTGCCGGCGTTGCGCCGGCTGAGATCATACCCACGGAACCTGTCTGGATAATGCCAGCGAAGGGAGCCCGTCATCCGCGACCAAGCCGCCATGAAACGTCCGTCTGAGCCCGTTGCCATTATCGGCGGCGGCGCCATCGGCTTGGCGATCGGCTGGCGGCTGGCGCAGCGCGGCGCGCCGGTTACGATCTACGAACGCGGCGAGGCCGGTCACGGCGCTTCGTGGGCGGCGGCCGGCATGCTCGCCGCCGGCGTCGAGACCGAGCCGGGCGAAGGCGATCTCGCCGCGCTCAACCGCCGCAGCCTGGCGCTGTGGCCGGATTTCGCGGCCGAGCTTGAACAGGCGTCCGGTCTGTCGGTCGATCTGCGCCGCGAAGGCACGCTGATGATCGCGCTCAATCGCGACGACGCGGCCCAGCTTCGCTTCACCTACGATTTCCAGCGTGAGCACGGCATTGCGCTCGAATGGCTGTCGCCGCGCGAGGCGCTGAAGCGCGAGCCGCGCCTCAATCCATCGCTCGCCGCCGCGGTCTACAGTCCCGGCGATCATCAGGCCGACAACCGCATGCTGGTGCGCGCGCTGAAGCGCGCCTTCCTTGCCGCCGGCGGCACGCTGCACGAGCATGCGGCGGTCACCGCGATCGAGGCGGCGGCCGGCCGCGTCACCGGCTTGGTCGTCGGCGACACCCGCGTCGCCGCCGCGACCGTCGTGCTGGCGGCGGGCGCCTGGTCGGGCGCGATCGCGGGCTTGCCGCCAGAGGGGTGCGCGCCGGTGCGGCCGGTCAAAGGCCAGATGCTGGCGCTCAAGATGGATCTGGCTGCGCCGTTGCTGCGTCATGTCGTCTGGGCGCCGCGCGCCTATCTGGTGCCGCGGCGCGACGGGCGTTTGATCGTCGGCGGTACGGTCGAGGAAAAGGGCTTCAACGGCGATCTCACCGCTGGCGGCATTTTCGCCTTACTCGAAGGCGCGTGGCGCGCGGTGCCGGGCACTGAAGAGCTGGCAATCGACGAGATGTGGGTCGGCTTCCGGCCTGGCTCGCGCGACGACGCGCCGCTCTTGGGGCCGAGCGGCGTCGCCGGCCTGGTGCACGCGACCGGCCATTACCGCAACGGCATTTTGCTGACGCCGGTGACGGCGGATTTGATCGTGCGTTATCTGCTGTCCGGCGATATTGATGCCGCGATGGTGCCCTTCACGCCGGAACGTTTTTCTCCGCGGGTGCGCGCATGAGCGCGACCATCCGCGTCAACGGCCGCGATGAAAATCTCGCGGCGGCGACCGTCGCCGATCTATTGCACGCGCGCGGCATCGACAAACCGCGCGGCGTCGCCGTCGCGGTCAACGGCGCGGTGGTGCCGGCGCGGCGCTGGACCGAGATCGCGCTCGCGCCCGGCGATGCCATCGAGATCGTCAAACCTTTCGGTGGCGGCTGAGATGGACACCGCAACCACGAACAAACCCGCGGACGTGCTGACGATTGCCGGCAAGAGCTTCGCCTCGCGCCTGCTGATGGGCTCGGGCGGCTATCCCAACCAGCAGGTGCTGCTCGACGCGCTAGAGTCGGCACAGCCCGCCTTGGTCACCGTCGCCATCCGCCGCATCAGCCTCGAAGCCTACGCCGAAAGCCTGGTCGATCTGCTCGACGAGAAATACACGCTGCTGCCCAACACCGCCGGCTGCATGACGGTGAAGGATGCGGTGCTGACCGCCGAGCTCGGCCGTGAGGCGCTGCAAACCGATTGGGTGAAGCTCGAACTGATCGGCGACCGTGAAACCCAATATCCCGATGTCGAGCAATTGCTGCGCGCGACCGAAGAGCTGGTGAAGGCCGGCTTCACCGTGCTGCCTTACTGCAACGAGGATCCGGTGACCTGCCGCAAGCTCGCCGATGCCGGCGCGGCGGCGGTGATGCCGCTGGGCTCGCCGATCGGCAGCGGCCTCGGCATCGTCAATCCCTATGCCATCGAGCGCATCGTCGTCACCAGCCCGGTGCCGGTGATTCTCGACGCCGGCATCGGCACGGCGTCGGACGCGGCTTTGGCGGTGGAGCTCGGCTGCGACGGCGTGCTGCTCAACACCGCGGTCGCCAAGGCGCGCGATCCGCGCCGCATGGCGGCGGCGATGCGCGCCGCTGTTACGGCTGGCCGCGACGCGCGCCTCGCCGGCCGGATTCCTAAGCGCACGCAGGCCGAACCGTCGAGCCCGCAACTCGGTCTCATCGGCGGGTGAAGCTGCCGCGTCCATCGCTGTTGGTGATCACCGACCGCAAGGTCGCGCGCCGGCCGCTTCCGGAAATTGCCAACGCCTGCTTTGCCGGCGGGTGTCGCTGGTTAAGTGTCCGAGAAAAAGACCTGCCGCATAACGAGCGCGTCGCATTGTTGCGCGATCTGGTGGCGGTCGGCGAACGCCACAGCGCGTGCGTTACGGTGCACGAGGACATCGCCGCGGCGCGTGCGGCCGGCGCCGGCGGCGTGCATTTGCCGGCCGGCGGCTCGCCAGCGGCGGTGCGGCAGGCGCTGGGCGCTGCGGCGTTGATCGGAATCTCGGCGCACGATTATGCCGACATCGTCCACGCCGAGACCGAAGGCGCCGACTACGTCACCTTGAGTCCGATCTTCGCCACCGCGTCCAAGCCCGGTTATGGACCGGCGCTCGGGGTCGATGAGCTGGCCGATCTGGCGGCGAAATCGCTGATTCCGGTCTTGGCGCTCGGCGGCGTCGACGCGGCCGCGGTCGGTGCGTGCGTCGCTGCCGGCGCTGCCGGCGTTGCGGTCATGGGCGCGGTGATGACGGCCGCCGATCCGCGCGCCGTTACGTCTGCGCTCGTTGCAGGTCTGGGTCTTGCCTAGAGTCCTTGCCGGCCGTCGCGGGCGCGCCACATAGTTGCGCTTCAGCCGTGCTGCGTGAAGGAGAGGCGATTTGATCGAACTGCATTTCTGGCCGACGCCCAACGGACACAAAATCACCGTCTTTCTCGAAGAGGCGGGGGTTCCATACACGATCGTGCCGGTCAACATCTCGAAGGGCGATCAGTTCAAGCCCGAGTTTCTCAAGATCTCGCCGAACAACCGCATGCCGGCGATCGTCGACAACGAGCCGACGGATAAGGGCGCACCGATCAGCATCTTCGAATCCGGCGCCATCCTGATCTATCTTGCCGAGAAGACCGGCAAGTTCATGCCCAAGGATCTGCGCGGCCGGTTCGACGTTCTGCAATGGCTGTTCTGGCAGGTCGGCGGCCTCGGCCCGATGGCGGGGCAGAACCATCACTTCTCGGCCTACGCGCCGGAGAAGCTGCCGTACGCGATCGAGCGCTACGTCAAGGAAACCAGCCGGCTCTATGCCGTGATGGACAAGCAGCTCAAGAGCAGCGAGTTCCTCGCTGGCGCCTATTCCATCGCCGACATGGCGTCATATCCGTGGGTGGTGCCGTATGAGCGCCAGGGCCAGAAGCTCGACGATTATCCGAACTTGAAGCGCTGGTTCGAGGCGATCAAGGCGCGTCCGGCGGTGCAGCGGGCCTACGCGAAGGGCGAGACCTATCGCAGCCAGGCGATCCCGAACACCAGCCCCGAGGCGCGCAAGGTGCTGTTCGGTCAATCGGCGGAAACAGTGCGGCGGGCGTAAGGCGGCTTTAGTGCGGCCGCAGGTTGGCGTCGATCGAACAGGCGGTGGCGATCCCGATGATGGCGAGGACAATCGCTATGACGGCGTAGGAGAGGGGCGCTTTGCCGGCATCGTCGCGGAGAAGTTCGATAAGGATCGTCATGGCGTCGCTCGTTCACCGGTTGATCGGTTGGTTTACTATGATCCCGGCGCTCTTAAGTTCGATTTAAAATGAATGCCGTCGGTGCCGATCCGGCGTGTCGGAAATGAAAAACCCCCGGCGTTGGCCGGGGGGTTTCCACATAATCGCTTATAACGGTGGCGATTACAGGCTGCTAGCAACGCTGTTGAAGGTGTTGCTCAGCTTGCCGCCGACCGTCGTGACCGCGGTGACGATCACGACCGCGATGAGCGCCGCGATCAGGCCGTATTCGATGGCCGTCGCGCCCGCGTCGTCGCGGATCAACTTGGTCAGGGTCTTCATGGTCTCGGTTCTCCAGGTGGATCCAGTGGGACGCGGCCATTGTCGCGGCTCGTCGTTAAGTCATGCTTAAAATTACCGATTCCCGGGACACCCCGGCGATTCATCCGGAATCGAAATCCAGCCGGTTTGCCGCGCTTTTCCCCGGTTTCATCGGCTGATTTGCCTCAAATTGTCGGTGATTTGCCGCAGCCGGCGGCTGCGGCGCCGCCCGGGCCTGGATCGCGGATTAACGATGGCGGTCGTGCCGCCTAGAACTCTTTGCCAATCAGCCGATCGACCGAATAGCGCCCACCGCCGCGGAAGAAGATCGCCAGGAACAACAGCCACCACAGCAGCGCGTATTCCCATCCCTTGTTGGTCCAGAAATAACCGAAGTGCCATTGGAACCAGATGATGATGATGCTCATGTAGATCAGCAGGATCAACGCCGCGAGACGCGTGAACAACCCGATCATCAGGCAGAACGCGCAGACTGATTCGGCAAACACTGCCAGATAGGCCCAGCCCATCGGGTAGGGCACGCCCATCACCTTGTCGATATAGGGCGCGAGCGTATTCCAGCTGAAGTTCATCAGCTTCTGGATGCCGTGCGGTAGGAGCACGGCGCCGGCGGCAAAGCGCATGAACGAATAGGAGGCGGGTGAAAACGTCTCGTAGAGTCCGGCGAGGCCGGGAAAGATCAGCCGACTGCGGTCGACGGTCCCTTGCGTCACTGGCATCCCCCTCTCATGGCCGCCGTTCAGCGCGGCCTCCGCCAAAACATAACACCGCGCCGTTTGGCGCGAATCATCACATCGACGTTAGCTGTCGCGTGTGGGCGTGGCGTCAGTGGGCGACGCAGCTGAAGGTAGCGCGGACGGGAATGAGGAGTGGGCACGCCACGAGATCGACTCCCTGGTCGACCAGCTTGGCCGTTTCGCCCTTGTTGCATTCTTCGGCCGCCATCGCCGCGACCTGTTCGGGTCGGCTCGCCAGCCGGCTGTAGCAAATCGAGACCGGCGCATCGGCCGGGCTCGCGCCGGCCGCCGCCACCATCTCCTGCGGGGTTTGTTCCTGCTGGCCGCCGGGACCGAGATTCGGCGTCTGGGTTTCGAACGGTGCAAAGCTGGTGCAGCCGGTGAGCGCCAGCGCGGCGAACGTGACGATGCGGCGGATGCTGTGCAACGCGGGAAATCCCTCGCCGATGGTACGGCTGGCCGGAGTATAGCGTCGACTGATACGCACGCCATCATCCGGGATTTGCAGCTTGACGCGACCGCCGGACCGTCCAGATACTACCGTCGATTCCAAGGGGAGCCCCGCCGACAGGGGCTGAGACACCGCGGGATGGCGCGGGAACCCTTTGAACCTGATCCGGATCGTGCCGGCGTAGGGACAGGAACTCGCTCACGCGCCCCTCCGCCGACCGATCCCGTCCCGTCGAGTCCGTAGGAGGCATGCCATGCCGGAAGGCACACTCAGCCAGAACTTCAAGGTTTCGACCGGCGCGTTGCCGGCGTCGCGCAAGGTCCATGTGCCAGGCGAGCGGCACCCCGAGCTGCGCGTCGCGATGCGCGAAATCGACCTGACGTCCGCGGCGAAAGAGCCGCCGGTGCGCGTCTATGACCCGTCGGGGCCGTACACCGATCCGGCGGTCGCGATCGACATCCGTCTCGGCCTGCCGCCGCTGCGCGACGCTTGGATCCGTGCGCGCGGCGACGTCGAGGAACAATCGGGTCGCGCCGTGCGGCCGGAAGACAACGGTCTCAAATCCGGCGAGGTCAGCGCCGTGCCGGTTTTCGATCGCGCCGGCCGCCGGCCGTTGCGCGCCAAGCCGGGCAAGGCGGCGACTCAACTCGCCTATGCACGCGCCGGCATCGTCACGCCGGAGATGGAATACATCGCCATCCGCGAGAATTTGGGCCGCACCCGCGCCGCTGAGGCGAAATACCGCGGCGAAAGCTTCGGCGCCGCGGTTCCGACGCACGTGACGCCGGAATTCGTGCGCGACGAAATCGCGCGCGGCCGCGCCATCATTCCCGCCAACGTCAACCATCCGGAAAGCGAGCCGATGATCATCGGCCGCAACTTCCTGGTGAAGATCAACGCGAACATCGGCAATTCGATCGTCACCTCGTCGGTGGCAGAAGAGGTCGACAAGCTGGTTTGGGCGATCCGCTGGGGCGCGGATACCGTCATGGATTTGTCGACGGGTAAGCACATCCACAACATCCGCGAATGGATCGTGCGCAATTCGCCGGTGCCGATCGGCACCGTGCCGATTTATCAAGCGCTCGAGAAGGTCGACGGCAAGGCTGAGGATCTCACCTGGGAAATCTTTCGCGACACGCTGATCGAACAGGCCGAGCAGGGTGTCGATTATTTCACCATCCATGCCGGTGTGCGGCTGCCGTTCATTCCGTTGACGGCAAAACGCGTCACCGGGATCGTGTCGCGCGGCGGCTCGATCATGGCGAAATGGTGCCTGGCGCACCATCAAGAGAATTTCCTCTACACGCGCTTCGCCGAAATCTGCGAGATCATGCGCGCCTATGACGTCAGCTTCTCGCTCGGCGACGGCTTGCGGCCGGGCTCGACTGCCGACGCCAACGACGAGGCGCAATTCGCCGAGCTGAAGACCCTCGGCGAACTGACCCAGGTCGCCTGGGAGCACGACGTCCAGGTGATGATCGAAGGTCCGGGTCACGTGCCGATGCACATGATCAAGGAGAACATGGACCTTCAGCTCAAGCATTGCGGCGAGGCGCCGTTCTATACGTTGGGGCCGCTGGTGACCGACATCGCGCCGGGCTACGACCACATCACTTCCGCGGTCGGCGCGGCGATGATCGGTTGGTTCGGCACCGCGATGCTCTGCTACGTGACGCCGAAGGAGCATCTGGGCTTGCCGGATCGCGACGACGTCAAAGCGGGCGTCATCGCCTACAAGATCGCGGCGCATGCCGCCGACATGGCGAAGGGCCATCCCGGTGCGCGTGAACGCGACGACGCCTTGTCGCGGGCGCGCTTCGAATTCCGCTGGCGCGACCAGTTCAACCTGTCGCTCGATCCCGAAACGGCGGAAAAGTTTCATGATCAAACCCTGCCGGCCGACGGCGCCAAGCTGGCGCACTTCTGCTCGATGTGCGGGCCGAAATTCTGTTCGATGAAGATCTCGCAGGAAGTCCGCGCCTACGCCGAGCAGGGCATGGCCGAGAAGTCGGCCGATTTCCGCAACGCCGGCGGCGAGATCTACAAGGTGCTCGAAGGCAAGGCAGCCGCCATCGACCCGTGAGCGCCGCACCGGCCAGGACCTCGTCCGGCGCCAAGCCGGGCCGCCTCTATCCCGACCGGCCGATCGTCGGCTGTCTCGCGGTCGTTCGTCGCGACGGGCGCGCGCTTCTGGCGCAACGCTCGCTGCCGCCCGGCGTTGGCAAATGGGGCTTTCCTGGCGGCGCGCAGGAGCTGGGAGAAACCGTGTTCGAATGCGCCCGGCGCGAGCTGCTGGAGGAAACCGGAATCGTCGCCGAACCGACGCGCGTGCTGACCGTGGTCGAAGCGATCCGCCAGGACGAAGCCGGCAAGGTGATGACGCATTTCACGCTCGTGTGCGTCGCGCTCGAATGGCGATCGGGCGAGGGCGCGCCGCTGCACGACGCATCGCAGGTCAAATGGCTGACGCTCGACGAGGCAAGGCGCCTGGAAACCTTTCCGGACACCGTGCCGATCATGGGCTTGGCCTTCGGCTGAGGTGAATTGGAGATAAATCGCTACAGGAGAGATTGATGCGGAAAGTGTTGATTGCCGGCCTCGTGCTGGTCGCGCTCGGTATCGTCGCGTTGGCGGTGAACGTCATTCCCTTCCACCATCAGGAGCAGGTCGCGAAGATCGGCTCGCTGACGGTGAACGCCGACAAGGAAACCGACTACGTCATTCCGAACTATGTCGGCATCATCGCCATCGTCGCCGGCGTGGTGCTGGTCGTGATCGGCACGCGGCGTGCCTGAGTTTCTTTCGCAAGGGTTGGGAAACCAGCGGTGACGGCGTCGTCCACCGTCGACGCGCGCGCCGTCGCTGTTGCCGGCACGGTTGCCGAGCTGCGGCGCGCGGTGGCGGCGTGGCGTGGCGCGCGCGCTTCCGTCGCGCTGGTGCCGACGATGGGCGCGTTGCACGCCGGGCATCTGGCGCTGGTGGCGCGCGCCAAGGCGCTGGCGCCACATGTCGTCGCCAGCATCTTCGTCAATCCGACGCAGTTCGGTCCCAACGAGGATCTGTCGCGTTATCCCCGCGATGTTGATGGCGATCGCCGCAAGCTGGCGGCGGTCGGTTGCGACCTGGCGTTCATTCCGGCGGTCGCCGAAATGTATCCGGAAGGCGCGGTCGCGCGCGTCGATCCCGGCCCCTTGGCCACGGTGCTCGAGGGTCAATTCCGGCCCGGCCATTTCGCTGGCGTTGCGACAATCGTCGCCAAGCTGCTGTTGCAGGCGGGGCCCGACGTCGCCGTTTTCGGCGAAAAGGATTTTCAGCAGCTCTTGGTCATCCGCCGCGTCGTGCGCGATCTCGACATCCCGATCTGCATCGAGGCCGTGCCGACGGTGCGCGAAAGCGACGGCCTCGCTTTGTCGTCGCGCAACGCCTATCTCTCGGCCGACGAGCGCGCCCGCGCGCCGCTGCTGCATCGGACGCTCCGCGACGTGGCACGCGGTTTCGCCGGCGGCGATGCAGCCGCGCCGGATCGCGGTATCGAAGCCTTGCTCGCCGGCGGCTTCACCAAGGTCGATTATCTTGCGGTGCGCGACGCCGAGACGCTCGACCCGCCGCGTCCATCGCGGCCGGCGCGCGTCTTGGCGGCCGCATGGCTCGGCCGCACGCGGCTGATCGACAACGTCGCGCTTACGCCATGACCGACAAGGCCGGCGGCACGCCCGCTCTGATTCTCGACCGCGACGGCGTCATCAACCAGGAAGTCGGGTTTCTTTGGCAGGTGGAACGTTGCCGTTTCGTCGACGGCATTTTCGACTTGGCGCGGTATTTCGTTTCGCAGGGATACCTGATCGTCGTCGCCACCAACCAGTCGGGCATCGGCCGCGGTCTGTTCACTGAAGCCGATTTCCGCACGTTGATGGATTACATCGCGGCCGAGTTCCGCCGCCATGGTGCGCCGATCGCCGCGATCTACCATGCGCCGGAGCATCCGACTGAAGGCGTCGGCCGTTATCGCCGCGACAGCCCCTGGCGCAAGCCGCATCCCGGCATGATTCTCGCCGCCCAGCGGGACCTTGGGCTCGATCTCACGCGTTCGTGGGGCATCGGCGACGACATGCGCGACATCGTCGCGTGCCGCGACGCCGGCGTGGCGACGCTGGTATTATTGGACAAAGCGGCGCCGGCGCTGGCCCGGAAGGACGGGGTTTGGGTCGTGCCGCGGCTCGCCGATGTCCTGGCGCTGGCGGAGGGGGAGAAGGCGCGTTGAAGGTTCTGGTCACCGGCGGTGCCGGCTTCATCGGTACTTCGGTCGTGCGGCATCTGCTCGCTGCCGGCGACAGCGTCGTCAACCTCGACAAGCTGACTTACGCCGGTTCCAACCCGCCGCTGGAACCGCTGGCGACGCCCGGCAACTACGCGCTTGAAATCGCCGACGTTGCCGACCGCGCCGCGGTGACGCGGGTTTTCGCGAAGCACAAGCCCGATGCGGTGATGCATTTGGCGGCCGAAACCCACGTCGACCGCTCGATCGACCGGCCCGACGATTTCGTGCACAGCAATCTCGTCGGCACCTTTGCGATGCTCGACGCCGCGCGGGCCTATTGGGAAGGTCTCGGCGGCGAGGCGCGGGCGCGCTTCCGTTTCCATCACATCTCGACCGACGAGGTGTTCGGCTCGCTCGGCGCCGGCGAACGCGCGGCCGAGGACAGCCGCTATCAGCCCAACAGCCCCTATGCCGCGTCGAAGGCCGGCGCCGATCACCTCGCGCGCGCCTGGTTCCAGACCTATGGCTTGCCGGTGATCGCGACCAATTGTTCGAACAATTACGGTCCCTGGCAATTTCCCGAGAAGCTCATTCCGCTGATGGTGCTCAACGCGATCGAGGGCAAGGCGCTGCCGGTCTACGGCAAGGGTGAGAACGTGCGCGACTGGCTCTATGTCGGCGATCACGCCGCGGCGCTGGCGCTGGCCGTACGGCGTGGCAGGCCAGGCGAGACCTATAATATCGGCGGCGGCGAGGAACGCCGGAACCTCGATCTGGTGCAAACGATCTGCGCCATCCTCGATGCCGAGCTGCCGAAGTCGCCGCATCGCCCGCATGCGCGGCTGATTGAATTCGTCGCCGATCGTCCCGGGCACGATCTGCGCTACGCCATCGACGACCGCAAGATTCGCCGCGAGTTCGGCTGGCGTCCGGCCGAAAGCCTGGAAACCGGCTTGCGCAAGACCGTGCGCTGGTACCTCGACAACGAGGCGTGGTGGAAGCCGATCCGCAGCGGCGTCTATCGCGGCGAGCGGCTCGGCCGACCGGCGGCGAAGGCCGACTGGCGGTGAAGGGCATCGTCCTCGCCGGCGGCTCCGGCACGCGGCTTTTCCCGCTGACGCGCGCGCTGTCGAAGCAGCTGCTGCCGATCTACGACAAGCCGATGATCTTCTATCCGCTGTCGACGCTGATGCTCGCCGGCATCCGCGACATCCTCATCGTCACCACGCCGGCCGACGCGGCGCTGTTCCGCACGCTGTTGGGCGATGGCGCAACCTGGGGCATCCGGCTCACCTATGCCGAACAGCCGAAGCCCGCGGGCTTGGCGCACGCCTTCGTCGTCGGCCGAGAATTCCTCGCCGGCGAAGGGTGTTGCCTCGTGCTGGGCGATAATCTGATCTACGGCGACGGCCTATCCGAAATGATGCGTCGTGCCACCGCGCGGCCTTCCGGCGCCACCGTCTTCGCCTACCGCGTCGTCGATCCTGGACGCTATGGCGTCGTCAGCTTCGATCGCGACGGCAAGGCCGTCGATCTTGCCGAAAAGCCGCGCACGCCGCGTTCCGATTGGGCCGTGATCGGCCTCTATTTCTACGACGGCGGCGTGTGCGCGCGGGCCGAGAAACTGAAGCCGTCGCCGCGCGGCGAACTCGAGATCACCGACCTCAACGCGCACTATCTGCGCGACGGTGCGCTGGCGGTGGAAAAGCTCGGCCGCGGCTATGCCTGGTTCGATACCGGCACGCATGAATCGCTGCTCGAAGCGGCCGAGTTCGTTCACACGCTGGAAAAACGCACCGGCCAGAAGATCGGTTGTCTCGAAGAGGTGGCGTTCCGCAAGCGAATGATCGACATCGTCGCGTTGCGCAAGCTGGCAACGCTCTATGGCAATTCGGATTACGGCGCCTACTTGGAACGTCTCGCCGACGAAGGGCCGGACGCTTAGCTGCCGCGCGCGATGCGGTCGCCGGCCCCGGCATTGCCGGCGTATTCCGGCACGAGGTTGCGCAGCACGACGAGCACGCGGTCGGTGCGACCTTCGTGCGCGTGCTCGGCCAGCTCGTCGAGCGCCCGCGCCAGCATCGGGTAATCGATGACGCGCGGCGCTGCAAGCCGGATGCCCGGCGCGCGCGTCGGCACCAGCGGCTCCTGCTCGTGGAACAGCTCCTCGTGCAGCTTCTCGCCCGGCCGCAATCCGACGAATTCGATTTTGATGTCCCGATCCGGCCGCTTGCCGGCGAGGCGGATCATCTGCCGCGCCAGGTCGACGATCTTCACCGGTTCGCCCATGTCGAGCACGAACAACTTGCCGCGCGCCTCGTCGTCTGCGGTGGCGAGCGCCGACGCCTGAAGCACCAGCTCGACCGCCTCGCGCGTCGTCATGAAATAGCGCGAGATATCGGGATGCGTCACCGTCAGCGGGCCGCCAGCCGCGAGCTGGCGCTGGAACAGCGGCACGACCGATCCGGTCGAGCCCAGCACGTTGCCGAAGCGCACGGTGACAAAGCGCGTGCCGCCGGTGCGCCGCGCCTCGATGACGTCGAGCGCCTGGCAGACGCCTTCGGCCAGGCGCTTGGACGCGCCCATGACGTTGGCCGGGTTGACGGCCTTGTCGGTCGAAATCATCACCATCGCGCGTGCGCCGTGGGTGCGGCAGGCCTCGGCAAGGTGTCGCGTGCCGAGGACGTTGGTCATCACGCCTTCCAGGGGATTTGCTTCCACCATGGGCACGTGTTTGAGCGCTGCGGCATGAAACACCAGCTCTGGCCGTTCCGTCGCCAGCACGGCGTCGACGCGCCGGCTGTCGCGTACGTCGCCGATGAGCACGTTGCGGGGAACATCCGGATACCGCTCGAGAATCTCGCGCTCGATCGAATAGAGCGCGAATTCGCCGTTGTCGAACAGCGCCAGCCGCGCCGGGCCGAAGGCCGCGATCTGGCGGGTCAGTTCCGACCCGATCGTGCCGCCGGCGCCGGTAACCAGCACGCGACGTCCGGCGATCAGCGCCCGCATGCTGGCGCGGTCGAGTACGGTTTGCGGCCGGCCGAGCAGGTCCTCGATCGCGACCGGCTCGATGGTGCGGTTCTCGTCGGCGCGCGTGTCCCTGAACTCGGTCAGCCGCGGCAGCCGCGCCAGCGGAATGCCGAGCCCGTCGGCGACGTCGAGCAGACGCCGAATGGCGGCGCCATCCAGGCCGCGGCCGGTCAAGATCATGCGCTGCGGTTTATCGCCGCGCGCCGCGAGCCGTTCCACTACGCGCGGCAGTGCATCGACGGTGCCGAGCACCGTGACGCCGCCGATCTCGCGCCCCACCCGTTGATCGTCGTCCGAGACGATGCCAACCACGCGATAGGCCTGCTGCGCGTCGCGATAGGTGGTGCGGATGAAAAGGTCGGCGCCTTCGCCGGCGCCGATCAGCAGAACTGGCACCGATGTGCGCGACGCGTCGACGCGCAGAATGTTGCGCAAGCTGCCGTCCTTGAGCAGGCGATAGGCGAAGCGCGGGCCGCCGAGCAGCGCCATCAGCACCAGCCAGTTGATGCCGACGGTCGAGCGCGGCAGCGCCTCGAGGCGGGTGACCAGGAACATCAGCGGGAAATAGATCAGCACGACCAGGGTGACGGCGCGCGCCAGTGCGATGAGGTCGGGTAGCGAGGCGTAACGCCAGATGCCGCGATAGAGGCCCGAGACATAAAACACCGCCGCCGCTGTCGCTGCGAAGACGAGGTCGTAGGTCCAGATCAATTCGTACGAATAATGTGCGATGTCGCCGCCGACGCGCAGATAGAACGACAGCCAGAACGAAATCGCCGCCATGACGATGTCATGGGCGTAAGCGGCTCCGGCGCGACGGCTGACGATGGTCATAGGTTTCGGCGACGTTACGTGAGCCGCCGCCGGCGCAGCAAGAAAAATGCGGATGAGCCGCGCGCCCCGCGCCTTTCAACGGACTGGCGGCACGCGCATCGGATCGGGCAGGATGGGTGTCGATGCTCTACGTCGTCAGCAAGGTCCTCCAGGTCGTCTTCGATCCCGGCAACCTGCTCCTGATTCTTCTTGCCATCGGTACGTGGCGGCTTTTGGCAAGCCGGGGTCGCAAGGGTGTGGCGCTCGTCGTGCTGGTGCTCGTCGTCGGCGCCGCGGTGGCGGTCGAGCCGCTGGCGGCATTGCCCCTGGTTCCGTTGGAGAACCGGTTTCCGGTGCTGCACACGCTCCCCGATAAGGTCGACGGCATCATCCTGTTGGGTGGTGCGGTCGATCCCGAGCGCACCGCCGAATACGGCCAGGTGGCGCTCAATCAATCGGCTGCGCGTGTGGTGGAGGCGTTACGCTTGGCGCAGCATTATCCGACGGCGCGCATTCTGCTGTCGGGCGGCGTTGGCGGCCTGCTGAACGAGCCGACGACCGAAGCGGCGGCGACGGCTCAGCTCCTGGCCGAGCTGGGCGTGACGCCGAGCCGCCTGGTGATCGAGGACAAATCGCGCACGACGCACGAAAACGCCGTGTTCTCGAAGCAGATCGTCAATCCCGCGTCCGGCCAAGTTTGGATTCTCGTCACATCGGCCGATCACATGCCGCGTGCCGTCGGCTGTTTCCGCAAAGTTGGCTGGCCCGTCGTCGCCGATCCGGTGGACTTCGAGGCGGCTAAGCGTCTTCATATCTCGCTTGCGTCGGGACTTGGCAGCGTGAACGAGGCCGCGCACGAGTGGCTCGGCCTTGCCGCCTATCGTCTCGCGGGCTGGACCAACGTGCTGTTTCCTGGCCCCTAACGGCCGATTTCGCGCAGCAGTTCGCGATAGAGTGCGCGCGTCGCGGCGGCGACGGCGTCATCCGAAAAACTCTGTGCGACCCGTTCGCGACCGGCGGCGCCGAACCGCTGGCGCAACGCACCGTCGCGCGCCAGCGTCACCAACGCATTGGCGAGTGCCCCTTCGTCGCCCGGCGGCACCAGAAGCGCGTTGATCTCGTGCTGCGCGATGCTTCGCACGCCGGCGATGTCGCTGGCGACGATTGGTCGGGCCATCGCCGCCGCCTCGAGCAGGCTCTTGGGCACGCCTTCGCCGCCCAGCGACGCCAGCGCCGCGATATGTGCGTCGCGCCAAACCGTGCGCACATCGTCGCGGCGGCCGAGCCAGGTGATGCCCGGCAGCGTTGTCCAGCGCGTCAGCGTCGTGGGCGCGATCGCGCTCGGATTCTCATCGTCGCTATCACCGGCTAAGACCAGCCGCAGATCGATGCCGCGCTCGCGCGCCCGCTGTTGCGCGCCGACCAGCACTTCGATGCCTTTGATGGCGATCATGCGGCCGGCATAGGCCACCGTCACCGGCGGTGCGGCTGGCTCCGGCGTTGGCACGAACCGCGCGAGATCGACGCCCGAGCCGGGAATCAGCACGATGCGCGCCGCCTTGCCCGGACAGATCGCGGCCAGCGCCTGCCGATCGTCCTCGTTCTGCACGATGACGCGGCCGCGCCGGCCGAACAGCGCCATCGGCGCGATCCGTCGCGCCAGCCACCCCAGCAGCCGAGCCGCGGGCCGGTCCGAGCCGCCGAGATAGCCCATGCCGGTGACCATGCCGACGACGATCGGCACGCCGGCGAGCCGGGCGGCGATGCCGCCGAGCAGCGCCGGCTTCAGCGCAACGTGATGCACCATCAACGGTCGCTCGCGGCGATAAAGCCGCCGGATTTCGGCGATTGCTGTCATAGCCGCCAAGGGCCCGATGGCGCGCCGCTTCCACCGCAGCGGATGCACGGTAAAGCCGGCGGCGCGGATGGCGTCGCCGTGCGCCGTGACCCGCGTCGCCACCGCGACGTCGAAGCCGCTGTCGCGTGCCGCGCGCGCCATCGGCAGCCGATGCGAGCAGAAATACCAATCCTCGGTGACGAGAAAGATCAGCTTTGGCCGCTCAGGCGACATCGGCGGTGCTCGCGGCGAGCAGCGATGCGGTGAGCCAAATGACCGACAGCCACCACTCTTGCCAAATGCCGAAACTCAGCAGCGCGATGATCGTCACTGTCACAGCCCAGCCGAGTACGGCGGCTTGGGCCTCGCGGCCGCCGCCGAACCGCCAGCCGATACGGTGGAGTGCCCAGATGACGAGCGCGAGCGCCAGGATCGTGCCAGGAATCCCCAACTCGAGGCGCCATTGCAGTAGCGTGTCGTGCGGATGCAGCGGCATCGCGTCGTGTCCGGGGCCCAACTCGATGCCCGGCAAGGTCGTTCCGAAATCGCGCTTGCCGCCGGGCAAATCGCGCGACGCATCCATACCCCAGCCGAGCAGCGGCCGCTCGGCGATGCGCTCAGCCGCGAACCGCCAGATCAGCAGGCGATGGATGCCGGAGCCTTTAATCCATGGCGCGGCGTGTCGAAGCTGCACTGTTGAATCATAAGTTGGCACAACGACCGGCAAAAGCACCGCGCCAGCAATCAGGACGGCGCCAAGCGCGCCTGCGATCAGCTTAGGCATGCGCAACGCCACGCCGAAGCCTACGAATCCTGCGAGAAGCGCCAAGAGCGAAGCGGTGCTCGACATGATAAAAGCCACGAGCGCGACGGCGGCGGCGACGATGATTTGAAGGACACGCCGTCGCCGCAGCGCCAGCGCCGCCGGCCATAGCACCAGCACCAGCGTCGTCACGCCGCGGTCGTAGCGGGTATCGTTGACGAAGGTGCTGCTGTTCAGGCCGTGGATCCACCGCGTCAACGCCGCATCGGTCGCCCATTCGAACAGCAGAAGACCGGCGGAAAGTGCGACGCCGATCGCTGCTGCGATTCCAACCCGCCGCGCTTCGCGCGCGGACAACGAGCGCGCCGCCGCCAGGGCGATCAGCCCCTCGACACCGATAATGAGAAACCGCGCGCCTTCGACCAGGCTGTGGCCCGGCAGGATCGACCACGTCGCCGACAGCAGCGCGAAGACGGCCAGCGCGAGCCACAACGCTGCCAGCGGCCACAAAGGCTTTGCACTGGTAAGCACGCGGCGCGGCGCGGCGACGATCAAGGTGACGGCAGCCACGGTCAGCAGCGGTGCGAGACCCAACGGCGCCAAGACGGCGAGCGGCGGCGCCAGGAGTCCGGCCGCCGCCAGGATGATCGCCGGTGCGCTCAGGCGCGCGGATACGCTTGTCACGGCCATGCGCGCTTTATAGGCGAGAAGTACGCGCCCGCGCACCTTCGGCGTCGACAAACCAGCGGCACGTCGCGTCGAGCCCGTCGGACAGGCTGAAAGGCGGCCGCCATCCCAAGCAAGCGCGCGTCGCGCCGTCGTCGATGGTCAGCGAACCGATCAGCCGGTCGGCGGCGTCGCTGCGGCCGACGGCGGCGGCGGCGTGCAGCAGCCACGGCGGCATGGGAAACAACCGCGTCGGCGCGCCGATGCGCCGGGCGATCTCGCGCACCAGTTGCGGCGTGCCGATCTCGTCGTCGTCGCGCACGAGAAAAATTTGCCCGGCCGCCGCCGGATGGCACAGCGCGGTTGCGATCAGCGCCAGCAAATTGTCGCGAAAGACGAAAGCGCGGCGGTTGCGGATCGCGGCCAACGGCAGCGGCACGCGGCGATCGATCCATCGCAGCAGCGCGCGGAAATTGCCTTTGACCTCGGGTCCATAAACCAGCGGCGGCCGGATGATCGTCAGGCCGGGCGCGCCGCTCTGCCGCATCGCCGTTTCGATGGCGAGCTTCACCCGGCCATAAACGTCTTGCGGCGCGGGCTCGCTCGTCGCCGATAACGGCCGGTCGGTCGTCGTCTCGCCCAGGACCTTGATCGAGCTCAACAGGATCGTGCGCTCGACACCGGCGGCCGCCGCAGCGGCGCTAATTGCGGCTGCTGTGTCGCGTTCGGTTGCAAGCCATGCGGTGTTGCCCGGCGGTGCGTGAGCGCGGCTGGCGAGATGGATCACGGCGCGCGCACCGCTCAAGAGACCGCGCCAATCGCTGCGGTGGTCGAGCGTGCCCGCGACGCGCGCTTCGACCGACGACGCAAACGCGGCAGTCGTCCGCGTCACCGCCCGCACCGCGAACCCATTGGCGGCGAGATGGCCGACAAGCGCGCGGCCGATGAAGCCGGCGGCGCCCAGGATCACGACAGGGCGTGCATCCGCGGCGGTCGGCATGGCCGGCGCGCTAATCCGCCGCGCCGCGGCGCGCAAAGCCGACCAGCATCGCCGCGCTGAGCAAGAGGGCTAGGCCGACGGCAATCAACGGCCAGGCGAGCGCCAACAGCGCCAGCGCGATCAAGCCGACATCGCCGGCGAGCACCAGCCGCGCGACGGCGGCGTGGTCGTTGCCGCGCAGCGCGCGCTGATAGAAATGATCGCGATGCGCCCGCCACGGCGCTTCGCCACGCCGCGCCCGTCGCGCCAGCGTCACGGTCGCATCCGCCAGATAATAAAGCGGCAGGATCAGCGCCGGCGCCCACTGCCCATCGCGCGCCAGCACCAACAGCAGCCAACCCATGACGTAGCCGAGCGGCACGCTGCCGGCGTCGCCGAGGAAAACGCTCGCCGGCTGCCAGTTGAAGCGGAGGAAGCCGAGCGCGACCGCGACCACAACCAGCGCCGCGGCGGCGAGGCCGCCGCTACCGACGAACGACACGGCGGCTACGCCGAGGCCGATGCAAACGGTCTCAACGCCGGTGATGCCGTCGATGCCGTCCATGAAATTGTAGAGATTGACGAACCACACCCACAGGAGGGCAGCCGCGGCGCGATCGAGCGGCAACGGCAGCAGACCCTGAAAGACGAGCGCATCGTGCGGGAAGAACGCCAACGTAATCAGGGCGGCGATGAAATGCGCCGCCAATCGGACCGCGACCGGCAGGCCGCGCAGGTCGTCGACGAAGGATAGAAGCGCAAGGGCCGCCGTCACGAGCGCGATCACCACCGAATCGGGCGGCATCGCGTCACGCGCCGCGAGCGCGAGCCAAGCAACGGTCAGCGCCGCGACCACTGCGAGTCCGGCGCCGCGCGGCACCGGACGCACATGCGACGAGCGTTCGCTCGGCCGATCGAGAATCGCGCGGCGGCGCAGCCAATCGCGTATCAAGGCAGTCAGGATCGCGCTGCCGAATCCGGCGGCCAGCACGATCGCTCCCGTCACCGCCGCGTCCCTGTCCATGCGCGCGCCGCACCGTCCTGCCGAAACCGCGGCTGTGATAAGCCGCGGCCGCGCCGGGTGCAACCGGCTCCTGGTCAGGCGGCGTTCAGCAGCGGATGACCGCCGAACAGAGCTGCGCCTTCAGGTCCTGGAGCTCGGCCTTGTGCTGCTTCATCGCGGCCAGTCCGGCCGAGCCGGCGTCGGCGCCGGAATAGGTGCGCAGCAGCACCACCGCTTCGCCCACCAACGAATTGACGGTCTCAGGCGACAGGCCTTGCAGCAGCTGCTCATAGCGGCTGATCGCCTGTGGTGACAGGCCCGGTGTCGGCGCCGAATCCTGGTTCGCGGCGCGCGACAATCCGCTGCCGATCAGCAAGGGCACGGCCGCCAGCACGAGCCCGAAAATCGGGAGTCGCATGGCTTCTCTTCCTCATGGTCTGGCCGACGGCACGGTTTCGCCTCGCCATGCGTCAAAGCGCATGCACGGACCGGTCTTGGCGGCGGCGACCGGCGCGGGGGAAACGCGACCGAACGGGCTCTTCGTCTGCGGCTTGCTGCCGCTTGGGGCGCACAATGCGTCCGCCGGGTCTATCGCAAGCGGTATGCCAGCGACGGCAAGGCGCGGCTTTCACGGCGGCATCGCCGTGCCGGGCACGCCGACTGTAAAATCAGCCGACGGCTGGGGTGCGGAAGGGCCGGTCGATGGATTCGGACGAGGAGCGGTTTCGCGTTTACCACACGGCGGTGGCCGGCCGGCCGCCGCGCGCCACGCTGCTGCGCGCGCTGGCCGCGTTCGAGGCCGAAAATCGCGTCGGCTTCGCGGTCGATCTCGGCGCGGGCGAAGGCCGCGACGCCATCGCCCTGCTGCAACGCGGCTGGTCGGTGCTGGCGATCGACAGCGACGCGACGGCGCTGGCCAATCTGCGTACGCGTCATGACGTGCCGCCGGGCGCGCGGCTGGTGACGCTGCACCGCTCGTTCGTCGATGCGGCGTGGCCGCGGGCCGACCTGGTCAATGCCAGCTTCGCGCTGCCGCTGTGTCCGCCGGAGCGCTTTGCAGAATTATGGGCGCGGCTGCGCGCGTCGCTGCGACCGGGCGGCCGTTTCGCCGGGCAGCTTTACGGCGAACGCGACAGCTGGGCGGGACGGCCGGGTTTGACGGTACACAGCAGCAACGCGGCGCGCGCGTTGCTCGCCGGCTGGACGGTCGAAATGTTCGAGGAAGAAGAAACCGACACGGTCACGCCGCGCGGCGAGGCCAAGCACTGGCACATCTTCCACCTCGTCGCGCGCGCCGCGACTTAAGCGGACGCGCGCCACGCGGTCTCAGTGCCAGTCGTGGTCGTGATGCCAGCCGCCGCCGCCGAAGTAACCGAACGAAACCGACGGACCGTAATAGCCGTACGACGGATATGACGGATACGCCGGATAACCGTAATAGCCGTAAGCCGGTGCTGGCGGCGGGCCGTAGTAGCAACCGCTGACCGCCAAGGCCAATACGCCGAGGACCAGTCCGCGGACGAGCGTCTTCGTCATCATGGCGTCACCTCACTCGAAGGACAGCGGCCCGGCGTCGTGATCGGGCCTCGCCTTTGATATGGGGAGACACGCGTTCCTATCCCCGGACGATCACTGATTTGCCGCAACGCGGCGCGCCACCAATCCGCCACATTTGCATCCGGCCGCGGCATAACCGGGCGCGCGGCGAGCGTCTCGCTAAGCGGGCACACCGATACTACGGTCGCGGCCCGTGCGGCGCGTCCATCTCCTCCCTGTTCTCGTCCTCGTTCTGGCGTGCGCGTTCACCGCGGCGCGCGCACAGGAGATCATGCGCATGCCCGGCGAGGGCAACCTGGCCTTCGCGACGCGCGCGCTTCATCTCACGAGCGACGCCGAGCCGCACGTGATGACGGCGAATTGAAACGGCTGGGGTATTAGATTCCGGCCCGGCGCATCGGAACCGAACCGCCGTAGCCACGTCTCACGCCGATAGCGGCCTGACCGACCGCACGGGGCGCATGCAATGGTAGTCGGACCTTCGCGTACATCCTTGGGCGACAACGCACTGCAGGCTTCTTGTGGTCATCAGTCGTCGCGTGGTTGGATTGGTATTGGTTGGTGAGTCGTCACAAAAGCGCTTTCCGGGGGGAAACGTGAAACACTCGCTGCAAATCGTCATGGCTGCCTGCCTTTTGCTGGCGGCCTGCGACACCATGACACCCGCACAAAAAGCCGCGCTGACCGCTCAGGCGTCACGGCCTGTCGTCTGTGTCTCCGCCTTGGATTGTCGCGTCAAATGGAGCCGCGCCGTCCAATGGGTGAGCGACTACTCGGCTTATAAATTCAAGACCCAGACCGATCTCGTCATCGAGACCATGGGGCCGGCGCACGACGATCCCCGGCCGGCGTTCACGATCACACGAACCGTGAATGCCGACGGCACGTCGACGATCAATTTTGATGGTGATTGCGCCAACATCTTCGGCTGCATCCCGTCGATGCTCGAGGAGAGGGCGAGTTTCGTTCAGTTTGTCATGGGGCCGTAAGCGTCCGGCGTTCGCGCGAATGAGCCCGCTTAATCGTCTGAAATTAAATGGTGCCGGGTGAGGGGATTGAACCCCCGACCTTCGGTTTACAAAACCGCTGCTCTACCGCTGAGCTAACCCGGCGTCCATTGGACCCCTCATAACGCCCGCTCGCGGACACGGGCAACCTCTATCCGCAGGGCGCGATTCGGCCGCCCTCAGCGCACTGTCCGCTGGCTCAAGGCGTAAAGCGCGACGGCGGCCGCGTTCGAGACGTTGAGCGACGCCATCGCCGAGCGTGTCGGCAGCCGCGCCAGGAAGTCGCAATGCTCGCGTGTCAGCCGGCGCAGGCCGCTGCCTTCGGCGCCGAGCACCAGCACGACGCGCGCCGGCAGAGCGAGCGCGGCGATCGTCTGCTCCGCCTGCTCGTCGAGGCCGAGCGACCAGAAGCCGGCGGCTTTCAGCTTCTCGAGCGCACGCGACAGGTTGGCGACGCGCAACAACGGCACGTCTTCGAGCGCACCCGATGCCGCCTTGGCCAGCACGCCGGTGACGCTTGGCGCGCCATGCTCGGGCACGATCACCGCCAGCGCGCCGAACGCCGCCGCCGAACGCAGGATCGCGCCGACATTGTGCGGATCGGTCACCTGATCGAGCGCGACGACGATTTGTGGTGCGTCCGGCGTCGCCGCCGTTGCGAGGATCGATTCGAGATCGGCCGCTGGCAGCGGCTCGGCGGCGAGCGCCAGCCCCTGATGCACCGCGCCGTTGGGCAGCAGTTTTTCCAGCGCCCGACGCTCGACGATTTCGACGCCGGCGCGCGGCGGCTTGGCGCGCGCGCCGCGCAACAGCGTCTCGGCTTCCGCTGCGGTCTCGCGCAGCGCGACCAGCCGCTGACAACGCCGCGCCGGATTGGCCAGCGCCGCTTCGACCGCGTGCCGGCCATAGAGCCATGCCGCTGCCTTATCGTGAGTGTCCCGTTCGCGCATCGGCGGCGAGCATAGCGGGACGCCGCGCCACCGCAAGCAGACGGGCGCTTGCCGGTTGACAGAAACAGGCCGAATCTCTAAGACCCGCAATCACTTGCCGCCGGGCCGTGGAATTTTGGAGGGGTTGCGGAGCGGTCAAACGCAGCAGACTGTAAATCTGCCCTCTTCGGAGTTCGGTGGTTCGAATCCACCCCCCTCCACCATTCCTCGGGGCGGTGGAACGAGGTGATGGATCGGCAAGCGACGCGCGGCCTCGGCCTGTGGGCGGGTGTAGCTCAATGGTAGAGCTCCAGCCTTCCAAGCTGGCTACGTGGGTTCGATTCCCATCACCCGCTCCAACGCCGACTGGGATTGTCTTCAAGCCATAGGAAGCCGGACATGTCGAAAGCGAAATTTGAACGGAACAAGCCGCATTGCAACGTCGGGACGATTGGGCACGTTGACCATGGGAAGACGTCGTTGACGGCGGCGATCACGAAGGTCCTGGCGGAGACGGGCGGGGCGGTCTACACGGCGTA
>DASYYB010000007.1:0-26368 GCA_035934235.1 Allostellaceae bacterium | reverse complement strand
GACCACGGCAATGACGTTGGCGCCCGGCTGGCGTTGGACGTTGATGATCACCGCCGGCGTCGTGTTCATCCAGGCGCCAAGCTTGTCGTTCTCGGCGCCGGAGACGACATGGGCGACATCGCCCAGATGCACCGGCGCGCCGTTTTTGTAGGCGATCACCAGACCAAGATAGGCGTTGGGGTCTTGGATCTGGTCGTTGGCGTTGATGGTATAGGCGCGCGACACGCCGTCGAAGTTGCCTTTCGGCGTATTGACGTTCGCATTGGCGATGGTGGTGCGTAGATCGTCGATATTGAGACCGTAGGCGGCGAGCGCGCGCAGATCGGCCTGGATGCGTACCGCCGGCCGTTCGCCGCCAGCGATGCTGACCAGGCCGACGCCGGGGAGCTGCGAGATCTTCTGCGCCAGCCGCGTGTCGGCCAGGTCTTCGACTTGCGGCAGCGGCATCGTCGCCGACATGACCGCCAGCGTCAGCACCGGCGCGTCGGCGGGATTGACCTTGGCGTAAATCGGCGGTGCCGGCAGGTCCGACGGCAACAGGTTTCCGGCGGCGTTGATCGCGGCCTGAACCTCCTGCTCGGCGATGTCGAGACTGATGTTGAGGCCGAATTGCAGCGTGATGACCGAGGCGCCGGTCGAGCTGGTCGACGACATCTGGACCAGGTTCGGCATCTGACCGAACTGGACCTCCAGCGGCGCGGTCACCGACGAGGTCATCACGTCGGGCGACGCGCCGGGATAGAACGTCGTCACCTCGATGGTCGGATAATCGACCTCGGGCAGCGCCGACAGCGGCAGGAAACGGAAGGCGACGAAGCCCACCAACATGATCGCCGCCATGAACAGCGACGTGGCGACGGGCCGCAGAATGAACGGGCGCGACGGGCTGAGCGCCATGTCACCCAGCCGCTACGGTCATGGCTGGGCCGGCGCGGCCGATGCCGGCGGCGTCGCGGTCGACGCGGCGGCGGACGCCGACCGCAGGGTGACCTTGGCGCCGTTCTTGAGCTTGTCGGCGCCGTCGACCACGACCTTGTCGCCGGCCTGCAGCCCTTTCAGGATCGCGACGTTCTCGCCCGCCGACGGACCCAGCGTCACCGACTTGACCGACACCGTATCGTCGGCGCCGACGACATAGACGTAGGTGCCGGGTTCGCCGCGCTGGATCGCCGCGCCCGGGATCACGATGACGTTCGTCAGCGTATCGACCGTGATATGCGCGTTGACGAATTGGTTCGGGAACAGCTGCTCGTCGGCGTTGGCGAACGCCGCGCGCAACTGGAACGTGCCGGTGCTGGTGTTGATGGTGTTGTCGACGCTGGCGAGCGTGCCGTCGGCCAATTTGGCGTTGCCGGTACTGTCATAGGCCGCAACCGCCAGCTTGGCGCCGGCGTGAACGCCCTTCAGCACCGCTTCGAGGTCCCCTTGCGGCAGCGCGAACAGCACCGAGATCGGCTTCATCTGATTCAACAGCACGAGGCCGTTGGTGTCGGACGGCGTCACGTAATTGCCGGGATCGACCAGCCGCAAGCCGACGCGGCCGCCGACCGGCGCGAGGATGCGGCAGTAGGAGAGATTGACCCGGGCGGTTTCGACGGCCGCCTGATCGAGCTTCACCGTGCCTTCGAGCTGATGCACGGTCGCCACCTGGTCGTCGTAGGTCTGCTTGGCGATTGAATCCTGTTTGATCAGGACGCCGTAGCGCGCGAGGTCGACGCGCGCGCCGGCGAGTTGCGCCTGGTCGCGTTCGAGCTGACCTTCGGCTTGGTCGAGCGCCGCCTGAAAGGGGCGCGGATCGATCTCGGCGAGGAAGTCGCCGGCCTTGACCTCCTGACCTTCGGTGAAGCCGACGGAAACCAGCTGCCCGCTGACCTGTGTCCGCACCGTCACCGAGGCGAGCGGCGTCACCGTGCCGAGCGCGGTATAGACGACCGGCATTTCGCCGGTCGCGGCGGTCGCCGCGACCACCGGCAGCGGCAGCGCCGCATGCGGCGTGCTGCGCGGACGCAACGCGATCCAAAGCCCGATGACCACCAAGGCGGCAAGCACGATCCCGCCCCAGAACGCCCGCGGACGATCGCGGAAGTGCCGTTCAAACATTGCCGCCTCCAGCCGGACCGGAGACGACTGTCGCACCGCTCGGGTGCATCGTGCCACTCATGCCGGGATCTCCCAGGTCGTGACGTCGGACCGATGCCCGCGCGGCCCCTGTTCGGGTGCTCCGCTAAGGTATAAAAGCGCACGAGATTTGGGAAAGCTTTCGACCATGCATCGATCCCGCCGCGGATTGCGCCCCTGGGTGAAGCGGCGAAATCCGGCTGGGAACCGCCCCGCTGGTTATAGGCAGGCCCACCCGGCGCAATCCCCTGGAACAGCCGGGAAACAGCCTCGTTTTGCGCTCTTCAGCCGGCCCTGCCATGCGCCCGGATGAAGCGCTGGCGCGCTGGAATGCGCGTTTCCAGCGCGACGACTATCTGTTCGGCACGGCGCCCAACCGGTTTCTGGCAAGCCAAACCGAACATCTCCGGCCCGGCCAGCATGCTCTGGCCATCGCCGACGGCGAAGGCCGCAACGGTGTGTTCCTCGCCAAGCAGGGGCTCAAGGTGCTGTCGGTCGATTTCTCGCCGGTGGCCATCGCCAAAGCCCGCCGCCTGGCCGCGCACGAGGGAGTCGCGCTCGAAACCGAATGCGCCGACCTGGCAAATTGGGCGTGGGAACGCGAACGCTTCGACGTGATCGCCGGAATTTTCATCCAGTTCGCCGACGCGCCGCTGCGCGCGCGTCTGTTTCAAAGCCTGCGCGACGCGCTCAAGCCCGGCGGCGTGATCCTCATCCAGGGCTATCGGCCGGAGCAGATCGGTTACGGCACCGGCGGGCCCAAGGAACTCGACCATCTCTATACCGCCGCGATGCTGCGGACCGCGTTCGCCGGGTTCGACATTCTTCACCTCGTCGAACATGACGCGGTGATCCACGAAGGGACCGGACACGACGGCATGTCGGCGTTGGTCGACCTGGTCGCGCGCAAACCCGGCATGAGCGGCCGGTAAAGCGGGACGCAGCGCCGGCGCCGCGTCCCGCGAACCGCGGATGCTACAGCGAGGCCTTGAGCTTGGCGCCGGCCTTGAAGCGCACGCCTTTGCTGGCCTTGATCTTGATCTCTTCGCCGGTGCGCGGATTGCGGCCCATGCGCGCGGCGCGATGACTCACGGCGAAAGTGCCGAAGCCGGGGAGGCTGAATTTCTGGTCTTTCCTGAGTTCCTTGGCGATCGTGTCGGTAATCGTGTCGACGGCTTCGCCGGCGTCCGAAGTGCGCATGCCGCTTTTCTTGAGCGCGTCGACGAGAACTTGTTTGCTCATTGGGTGGTCCCCTTCCCTTCGCTGCACCGCGCCGCCGCAATGGGCACGGCTTTGTTGGCGAATTCCGTTTGCGTTGTGGTCGAACCCCTGATGCATCCCGCGGCAGGGCGTGGGTCGAGACTTGCACCCGGCATGGCGGCAATCAAGAACTTCGCGGCGCACGATGCCGGTCGGCGTGCCATCGCAAACGTCACATTGTCAAGGCTGTCGTGTCGCGGCCTGGCGGTCGACCGGCGCGTATCACTTGACCGCGCACACGTGACGCATCGATGACGAAGTGACGACGTCGCGTGCGACACGTGCCGACGAAAGTCGATCGCGTTCGGGGCCGCAACGCGGCGACGGCGGCTGCCTGACGTCGATCTGTTGTGTGTCGGTATGTTGCGCCGCAATACAAGGCCCACATCGCGCTTGCCTTGGTGTGAGTGGGCTGTTCAAATATTGGCATACCAAGAAGCGGCAATGAGCCGCCGGGTATGAGTGCAACACCACACACACAAGGGGAAGAGCATGGCGAGGAGCACGCCCAATCGTTGGGGACAATTGATCGCGGTCATCATCTGTCAGGTGATGATTGCGAACCTGCAATATGGCTGGACGCTGTTTGTCCGGCCGATGAACGCGGCCCACGGTTGGGCCATCGCCGAGATTCAAATTGCGTTCAGCATCTTCATCGCGCTCGAGACGTGGCTGACGCCGCTTGAAGGCTGGCTCGCGGACAAGATCGGTCCGAAGCTGGTGGTGGCGGTCGGCGGCGTCATGGTGGCGATCGGCTGGGTCATCAACGCCTACGCCGACACACTGACGATGCTGTACCTGGGCGCGATCATCTCGGGCACCGGCGCCGGCGCGATCTACACGACGAACGTCGGCAACGCGGTGAAGTGGTTCCCGGACCGCCGCGGCTTGGCGGTGGGATTGACGGCGGCGGGTTACGGCGCCGGCGCGGCGTTGACGGTGATCCCGATCCGGGCGGTGATTGAATCGGCCGGGTATTCGGCGGCGTTCTTCTGGTTCGGACTGATCCAGGGAGCGGTGGTTTTCCTGGTGGCGTGGTACCTGCGCAGCCCGCAGCCGGGTGAGGTGCCGACGCCGAAGGAGGTCAAGGTCATCCAAACGGCACAGAGCTACAGCCCCGGCCAAGTGTTGATCTCGCCGGTGTTCTGGGTCCTCTACATCATGTTCATCCTGGTCTCGGCCAGCGGCTTGATGGCGACGGCGCAAATCGCGCTCATCGCCAAGGACTACAACGTCTCTAATACAGTGATCTTCCTCGGCGGCACGACGCTGACCGTGGCGCTGTTGGTCGACAATGTGTGCAACGGCGCGGCCCGGCCGATCTTCGGCTGGATTTCCGACAATATCGGCCGCGAGAACACCATGGCGATCGCGTTCGGCCTGGGCGGCATCAGCTATTGGCTGTTGGGCTCGGCCGGCACGTCGCCGTGGGCTTTCGTGGTGTTCGCGGGCCTGATCTTCCTCACCTGGGGCGAGATCTTCAGCCTGTTCCCGTCGACCTGTACCGACACGTTCGGGCCGAAGTACGCCACCACCAACCTGAGCTTGCTCTACACCGCCAAGGGGGCATCCGCCTTCCTGGTGCCGGTCGCCAACATTATCAAAACGACGACCGGCAGCTGGCATATGGTGTTCGTGATCACCGCGGTCATGAACTTCGCGGTGGTCGCTTTGGCGCTGTTCGTCCTGAAGCCCTTGCGTTCGCGGCAGATCGCCGCGCCCGCGCGGGCGGCGCCGGCCGAATAGTCCGATACCCTCAACCCAACGGCGGGTGCGGGATAAATTCCCTCACCCGCCGATTTTTTTTATAAAGGTTGCATGACCGCCAGCGCCAAATCCGCACCGCCCGCCTTTCCCGAACGCCTCCTTCAAGGCCATCGCGCCTTCCTCAGCGGCCGTTTCGCCGGCGAGCACACGCGCTATGAGACGCTGGCGCGGACCGGACAACGGCCCGAGATCATGGTGGTCGGTTGCGTCGATTCACGCGTATCGCCGGAGGTGATCTTCGACGCGGCGCCGGGCGAAATGCTCGTCGTCCGCAACGTCGCGAATCTCGTGCCGCCGTTCGAGCCGCACCGCGAGACCCAGCACGGCACCAGCGCCGCGATCGAATTCGGCGTCCAGGCGTTGCAGGTGAAGCATGTCGTCGTGCTTGGTCATGCCTTGTGCGGCGGTATCCGGGCGTTTGCTGATGAGCAGAAACCACTATCGGATGGCGATTTCATCGGTCGCTGGATGGCGCAGATCGCGCCGGCCGCCAAAGCGCTCGGCGCGCGCGGTTCGGATCACGACGACTATCTGCGTCGGCTCGAACGCGCGTCGGTCGAACTCAGTCTGACGAACCTGATGACGTTCCCGTTTGTCCGCCGGCGGGTCGACGCCGGCACGCTGGCGCTGCACGGCGCCTATTTCGGCGTCGCCACCGGACGGTTGCTGGTGCGCGATCCGGTCAGCGGCACGTTCGAGCCCATGACCGCGGGCTAGGCGCAACGGATAAGCCTTATTCCGCCGCGACCTTGGCGACGACCGGCTCGACCCGGGCGGCGCAGTACTTGAACTCGGGAATCTTGCCCATCGGATCGAGCTGCGGATTGGTCAGGATGTTCGCCGCCGCCTCGACATAGCAGAACGGGATGAACACCATGCCCGGCGGGATCGCGAGATCGGGCCGGGCCTTGAGCTCGATGGCGCCGCGCCGCGTGACGACGCGAACGATCGCGCCCGCCTCGACGCCCATGCGATGCATGTCGCCGGGCGACAGCGAGACATGCGCCTCGGGCTCGAGCGCGTCGAGCACGCTGGCCCGGCGCGTCATCGCGCCGGTGTGCCAGTGTTCGAGCTGGCGGCCCGTGGTCAAGACCATCGGGTAATCCTTGTCGGGCTCTTCGGCCGGCGGGCGGATCTCGACGGGAACCAGCTTGCCGCGACCGGACTTGGTCGGGAAGCCGTCGCCGAACACGATATCTTGGCCGGGCTGATCGGGCGCCGGACAGGGATAGGTGACCGAGTTCTCGCGCTCCAGCCGCTCCCAAGTGATGTTGTCGAGCGACGGCATGCCGAGCTTCATTTCGGCGAAGACGTCGGCCGGGCCGACATAGTTCCAGTTGAGGCCGATGCGCCGCGCGAGCTCCTGGATGATCCAAAGATCGTGGCGCGCATCGCCGGGCAGCGGCAGCGCCTGGCGGCCCATCTGCACTTGACGATTCGTGTTGCTGACCGTGCCGGTCTTTTCGGGCCAGGCCGAAGCCGGCAGGAAAACGTCGGCATAAGACGCCGTCTCGGTCAGGAACAAATCCTGCACCACCAAATGGTCGAGCTTGGCGAGTGCCTCGCGCGCGTGCTGCACGTCGGGGTCGGACATCGCCGGGTTCTCGCCCATGACGTACATGCCGCGGATCTGGTCGGCGTGGATCGCATTGACGATCTCGACCACGGTCAGGCCCTTCTTGGGATCGAGCTTGGTGCCCCACAATTTCTCGTAGAACGCCCGCCGTTCGGGATCTTCGACCGAAATGTAGTCGGGGAAGAACATCGGGATCAAACCAACGTCCGACGCGCCCTGCACGTTGTTCTGGCCGCGCAACGGGTGGAGGCCGGTCCCCGGCCGACCGACCTGGCCGGTGATCAGCGACAGCGCGATCAGGCAGCGCGTGTTGTCGGTGCCGTGCGTGTGCTGAGAGATGCCCATGCCCCAGAAGATGATCGCCGCCTCGGCGCGGGCGAACTTGCGTGCCACCGTTTTCAGCGTCTCGGCATCGATGCCGCAGATCGCCGCCATCTTTTCCGGCGTGCGGTCCTTGACGCTGGCCGCGACTTTCTCGAAATCCTCGGTGAACGCCTGGACATACTGCTTGTCGGTCAGGTCCTCGGCGATGATGGTGTGCAGCATCGCCGACAGCATGGCGACGTCGCGGCCCGGCTTGAATTGCAGCATGTGGGTCGCGTGGCGATTCAGCGCCTGGCCGCGCGGATCCATGACGATCAGCGTCGCGCCGCGCTTCGTGGCGTTCTTCAGGAACGTCGCCGCGACCGGATGGTTCTCGGTGGGATTGGCGCCGATGACGACGATGACGTCGGCATCCTTGGCCGCCATGAACGGCGCCGTCACCGCGCCGGAACCGATGCCCTCGAGCAGGCCGGCGACGGACGAAGCGTGGCACAGCCGCGTGCAATGATCGACGTTGTTGGTGCCGAAGCCGGTGCGCACCAGCTTCTGGAAGAGATAGGCCTCTTCGTTCGAGCCCTTGGCCGAGCCGAAGCCGGCGAGCGCCTTGGAACCGTGCGTGTCGCGGATCTTCTTGAGACCCGCCGCGGCCGCGTCGAGCGCCTCTTCCCAGGTCGCCTCGCGGAACAGCGCCCACGGATTGCTCGGATCGAAGGGCGCATGCGCGTCTTTCTTGACGCCCGCCTTGCGGATCATCGGCTTGGTCAGCCGCTGCGGATGGCTGACGTAATCGAAGCCGAAGCGCCCTTTGACGCACAGACGATTGAGGTTCGACGGGCCTTCGCGGCCGTCGACGTAAAGCAGCTTGTCGTCCTTGATCTTGTAGGTGATCTGGCAGCCGACGCCGCAATAGGGGCAGACGCTGTTGACTTCGCGGTCCGGATCCTTGGCGTGGACCCCGTGCTCGTCGACCAAGGTCGATTCGAGCAGCGCGCCGGTCGGACAGGCCTGCACACATTCGCCGCAAGCAACGCAGGTGCTGTTGCCCATCGGATCGTCGAAATCGAAGATGATCTTGGCGTCGTGGCCACGTGCCGCCATGCCGATCACGTCGTTGACCTGGACTTCGCGGCAGGCGCGGACGCACAGATTGCATTCGATGCAGGCATCGAGCCGCACCGCCATCGCCGGATGGCTGCGGTCGGGCTTGGGATGATGCGTCGCCGGGAAGCTGCCCTTGGCGACGCCGACCTTGTCCGCCCAGCGCCAGAACTTGGAATCGGGATCGGGATGGGCGGTGCGCGCCGGCTGATCCGAAACCAGCAGATCGAACACCAGCTTGCGCGCGGACTTGGCGCGGTCCGTCGCCGTGTGGACCTTCATCCCCGGCGTCGGCTTGCGCAGGCACGAGGCGCCGAGGACGCGTTCGCCCTCGATCTCGACCATGCAGGCGCGGCAATTGCCGTCCGGCCGGTAGCCGGGTTCCGGGCTGTAGCAGAGATGCGGAATCTCGGTGCCTTTGTGGTGCGCGACCTGCCAGATGGTCTCGCCCGGCAGCGCCTCGACCTCGGCACCGTCGAGGAAGAATTTGATCGTGTTCCCCGCCAATCCGCCGCCGCCGTCGCTCATGACACCTCCTGCGGAAAATGCTTGAGAACGAGTTTAACCGAATTCATCGCCGCCTGGCCGAGGCCACAAATTGACGCATCCGTCATCACCCGCGTGAGTTCGTTGAGTAGCGGGCCGTCCCACTTGGGCTGCGACATCAGCATCACGGCCTTCTCGGTGCCGACGCGGCAGGGCGTGCACTGGCCGCAGCTTTCGTCGGCGAAGAAGCGCAGCAGGTTGAGCGCCACGGCTTTCATATCGTCCTTGTCGGACAGGACGACAACCGCCGCCGAGCCGATGAGCGCGCCGTGCTGCTCGAGCGTGCCGAAATCGAGCGGCAGATCGGCCATCGAAGCCGGCAAGATGCCGCCCGACGGGCCGCCCGGCAGATAGGCCTTGAAGGTGTGGCCATCGGCCATACCGCCGCAATATTCGTCAATCAGCTCCGTCACCGTGATGCCGGCCGGCGCGAGCTTGACGCCCGGATTCTTGACCCGGCCGGAGACCGAGAAACTGCGCGGTCCCTTGCGGCCGCGGCGGCCTTGCGAGCCGAACCAGGCCGGCCCCTTTTCGACGATGTCGCGGATCCACCACAGGGTCTCGACGTTGTTGCACAGCGTCGGCCGGCCGAAGAGACCGACCTGCGCCGGATAAGGCGGCTTGTTGCGCGGCAGGCCGCGTTTGCCCTCGATCGATTCGAGCATTGCCGACTCTTCGCCGCAGATATAGGCGCCGGCGCCGCGACGAAGATGGATCCGCGTGTGCTTCGACAGGCCTGCTTTCTCGAGCGCGGCGATCTCGCGCTGCAAGATCTCGTGGCACTGCGGATACTCGTCGCGCAAATAGATGTAGGTGTCGGGCGCTTCGACCGCCCAGGCACCGATCAGCATGCCTTCGAGGAAGCGGTGCGGATCGACCTCCATGTAGTAGCGATCCTTGAACGTGCCCGGCTCGCCCTCGTCGGCATTGACCGCCATCAGCCGCGGCGCCTTTTCGGCGTGGACCAGCCGCCATTTGCGGCCGGTGGGGAAGCCGGCGCCACCGAGGCCGCGCAGATTCGAATCCTCGAGAATCTTCAGAATCTCTTCGAGCGTCTTCTTTCCCGAAAGACAGGCTTCAAGCACCGCGTAGCCGCCAGCCTTGCGATAGGCGGCGAGCTCAGGATAGGCCGGCACGTGCGGATGGGTTTCTTTCGCTTTGGCCGCCTTGACGATGCTGTCGACGGTCGCATGCTCGTGCAACGCGTGACCGATGGCGGCGACCGGCGCGTTGTGACAGCCGCCCATGCACGGTGCGTGTACGATGCGCACGCCCGGAAGTTTGGCGGGCAATTCGGCCAGCAGCTTCTGGGCGCCGAACAGCTCGCAGCTCAGCGAATCGCAAACCCGCACGGTCAGGGCCGGCGGCGGGCTTTCGCCGTCGAGCACGATGTCGAAATGCGCGTAGAAACTCGCGACCTCGTAGACCTCCACCAGAGCGAGCTTCATCGCCTCGGCCAGCGCGGCCAGATGCCGCGCGTGCAGGCAGCCGAAATGATCCTGCAAGAGGTGGAGATGCTCGATCAGCAGGTCGCGCTGGCGCGGCCGGTCGCCGAGAAGCTTGGCGACCTCGTCGCGTGCGACCGGATCGACCTGACGGCCCTTCGGCAGGTCGCGGCCGCCGCGCCGGCCGGAAGCCGGCGGGATGGAACGTGGCGGTGTGCGACCTGAATCGGGCATCGGTTAGCTCTCGCTACTTATTTAGGAGACCCAGCATGGTTTTGCCAAGGGCGGCGGGCGAATCCGACACGGCAATGCCGGCGCTCTTCATCGCCTCAAATTTGTCAGCGGCCGTTCCGGTGCCGCCGGAGATGATTGCGCCGGCATGGCCCATGCGGCGGCCCGGCGGCGCGGTGGCACCGGCGATGAAGCCGACCATCGGCTTCTTGACCTTGTTGTGCTTGACGAAATCAGCCGCCTCTTCCTCGGCCGAGCCGCCGATTTCGCCGATCATAATGATCGCCTTGGTCGCCGGATCCGCCAGGAATCTGTCGAGGCAGTCGATGAAATTGGTGCCGTTGACCGGATCGCCGCCGATGCCGACGCAGGTCGACTGGCCCAATCCGACCGCCGTGGTCTGCGCCACCGCTTCGTAGGTGAGCGTACCGGAGCGCGACACAATGCCGACCGAACCCGCCTTGTGGATGTGGCCCGGCATGATGCCGATCTTGCACTGGCCCGGCGTGATCACGCCCGGACAGTTCGGCCCGACCAGGCGCGTCTTCGAACCGGCGAGGACGCGCTTGACCCGGACCATGTCGAGGACCGGGATGCCCTCGGTGATGCAGACGACGAGGGGCACCTCGGCGTCGACCGCCTCGAGAATCGCGTCGGCCGCGAACGGCGGCGGCACGTAGATCGCGCTGGCCGTGGCACCGGTCGCCTTCACGGCGTCCGCGACGGTGTCGAAGACCGGCAGGTCGAGATGCTTGCTGCCGCCCTTTCCCGGCGTGACGCCGCCGACCATCTTGGTGCCGTAGGCGATCGCCTGTTCGGAATGGAAGGTTCCCTGCGCGCCGGTGAAGCCCTGGCAGATGACCTTGGTATTGCTGTCGACGAGAATAGACATCAGGCCGCTTCCTTCACCGCTTTGACCACCTTCTGGGCCGCGTCGCCGAGGTCGTCGGCGGCGAGAATGGGCAGGCCCGATTTGGCGAGAATTTCCTTACCCAGCTTGACGTTGGTGCCTTCGAGACGAACCACCAACGGCACTTCGAGGCTGACTTCGCGCGCCGCAGCGACGACGCCTTCGGCGATGACGTCGCAGCGCATGATGCCGCCGAAGATGTTGACCAGGATGCCTTCGACGTTCTTGTCCGACAGGATCAGCTTGAACGCCGTGGCAACGCGCTCCTTGGTGGCGCCGCCGCCGACGTCGAGGAAGTTGGCTGGCTCGCCGCCATAGAGCTTGATGATGTCCATGGTCGCCATGGCAAGACCGGCGCCGTTGACCATGCAGCCGATGTTGCCATCGAGCTTCACGTAGTTGAGCTGATGCTTGCCGGCTTCGAGTTCGATCGGATCCTCTTCGCCCTCGTCACGCATCGCCTCGACGTCGGGATGGCGGAAGAGTGCGTTGTCGTCGAAGTTCATCTTGGCATCGAGCGCGATCACGTCGCCCGCGCCGGTCACGACCAGCGGGTTGATCTCAACGATCGAGGCATCGAGCGCGATGAACGCCTTGTACATGCCGAGCATGAACTTGACGGCCGAGCCGACCTGCTTGCCTTCGAGCTTGAGGCCGAAGGCCAGACGGCGGGCGTGGAACGCCTCCATGCCGGTCACCGGATCGATCGCTACCTTGATGATCTTTTCCGGCGTCTTCGCCGCGACTTCTTCGATCTCCATGCCGCCTTCGGTCGAGGCCATCACGGTGATGCGCGAGGTTTTGCGGTCGATCAGCATGCCGAGATAGAGCTCGCGTTTGATGTCGCAGCCTTCCTCGACATAGATGCGCTTGACCTCGCGGCCCTTCGGCCCGGTCTGCTTGGTGACCAGGACGTGGCCGAGCATGGCTTGCGCCTCTTTCGCGGCATCGGCCGGCGATTTCACCAGCCGCACGCCGCCTTTGCCGTTCTCGTCGCCCTTGAACCGGCCGGCGCCGCGGCCGCCGGCATGGATCTGCGACTTCACTACATAGACCGGGCCGGCGAGCGTTTTCGCCACCGTCTCGGCCTCTTGCGGCGTGTAGGCGACGCCGCCTTTGGGGACCGCGACGCCGAACTTCGTCAACAGGCTCTTCGCCTGGTACTCATGAATGTTCATCGATCGCTCACTTCACAAGGCCGGCGCCGCGCGCCCAACGGTATTTCGCACCCAGCACCGCGACCGGAATCTCGGTCGAGTAGGCATAGGACGGAATGCCGTTGTCGTAGAGATATTCGGCCGCCTCTTCGACCTGCACGTCGCCGGCGAGCGACGCGACGATCGGCTTCTCGATGCCCTTGGCCTTCATCTCGTTCACGACCTCGACGACGAGTTTGCCGAACACCATCGGCGGCGTGATGATCGTGTGCCAATAACCGAGGATCAGCGCGTGGATACGCGGGTCCTCGAGTCCCAGCCGGATGGTGTTCTTGTACGTCGTCGGCGGCTCGCCGCCGGTGATGTCGACAGGGTTTCCGGCTGCGCCAAAGGGCGGAATGAACTTGCGGAACGCGGCGTCGAGATCGGCCGGCATCTTCATCAGATGGAGGCCGTTATCGACGCAAGCGTCGGACAGCAGCACGCCCGAACCGCCGGCACCGGTGATGATGACGACGTTCTCGCCTTTGGGCGTCGGCAGCTTCTGCAACCCGCGCGCATAGTCGAGCATGTCGCGCAAGCCCGGGGCGCGGATGACGCCCGACTGACGCAGCACGTCGTCGTAGATCTTGTCGTCGCCGGCGAGCGCACCGGTGTGCGAGCCCGCGGCCTTGGCGCCCGCGGCGGTGCGGCCCGCCTTGAGCACGACGATCGGCTTTTTCTTCGAGACGCGCTTCGCCACGTCGGCGAAGGAACGGCCGTCCTTCAGGTCCTCGAGATGCATCGCGATGACCTTGGTACTGTCGTCTTGCTCGAAGAAGGTGAGCAGATCGTCTTCGTCGAGATCCGACTTGTTGCCGAGGCCGACGATCGCCGACACGCCCATCTTGGCCGAGCGCGAGAAGCCGATGATCGCCATGCCGATGCCGCCCGATTGCGACGACAACGCCGCACCGCCCTTGTAGTCGTAGGGCGTGCAGAACGTCGCGCACAGGTTTTGCGGCGTGTAGTAGTAGCCATAGATGTTCGGGCCCATAAGCCGGACGTTGTACTTGCGCCCGATTTCCTGGATCTCCTTCTGGCCGGCGACGTTGCCGGTTTCGGCGAAGCCCGAGGGAATCAGCACGGCACCGGGAATCTTCTTCTCGCCGACTTCGGTCAGCGCACCGGCGACGAACTTCGCCGGAATGCAGAACACGGCGACGTCGATCTCGCCCGGCACATCTTTCACCGATTTATAGACCTTGCGGCCCAGGATCTCGGTGGCCGACGGATGGATCGGATAGATGTTGCCCTCATAACCGCCGTTGATGAGGTTCTTCATCACCGAGTTGCCGATCTTGCCGTCCTCGGCCGAAGCGCCGATCACCGCGACCGATTTCGGCCGCATGATGCGGTTCATGGCACGATTGATCTCGTCCTTGCCCGGCCGGTAGCGCTGCACTTGCGGCTTCCAGTCGAGGATGATGCGGACGTCGGCCGCGATCGCCGATTTTTCCGACGCGAAGACTGGGTTGAGATCCATCTCGGCGATCTCCGGGAAATCGGCGATCAGCTTCGAGACGTTCTCGATCAGGCCGGCGAGCGACGCGCGATTGACGCCTTTGGCGCCGCGCACGCCCTTGAGAATCTCGGCCGCCTTGATGCCGTCGAGCATGCCGAGCGCTTCGGCGCGCGTCACCGGCGCGAGCCGGAAGGTTACGTCCTTGAGCACCTCGACGAGCACGCCGCCCATGCCGAACGCGACGAGCTTGCCGAAGCTCGGATCGGTGACGGCGCCGATGATGACCTCTTGGCCGCCGCCGACCATCTGCTGCACCTGGACGCCGTCGATCTTGGCCTTCTTATTGTACTTCTTCGCGTTGGCGATGATCGTCGCATAGGCCTTCTGCGCGTCTTGCGGCGTCTTGACGCCGACCACGACGCCACCGGCCTCGGTCTTGTGCAGGATGTCCGGCGACACGATCTTGAGCACGACCGGGAACCCGACCTTCTTGCCGAGCTTGGCCGCTGCCGCGGCGCTCGTGGCGATGCCTTCCTTCGGCACCGCGATGCCGTAAGCGTCGCAAACCAGCTTGCCTTCGGGCGCCGTCAGCGCGCTGCGTTTTTCTGCCTTGGCGCGGTCGAAGACTTTGCGCACGGCGGCTTTGGCGTTCTTCGCACTCATATCGAAACTCTCCTTCATGCCTTGGGCGCGGCGAGCCCCTCGCCGCGCTGAATGGAAAGGGGGCGGATGGTTGCCATCCGCCCCCGGTAACGGGTTGGCGCTATTCCGCGGCCATCGGCTTGACGCCGCCGAGCGCGCCGGACTCCTTGAACTCGCGCACCTTCTTGTCGTCGTAGCCGAGAACCTTGGTCAGAATCTCGTCGGTGTGCTCGCCCAACAGCGGCGAACGCTTCACATCGCTCGCGCTGTCGCTGAGTTTGATCGGATTGCCGACGGTCAGATACTTGCCGCGCTTGGGATGGTCGACTTCAACCACCGTGCCGGTCTTGCGCAGCGATTCGTCCTCGGCGAGTTCCTTCATCGACAGGATCGGGCCGCAGGGAATGTCGTACTTATTGAGGATGTCCATGGCCTCGAACTTGTCCTTGGTCATGGTCCATTGCTCGATGCGACCGAAGATCGCCTTGAGCTTCGGCAGCCGCGCCTCCGGCGTGGCGTAGCCGGGATCGGTGATCCAGCCGTCTTCGCCGATCACTTTGCAGACCTTGTCCCAAACCGGCGCCTGGGTGATGAAATAGATGTAGGCGTCGGGATCGTTTTCCCAGCCCTTGCACTTGAGGATCCAGCCCGGCTGGCCACCGCCGGAATCGTTGCCGGCGCGTGGCACCGCATCGCCGAACGGAACGCCTTCGCCGTACTGGCTGTATTCCTTGAGCGGTCCGTGCTTGAGACGCTGTTGGTCGCGCAGCTTGACGCGGCAGAGATTGAGCACGCCATCCTGCATCGCCACGGTGACGCGCTGGCCCTTGCCCGAGTGGGTGCGGTGATAGAGCGCGGTGACGATGCCGAGCGCGAGGTGCAGGCCGTTGCCGGAATCGCCGATCTGCGCGCCGGTGACCAGCGGCGGACCTTCGCGGAAGCCGGTGGTGGACGCCGAGCCGCCGGTGCATTGCGCGACGTTCTCGTACACCTTGCAATCCTCGTAGGGACCCGGACCGAAGCCCTTGATCGACGCCATGATGATCTTGGGATTGATCTGGTGCACGCGTTCCCAGCTGAACCCCATGCGATCGAGCACGCCCGGACCGAAATTCTCGACCAGCACGTCGCACACCTTGATCAGACCCTCGAGCAGCTCCTTGCCCTTGGGATTCTTGGTGTCGATGGTGATCGACCGCTTGTTGCTATTCAGCATGGTGAAATAGAGGCTGTCGACGTTGGGCACATCGCGCAGCTGACCGCGCGTGATATCGCCAACGCCGGGCCGTTCGACCTTCACCACGTCGGCGCCGAACCACGCCAACAGCTGCGTGCAGGTCGGGCCCGACTGCACATGCGTGAAGTCGAGAATGCGAACGCCTTCCAGTGCCTTGCTCATTATCTTGTCCTCCTTCGCGCGCCGTTTTTACTCGCCCATCCTCTGGGCATCGGTCCCCGGCGCTGATTCACGCGGGTTGACCCAGGTTTCGATAACCGCCGGTCTGTCGGCGGCCTGCGGTCTTGCCGCTGTCGTAACGTCGTGTGCCATAAAACGCCTCTAACGGATCCTCGTGTTAATCGAGATAGTCGCAGTGCCGCTCGACGTGAGCGGCGAGATCGAGCGCATGCTTGAGCACCAGCGCGGACGCGCGGTCGGTGTCGCGCCGCTGCAAGGCCTCGATGATGTTCATGTGATCAACGATCGAACGCTTGGCGCGATCGTCGTGGCCGATCGTCGCCTGGCGGATGGCGCGCATGTGAATGAACAGATCGCGCGTCATTTCGGCCAGCACCGGATTCCCGGACAACTGGATGATCGCCTGATGGAAGCGGATGTTGGCGTCGGAATATTCGTCGAGATGGCCTTCGGGCGAGCCGTCGCGGAAATCGTCGAACATGTGGCGCAGATTGCCGATTTCGCGATCGGAGGCATGCTGCGTCGCCAAGCGCGCCGCCAAACTCTCGAGCGCCGCCCAGACCTGGATCATGCGCACGATCTCTTGCTTGCTCTTGCGCACAACGATGACGCCGCGGCGCGGCACGGTGCGCACAAAGCCCTCGCGTTGCAGCATCGTGAGCGCTTCGCGGATGGGCGTGCGTGAGACGCCGAGCTCTTGCGACAGGCGACGTTCATCCAGCCGGATTTCTTCCGCCTGGCCGTACACGTTCATTGCCGTAATCGCCTCTTTAAGCTTCCGATAGGCTTGCAGGCGGAAGCTCGCCGGTGAGTCGATCGGTTTGATGACGAGACGCGTGGCCGTCATAAGGCAACCCTCCCGTGGAGTGCCGTTTAGACCGGCCCCCTCATTAACGCTCATGGTATCTGGTATGCCACCATTGGTCAAAGAGAATCCCGCACTGTCCCATTCCTGTAATCGCATCGGCACTCGGTGCGGTCGTGGGCGAGTCCAGCCCGGGCGGTAGAATTAACTCTATTTCGGTTTGAGTTAACTTTACTTTGGACTTATTAACCTATTATTCCGATGTATTTACCAGGATATTGAATTGTATTGCGCAAATACTCCGGATACACCTGGGGATAACTAGAAGACGGGCCGACGCTCCGGTGGGGCGAACGGAACCCGTCGCCCCCGAAGGAGTGAACCATGACCGGAGCTTTTCGAGCCCTTTCCGCGCGCTTTCTGTCCATTGCGGCAGTGGCGACGTTCCTCATTGGCGGCGTCGCAGCGACGCCGGCCCACGCCATCGTCGTACCCTGGTCCGGCGCCGGATCGAGCGGCACCGACGGTGCGCCGACGACCAATCTCGGCGACAGCTGGAAGTTGCTGAACGGCAACATGACCTGGGACATCGTGCCCACGCCGGCCTTTACCTCGCCGGCGCCGTCGTTCTTCAACGTTCCGCTGTTCAACAACAGCAACGGCACCTTCGCCACGGCGTTCCAGTTCACCATCAACTCGGGTGTCGCCGGCATCGCCTCGGCCCAGCTGGTGGATATGACCACGAGCCAGACCTGGAACACGGCGATTTCCTTGGCCGCACAGCGCGCGACGTTGAGCGCGCCAGCGGGTACCCAGCTGAGCGCCAACGACGAGTACGCGCTCAACATCGGGTTCACCGGTGCAGCGGATCCGAGCACGTTCAGCTTCGCCGCGCTGTGGTCGGACTCGCCGATCTCGAACAACACCAGCGTTCCGGAGCCGACGACCTTGTCGCTGTTCGGCGTCGCGGCGCTCGCGCTCTTCGCCATGCGTCGGCGCGTCTTCAACGCGATCTGAATCGATCGCTTTCGTCTCTGAAGCGAGTCGCGACTCTCACGAGTCGCGACTCGTTTTTTGATTCGCGGAATCAAAAAAAGTCAAGGACGGTGCCGCGTACGGTCGCTGAATTGCTTGAAAAATATTGATCATCCGCTTAATGATTTTCGTCATGGCACGCGATCAGAAGCACATCGCTTTCTCCGGCCGCATGGTGATCGTCGGTTTCGGCAGCATCGGTCAGGGCGTGTTGCCGCTGGTGCTTCGTCACATCGCGATGAAGCCCGAGCAGGTCGTCATCATCACCGCGCACGACATGGGCCGCAAGGAAGCGGAATCCATGGGCGTGAAATTCCTCAAGAAGCCGCTGACCCGCGAGAACTACCGCAAGATTCTCGAGCCGATGCTCGGCAAGGGCGACTTCCTGATGAACGTCTCGGTCAACGTCGCAAGCATCGACCTGATCGAACTATGCCGCGAGAAGGGCGCCCTCTATCTCGACACGTGCATCGAGCCGTGGCCGGGCGCCTATACCGATCCCAGGCTGTCGCCGTCGGCGCGCTCCAACTACAAGCTGCGCGAAGACGCGCTGGTGCTGCGCAACAAATACAGCGACGGTCCGACGGCGGTGCTCACGCACGGCGCCAATCCTGGTCTCGTGTCGCATTTCGTCAAAGAAGCGCTGCTCAACATCGCCAAGGCGGTCAAGCACAACACCGACAAGCCGAAAAGCCGGACCGACTGGGCCGAGCTTTCACGCAGCCTCGGCGTCAAGGTCATTCACATCGCCGAACGCGACACGCAGGTTTCGACGGTGCCGAAAAAGGTCGGCGAGTTCGTCAACACATGGTCGATCGAGGGCTTCGTCTCGGAAGGCATGCAGCCGGCCGAGCTCGGCTGGGGCAGCCATGAGCTTAATTTCCCGGCCGACGGCGGCCGGCACGATTTCGGCTCCGGCGCGGCGATCTATCTGACGCGGCCGGGCGCGGGCACGCGCATGCGGTCCTGGACGCCGCTCGAGGGTCCGTATCACGGCTTCCTGGTCACACACAGTGAGTCGATTTCGATCGCCGACTACCTGACGCTGGCCGCCAACGGCAAGCCGGCCTATCGCCCGACGGTGCACTACGTTTATCACCCGTGCGACGCCGCGGTGCTGTCGCTGCACGAGATGGCGGGCAAGAATTGGCACGCCCAGAAGACGCACCGCTTGATCATGGACGATATCGCGCCGGGCGGCATTGACGAGCTCGGCGTGTTGCTGATGGGCCACAAGAAGGGCGCGTACTGGTTCGGCTCGCGCCTGTCGATCGACGAGGCGCGGCGCGTCGTGCCTTATAACAACGCCACGTCGCTTCAGGTCACCGCCGCGTGTCTCGCCGGCGCGATTTGGGCGATGGAGAATCCGGAATCCTTCGTCATCGAACCCGACGAAATGAACCACGAGCGGATCCTCGAGATCGCACGCCCGTATCTCGGCGACGTCGTCGGCGAGTTCAGCGATTGGACGCCGTTACACGACCGCCACCGGCTGTTCGCGGAAGACGTCGACAACCGCGACCCCTGGCAGTTCAAGAACTTCCGGGTTTCCTAGACCGTCTCGTCCAGCACCAGCATGCCGTCTTCGACGCGCACCGGCGCGGGCGTGAGGCTGCGTCCGGCGCACGGCCCGGCGACGCAGAACCCGTCGGCCGGGCGGAATTGCGCCCCGTGCGTGCGGCACACCAGGAACCGGCGTTCGGCATCGAAGAACGCATCGGGCGTGATTTCGAGCGGCGTGCCCTGGTGCGGACAGGCGTTGCGATAGGCACGGATCTCGCCGGCATGGCGCACGACGAACACCGCCTGTCGCGTCGCGTCGCTGCCGAAGACAAAGCCGCGCGCCGCGCCCTCGGCGACGGCCGCTTCACGGCACAACGGACGCGCCATCAGGCTTTCAGCCCCGCCATGCGACACAGCAGCGTCCATTCCGCCGCCGACACCGGCGACACCGACAATCGTCCCTGACGGACGAGGGCGAGCGATTTCAACCGGGACTCGGCCTTGATCTGTGCCAGTGTCACGGGCGTCTTCGCCGCCGCGAACGGCGCCACATCGACGGCGACGAACCGGCCGCTTTTGTCGTCCGGATCCGGATAGGCTTCGCGCACGATTTCCATCGCACCGACGATCGCGAGCCCTTCGTTGGAATGATAGAAAAAGGCACGATCGCCCACCCGCATCGCCCGCAAATTGTTCGCCGCCTGGTGATTGCGAACCCCCGTCCACGCCGTCCGCCGGTCGCGCGTCAGGTCTGCCCATGAATAGGCCGACGGTTCGGATTTCAGCAGCCAGTGCGCCATCGCCGGCGAGGCTACCGGGAATCGGGTCATTTGTCCCGGCCGCGGCTTTGCATTAAGTTGGCGGCCGTTTGCGGCTTGGCCTCCCGGGCTGCTGATCAACGGGTACCGAACGATGACGGAACGCAACACACGCTGGATCGCCTGGGGCGGGATCGGCCTCGCCGGAATCAGCGTCCTATTGGTTGCGATCAATATCGTGTTCGCGCTGCTCAACGCACGCACCCAGGCCGAGGTCGCGGCGCGTCAACAGTTCATCGCCGACGGCCCGCAATACAACGCAATCGGCGAAGCCCTGGTGCACAGTCTCGACGCCGCGGCGGCCGCGACCAGTGATCAGACGTTGATCGCCATGATGCAGCGGCACGGGCTGAGCCCGTCAGGTGCCGCGTCGACAAAGAGGACACGGTGAGCGATCCGGCGCCGGCGGGCCAACGCAAGCCACCTCTCGAGCTCGGCATGGCGCTGTTGGCGCTGGGCTTTTTCGCGGCCGTGCTGTTCCAGACGGTGCAGCTGGTGCGCGAGCGCCTCAATTATTCGACCATCCTGCTGAACCAGCAGGCGCCGCTTGAAAGCACGCTCAAGCTGCGCGACCAGATCAACGCGCTGGCCAACGATACCGCCGCGCTGGCGCAGAGCGGCAACGCCGCTGCCAAACAGGTGGTCGACGATCTGGCGCGTCAGCACATCACCCTTCATCCCCCGACAACACCACCCCCGACCCATTGAGCAGAGTCGCTGGTCAGGCCGCCCGCCGCATGATTCTGCAAGTTTAACGCTATAAATAGTGTATATTCGATATATTCTCTTATCACTGACAGTGAAATAGGCTATAAATACACACGCCTTTGCGGTTTAGTCCGGTGGACCGCCCCGAAGGCGTTCCGGTTTAAGGCGTTGTTGCGCGAGGTTTTCGCTGCATGTTGCCTATGACACTCGATCTATCCCGCCTTCGGCTGGCGCTCATTGGCGCCGGCCGGGCTGCATCTCAGCGGCTCAAGCGGCTGGATGCGGCCGGCGCGTCGGCGCTGACGGTCTATGCGCCCGAAGCAAGCATCGCCCTCGCGACTTTGGCCGGGCGACGGCTGGTCCGGCGCCTGCCGCGGGCTAACGAGCTTGCCGACATCCAGATCGCCTTCATCGCCGGCCTCGCGCCTGCCGTGGCCGCTGTGATCGCGGCGCATGCCCGCGCCGCCGGCGCCATCGTTCATGTCGAGGATGCACCCAAGCAGTCCGACGTGCAGATGCCAGCCGTGCTCCATCGCGGCGATCTGACGATCGCGGTCTCCACGGCCGGCCGTTCGCCCGGTCTCGCATCCGAGATCAAGCGCGCGCTCGGCCGCCTCATCGGGTCTGAATGGTCGGCGCGGCTGAACGAAATCAGCGCGCAGCGCGAACGCTGGCGCGCGGCCGGTCTCGATTCGGCGGCCGTGCGGCAATGGACCGCGGACTGGCTCGCGGCCTGCGGCTGGCTCGCGTTTGACACCGATTTCGAGTCACACTATCCGAGCGGCGCCGTCGACGATTTGGCCGGCCGCCGCATCCACCAACGCTGAAACGCGCCCGCAAGGAGGCATCTATGTCATTGAGAATTGGCGATACCGCGCCGGATTTCGAGGCCCAGACGACCGAGGGCAAGCTCAAGTTCCACGATTGGATCGGCAATTCGTGGGCCGTGCTGTTCTCGCACCCCAAGGACTTCACGCCGGTCTGCACCACCGAGCTCGGCACGATGGCGCGGCTCAAGCCCGAGTTCGACAAGCGCAACGTCAAAATCATCGGCTTGTCGGTCGACTCCGTCGACGACCATCAGCGTTGGGCCAGCGACATCAAAGAGACGCAAGGCCAAGCGCCGAACTATCCGATCATCGGCGACAGCGATTTCAAGGTGGCGAAGCTCTACGGCATGCTTCCGGCCGAAGCCTCGGGCGAGGCCAGCAAGCGCACGCCGGCGGACAATCAGACGGTACGCAACGTCTTCGTCATCGGCCCCGACAAGAAGATCAAGCTGATCCTGGTCTATCCGATGGCGACCGGCCGCAATTTCGACGAGGTCGTACGGGTGATCGATTCGCTGCAACTCACCGCCAAGCATCGGGTGGCGACGCCGGCCAACTGGAAACAGGGCGGGGACGTGATCATCACCTCGGCGGTTTCCGACGACGAGGCGGCGAAGATCTTCCCAGGCTTCAAGAAGGTGAAGCCCTATCTGCGCACGACGGCGCAGCCGCGCGGCTAGGAGGCAGTGTGGGCGATCCAGTGTTCAAGCTGGTGACCGGCAACCGTCTGCGCGACGGCACGGTGATCTATTTCGCCGGCGCCGGCGCCTGGACGCCGACGATCGCCGAAGCGCGACTGGTCGAGGAACGGGACGGCGCGGCCTTGCTGGCGGAAGCGCAAGCCGGGCCGCCGCCCCATCCGGCGGTCGCCCCGACCTTGATCGAAGCCGCGCGCGACGGCGACCGCGTCGTGCCGGTGACCTTGCGCGAGCGCATTCGCGCCGGCGGCCCGACGATCGCCTATTCGGGCGGTTGACGGCGGCGCGGACGAGTACAGCAGCGGAAGGGTATCGGCCTTGTATCGTTACGACGAATTCGACCGGAAATTCCTCGAGGAACGCGTCGCGCAATATCGCGACCAGGTGCGCCGGCGGCTGGCCGGCCAGCTGAGCGAGGACGAGTTCCGCAGCCTGCGGCTGATGAACGGCCTTTATCTCCAGCTGCACGCCTACATGCTGCGCATCTCGATTCCATACGGCACGCTATCGAGTACGCAGCTGCGCGGCCTGGCGTATGTGGCGCGGCGGTGGGACAAAGGTTACGGCCATTTCACCACGCGTCAGAACATCCAGTACCACTGGATCAAGCTCGAAGACACGCCGGACATCCTGGCGCATCTCGCCACCGTGCAACTCCACGGCATCCAGACCAGCGGCAACTCCTTCCGCAACATCACCACCGACGCCTTCGCCGGCGCCGCGGCCGACGAGATCGAAGATCCGCGCCCATACGGCGAGATCGTGCGGCAATGGTCGGCGCTGCATCCCGAATTCTCGTTCCTGCCGCGCAAGTTCAAGATCGTCCTCAACGCCGCGCCCGACGACCGCGCGGCGGTAAAGATCCACGATCTCGGCCTCAATCTGCGCCGCAACGACAAGGGCGAGTTGGGCTTCGAGGTGCTGGTGGGCGGCGGGCTCGGCCGCACGCCGATCCTGGCGCAGACGGTGCGCGACTTCGTCCCGCGGCGGGAAGTGCTCGCCTATATCACCGCCTGCCTGCGCGTCTACAACCAGTACGGCCGGCGCGACAACCTGTTCAAGTCGCGCGTCAAGATCCTGGTGCAGTCGCTCGGCATCGAGAAATATCGCCAGGAAGTCGAGGCCGAGTATGCCGCCATGGGCGTCGAGCGCGAAGAACTCGACCTGCCGGACGCGGTGGTCGCGGCCATGCAGGCGCAGTTCGCGGCGCCGTCCTATCCCGACGCCAGCGGCGACGAAGCCGAACTGAACCAGGCGCTCGCCGCCGAGCCCGATTTCGCGCGCTGGGTGAAATACAACGTCAAGCCGCACAAGGCGGCGGGCCACGCCATCGTCGTGGTGTCGCTCAAGCAGCCCGGCAAAGTGACCGGCGATTGCAGCGCCAGCCAGATGGAACTGCTGGCCGAGCTCGCCGACAAATTGAGTTTTGGCGAGATCCGCATAACGCACGACCAGAACATGGTCCTGCCGCACGTGCGCAAGGCCGCGCTCTACGACCTGTGGCTGCGGCTCGGCGCGGCCGACCTGGCGACGCCGAATATCGGCCTGGCCAGCGACATCATCTGCTGCCCCGGCATGGACTATTGCAGCCTGGCGACGGCGCGCTCGATCCCGATCTCGCAAGCGCTGGCGACCAATCTTGCCAAGCGCGAGGAGGAGATCGGGCCGCTGCAAATCAAGATCTCGGGTTGCATCAACGCTTGCGGCCATCACCATGTCGGCCACATCGGCATCCTCGGGCTCGAAAAGAACGGCGCCGAGTCCTACCAGATCACCGTCGGCGGCAGCGACAACGCCCAGGCGGCCTTGGGCGGTATCGTCGGACCGGCGGTGGCGGCGCACGAGGTCACCGCGACGGTCGACCGGTTGATCGATATCTATCTCCAGCTCCGGCGCCCAGGCGAACAATTCCCCGACACCTATCGCCGCGTCGGCGTGGCGCCGTTCAAGGAGGCTCTTTATGTTGCTCGATAGGAACGGCGGCTTCCGCGCCGATCCATGGCGCCACCTGGCTGACGACGAGACGCCGGTGGGCGACGAAGCCGTCACCATCTCGTTCAAGCGCTGGCAAGCGGAGCCGGAGCACTGGTCGGATCGCACCGGGCCACTCGGCTTGCGGCTGCCCAACGACGTGCCGCCGGCTTCGTTCGGTCCGGCCGCAACGCGCTTCGCGCTCATCGTCCTGAATTTCCCGCGCTTCATCGATGGCCGCGCCTATTCGCAGGCGCGGCTGTTGCGCGGGCGCTTCGGCTTCAAAGGCGAGCTGCGCGCCGGCGGCAACGTGTTGCGTGACCAATTGCTCTTCATGGTGCGTTGCGGCTTCGACAGTTTCGAGGTCGACGCCGAACGCGCCCGCGCCGAGGATTGGCCGCGCGCCTTCCGCGAGTTCGACCAGTTCTATCAGCCCGCCGCCGACCACCGGGAAACCATCCTGCGCCAGCGTTTGCGCGGCTGGCAGACCGCCGCCGAATAAGCACGGCGGAATTGCCTCAAATTGACGGCAAATTGCCGGCGGTTACGTCGCGATTTCACAGTTGATTAAGCGCCATCGGCTAACATCGTCGGCGCGTGGATTGGGCTCGCCGGTGATGGCCTGACGATCCGCTCATGAATTTTGGTATTTGCCGGTTGTCGCGCGCGAAGGTCGCGGTCGGCGGCGATTCCCCCTCAATCGCCCCGGCCGCGACCAGCTTTTCAGCCGCATTCTTCGATTCAGCTTCGCGCCTGACGCGCTACGCCCTGCCAATTTGGCTTCGCGCTTGACGCGCTACGCCAGCGCGTATTCCGCCTGATCCTCGTAGATCGAACCGCTTTTCGTGAGATAGCTCGCGACGAGTTGGAATTGCCCGACGTCGAACGGCGCCGCGCGGAACAGCGCGTGCTCGGCGAGATAATGGCCGAGCCGTATGTCCGGCTTGCCCTTGAGCCGCGCCAGTGTCACGTGCGGCGCGAAGCGACGGCTCTCCGGCTCGATGCCGCTGCGCGCGACCGCGCTTTCGACTTTTTCCTGGAGATGGACGAGATCCGGATTGCGCTCGATGCCGACGAACAGATTGCGCGCGTTGAACGAGCCGACACTGGCGAGCGTCAGCGCGAAGCGTCTGGCGCGAACACCCGACAGGGCCGCGTCGATGTCGCTCGCCGCGCCTTCGTCGACCTCGCCGATGAAGCGCAGTGTGACGTGATAGTTGCCGGGATCGACCCAGCGCGCATTCGGCAGGCCGCCGGCAAGCCGCGACAGATCCAGCTTGAGCGCAGGCGGTAAGGCGATGCCGACGAACAGCCGCAGCATCTCAACCGCCGGGCGGACGCCGCCGCGCGACGTTCCACGCGATGGGTTTGAGAGACGAATTTGCGTGCTGGCTCATGGGTTTCGACTTTGTCGACCAAACTGGCCGCGAATTTGGCGGCCGCGGTGGATACGGTCAACCGCCGCCGGGCGGGCCGCCGATAACAGGAAATTTAGGTCCGGCGCCAAGGGCTTACTCGGTCATTGAATTGCCGGCGACCTGTGCCAATATCAGCGCCGAAGCCACTCCGGCTTAGAGAGGTTCCAATGTCATTCGATACCGGCAACCGTTTTGCCGCGCGGACGGCAATCCCACAGGTCGGCATCGACCAGGGCCTGCGCAGCTACATGCTGCGCGTCTACAACTACATGGGCGGCGCGCTCGCCGTCACCGGCCTCGTCGCGTGGTTCTCGCAGGGCTTGGTGGCCCAACTCGCGCAACAGCATTCGCCGCTGATGTACTTGCTGATCTTCGCGCCGCTCGGCTTCGTGTTGGTGTTGAGCTTCGGCATCCAGCGCATGAGCCTCGGCGCCGCACAGGCGACCTTCTGGGGCTATGCCGCGGTGATGGGCCTGTCGATGTCGACGATCTTCCTCGTCTACACCTACACCAGCATCGCGCAGATGTTCTTCATCACCGCCGTCACCTTCCTGGCGATGAGCCTGTGGGGCTATACCACCAAGCGC
>DASYYB010000001.1:0-66807 GCA_035934235.1 Allostellaceae bacterium | reverse complement strand
AGGTTCGGCAGGAAGCGCCGCTTGGTCTTGTTGTTGGCGTGGCTCACATTGTGGCCGACGAGCACGCCCTTGCCGGTGATGCCGCAGCGTCGCGCCATGATCGCTAGGTCCTTGAAAGAGAAGGCCGGGGCGAGCCCCGGCGATTGGCGCGGTTTTAAGGGAAGTGGCCGGGTCCGTCAAGCCGCGTCGGCCTAGGACGGGGTCCCGCGTAAGGCTGCCAAAACGCGGCTTGTGGCGGCCGCCGGCGTCAGCCGGGCGGCGGCGACCTTGGCTTCGAATGCCGGCAGCAGCTTCGCGACCGCCGGATCGTGCCTCAGCGCCTCGAGCTGGCTTTTGCCGACCTCGCTCCACAGCGCCGCCGGATCGCTCATCTACTCCGCGACCGCAGCCACGGCGGCAAGCGCGGCGGCGCGTTCATCGGCCTCGAGCTGGCGGCGCCACATCGCCGCATAGAGACCGTCCTTCGCCAGCAGCGCCGCGTGCGTACCGCGCTCGACGACGCGGCCGTGCTCCAGCACCAGGATCTCGTCAGCATGCACGACGGTCGACAGGCGATGCGCGATCATCAGCGTCGTACGATTGGCCGCGACTTCTTCGAGGCTGGTCTGGATCTCGCGCTCGGTCTTGGTGTCGAGCGCCGAGGTCGCTTCGTCGAATACCAGGATGCGCGGCCCCTTGAGCATGACGCGCGCAATGGCGACGCGCTGCTTTTCGCCGCCTGATAATTTCAGGCCGCGCTCGCCCACCTGCGTCTTGTAGCCGTCCGGCAGCGCGGCGACGAAATCGTGAATGCGGGCGACGCGCGCGGCATCCTCGATCTCGGCCTGGGCGGCGCCTGGCTTGCCGTAACCAACGTTGTAGGCGATCGAATCGTTGAACAGCACCGTGTCCTGCGGCACCACGCCGATGGCGCGGCGCAGGCTCGTCTGCGTCACGTCGCGGATGTCCTGGCCGTCGATGCGGATCGCACCCTGGTTGGCATCGTAGAAGCGGAACAGCAGCCGCGCCACCGTCGACTTGCCGGCGCCCGATGAGCCGACGATGGCGAGCGTGTGGCCCGGCGGCACGCGGAACGAGACGTCATCGAGGATCGGCCGGCGCGGATCGTAGGCGAACGAGACATGGTCGAAGACGATCTCGCCGCGCGCCACGGCAAGCGCCGGCGCCGTCGGCTTGTCGACGACTTCGGGCTTCACGCCCAGCAGCCGGATCATCGATTCGAGATCGGTCAGCGACTGCTTGATGTTGCGATAGACCATGCCGAGCACGTTGAGCGGCATGTAGAGCTGCACCAGGTAGGAATTGACCAGCACGAACGAGCCGACGGTCATGCGGCCCGCCGCGACGCCACGCGCCGCGAGCCACATTACGACGACCAGGCCGACCGCGATGATCGCGCCCTGGCCGATGTTGAGCGCCGACAGCGTGACCTGGCTTTTGACCGCGGCTTGCTCGTAGCCGGCGAGCGCGCTGTCGAAGCGGCGCGCTTCGTGCTCCTCGTTGGCGAAATACTTCACCGTTTCGAAGTTGAGTAGGCTGTCGATCGCCTTGGTGTTGGCCTCGGTGTCGCGCTGGTTCATTTCGCGGCGGTACTTGATGCGCCAATCGGTGACCGTGAAGGTGAACGCGACATAGGCTGCAATGGTCGCGAGTGTCGCCAGCGCCAGGCTCGCCGCGAAGAAGCGCCACAGGATCGTGCACACCAGTGCGATCTCGAACACCGTCGGCAGCAGGCTGAACAGCAGATAGGAGAGCAGGAACTCCATGCCGCGCACGCCGCGTTCGACCGCGCGCGACAGGCCGCCGGTCTGGCGCTCGAGGTGGAAGCGCAGACTCAGCCCATGCAGGTGACGGAAGGTGTTGAGCGCGATGGTGCGGATGGCGCGCTGTTCAACCTTGGCGAAGATCGAATCGCGTAACTCGTTGAACAGCTGCGCGCCGACCCGCGCCGCGCCATAGGCGACGATCAGCATGGTCGGCACGACGACGAGCGCGCCCGCCGTCGGCGCCAGCATGTCGACCGCCGCCTTGTAGAGCACCGGCACGCCGACATTGACCGCCTTGGCGGCCGCCAGGCACGCAATCGCGAGCACGACGCGGACGCGCAGCGCGGTGGAATTCTTCGGCCAGAGATAGGGCAGCACGCCAGAGAGCGCCTTGAGCTCGCGGCGGAAACCGACCTCCGATGGCTCGCTGGTCAGCGAACTCGGCGGGCGTTCGCGCGTCATCGCCGCACCGGCCGCGGCATCCGCAGCGCAAGCCACAACACGCCGATCATCAGCAGCGCGCCGAAATAATAGGGCGCGTTGCGGCCGAGCCCGCCATAAAGCGTGCCGGCGACGGCGGGGCCGACGATGCGCGCCAAACTCTGCGCCGATTGCGACAGGCCGAGCACGCCGCCGCGCTCGCCCTCGCCCGCCTGCTGCGAAATGAGGCTGCTGATCGAGGGGCTGAGCATGCCCATACCGATGGCGAGCAAAGCGCTGGCAAGCAACACGCCCCATAACGCCGTGGCCAGCGTCAGGCCGAACAAACCAAGCGCAATAATTGCCGTCGCGGCGGCGACCAGGTTGGTCTCGCCGAAGGCCTTGGCGAGCTTGCCGATGGCGCCGCCCTGCAACGCCGACAGCAAAATGCCGACATAGAAGAAGATCATGCCGACCTGGAGCGGACCCCAGCCAAATCCGTCATGCGCCCAGAGCGCGAAGGTGGTTTCCATGCCGGCGAAGGCGGCGATGGCGACGAAGATGAGCAAGATGAGAAGCCGCAACGTCGGCCGCCCGGCCGCCGCCTTCGCCATGGCGATGCGGCCGACGCGCGCCATCGGTTTGTGCGTCAGGCTTTCCTCGAGCCGGGCAAAGGCGAACACGAAGGCCGCGGCCGACAGCGCGGCGGCAACGAAAGCGGGCCAGGCGAGATGCGCGCTCTGCGCGTCGCCACCGGCGACGGCGCCGCCGATCGCCGGACCGACGGTGAATCCCAAGCCGATGGCCGCGCCGATCATGCCCATGCCCTTGGCGCGCTGATCCGGCGGCGTGACGTCGGCGACATAGGCCTGCGCTGCAGAGATATTGCCGGCGCCCGCACCGGCCAGCAGCCGCGCCGCGAACAACATCCAGAGCTGAGTGGCGAAGCCGAGCCAAATATAGGAGGCGACCGAACACACCAAGCTCGCCAGGATGACCGGCTTGCGGCCGACGCGGTCGCTGACCATGCCGAGCAGCGGCGACGCGAAGAACTGCGCCAGCGAGTAGCAGGCCATCATCGAGGTGACCTCGAACGGCGTGGCGTGAAAGACCAGCGCGTAATACGGCAGCAGCGGGATCACCACGCCGAAGCCGACCAGATCGATGAAGACGATGAAGAACAGCGTGCCCACGGGGCTTAGATAGCGCGGCGGAGCGGATTCCGCGAGCCTTCCCGCGGCTAGGCCGCTATGCGTTTCTTGGCGATGAGCTGCAGAACCTCGGAGGCGGCGAGCGGAATGTTGGTGCCGGGCCCGTAGATCGCGGCGACGCCGGCTTCCTGGAGGAAGGCATAGTCCTGCGGCGGAATGACGCCGCCGCACACGACGAGAATGTTGCCCGCGCCCTGGCTTTTGAGCGCCTTGATCAGCGCCGGCACCAGCGTCTTGTGGCCGGCCGCCTGCGATGACACGCCGATCACGTGCACGTCGTTCTCGATCGCCTGGCGCGCGGCTTCGTCGGGTGCCTGGAACAGCGGGCCGATATCGACGTCAAAACCGAGATCGGCGAAGCCGGTGGCGATCACCTTGGCGCCGCGGTCGTGGCCGTCCTGGCCGAGCTTGACCACGAGCAGCCGCGGCCGGCGCCCTTCAGCGCGGGCGAAGGTTTCGACCTCCTCGCGCACGCGGCGGAAGCCTTCGTCGCCTTCGTAGGCGCCACCATAGACGCCCGAGACGGATCGAATGGTGGCGCGGTGCCGGGTGAAGACGCGCTCAAGTGCATCCGAGATCTCGCCGACGCTGGCACGCGCACGGGTCGCCTCGATGGCGAGTGCCAGCAAATTCCCCTGCCCGCTTTCGGCCGCTTCGCTCAGCGCATCGAGCGCGGCCTTCACCTTCGCGGCATCGCGCTTTTTCCGCATCGCCTCGAGCCGCGCGACCTGTTGCGCCCGCACCTTGGAATTGTCGATGTCGAGCAGGCGCACCTCGGCCTCGTCGCCCTGGTTAGCGCGGTATTTGTTGACGCCGACGATGACCTCCTCGCCGCGATCAACGCGCGCCTGGCGCCGCGCCGCCGCCTCTTCGATGCGGAGCTTGGGCAGGCCGCTTTCAACCGCCTTGGTCATGCCGCCCATCGTCTCGACCTCGTCGATCAGGGTCCGCGCCGCCGCGGCGACCGCGTGCGTCAGGCTTTCGATGTAATAGCTGCCGCCAAGCGGATCGACGACGTGCGGCACGCCGGATTCCTCGGCGATGATGAGCTGCGTGTTGCGCGCGATACGCGCCGAGAACGGCGTTGGCAGCGCCATCGCCTCGTCGAAGGAATTGGTGTGCAACGATTGCGTGCCGCCCAAAACCGCGGCCAGCGCTTCGATGGTGGTGCGGATGATGTTGTTGTGCGGATCCTGTTCGGTGAGCGAGACACCCGAGGTTTGACAATGAGTCCGTAATGCGAGGCTCGCCGGATTGGCCGGCTTAAATTTCTCCTGCACCAGCGTCGCCCACAACAGCCGCGCGGCGCGCAGCTTGGCGATCTCCATGAAGAAGTTCATACCGATGCAGAAGAAGAACGACAGCCGCGGCGCGAAATCGTCGATCTTCAAGCCCTTCGACAGGGCCGCGCGCACGTATTCGAGGCCGTCGGCAAGCGTGAACGCCAGTTCCTGCACGCAAGTCGCGCCAGCTTCCTGCATGTGATAGCCCGAAATCGAGATCGAGTTGAACTTAGGCATGCGGCGCGCGGTGTATTCGATGATGTCGGCAACAATGCGCATCGAAGGCGCCGGCGGATAGATGTAGGTGTTGCGCACCATGAACTCTTTGAGGATGTCGTTCTGGATGGTGCCAGCGAGCTTGTCCTGGGCGACGCCCTGCTCCTCCGCGGCGACGATGTAGCCGGCCAGTACCGGCAGCACCGCACCGTTCATGGTCATCGACACCGACATGCGGTCGAGCGGAATGCCGTCGAACAGAATCTTCATGTCCTCGACCGAATCGATCGCCACGCCGGCCTTGCCGACGTCGCCGACGACGCGCGGATGGTCGCTGTCGTAGCCGCGATGGGTGGCGAGGTCGAAGGCGACCGACAGGCCCATCTGGCCGGCGGCGAGATTCTCGCGATAGAAGCGGTTCGATTCCTCGGCGGTCGAGAAGCCGGCATATTGCCGGATGGTCCACGGCCGGTTGGCGTACATCGTCGCCCGCACGCCGCGCGTGAACGGCGCGAAGCCCGGCAGCTCGCCGCGCAACTCGATCGCCTCGAGATCGGCGGCGGTATAGAGCGGCTTGACCGCGATGCCTTCGGGCGTTTGCCAAGTCAGCGTGTCGGCGCCCTTGCCGCTGAGCTCCTTGGCGGCAAGAGCGGCCCAATCCGCCGGCGTTTTGCGCGGAAAATCGGCCATGGCGCGATATTAGCCCGGCGGTCCGCCGGGCGCGAGTTCACGCCCGCGATGGCTCTAGGCGGGGTTTCCCAAGGCGTGCCGCACGACCAAGGCGGCGGTGATGACGAGCGTCGCGCCGAGCTGATGCGCCAGCGCCAGCGGCAGCGGCACCACCAGCAGCAGCGTCGATATTCCGAGCCCGACCTGGATCGTTACCAGCGTGAACAGCGCATGCACCGCGCCGCGCGCGAAGCGCGACAGCGTCGCCTTGAACGAGCCGAGGAACAGCGCCAGCGCACCGAGCCACGTGGTGATCGCCAGGACGCGGTGATCGAACTGCACCGCTTCTGGATTTTCGAACAGATTGCGCCACCACGGCGCCAGATGGCCCCACGCCGGCGGCACGATGTGACCATCCATCAGCGGAAAGGTGTTGTCGATCAGGCCAGCGCGCAAACCGGCGGTGAAGGCGCCGGCGATCAGCGTGACGAAGGCCAGCGCCAGCAGCGCGCTGGCGCCGCGGCGCATGCCGGACGCGGCTTCATGGCGCGCCGGCCGCAGCAGGTCGAGCGCCACCCACAGGATCGCGCCATAGATCACGATCGCCATCGCGAGATGCGCGGCGAGGCGATATTGGCTGACCTCGATGCGGCTCTCGAGACCGCTTTCGACCATCCACCAGCCGAGCGCGCCTTGGAACGCGCCGAGCAGGAACAACAGCATGAGCCGCGGCGCCAAGTTCGGCGGAATCTTCCGCCGCAGCAGGAAATAGAGGAACGGCAGCAGGAAGACGACGCCGATCAGCCGGCCCCACAGGCGGTGGAACCATTCCCAAAAATAAATCGTCTTGAATTGCGCCAGCGTCATGCCGGCGTGGACCGCGTCGTATTGCGGAATCTGCCTGTAGGCGTCGAATGCCGCCTGCCATGCGGCCGCGCCCAACGGTGGCAACACGCCCGACACCGGCTGCCATTGCGTGATCGACAGGCCGGATTCGGTGAGCCGCGTGACACCGCCGAGCGCCACCATCACGAAGATCATCGCAGCGCAGACGAGCAGCCAGACGGCGACGGCGTGGTTGCGCGGCGTCTCTTCCGCGTCGGCGAGACTGCGCTCGCGTCCGGCTTCGGTTGCAGTCATGGCGCGACACTCTTCCGCCGAGCGCACTCTGGCAAGCGACGCATTGCCGCGCCGTGAACGATTTCAGTGCAGGCTCAACGAAATCTGGGCGTGGGAGAGCCGCGACGGCACTAGGAGCGGCGCCTGCGCCACTTTGACCGAGTGCAAGCGGCCATCGAGGTTGTGCGTCCAGAAATCGAGGAAGCGGCGGAGCACCGGGAAACGCGGCGCGATGTCGAGCTCCTGCCAAACGAAGCTTTGCAGCAGATGCGGATGGTCCGGCAGGCGATAGAGGATTTCCGCCGTGGTCAGCCGATAGCCATCGAGTTGCAGCCGCAGATGCTTCATCGCGCGCACCTCAACGATATAGACGTTGCACCACCGCTTTCCGTTGCCGACAGGGTTCCAGCATGGCAGTCATCGATCAAGAAAATATTATTTATTTCAATGGTATAGCAGCCTATAGCGGAAAGTGCTGCCAAAGTGGTGGCGGCCCGTTGACAGTTCCGGTTGCAGCCCCTATCTCACTGGCACTCAACGGCCGCGAGTGCTAACAGCCGCCTCGAAAAATGGGGGTTGGCAGTCGCGTGTCGAAGACACCAACGAGGAGGGATTTTCCCATGAAGTTTAAGCCGTTGCAGGACCGTGTCCTGATCCGTCGTCTCGAGTCCGAGGAGAAGACGGCGGGCGGCATCATCATTCCCGACACCGCGAAGGAGAAGCCGATGGAAGGCGAAGTCGTCGCCGTCGGTCCCGGCACTCGCACCGAGGACGGCAAGCTCCACGCGCTCGACGTCAAACCGGGCGATCGCGTGCTGTTCGGCAAGTGGTCCGGCACCGAAGTGAAGATCGACGGCGAAGAGCTCGTCATCGTCAAGGAGTCGGACATTCTCGGCATCGTCGAAGGCAGCGCCGCGAAGCGCAAGGCCGCCTAAAGACCTTTTCAAGGAGACATTTCAATGGCTGCTAAGGACGTCAAATTCCACGGCGACGCGCGCGAGCGGTTGCTCCGCGGCGTCGACATTCTGGCGAACGCAGTGCGCGTGACCCTCGGCCCCAAGGGCCGCAACGTCGTACTCGACAAGTCGTTCGGCGCGCCGCGCATCACCAAGGACGGCGTGACCGTCGCCAAGGAGATCGAGCTCGCCGACAAGTTCGAGAACATGGGCGCGCAGATGATCCGCGAAGTCGCAAGCAAGACCAGCGACACCGCGGGTGATGGCACGACCACCGCCACCGTGCTGGCTCAAGCCATCGTGCGCGAAGGTGTCAAGGCGGTCGCCGCCGGCCTCAATCCGATGGACCTGAAGCGCGGCATCGACAAGGCAGTCGAGGCCGTCGTCGAAGACATCAAGAAGCGCTCGAAAAAGGTTTCGACCAACGACGAGATCGCCCAAGTCGGCACCATCTCGGCCAACGGCGACAAGGAAGTCGGCGAGATGCTGGCCAAGGCCATGCAGAAGGTCGGCAACGAGGGCGTGATCACGGTCGAGGAGGCGAAGAGCCTCGAGACCGAACTCGACGTCGTCGAAGGCATGCAGTTCGACCGCGGCTACATTTCGCCGTACTTCGTCACCAACGCCGACAAGATGGTGGCCGAGCTCGACGATCCGTACCTGTTGATCTTCGAGAAGAAGCTCTCCGGCCTGCAACCGATGCTGCCGCTGCTTGAAGCGGTGGTGCAGTCGGGCAAGCCGCTGCTGATCATCGCCGAAGAGGTCGAGGGCGAGGCTTTGGCGACCTTGGTCGTCAACAAGCTGCGCGGCGGCCTCAAGGTCGCGGCGGTGAAGGCACCGGGCTTCGGCGATCGCCGCAAGGCGATGCTCGAGGACATCGCGATCCTGACCGGCGGCCAGATGATCTCGGAAGACCTGGGCATCAAGCTTGAGAACGTGACGCTCGACATGCTCGGCCGGTCGAAGAAGGTGCGCATCGAGAAGGAAAACACCACCATCATCGATGGCGCCGGCAAGAAAGCGGACATCCAGGCCCGCGTCGGCCAGATCAAGGCCCAGATCGAGGAGACCACGTCCGACTACGACCGTGAGAAGTTGCAAGAGCGGCTGGCCAAGCTGGCCGGCGGCGTTGCGGTAATCCGTGTCGGCGGCGCGACCGAGGTCGAGGTGAAGGAACGCAAGGATCGCGTTGACGACGCGATGCATGCGACCCGCGCCGCGGTCGAGGAAGGCATCGTCGCCGGCGGCGGCACGGCCCTGCTCTACGCCGCCAAGGTGCTGAGCAAGGTGCGCGCGGCCAACGACGACGAGCGGCACGGCATCGACATCGTGCGTCGCGCGATCCAGATGCCCTGTCGCCTCATCGCCGAGAACGCCGGCATGGACGGTGCCGTCGTCGTCGGCAAGCTGACCGACAAGGACGACGCCAACTGGGGCTTCAACGCCCAGTCCGGCGAGTATGTCGACATGGTGAAGGCCGGCGTGGTCGACCCGACCAAGGTCGTGCGCCTGGCGTTGCAGGACGCGGCTTCGGTCGCCGGCTTGCTCGTCACCACCGAAGCGATGGTGGCCGAGAGGCCGGAGAAGAAGGCGCCCGCCGGCGGTCACGACCACGGCGGCGGCATGGGCGGAATGGACGGGATGTACTAACTCTAGCCCGCGAAGCACAGCCGAAGGCCACATGCGGCCTTCGGCGTCGTGCGAAGCTAATCAAAGGGCCGCGGAGCAATCCGCGGCCCTTTTTGTCTGCGCGGCCGATCGGATCAATCCTCGTCCGACATGTCCTGCCCGACTTGTGGATCGAGCTCGAGTGCATGCGCCATATCGGCGTTGGCGCCGTTCGCGTCGCCCAGTTGCCCCTTCGCACGGCTGCGCCACGCCCAGTCGACCGCTTCGCCGGGATTGAGCTTGATCGCCGCGTCGAAATCCGCCACGGCGTGTTTGTAATCGTGCGACTGGTAATACTGGATGCCGCGACCGGCGAAGGCGTCGTCGCGCGTCGGATCGCGCTTGATCGCCGCTGTGTAATCGGCGATCGCTTTTTCCGGCATGCTGCGACCGGCGTAGTCATTGCCGCGGTTTACATAAGCGTCCGCCAGCCTTTTGGGCGACATCGGTCGCCCCCATTCGATGATGGCGGTGCAGGCCTTCATGCTCTCATCGCTATCGTCGTTCGAGCACCACCTTTGGAGCTGGAAAAGACTCTGGGCCTGCGCGCTGCCTGCGACGACCAGCATCGCGAGCGCGACGCCGACAAAAACGCTTATCCCCCGCATCAAAACCCCCGGTTCCTGACAGACAGCGCGTGAACTTTGCACGTCCGCCGCGTTGCACGCAATCTACGGCGTCTGCGCCGCCGTCTTGAGGAAATCCGCCGTCGCCGCGATCGTATCCTTGAGCCCGAGTCGGGCCACGGCGACGCCTTCGGGAAACGCGCCCAATAGTCTCGACGGCATCGCCCGGTCGAGCAGGACGAAGACACCGTGGTCGGTGGACCGGCGCACCAGCCGACCAAAAGCCTGCTTGAGACGAAGCCGCGTGATCGAATCGTCGTAGACGGTGCCGCCGAACAGCGTCTTGCGCGCGCGGTGCAGGATATCGGGCCGCGGCCACGGCACCCGGTCGAAGACGATAAGGCGCAACGACCGTCCGGGCACGTCGACCCCGTCGCGCACCGCATCGGTGCCAAGCAGCGATGAATCCTCCTCGGCGCGGAAGATGTCGACCAACGTCGCCGTGTCCATGGCATCGACATGCTGCGCTAGCAGTGCAAGGCCGGCCGCCTCAAGCGGCGCCGCGATGCGCTTGTGCACGGCGCGCAACCGCTGGATGGCGGTGAACAATCCCAACGCGCCGCCGCCCGAGGCCGCGATCAGTTCGCGATAGGCGGCGGCGACCTGGTCGACGTCGTTGCGGTCGATATCGTTGACGATGAACACACGCGTTTGCGCCGGATAGTCGAACGGCGATTTGACGCGCGCGCGCATCGCCGGCGCTTGCAGGTGGCGCGCGCCGGTGCGGGCTTCGGCGCCGAGCCAGTCCGCTTCCGCGTCGCCGCTGCCGTCGGTCAGCGTCGCCGAGGTCACCAACGCGCCGTGCGCCGGCGCGACGACGAACTCCGCAAAGGGCCGGGTCGGGTCGGTAAAATGCCGATGCATGCCGACGTCGACCGCATGACCGTCGGCGCGCTCGACCGCCAGCCAGTCGACGAACTCGGCGGGCGGCTCGCGTTCCACTTCCTCCAGCATGCGCCGCCAGCCGCCGAGCTCGAGCATGGCGCGGCGTTCGAGGCCGCGCACCGCCGCCTCGATCCGCTGCCGCACCGCGGTATCGAGCTTGGCCGCCTCGTCGGCAAGCTTGGCGCGTAGGCGTTGTGCCAGCGCCTTGAGCGGCGTCTCGATGCGCTTCAGCTCCGCCGCTAGGTCGCGCGCGGCGTCGATCAAGCCCGGAATCGGCGGGCGCGGCTCGGTTTCGAGGCTGTAGCCCTGGTCGGCATCGCCGGTTCGCGCCAGCACTTGATCGCGCGCCAGCGCCAGAAACCGCTCGCAGGCGCGCTGTGCGCGCCCTTCGGCAATCCGCTTGAGCCAGCCGTCGGCCGGCAAGACGTTGCGCGCGCCGTCGATCGCCTCGTCGAGCAGGCGCTGGCCGGTGGCGTCGTTGACCAGCAGATCGTCGAGCCGGCGCTTCAGGCCACGCGCGCGGCTGCGCCGCCCGTCCTCGGCACCCAGAATCCAGCGCCGCAGCTCAGCCGCCTCGCGGCCGGTGAGCGCCAGCGAGAATGCGCCATCGGCGGCGTCGAAGACATGATGGCCTTCGTCGAAGACATAACGCCGCGGCAGGTTGTCGTCGTCGAGCCCGCCGAGCGCCGCCTGGATCATCACCAGCGCATGGTTCGCGACCACGATGCGTGCGCGCCGCGCGCGCCGGACGCTCTTCTCGATGAAGCAGCGGTGATAGTGCGAGCAGGCGCTGTGCACGCATTCGCCGCGCCGGTCGGTGAGGCCGACGGTGCCGGCGCGACCGACCAGCTCGGGCAACCAGCCCGGCAGATCGCCGCCGACCATGTCGCCATCGCGCGTCGCCGCCACCCAGCGCGCCACCAGGCCGGCCGCCGCCGCGTCCTGCGGACGCATCGCCAACCCGCCCAGACTGTCCTCAAAATTAAGCAGGCAGAGATAATTTTCGCGGCCCTTGCGCACGACGACGCGCCGCGCCTTAACCGCCGGATCGGGATAGAGCCGGTCGAGCTCGGTTGAAATCTGGTGCTGGAGGTTGCGCGTATAGGTCGAGATCCACACCGCGCCGGCGTTCTTCTCCGCCCAGACGCTGGCCGGCGCGATATAGCCCAGCGTCTTGCCGACGCCGGTGCCCGCCTCGGCCAGCAGCACACGCGGCGCCACAGCGTCGTCGCGCGGCGCGAACGCATAAGCGCAGGCGCCGGCATAGTCCGCCTGCTGCGGCCGCGGCTCGGCCCGGTCGCCGACCAGCTCGGCCAGGCGCAAGCGCGCTTCGTCCTCGCCGACTGGAATGTTGCCCGGCGGCGGCTCGGGCGCGTGCTCGGCCCATTCGCCGAGCCGGTTCCAGGCGGTCAGGCCCGCGGGCGGCGGCGAATTGGTATTCGTGGCGGTTGGCAGCGCCGCCAGCACGGCTTCAGCCCAAGGCCAGCCGCCTTTGGCCATCGCTTCGGCGACGGCGCGGGCATCGCCGCCGTCGCCGGCATGTAACGGCACCTCGGCGAGCAACGCACGCACGCTGTTGAGCAAGGCGGTAGCCGCACCCGGCAGATCGCCGCCGTCGGGCACGGCGAGATCGAGCGCGGCAGCGATGCCGCGCGGTGTCGGCACGCAAAAACGCGCCGGCCGCACGAAGGCGAACAGCTCGAGCAGGTCGAAGCAGGGAAACGGCGTCACGCCGAGTCGCCGCGCCGTCGCGCGCGCATGGCAGACGAAAGGCGGCGCCGACCGCGCGCGTCGTGCCGCCTCGCTCAGCGGTAACAGCGCGATCTCGCCTTCGGGCGACAGCCACGCCGCCTGGGTCATACCGGCAACCAGCGACGCGGCTTTGGGCAAGCGAACGGGACCGGCAACGCCGCCATCGGCACTCATGCACGGAGCATAAAGCCGCAGCTGCGGAGTCGGTATTCCAATTTGCCGCGGCGGCCGTTAGCGTGCGCGCCAATGCTCGCCTTGACCGACCTCGCGCTTCCGGTACTGCGCGCGCTGCCGCCCGAGGCGGCGCACCGCGCGAGTCTGTGGGCGCTGAAGACCCTCCCCCGCCACACCGTTGCCGCCGATCCGCCGGTGCTTGCGGTCAAGCCATGGGATCGCGTCTTTCCCAATCCGGTCGGCTTGGCCGCCGGCTACGACAAGAACGCCGAGGTGATCGCTCCGCTGTTCGGATTCGGCTTCGGCTTTGTCGAGATCGGCACGGTGACGCCGCGGCCGCAGCCCGGCAACCCCAAGCCGCGGGTGTTTCGTTTGAGCCAGGATGGCGCGGCGATCAACCGGCTCGGCTTCAACAGCCACGGCCTCGAGGCCGTGGCGCCGCGTTTGAAGGCGCGCGACCGCTCGCGCGGCATCCTGGGTGTCAACATCGGCCGCAACAAGGATACGCACGATCCGATCGCCGATTACGAGGCCGGCGTCACCGCGCTGGCGCCTTACGCCGATTATCTGGCGGTCAACATCTCGTCGCCCAACACGCCGGGCCTACGCGACATGCAGCGTAAGGCCGTGCTGCCCGAGTTTATCGCGCGTTTGCAGCTGGCGCGCGCCAAGGCGACGCCGCGGCGGCCGCCGCCGCTGTTGCTCAAGATTGCGCCCGATCTCGAGCCACAGGCGCGCAACGAGATCGCCGAGGTTGCGCTGTTCTCCGGTCTCGACGGCCTGATCATTTCCAACAGCACGGTCGACCGGCCGGCGTCGCTCCAGAGCGCGCAGGCACGCGAAACCGGCGGCCTCACCGGCAAGCCGCTGTTCGCGCCGTCGACCGCGCTCCTGTCGGAAATGTATCGGTTGACCGGCGGCCGCCTGCCATTGATCGGCGTCGGCGGCATCGCATCGGGGGCGGATGCCTATGCCAAGATCCGTGCCGGCGCGACGGTGGTGCAGCTTTATACCGCGCTGATCTATCAGGGGCCGGGTCTGGTCGCGCGCATCAAGGCTGACCTCGCCCGCCTGTTGCAGCGGGACGGTTTCGTATCGGTCGGCGAGGCGGTGGGTACGGCGTTGCAATGAGCGTGCGCATTCTGCACGGCATCCGCGAGATCGCCGGCGATTACGACGGTTTTCTGCTCGACCTTTGGGGCGTGCTGCATGACGGCAGCCAGCCGTTTCCCGAAGTGCTCGACGCGCTCGGGCGCCTCAAGGCGGCCGGCAAAAGGCTCGTCATCCTGTCCAACGCGCCGCGCCGTGCCGCTATGGTTGCCGATCGTCTGGTCGAAATCGGCATCCCGAAGGCGCTCTACGACGCCATACATTCGTCCGGCGAAGAGGCGTGGCTGCACCTGAAGCACCGCGACGATCCGTTCTTCCGCGCGCTGGGCCGCCGTTGCTACTTCATCGGGCCGCAGCGCGACGACCCGTTGCTGGCGGGACTGGATTGCCAGCGCGTCACCGACGTGACGCAGGCGGACTTCTTTCTCGCCGTCGGACCGGAGAATTGGGAGGAGGACCTTTCCGCCTTCACGACCGTGCTCGACGCCGGGCTGGCGCGCAAGCTGCCGATGGTGTGCGCCAACGCCGACCTGGTGGTCGTTCACCAGGGACGGCGCAGTATCTGCGCCGGCGCCATGGCCGAATATTACGAGCGGCGCGGCGGCAGCGTGCGCTGGCACGGCAAGCCTTATCGCTCGGTCTATGATTTTTGCTTCACGCGCTTCGCCGCACTCGGCGTGGCCGATCGGCGGCGGATCGTCGCCTTCGGCGACAGCTTCCGCACCGACATCGCGGGCGCCGCCGACGTCGGCATCGCCAGCGTGCTGACGGCGAGCGGCATCCACGCCGACGAAATCGGCCTAACGCACGCAACGCCGCTCGACCCGGAACGGATCGCCGCGCTCGCCGCCGCCGCGGGCGGCGCGATGCCGACCGCGGCAATGGGCGAATTCCGCTGGTAAGCCGTCAGTGCGCCGCGTGGTCGGCGCGATGCAGGATGGCGCCGTCGACGCCGGTTTCGTAGGCGAGGCCGGCGGCCGTCACCGCCGCGCCATCGGGAAAGAACGACTTGATCAGGCCTTTGCGCTCGAGCACGACCCAGACCGCCTGGTTGTGCAGGCCGGTGGCGTCGCGCGTCATCACCACCGCATCGCCGAGATGGAAATGGTCGCCGTGCGGCCGCGGCAGATTGCCGACCAGCAGCGCACCATCCTCGTCTGCCGGCCGCGCGTGGCCGGGGACGCGCGCCAGCGCCTGCAACAACGCCAGCGTTCGCAGCTGCAACGGATTGAGATTGAGCGGATTCTTTTTCGGCGGCACGGCGGCGATCTTAGCGGCGGCGCCGAGCGGCGGAAAGGCCGTTGGCCGCGCGGTTAGCCGACGAGCGCATCGACGAGGAACGTTACGCCGGTGACGACGTAGATCGCGACGATGAGCCGCTGGAAGCGGCTCTCGCTCAACTGGACGCGGACGAAGCGCCCAATCCACATGCCGATCGCGGTCGGAATCAGCATCAGGAAGGCGACACCGATCTCCGGCAGCGTCGCAACCCGGTTGGCGTAAATGCCGAACAGCATGCCGACGCCGGCAACGGTATACATCAGCGAGATCGTCGGAATGAATTCGTCCTTTGGCAGGCGCATGCCGAAGACGTAGAGCATGATCGGCGGTCCGTAGAAGGTCGAGATACCGCCGAGCAAGCCGCTGCCGATGCCGATGAGCGGATTGGCCCAGCGCTCGTGCGCGCGCGTCACGCGGATATGCGGAATGAAATGCAGGACCAGCGGGATCGAAATCACCGCAACGCCGATGATCAGTTCGAGGACGCGCTCCGGCAATACGACCAGCAACCGCGTACCGACGATGATCGCGACGAATAGCGGCACTAGCAAGGTCCAGAACCGCTTGACCAGATGCGGAAACCGGCCGCCTTGGATGCTTTGCACGAAATTGGAGCCGATGATCGGCACCGTCGTCATCGTCACCGCGGTCTTGAGATTGACCAGAACGGTCAGCAGCGGCACGGCGACCAGCGGCAGGCCGATACCGGCCACGCCCTTGACCGTGCTGCCGGCGAGCACGCCGAGGGCGCAGAGAAATGCGACGGAGGACGACACGGCTCAGCGCCTGAGCCGGAGAACGTAATCGCGGAACGCCACGAGGAACTTGGCCAGCTCGTCGCGCACGCCGGCGTCGGTCAATTTGAGATTGGCGTCGAACTTCTTGGCGGCGTCGCCGATATAGACCTGCGGCGTGTTCATGCAGAAGCAATTGAGCGACACGCACATATGGCGCAGATGGTACTGCGCGCGCACGCCGCCGACCGGCGATACCGACGCGCTGATCATCGCAGTCGCCTTGCCGACATAAGGCGGATCGGGAATGCGTGAGCCCCAATCGATAGCGTTCTTGAGCGGCGCCGAGACCGAATAGTTGAATTCAGGCGTCGCGAACAAGACGCCGTCGGCGGCGCGGACGGTTTCGCGATAGGCGTGCACCGCCGGCGGATAGCCTTCGACGCGGATGTCGTCGTTGTAGAGCGGCAACGCGCCGAGTTCGACGATCTCGATCGTCATGCCGGGCGGCGCGAGCTCGACCGCCGCTTTGAGCGCGGCGCGGTTGAACGAGCCTTTGCGCAGGCTGCCGGCGATGCCGGCAATTTTGAGCGGTGGCGCGGTGATCATCGGCCTTCCCCCAAGCGAGCCGAATCCTTAGCGAGGCGGCGGTGCGGCCGGCAAGCAATTTCGCCCGGCGCCACCTCAAACCAGCCATGCAGTGGGCAAGCAGCGCTCACACCACGCCGACGATACCGAGCACGGCCGCGACGGCGAAAACCCACAGCGGATTGATACGCGTCCAATAGGCCACCGCGGCTGTCGCCGCTGTCAGTAGGAAGGTGATCACGCCGTGATCGGCATCGCGCGCCAGCAGGAAGGCTGACGATGCGACAAAACCGACCGTGACGGGCGCCAGGCCGTTCTGAATCGTCATGCACCACGGCTGATACTTGAACTTGTCCCAAACGCGGAACACGGCGCAGGTCACCACCCAGCTCGGCCCCATCATCGCCGCCGTCGCCACGATCGCGCCGAGCAGTCCCGCGACCTGCCAGCCGACCAGCGTCACCACCATGACGTTCGGTCCGGGCGCGGCCTGGGCGATGGCGAACAGCGCCGCGAACTGCGTGCCGGTCATCCAGTGCTGGACCTCGACGGCCTGACGCTGCATTTCGGGAATGACCGCGTTGGCGCCGCCGAAGGCCATCAACGACAGAATCAGGAAATTCATCGCCAGCGCGGTGAGCGCACCCGTGTTCTTCATGGACGCCGCCACCAGCTGATGCCGATGCTCACCGGCGCCGCCGTCAACAACACCCACGGCAGCGGAAAGCGCAGCAGCGCGACGGCGACGAAGACCACGACAATGATCGGTGTCGCCTCGACCGGCCGCCGACGCAGCAACGGCGTCGCGATCTTGCCGGCCATCGCGAGGATCATTCCCGAGGCCGCGGCCGAAACCGCCAGCAACCCGTCGCCGACTTCGGGCAGATCGCCGTAACGGCTGTAGAGCGCGCCGAGGATGACGACGACGAAGCACGGCAGGCCGAGGATGCCGAGAAAGGCAGCGGCCGAACCCGGCAAACCGCGAAAACGCGCGCCGACTGCGATCGACAGATTGACGATGTTGGGACCGGGCAGGAACTGGCAGAGCGCGAGGGTGTCGAGGAATTCACGCTCGGTCAGCCAGCGCCGATCGTCGACCAATTTGCGCCGCGCCCACGGCAGCACGCCGCCGAAGGCGACCACCGAGATCAGCATGAAGTGCAGAAACAATTCCCACAGACTGGGATTTTGCGCCGTAGCGGATTCGGACGGCTGAACCTCGGCGATCATGCGACGGCCATCAATCGTGGCTGGTGGCTGCCGGCGTCGGCGGGCGCAGTTGTTCGCGCAGGTCGCGCGCCACCAGCGCCTCGTCGAGGCGGCCATCGCGATCGTAAATGTCATTGCGGAACTCGACGGTGCCGTCGGCATCGGCAAACGCGGTCTCATAAAGCACGTAGACCGGAATCGCCTTGGGTAACGGCACCGTCCGTGTCTTGCCGGTCGCGATCGCCGCGTCGATCGCATCGAGTGTCCAGGCACTGTCGCCGGCCAGAAGGCGGCGCGCCAATTCGCGCGGATTGTCGAGCCGGATGCAGCCATGGCTTAGCGCGCGGCGCGAACGATCCATCAGATCCTGACGCGACGTGTCGTGCAGATAGACGTCGAAGCGGTTGGGCATCTCGAACTTGATCTTGCCGAGCGCGTTCTGCGGTCCGGGCCGCTGGATGAGCTGCTTGCCGCCGGGCACGTCGACATAGGCGTAATCGTGCCGTTTCAGGTAATCCGGGTCCTTGAGGATCGCGGGCCGGATTTCCTTGATGATGATCGAACTCGGCACGACCCATGGCGGGTTGAACGTCACCGCGACCATGTGTGTCTGTAATACGGGCGTCGGATGTTCCAGAGCGCCAACGACGGCGCGCATCGTCAGGACCGGCTGGCCGTCCTGGTAAAGCACAACTTGCGAGCCCGGCACGTTGACCTCGATCCGCGTCGGCGGCAGGTCGCGCGGCATCGCACGCCGGCGTTCGAGATTAAGTCGAATCGTGCGCAGCCGGGCACCCGGTGCGATGTTCAGCGCGGTCAGCGTCGCCAGCGTCACCACGCCGCTGGCCGGCAGGCCGCGCGCGCCCTGGAAGCGGCCGAGGGCCGCCGACAAATCGGCGTCGAATTCCGCACTGTCGCCCCGCGGAACGAGGCCTTCGGCAGCGAGGCGCTGCCGCAGCTTGACCACGTCCGGTCCGCTGGTGCCGGGGGTCAACGGCAGCGTGAGCGCGATCGGCTTCCACGCCGCGTGCTGGGCATAGTCGCGGTAGCGCAGATATGCCTGGCGCAGCCGCGCGTAGCCGGCGTCCCGCGGCGCCAGCGCGGCGAGCGTCGGCGCGACGCCGTGCGTCAAGGCACGCGCCAGCACGGCGCTCGGATCGACGGTGGGTTGCGTCATCGCCCAGTCGCGATCGACGTCGCTCATCGTGACCAGACCGCGACCCAGCGCCCGCGCGTAACGGACGAACGCGTCGGTGAGCAACAGTTCGGTCGCCGCCGGATCGGCTTGCGGCACGGCGAAAGCGGCAGGATCGAGGCCGTGCGACTGCGCCTCGGCCAGCGCGGCCAGCAACGCCGCGCGCCGCTCGGCATCCCAGATCGGCCGATCGCCACGCGCGGCGTAGATCGGCTGCAAAATCGCCGCGTCGACCGGCCGGCCGGCCACCGTGATGGTGCCGCCCTTTTTCAGCAACGCGGCAATCGCCGCCGGGTCGGCATCGGCGTGCGCCGCACCGGCCCATAGGAGCGATCCGACGACGAGCAACGCGGGCAATCGAATCAGGAGAAACCGCATCGGCGGCAGGCACCTTTCGGCGGCCATCTTCCGCGAACCGCCGCATTCCGACAACTGCGCGAAACCCCGCGCGACTCTAGGGACGGGCCGTAACGGCGGTATTTTGGGCGCGTTTGGCTTCGTACGCTTCGAGATTGGTCAGCGCGGCGCGCAGGATCGGCGTATCGATCCGCCGCGCAGCGCCGCGCCGGACCATGTCGCCGATGACGTGATCGCCCTCGGTCGGGCCGCCTTTGAGCATGTCGCGCATCATCGAGGCCGAAAAGCCGGAGCCGCGTTGGGTCAAGGCACCGCGCGCGCCGTCATAAGCGGCTGGCGTCGGCGCAAAACCTTCGGCCTTGGCAACGGCGGCGCATTCGGCGAGCGTCGCCAGCATGAATGCCTCGCCCGACGGCGCAGCCATGATCTCGCCGACCGTTGTGCGCGTTAGCGTGGTCGTCGCCGCCAGCGCCGCCAACAGCACGAACTTGTCCCACATCGCCTGACGGATCGTGCGGCTCGCCTCGGACTCGAGCTTGGTGCGCGCAAGAATATCCGCAAAGGCCTGCACACGGGGGCTTACCTGTCCATCAAGCTCGCCGAAGACCAGCGATTGCATGCGGCCCATGTGCTGCACGACACCGTCTGCATCGAGCGTCGCGCCGATGTAGCACGCACCGCCGAGCACGCGATGGGCGCCGAAGTGGGCGCTCAGCCGATCCAGGTGCGCCATGCCGTTGAGGAGCGGCACGATCGCGCTGCCCGCGCCCACTGCCGGCGCGATCGACTCGATCGCGCTGTCGAGATCGTAGGATTTGGAGGACAGTAGCACGATGTCGAATGGCGTCGTCACCTCGCCGGCGACGGTCGTTTTGACCGCGAGCTTCAGGTCGCCGACGGCGCTTTTGACCCGCAGCCCGTCGCGTGCCAGCGCGGCGCGACGCTTGGCGCGCACCAGGAACGTGACGTCGGCGCCGCCTTCGACCATGCGCCCACCGAAATAGCCGCCGACGGCGCCCGCCCCCAGAACCAGAATGCGCATGTTTTGTCCTTGGCTTGCGACGCGCATGCTAGCCTCCGAGTGCCGGATTGCGAAGGGAGCGAGGTATGCAATTTGTTTCGGCCAAGGGCGCGCGTTTGCCGGCCCTCGGCCTCGGCACCTGGGCGCTCTCCGGCCGCACGTGCTACGACGCCGTGCGCGCGGCGCTCGCCATCGGCTACCGCCACATCGACACCGCCCAGCTTTACGGCAACGAGAGCGAAGTTGGCACCGCGATCCGCGATTCCGGCGTGCCGCGCGCCGATATCTTCATCACCACCAAAGTGCCGATGGGCGAGCTGCGCGCGCCGCAAATCCGCCGCAACGTCTCGCAGAGCCTCAAGCGCCTCGGCAGCGATTATGTCGATCTGCTGCTGATCCATTGGCCGAGCCAGCGCGAACCGCTGGCCGAGACGCTTGGCGCCTTCGCCGAAGTACGCGCCAAGGGTCAGACGCGCTTCATCGGCGTCAGCAATTTCACGGTAGAATTGTTGCGCGAGACGATCGAAGTGCATCGCGCCGACCTCGTCTGCAACCAGGTCGAATACCATCCCTACCTGTCGCAGCGGCCGGTGTTGGCGGCGCTGGCCAAACACGGGCTTTTCCTGACGGCTTATTCGCCGCTGGGCCGTAGCCGTGTCGCCGCCGACCGCGACCTCGTACGCATCGGCCAGGCGTACGGCAAAACCGCAAGCCAAGTGGCGCTGCGCTGGTTGCTCGACCAGCCCAACGTTGCGGCGATTCCAAAATCGTCGAGCCGCGAGCATCTGGCGGCGAACTTCGCGCTCTTCGATTTCACCTTGTCGGCGGCGGACCGTGCCGTCATAGACGCCAAGCGGGGTGGCACGCGGCTGGTCGATCCCGCGGGCTGGGCGCCGGCGTGGGATCCCGCGTGAAAGGGCGGATTCCGCCTGAATTTCAGCGGTTTACATCACATCCGCAGTGTGCACACTGTTCGGCGGCCCGGCCGCCGGACGCAGGAACCACGCGATGAGCTGTTGCGATTCCGACCAGACCGCCTGGAACGGCAAAGATTTTCACCGCCGCACCGTGCTCAAGGGCGCGGCGGCGCTGGCCGGTACCTTGGCCGCCGTGCCCGCCCGCGCAGCGGGCAAGCGCGTCCGGTTGGCCTTTTGCAGCCAGCTGCTTTGCATCATCCCGTATGAAGTGGCGCGCGCCCACGGCTACTACGAGAAGGAAGGGCTCGGCGTCGAGCTCGTCTATGCGCGCGGCGGCGGCGCGGCGATGCAGGCGCTGGTCGGCGGCGCCGTCGATTACGGCGCGACGGCGCTCGACGTGGCGCTGGAGGCTTACAACAAGGGCGCGCCGATCCGCCGTTTCCTCTCGACGGGAAAACTTCCGCTGTTCGCGCTCGCGGTCGCGCCCAAAGCGGCAAAGACCGTCACCTCCGTCAAATCGCTCGAAGGCCATACCGTCGGCGTGTCGGGCCTCGGCAACGCGGACCATGCGTTGTGTCTCTTTCTGCTGCATCAGGCCGGCGCCGACGCATCGCGCGTCCAATTCGCGGCGATGGGCCCGAACCTGCTCGAAGCGCTGCGCCTCGGCCAGGTCGATGCCGGCATGGTGCAGGAGCCGGCGCTGACGCTGATCGAGAAGGCTGGCGGTCGCGTGCTGGTCAACACGATGCAGACTGCCGACGCACGCAAATATCTCGGCGGCAATTACGAGTTCATGGGCGTGGCGGCACGCGCCACCGAAATTCCGGCGCGCGCGGACGAAATGAAAGCGCTGGCGCGCGCGCTGTCGAGCGCGCTCCAGGCGGTGCAGACGCTGTCGCCCGACGACCTGGTCAAGTCGCTGCCGCCGGAGATGACCACCGGCGCCGACACCGGCGCGATACGTGACATCCTCGCCAAGTACCGCGCCTCGCTTTATCCGACCACCGTCAAGATCGACCTCGCCGCCGCCGACCGCGTCGCCCAGTCGCTCGAGATCGCCGGACTGCTGCCGCGCGACGCGAAGACTTCAGGGCTCTACGACACCACCATCGCCGGCTGAGCTACCCAACATGCTGCGTGTCGACTCGCTCGCGTTGGCCTATGGCGCAACGCCCGTTCTCGAGGGTGCCAGCCTCGACGTGCCGAGCGGGAAATTCGTCAGCCTCGTCGGACCGTCGGGCTCGGGCAAAAGCAGCCTGTTGCGCGCCGTCATCGGTTTGCAAACGCCGCTGGCCGGCACCATCGAAACCGACATCGGCGCCGGCGAAATCGGCATGCTGTTCCAGGACGACGCGCTGCTGCCCTGGCGCACCGCCGAGCAGAACGTCGCGCTCGGTCTCAAGCTCAAAGGCGTCGCGGCCGGTACCGCGATCGCCAGCGCACGGCAATGGATCACGCGGCTCGGGCTTTACGGCCTGAGCGAGCGTTTTCCGCGCGAACTGTCGGGCGGCCAGCGCAAGCGCGTCGCCCTGGCGCAAGTGCTGGCGCGCGAACCGCAACTGATCCTGATGGACGAGCCCTTCGCCTCGCTCGACGCCATCGTGCGCGCGCGGGTGACGCAGGATCTCGTCCGCCTCGTCGAGCAACGCGGCATTTCGGTGCTGCTGGTGACGCACGATCTGGAAGAGGCGCTGGCGCTGTCCGACGTCGTTTATCTGCTGTCGCACGGCCCGCGGGCGCGGATTTCCGGCCGTTACGAGGTGAACCTGCCGCGGCCGCGCGACGTCATCAAGGCGCGCAGCCATCCCGATTTCGTGCCGCTGCTGCAACGGTTGTGGAACGACCTCTCGCGTGAGGTCGGCGGCCGGGCGGCATGAATCCGAACACCGCCTGGCTGCGCAAGACCGTCGCGCTCGTCGTCCTGATCGGCGTGTGGGAAGCGTGCGCCGATCTGGGATATTTGAACCCGCTCTATATGCCGGCGCCGTTCAAGGTCGCGGTGGCGCTGGTCCAGCTGTTCGCACAAGGCACGGTCTGGCCGCATCTGATCGCGACGTTCAGTGCCGCGCTCGGCGGCCTCGTCGTCGGCCTGATCGTCGGCACGGTGCTCGGCGCGGCTGCCGCGTTGACGCCGATCGTCGGCGAACTGCTCGCGCCGGTGATGATCGCGCTCAACGCCGTGCCGCGCGTCGTGCTGGCCCCGCTGTTCGTGATCTGGTTCGGCATCGGCATCGGCTCCAAAGTCGCTTTGGCGTTCATCTTGGTCGCGGTGCTGATCTTCTTCACCGTCTTCACCGGCATCCGGGACGTCGATCGCCGTCTGGTCGAACGTGTCGTCACGCTCGGCGGCGGCCGCGGCGCACTGTTGCGCGAGGTCTATGGCCCGTCGGTGATCGCCTGGATCCTCGGCAACCTCAAGGTCGCCGTCGGCTTCGCTTTTACCGGCGCCGTGGTCGGCGAATTTGTCGCTGCCACCAAAGGCTTAGGCTACCTCTTGTCGTTCGCGCAGAGCAGCTACAACGCCGCGCTGATGCTGGCGCTGGTGGTGCTGATCATGGCATTCGTGCTGGTGCTTTTCGGCCTGACCGGCTGGCTCGAGCGGCGCCTTCTGCGCTGGCGCGGCTAGGCGTTTTTTTCGGCTTCGAGCTTTTCGACCAGCGCCGGCAGGACGCGGAGGTCGTAGCCCTTGCGCGCTGCGTCGGCGACGATCGGCAGCCCGCTTTCGCCGTCCAAGAGCACGCGCGACAGGCCCCACAGCAAAAAGCAGCGCGTGCCGCTGCGGCAATGGGCGAAGGCCGGACCGTCGCGCAACATCGCCTTCTGGAACTGCACCACGTCGTTGCGCGTGATGCTGCCGGTGACCACCGGGATGAAGTGGTACTTGAGGCCGTGTTTCTGGGCTTCGGCCGCGATCGCCGCGTGGTCGGGCTGGCCGGGCTCTTCGCCATCGGGCCGGTTATTGATGATCGAGGCGAAACCCTGCTTGGCGATCTCGGCGACGTCGGCGAGGCTGATCTGGCCCGAAACGGTGAGCTGATCGTTGATCTTGGTGGCAGCCGGCATACAACCTCCCTGCGGCGTGTCGCCGCCGATGACGAATTTGGCCGAGGTTAACATGCCGATAACGTGGCGCGCGAGCGGTGGCGCCCGGCCGCCTTGAATGCCTGCCTGCCTTCGGCTTTAATCCGGCCGGCGCGGGTGTAGCTCAATGGTAGAGCAGAAGCTTCCCAAGCTTACGACGAGGGTTCGATTCCCTTCACCCGCTCCAAGCTTCTTTCACGGCCAAATCGGATGACAACTGATCCGCTGTCGCCAGCGACGAGAGCCGCGAAGAGAAACCTTCTCGTGGTTTCGATTCTTGCGATTACATACAAAGCATTCAACGTAACGATCGAAAATATTCCGATCGAGGGGTTGAATATCCGATTTGAAAAAGGCGCATTCGCGTTTTTGCTTCTTTGTGGTGCTGTCTACTTCGGCGTAACGTTCGTTCTCTACTATCTCATCGATATAAAAAATGTCGAGGAGACGCCGCATCAGCAAAACACGACACAGAAATACCATGGCCGAATCAAAGAATTTCAAAATCAGAGCGTTCGTGAACTGGATGAAAAAATAATCGCAACGTTGTCGGAGCCATATTATTTCTCGGGGCGGATGTTCGGTGCTCCGGACCGGCTCCTCCAAAATTGCGAAATGCGAGATTTCGAAATCAACGAAACAGCCCTTCAGCTCGGAACACAGAGCGCGTTTTTCAATATCGCCAGCCGAAACATCGGCGGGGGAAACGCACTCAATCCAAAAACCTACCCCGAGGTTTACGAGAAGCCAGCCCAGATTACTCTCAGTCATTTGCGCGATTATAGACGGCGCATCAGACGCTACCGATTGCTTCTCCGGCCGTGGCTGATATCGGTCAGGTTTATGTATGCCTTTCGGAATTACGGCACCGATGGAATTTTCCCGATCGGATTAGCTTTGTTTGCGATAGCAGCCATGTATAACGCCGTAGACGTGCGATGGATCACGCCATTCTTGCCGCCTGGTGCTAGGTAATAGCCGGCAACGAGTTCGACGCCCTTCACCCGCTCCAAGCTTCCGCCGGGTTCGAATTCAGCGCTGAACCGTCGCCAACTGCTTCTGCCGGTCGCGGTCGCGCACCTTCTCGACGGCCGCGAGCGCGTTCGGATCGAGACCGGCGCCGGCATGCTGCTCGAGATGCGCGACGATCGCCTTGCGCATGCGCGGGTCCCAGTACTTGAACAAATGGTCGGCGATGTTGGCGACCGCCTTGTCCGCCGGCTGGTGGGCGAAGAACTTGCCGATCTGATTGGCTACGTAGACGAGGTTGCTGTCATGCGACATGTTCGGTCGATTCCTGGGTGATGCGATCGCCGTTGGTGAAAATCTCGAAGCCGTCGTCGCGTACCACCGCCACCAAGGTGATGCGCGCACGTTCGGCGAAGCGCACGGCGAGCGCCGTCGGCGCCGAAACAGCGGCCACGACCGGCGCGCCGAGCATCGCCGCCTTCTGAATCAGCTCGACCGAGACGCGGCTCGTCAGCAACACGGCGCCGCTGCCGGCGCGGACGCCGTCGCGCGCCAGCGCACCGGCGAGCTTGTCGAGCGCATTGTGCCGGCCGACATCCTCGCGCAACGCGACGATGCCCCGGCCCGGTTCCCAATAGGCGGCGGCGTGGACCGCGCGGGTCTGGCGATTGAGGCTCTGGCCGATCGGCAGCGCGGCGATCGCGGCGGCGAGCGCTTCGGCCGAAACCCGGAAATCCGACACGACTTCGCGCGGCGGCCGCATCGCCTCGATCAGGCTATCGACGCCGCACAGGCCGCAGCCAGTCGGGCCGGCGAGATAGCGACGGCGCGCCGTGAAGGAATCGGCGCGCTCGTCGGCGAGCCACATGCGCACGTCGATGCCATCGTCGCTCGGCACGATCTCGATTTCCCGGATCTCGTCGGCACGGGTGATGATGCCTTCGGACAGGCTGAAGCCGACGCCGAAATCCTCGAGGTCGGCCGGCGTCGCCATCATCACCGCGTGCGTGACGCGGTTGTAGGTCAAGGCGATGGCGGTTTCCTCGGGAATCACGCGCTCGCCCGGCGCGGCGTCGCCGCCGCGCCAAGCGATCCGTCGTACCCGGTTGACCGGGTTGAAGTCGTCCACGCTCATTCGGCGGCGGTGGCCGGCACCTTGACGTCGATACGGCGGCTCTTCTCCGCCAAGTCGCGGTAGCTTTCCTGCCACTCCGTCGGGCCGTTCGACGGCGAAATCTGGACCGCCGTCACCTTGTATTCCGGACAGCTCGTCGCCCAGTCGGCGTAATCGGTGGTGACGACGTTGGCCTGGGTGTTGGGGTGATGGAACGTGGTGTAGACCACGCCCGGCGCGACGCGCTCGGTGATCTTGGCGCGCAGCGTGGTGTCGCCCGAACGGCTGGCGAGCCGCACCCAATCGCCGTCGCGCACGCCACGCTCTTCGGCGTCGTGCGGATGGATCTCGAGCCGGTCTTCCTCGTGCCAGACGACGTTGTCGGTGCGCCGTGTCTGCGCGCCGACATTGTATTGGCTGAGGATGCGGCCGGTGGTCAGCAGCAACGGGAAGCGCGGCCCGACCTTTTCGTCCGTCGGCACGTACTCGGTGACCATGAAGTTTCCCTTGCCGCGCACGAAGGTGCCGATATGCATGATCGGCGTGCCTTCCGGCGCCTTGTCGTTGCACGGCCACTGAACCGAGCCGAGTTCTTCGAGCCGTTTGAACGACACGCCGGAGAAGGTCGGCGTCAGTCGCGCGATCTCGTCCATGATCTCGGACGGATGCGCATAGCTCATGTCGAAGCCCATCGCCTTGGCGATGGCGATGGTGATTTCCCAATCTTCGAAGCCATTCTTCGGCTGCATCACCTTGCGCACCATGCCGAGGCGACGCTCGGCGTTGATGAAGGTGCCGTTCTTCTCGAGGAAGGTTGAACCCGGCAGGAAGACGTGCGCGAAGTTCGCGGTCTCGTTGAGGAACAGGTCCTGCACGACGATGCACTCCATCGCCGCCAGGCCGGCGGTGACGTGCTTGGTGTCGGGATCCGACTGGACGATATCCTCGCCCTGGACGTAGAGGCCCCGGAAGCTGCCGTCGAGTGCGGCATCGAACATGTTGGGAATACGCAGACCCGGCTCGGGCTCGAGGGTCACGCCCCAGGCCGCCTCGAACAGGGCACGTGTCGCCTCGTCCGAGATGTGGCGATAGCCGGTAAGCTCGTGCGGGAACGAACCCATGTCGCACGAGCCTTGGACGTTGTTCTGGCCGCGCAGCGGATTCACGCCGACGCCGCGCCGGCCGATATTGCCGGTCGCCATCGCGAGATTGGCCATCCCCATGACTGCCGTCGTGCCCTGGCTGTGCTCGGTGACGCCGAGGCCATAATAGATCGCGCCATTGCCACCGGTGGCATAGAGCCGGGCCGCAGCGCGGATCTCCTTGGCATCGAGGCCGGCGAGCGGCGCGACGGTTTCCGGGCTGTTTTCCGGCAGCGCGACGAAGCTCGCCCATTCGGCGAACGCCGCCTTGTCGCAACGCTCTTCGACGAACGCGCGGTTCACCAGGCCCTCGGTGACGATGACATGCGCCAGCGCGTTGAGCACGGCGACATTGGTGCCGGGCCGGATCGGCAGATGGTGGTTCGCTTCGATGTGCACCGAGCGCACCAGGTCGGTACGCCGCGGATCGATGACGATCAGCTTGGCGCCGGCACGCAACCGCTTCTTCATCTGCGAGCCGAACACCGGATGCGCATCGGTCGGATTGGCGCCGATGACCATGATGACGTCGGCCTCTTCGACCGAATCGAAATCCTGGGTGCCGGCCGAGGTGCCGAACGTCTTGCTCAGGCCATAGCCAGTCGGCGAATGGCAGACGCGCGCGCACGTATCGACGTTGTTGTTGCCGAACACGGCGCGGACCAGCTTCTGGACGAGATAGGTCTCTTCGTTGGTGCAGCGCGACGAGGTGATGCCGCCGATCGAACCGCGGCCGTATTTTTCCTGGATGCGCTTGAACTCGGACGCGACGCGGCCGAGTGCCTCTTCCCACGACACTTCGCGCCACGGATCGGTGATCTTCTCGCGCACCATGGGCTTCAGGATGCGATCGCGGTGCGTCGCGTAGCCCCACGCGAAACGGCCTTTGACGCACGAATGGCCGTGATTGGCCTTGCCGTCCTTGTACGGCACCATGCGCACCAGCTCGCTGCCGCGCATCTCGGCCTTGAAGCTGCAACCGACGCCGCAATAGGCGCAGGTCGTGACCACCGAGTGCTCGGGCTGGCCGACCTCGATGACCGACTTCTCCATCAGCGTCGCCGTCGGGCAGGCCTGAACGCAAGCGCCGCACGAGACGCACTCGGATTCGAGGAACGACTCGGCCATGCCGGCTTCAATGGTCGATTGGAAGCCGCGACCGTCGACGGTTAGCGCGAAGGTGCCCTGCACCTCTTCACAGGCGCGCACGCAGCGCGAACAGACGATGCATTTCGCCGGATCGAAGGTGAAATAGGGATTGGATGTGTCCTTTTCGGCCTTGAGGTGGTTCTCGCCCTCGTAGCCGTAGCGCACTTCGCGCAGGCCGACGGCGCCGGCCATGTCCTGGAGCTCGCAATTGCCGTTCGCCGAGCAAGTGAGGCAATCGAGCGGATGGTCGGAGATATAGAGCTCCATGACGTTGCGGCGGAGGTCTTTCAGCCGCGTGCTCTGCGTCGTCACCGCCATACCTTCCGCGACCGGCGTGGTGCAGGAGGCCGGCGTGCCGGCGCGGCCGGCGATCTCGACCAGGCAGAGACGGCATGAGCCGAAGGCCGCGACTGAATCCGTGGCGCAGAGCCGCGGTACTTCCGTGCCCACCGTCATCGCCGCGCGCATGATCGAGGTGCCTTCGGGCACCGTGACGGTGAAGCCGTCGATCGTGAGCGTGACGTTCTTGTCGCTCTTCGCGGCCGGCGTGCCGTAATCGGTTTCCTTGATCAGTGACATGACGCTCTCCTATTCCGCGGCAGCGAGGTCCGGCTGTGCGCCGAAATCTTCGGGAAAATGGGTGACCGCGCTCATCACCGGATAGGGCGCGAAGCCACCGAGCGCGCACAGCGAGCCCAGTTTCATGGTGGTGCACAATTCCTTGAGCAGCGTGAGATTGGCGGCGCGATTCTCGTTGCGCACGATGCGATCGATCACCTCGACGCCACGCGTCGAACCGATGCGGCAGGGCGTGCACTTGCCGCAGGATTCGATGGCGCAGAATTCCATCGCGAAGCGAGCCTGGTGCGCCATGTCGACGGTGTCGTCGAACACTACGACGCCGCCGTGGCCGATGAGGCCGTCGCGCGCGGCGAAGGCTTCGTAATCGAACGGCGTGTCGAACAGCGTGCGCGGGAAATAGGCGCCCAGCGGGCCGCCGACCTGGGCCGCGCGCACTGGCCGGCCCGAGGCCGTGCCGCCGCCGATCTCGTCGACCAGCGTGCCCAAGGTCACGCCGAAGCCGGCTTCGAACAGTCCGCCATATTTGATGTTGCCGGCAAGCTGCACCGGAATGGTGCCGCGCGAACGGCCCATGCCGACATCGGCGTAGGCCTTGGCGCCTTCCGCCAGAACGAACGGCACCGACGCCAGCGAGATCACGTTGTTGACCACGGTCGGCTGGCCGAACAGGCCGTGATGCGCCGGCAGCGGCGGCTTGGCGCGTACCATGCCGCGCTTGCCTTCGAGGCTGTCCAGCAGCGCGGTTTCCTCGCCGCAGACATAGGCGCCGGCGCCGACACGGATCTCGATGTCGAATTCGTAGGCCGAACCCGCCAGCTTCGGACCGAGAGTGTGCTCGGCCCGGGCAACCGCGAGCGCGCGGCCGAAGGTCTCGATCGCGTGCGGATATTCCGACCGGATGTAGACATAACCCTTGGTCGCGCCGACGGCGATGCCGGCGATGGTCATGCCTTCGATCAGGACGAACGGATCGCCTTCCATGATCATGCGGTCGGCAAAGGTTCCGGAATCGCCCTCGTCCGCGTTGCAGACGATGTATTTCTGCGGCGCCGCAGCCTGCGCGGTCGTGCGCCACTTGATGCCGGTCGGGAAGCCGGCGCCGCCGCGGCCGCGCAGACCCGAACGCGTGACCTCCTCGACGATCGCGGCCGGCGCCATGCCGAGCGCGCGCTCGAGCCCCTTATAGCCGCCGTGCGCGCGATAATCCGTCAGCGACAGCCGATCGACGATACCGCAGCGCGCGAAGGTAAACCGCTGCTGCCGCTTGAGGAACGGCAGCGCTTCCGGCTGCCCCAGCCGCAACGCATGCGGCTTGCCGTCGAGCCAGCCGGCGTCGAACAAGGCCTCGACATCGGTCGCGCGAACCGGGCCATAGGCGATGCGTTCGCCACCGACGGCGACTTCGATCATCGGCTCGAGCCAGAACAGGCCGCGCGACCCGGTGCGAACGATTTCAGCGTCGATCTGGCGACGGCGCAGCGCGGCGACGATCGCCCGTTCGACGTCGTCGGCACCAAGAGCGAGCGCAGCGGCATCGCGTGGAACGAAAATGCGCGGACGCGTCATGACCGCCGCGCTCCATCGATGAGGGTGTCGAGACTCTCGGCGTCGAGCCGGCCGAACACTTGGTGGTCCAGCATCGCCGCCGGCCCGCAGGCGCACAGGCCGAGACAGAACACCGGCTCGAGCGTCACCCGTTTGTCGGTGGTGGTTTCATGCCAATCGACACACAGCTTTTCGCGCGCGTGCGCGGCAAGCGCGTCGGCGCCCATCGACTGACAGGCCTCGGCGCGGCACAACTTCAGCACATGGTCGCCCGCCGGCGCCGATCGGAAATCGTGATAGAAGGTGACGATGCCGTGCACCTCGGCGCGCGACAGGTTGAGCGTCGACGCCACCATTTTCACGGCATCGGCGTGAACGTAACCGAAGGTTTCTTGGAGAGCGTGCAGAATCGGCAGGGCCGCGCCCGCTTGCTGGGCGTGCTGCTTGATAACCTCAGCACCGCGTTCCTCGCTCCACGTTTCGTATCGCGCCATGACACATCCGCGCTGTTTGATTCAGGCGGATATGACGCTCGCGCGTCGCCAGCTTCAATAAAGCGAATTCGTGTTGCGATAGAACATTTCTATCGATAGGCGCTGCCTATCGTACGATCAGCCGTGCCTATGCGACGTCCGAATTCGCGATTTCGACGTCGAGGACTTTAGCGACTTTCAGCGCTTCGGCGACGAGCGCCCCCGTCGCCGGCATCATGGTCTCGCGCTTCTGCACGACGAGACCGACCGTGTGAAACGCCGCCGGCTCGACGATCGGAATCGCCTGCACGATGCCGGTCAGTCCGAGCGTTTCGGCGAGGATCGCCGGCATGACGCTGGCCCAGCGGCCGGTGCGGACGTGCGACACGAGCACCGTCATCGAGTTCGATTCCAGCGTCGGCACTTGATCCTCGCCGTTGCCGGAATCGTGCAGCAGGTGATTGATGATGCGGCGGTTCTGATTGTCCGGTGTCAGCAAGCAGAGCGGAATGTGCCCAACCTCGGCCCAGGTGACGCTGCGGCGGCTGCCGAGCGGACTGTCGGCCGAGATCAGCAATTGATAGCGCTCGCGATAGAGCGGAATCGCGCGCACGTTGCCGGTCGGCTCGTTGTCGAGATAGGTGATACCGGCGTCGACTTGCAGATTGTCGAGCCACGTTAGTGCTTCGATCGACGTGCTGGAACGGATGGTGAAGCGCACATCGGGATGGCGCTCGCGAAACGGCGTGGTCAAGGCCGAGACCATCGGCAGCGCCGTCGGAATCACCGCGATGCGGAGATGCCCGACCAGACGTCCCTGCTTGAGGGCGTTCACTTCCTGGCGCATCGCGCGCACGTCGCCGACGATGCGCTTGGCCCAGCCGAGAACACGGTCGCCTTCGGGTGTCAGGCCGACGAACCGCGAACCGCGATTGACCAGCAGGATGCCGAACTGATCCTCGAGCTGCTTCACGCCCGCCGACAGCGTCGGCTGCGTCACGCCGCAGACTTCGGCGGCGCGTCCGAAATGGCGCTCGCGCGCGAGCGCGAGGAGAAATTCGAGCTTATCGATCACGTTGGTGACGCGGTGGCCGTTGCTGGTTCGCCATTATCGAGAAAAGGGTCAGCGGAATCCATGCGCACGCTTCAGTCTTAGGCAATATCTGCGGCCGTCAGTCGAAGACAAAGCGCGCCAACCGCGAAAATCCTGCAGCACTATTCATAATAGAGCAGACCTATCGTATGACGGCGGCACCTATCGCTCGCCAGGGGTGCCCCCGCCGCCGTACCGACTGCCTTAAGAGCGCGCACCGGCCTCGCGCGCCAGCAAGGTGCGCTTGCGCTCGACACCCCAGCGATAGCCACCCAGCCCGCCGTCGCGGCGCACGACGCGATGACACGGGATCGCGACCGCAGCCGGATTGGCAGCGCAGGCCTGTGCCACGGCGCGTACGGCGCGCGGCCGGCCGATTCGCTTGGCGACCTCGCTGTAGGTTGCCGTCGTTCCCGACGGGATGGCACGTAGCGCCTGCCAGACTCGTTGCTGGAACGCGGTACCGCGCAGATCGAACGGCAGATCGGCGACTGCGCCGGGCCGTTCGACCAGACCGACGACCTGCGCCACCGCGCGTTCGAATTCCTTGTCGCCGCCGATGAGCTGCGCTTTCGGGAATCGATCCTGGAGATCGCGCACCAGTTGGTTAGCGTCGTCGCCCAGCGTGATCGCGCAGATGCCCTTCGCGGTCGCCGCGACCAGGATCGCACCGAGCGAACACTGGCCGACGGCGAAACGGATCGCGGCGCCGGCGCCGCCGGCGCGGAACGCCCGCGGCCGCATGCCGAGCAGCGCATCGGCGACCGCATAAAAGCGGCCGCTCGAATTGAATCCAGCGTCATAGATGGCTTCGGTCACGCTGCCAGCGCGCGGCAGCTCGGCATGGAGCCGTTTGGCGCGACAGGCGGCGGCATAGGCGCGTGGCGTCACGCCGGTGATCGACTTGAAAAGGCGATGGAAATGAAATCGGCTCATTCCGGCGTCGCGCGCCAGCGCCGCAAGCGTCGGCACATCGTCCGCCGCTTCGATCGCGCGGCAGGCCGTGGCGACGATCGCGGTACGGCGCGCCGCCGGCGACGACGCATCCGGCCGACAGCGCTTGCACGGACGGAAACCGGCGGCTTCGGCGGCCGCACGGCTATCGTAGAAGGCGACGTTATCGCGGCGCGGCTGCCGGGCGGCACAGCCAGGACGGCAGTAAACACCGGTGGTCCGCACGGAATAGTAGAAGCAGCCGTCGGCGCGCGCGTCTCGCCGCACCACCGCCGCCCAGCGCTGCGCCGTGGTCGTGTAGGCTTTCGCGCCGGTCGGTATTGCGTGTTCTGCCAGAGCCATGATCCGCTCCCTGTCGATTGCGGCATGGTCCGATCCGCGCCGCAACCTCTATCTGGGCACGCCCGGCGGCGGGTTACACTCCGGCGCTTGCTGTCGAATTCGCCCGCCTAGACCTTGAGACGCCGGATCCAGGCGGCCAATGCCACCATCAGGTCCTGGATGAATTTGAGCGACGCCGCGTCGGTCAGCTGGCCCTGCGCGTCGAACTTGTTCTGCGCCTGCGGGATCATCACCTCGGGCTTGTTGAGCGGAACCATGTCGAGATAGACGCAGGTCTGGCGCAGATGATATTGCGCGCGGCCGGTGCCGAAACCGCCCATGCTCGCGCCCATCATCGCCACCGGCTTGCCCGCGAACGGCTGATCGGGCGGGCGCGACGCCCAGTCGATCGCATTCTTCAGCACGCCGGACATCGAATAATTGTATTCGGGCGTGACGAAGAGCAGGCCGTCAGCCGCCTTGATTCGCCGCCGCAGGTCTTCGATCACAGGCGGGAAGCCTTGTTGGCGGATGTCCTCGTTATACGGCGGAATCTCCGCCAGTCGATCGTACTGATCGAGCGTCATGCCGGGCGGCAGGTTCTCGGCCGCCACCTTGAGCGCCATGCGGTTATAGGAGCCTTTGCGCAAACTACCGCAGATCGCAAAGACCTTGATCGCTTCAGCCATGATTCCTCCACCGTCTCGTAAGCGTACAGGATGCACGGCGTGCGATGCGGATCAAGGCCCGGCCGTTTCGGCTATGTCGATGATTCAGAGGCCGAACGCGAACCGGAACCCGGCATAACTGTCTTCACCCTGCTGGCCGTAAAATTCCTTGGTACGGCTCAGCAATCCGATATCGAGGCGGACATCATCCTTCCAGAAGAAGGCAGCGCCTGCCGTCAGGTCGCCGACGAGCGGCTTTTTGTCGACATGCGGACTCGATGCAAAGGTATTGCCGTCGAGAAAGATATTATGCGCGACGGCGCGGCCTTCGACGCCAACGAAGACGTACCAGCCGAACGGCTGGGTCATGCGCGTTGCGTCGAACCAATCGGTGCCCGACAGCGTCGGGCGAATGCGCGCGGGGCCGTAGTCGACATCCAGATCCTGCCCAATGCGCAGCGTGCCGCCGACCGCACCATAGGTCAGCACATTTCCGCCGGTTACGCCGGCCTCCGGCACGATGTCGACGCCGACCCCGGCGATATCAACGAGCGGTACGCGCCAGCGCCCGTCATAAGAAATCGCCAGACCGGGCTCGTTCTTCAGCTGACCGTGCCAGCCTTGCCCGCCCGGGATGCCGACAACGAACTGGTGCCAGTCGTTCTGCACCTGCTGGCCGAGCGCATCCGCGCCGACCACGCCGACCAGCAGCTCCAGGCCGGTGAGCCGATTGCCGTTCTCCTGCAACAGCGCGCCGCCGGTGTAGAGCCAGCCGGCATAGGGACGGTCGTGCGGATCGGGCGGGTTGAGCGTGAGGTTCGTCGGCGTGAAGATGCTTTGGCCGAGGAAAATCCAGTCGAAGCGGCGTTCGCTTGACCCGGCGTCCGGAAACAAGGGCGGCACCAAGTCGAATGCCCGATAGCGCCAATCGTTTGACGACAGCGGATCGGATAAATACGCGCCACGGATGCCTTGGGTGTAATGCTTGTCGCTCGTGAAAAAGAGCGAATCGTTCTCTTCGAGAATCGAGAGTTGCCCGGCCCACGCCGCCGACGCGCAGAGGCACACTCCGGCCATGACGACGGCAGCACCGACTCGCATCGCCCCGTCTTAATGCGCGATGGGCCGATTTGGCTCCGTGCCTGCCTGGGTCAAATCGCCGCGCTCCCACCAACGCGACGGCGCGAGGCCCTCTGCGCTTGCATGGGGGCCGTGCGCGCCGCTCAGGCGGCGACAGTTTGCCGGACGGTGCGTTCGGGCGGAAGCGTAAGGCGCGCGGTGGTGCCGTAACCGACGGCGCTTTCGAGCCGCAAGGTGCCGCCGTGCAGCTCGGCGAGCGACCTGGCGATCGGCAAGCCGAGGCCGGTGCCTTCCTGGGTGCGGGCGAGCGAGCCGTCGACCTGGTAGAACGGCTCCATCACGCGATTGATCTGGTCGGGCGGGATGCCGATGCCGGTATCTTCGACGTCGACTTGCACGCCGCCGACGTCGTTCAAACCCACCAGCACGCGCACCTCGCGATCGGCCGGCGTGAATTTGACCGCGTTCGACAGCAGATTGAGCAGGATCTGCCGCAGGCGACGCTCGTCGCCGCGGAAATGGGGCACGTTCGCCGCCACCTTGGTGATTAGTATGACGCCCTTTTTGTTGGCGACCGGCGTGACGAAGCGAATGCTGTCGTCGATCAACGTCGTCGCGTCGATCAGTTCCTCGTTGAGCGTCAGTTGTTTGGCGTCCGATTTGGCGAAATCGAGGATGTCGTTGATGATCGACAGCAACTGGGCGCCGCTGCGATTGATGTCCTTGGCATAGTCGCGGTAGCGGCCCTCCACGAGCTTGCCTTGCGCATCGTTCATGATGATCTCGGAGAAGCCAAGGATCGCATTGAGTGGCGTGCGCAGCTCGTGGTTCATATTGGCGATGAACTCGCTCTTGAGGCGGCTAGCGTCTTCGGACACCTGCTTGGCCTGGAGGAGTTCCGAGACCGCGCGCTCGCGTTCGGTCACGTCGTGGAAAGTGATGAGGACGCCGCCGATCGACGGCTCGTGCGACATGTTGCAGAGCGTCGCCTCGTAATCGCGCAGCGAACCGTCGGCCTTCCGAATCTTGAGGTGATCGACATGCGCCGCGGCAGAACGCGGCCCGTGCACGATCAGGGCGCGGCGCAGCAGGTCGACGCCTTGGCCTTCGACGAGATCGAAGATGCTGCCGCCTTGGCGCGCCTTGGCATCGAATCCGGCCAGGCCTTGCGATTGCACGGCCAACATGATTTGGCCGGTGCGGGTGACGACCAGGAAGATGTCGCTCGAGCTTTGCACCAGAAGGCGAAAGCGGTCGGTGGTGGCCTGGACGATGTGCCGCTCGCGCGCGCGCACGCCTTCGAGATGCATGTCGAACTTTGCCGATAGCAACTCAAGGCCGAGGATGATGGCGCTGGCGGCAGCAATCACGAGCGCGAGGGTGCCGCGATCGAGTTGGGCCGTTTGGGGATGCAGCAACGTCGGCGCCGCTGTGAAGCAGGCAGCTTCCATGCCCGTGTAATGCATGCCGTAGACCGCCGCGCCCATGACCAGGGCCGCGCCCGCGCGCCACAGGCTGCCTTTGTCGCGCATCGCGATCCACAACGCCACGGTCGCCGCGACACAGGCGATGAGGACCGAGAGGCCGACAATGGGCAGATCGTAGGTCAGCACCGCGTTCAGCCGGATCGCGGCCATGCCGGTGTAGTGCATCCCCGCGACGCCGATACCCATGATGGTGCCGGCGAGCACGAGACGCGGCGTGGTGCGTTTGACGGCGATGATGGCGAAGCCGATGGCGGTGACGTCGATGGCGATCGCGAGCGAAAGCAACGTCGTCGGAACGCTGAAGCCGATGGGCACCGGCAAGGAGAACGCCAGCATGCCGATGAAGTGCATCGACCAGATGCCGCCGCCCATCGCGGTCGCAGCGGCAACGATCCAGCCGATACGGGCCCAACCGGTCGACGACCAGATGCGCGACGCCACGTTGAGGGAGACGAACGACGCCCAAGTCGCGACGCCCATCGACAACAGGACGAGCATCGGATCGTAGGCGCCGTTAAGGATGGTGGTCATGCCTGCGGCTGCGGAGTGAAGGAATTAACCACCCGAAGATGGACGAAAATCCTTAATGTTGCGTTTGCCCGGCTGTGTCGATCGCCCGTGCGGCGCTATGGTCAAGAAAGGATTAATACTAGGAGCGACGATGGACGAAAACGCGGCAACGCTCGATGCGCGCACGGTCACGTTGTATCGGACAGGCAGTGGATCACCGCTCGTTCTTTTGCATTGCCTCGGTGTCGACCATCGGCTGTGGCCGATCGCTCTCGCCGGAATGGAGCACGAACGCACGTTGCTCGCCTACGATTTCCCTGGCCACGGCGCGAGCGCAGTGCCGGCGAGATCCTATGGCATTGCCGACCTATCAGCTCAGCTGGCGGCCATTCTCGACCGTGCGGGCATCGCGCGCGCCGCGGTGGCAGGCATCTCGCTCGGCGGCCTCGTCGCTCAACATTTCGCCGCCAGTTTTCCGGCCCGCGTCGACCATCTCGTCCTGATCGATACGACGCCGCGCTATACCGACGAGCTGCGCGCGATGTGGGCGGTTCGGGCGGCGCAAGCGCGCCAGGACGGCGTCAAATCGCTGGTCCCCGGCCTGCTCGGAATCTGGTTCACGCCGTCGTTCGTCGAACACGATCCGCCGGCGGTTCGCTATGTCCGCGACACGCTCGAAAAATGCTCTGGCGAGGGTTACGCGCGTGCCTGCGAGGCGTTGGCGGCGGCCGATCTGCGCGCGCTTGCGACCAAGATCGCTGCACCGACGCTGGTGGTGTGCGGCGAGCAGGATATTCCGAGCTTCCTCGATGCCGCGCGCTGGCTTAACGCCAATATCGCGCATTCGAAATTGGCGTGGCTGGCACTGGCGCGCCATGCGTCGATCTTGGAGCAGCCGGACGCGTTCCGGCGGACGTTGCGCGACTTCCTGGCCTAGCGCGGCAGGTCGGACTGGCCCATCAGGAATTCGTCGACCGCGCGGGCGCATTGGCGGCCTTCGCGGATCGCCCACACCACCAGCGACTGGCCGCGGCGCGCATCGCCGGCGGCGAACACCTTGTCGACGCTGGTACGGTAATTCTCGGTGTTGGCCTTGATGTTGCCGCGCGGATCGAGCATCAGCCCGAGGCCTTCGACCGCGCCCGGCTTGACCGGGTGCAGGAAGCCCATAGCCAGCAGCACGAGTTCGGCCGGGATATGAAAGGCGCTGTTCGACAACTCGACCATCTGCATGCGGCCGCCGCCGTCGCGGTGCCATTGCACGCGGACGCAATCGAGGCCGGTGACCCGGCCGTCCTTGCCGGTGAAGCCCTTGGTCACGACCGACCAGTCGCGGTCGACGCCTTCCTCTTGCGACGACGAGGTGCGTAGTTTCATCGGCCAATCCGGCCAGGTCAGCAGCTTGTCCTCGTGCTCGGGCGGCTGCGGCATGATTTCGATCTGCGCCACCGACTTGGCGCCTTGGCGGTTCGACGTGCCGATGCAGTCGGAGCCGGTGTCACCGCCGCCGATCACCAGCACGTTCTTGTCGCCGGCCAGGATGTCCGGACCGTCGAATTTCTCGCCGGCGACGCGATGGTTCTGCTGGGCCAGGAACTCCATCGCGAAATGGATGCCGCCGAGCTCGCGGCCCGGCACCGGCAAATCGCGCGGCTGTTCGGAGCCGATGGCGAAGACGACGGCGTCGTGTGACTTCATCAGCTTGGCCACCGGCAGGTTGCGACCGACATGCGCATTGACGTGGAAGACCACGCCTTCGGCGCGCATCTGAGCGATGCGGCGGTCGACAACGTGCTTTTCGAGCTTGAAGTCGGGAATGCCGATGCGCAGCAAGCCGCCGATCCGCGACGACTTCTCATAGACGGCGACGTCATGCCCGACGCGCGCCAATTGCTGCGCGCAAGCGAGCCCGGCAGGGCCGGAGCCGACGACCGCGACGTGCTTGCCGGTGCGATGCTTCGCCGGCAACGGCGCGACCCAACCGGCTTCCCAGCCGCGGTCGGCGATGGCGTGCTCGATGGTCTTGATGGTGACCGGCGATTCGATGAGGTTCAGCGTGCACGAGGCTTCGCACGGCGCCGGACAAATGCGTCCGGTGAAATCCGGGAAGTTGTTGGTCGAATGCAGCACCTCGAGCGCGCGCCGCATGTCGCCTTCGTAGACCAGGTCGTTCCAGTCCGGGATGATGTTGTTGACCGGGCACGCGGTGTGGCAATAGGGCGTGCCGCAATCCATGCAGCGCCCGGCCTGGCGCTTCAGCTCGTCCGACGGCAGCGCCTCGGTGAATTCGCGGTAGTGCTTGAGACGGTCTTTGACCGGCGCGTAGGCATGGTCGCGCCGTTCGAACTCCATGAAACCGGTCGGCTTAGCCATTGGATCAGGCGCTCACCGCGACGCCAATCTCCGCCGGCGCGGCCTTCCGCGCCTGCTCGATCTTTTGCAGAGCGCGACGATATTCAACCGGCATGACCTTGACGAACTGGTTCCGCCAGTGCGTCCAGTTCTCGAGGATCGTACGCGCGCGCGGGCTTTGCGTCAGCCGTGCGTGCCGCTCGATCATCCGCCGCAACAGGCGAATATCGTTTTCGTGCAGCGAATAGGCGAATTCGATCGGCTGGTCGGCGTCGACTGGACCGTCGTCACCCTGGAGCGGTTCGAGCTCGACCATCGCGGTGTTGCAGCGGGTCTTGAATTCACCACGCTCGTCGAGCACGTACGCGACCCCGCCGCTCATGCCGGCGGCGAAATTCGGGCCGGTATCGCCGAGCACGGCGACGATGCCGCCGGTCATGTATTCGCAGCAATGCGCGCCGGCGCCTTCGACGACCGCGACCGCGCCCGAGTTGCGCACAGCGAAGCGCTCGCCGGCGACGCCGCTGAAGTAGCATTCGCCGCTGATCGCGCCGTAAAGCACGGTGTTGCCGACGATGATGCTCTTGTCGCGCGCCAGCTTGCTGTCGCGCGGCGGATAGACGACCAGCCGGCCGCCTGACAGGCCCTTGCCGGCGTAGTCGTTGGTCGCGCCTTCGAGCGTGAACGCCACGCCACGCGCCAGGAAGCCGCCGAACGTCTGCCCGCCCGTGCCCTTCAAGCGGACGTCGATGGTGGCGTCGGGCAAACCGGCGTCGCCATAGCGCCGCGCCACCTCGCCCGACAGCATGGCGCCGACGGTGCGGTTGACGTTGCGCACCGGCAGCTCGATCACGACCTTCTGGCCCTTTTCCAGCGCCGGCTTGGCGAGCGCGATCAGCTTGTGATCGAGCGCCTTTTCGAGCGGGTGGTTCTGGGCCTCGCACTGATAGGTCTTGGTGCCGGCCGGCACCTGCGGCCGATAGAGCACACGGCTGAGATCGACCTGCCGCGCCTTCGGATGGTTCGAGCCGCGGCGCATCATCAGCTTGTCAGTGCGGCCGATCATCTCGTTGAAGGTGCGGAAACCTAGCTTGGCCATCAGCTCGCGCGTCTCTTCGGCGACGAAACGCAGGTAGGTGACCACATCCTCCGGCTTGCCGACGAAGCGCTTGCGCAGCTCCTTGTCCTGGGTCGCGACGCCGACCGGACAGGTGTTGAGGTGGCATTTGCGCATCATCACGCAACCTTCGGCGATCAGCGCCGCGGTGGCGAAACCGAATTCGTCGGCGCCCAACAGCGCGCCGACGACGACGTCGCGACCGGTGCGCAGGCCGCCGTCGACCTGCACCGCGATGCGGCCGCGCAGGCCGTTCAGCACCAGCGTCTGGTGCGTTTCGGCCAAGCCGATTTCCCACGGCTCGCCCGCATGGTGGATCGAGGTCAGCGGGCTCGCGCCGGTGCCACCCTCGTGGCCGGCGATGGTGACGTGGTCGGCATAAGCCTTGGCGACGCCGGCGGCGATGGTGCCGACGCCGATCTCGGCCACCAGCTTGACGCTCACCCACGCCTTCGGGTTGACGTTCTTCAGGTCGTGGATGAGCTGCGCCAGATCCTCGATCGAATAAATGTCGTGATGCGGCGGCGGCGAAATCAGGCCGACGCCGGGAACCGAGTGACGCGTCTTGGCGATCCAGTCGTCGACCTTGTGTCCCGGAAGCTGGCCGCCCTCGCCCGGCTTGGCGCCCTGCGCCATCTTGATCTGCAATATGTCGCCGTTGACCAGGTATTCGGCGTTGACGCCGAAGCGGCCCGAGGCCACCTGCTTGATCGACGAACGCATCGAATCGCCGTTGTCGAGCGGCTTGTAACGCCGCGGATCCTCGCCGCCCTCGCCGGTGTTCGAGCGGCCGCCGATGCGGTTCATCGCGATGGCGAGCGTGGTGTGCGCTTCCCACGAGATCGAGCCGAACGACATCGCGCCCGTGGAAAAACGCTTCATGATATTTTCGGCCGGCTCGACCTGATCGAGCGGAATCGGTTCGGGCGCGAAATCGAAATCGAGCAGGCCGCGCAGCGCGATAACGCCGTCTTCCTGGTCGCCGGCGTGGCGCGCGTATTCCTTGTATTTCCGGTAGTTATTGCCGCGCACCGCGTGCTGCAGCGCCGCCACCGAATCGTTGGTCCAGATGTGCTGCTCGCCGCGCACGCGATAGAGAATCTCGCCGCCCGGATCGAGCGCGTTGCGATAGATCGGCGCATCACCGAACGCCAGCCGATGGCGCCGCACGGTTTCGTCGGCGATCTCGGCGAGGCCGATGCCTTCGACCGGCGAGGTGGTGCCGGTGAAATATTCGTCGAGGAGCGCGCGATTGAGGCCGACGGCGTCGAAAATCTGCGCGCCGCAATAGGATTGGAAGGTGCAGATGCCCATCTTCGACATCACCTTCATGATCCCCTTGGTCAGCGCCTTGATGTAGCGCTTCTGCGCCTCGACTTCGGGAACCAGCTTCTCGCCCAGATCGCGCTTCAGCGCGGCGATGCTGTCGAGCGCCAGATACGGATTGATCGCTTCGGCGCCGTAGCCGGCGAGCAGGCAGATATCGTGCAGCTGACGCGCTTCGCCGGTTTCGACCACCAGCCCAACCTCGGTGCGCAGACCTTCGCGGATCAGGCTGTGATGGACCGCGGCGGTCGCCAGCAGCGACGGCACCGCGATGTGCTCGGCGTCGAGCGCGCGATCCGACAGGATGATGATGTTGGAGCCGGCCCGCACCGCGTCCTTGGCCTGATTGCAGATGCGCTTCAGCGCCGGTTCCATGCCGGCGGCGCCTTCCGCCGCGGCGTAGCAGATCGACAGCGTGAAGCTCTTGAAGTGGCCGTTGGTGTTGTCCTCGATGCGGCGGATCCGCTCCATGTCCATGTTGGTCAGGACAGGCTGATGCAGCTCGAGCCGAATGTGCGAGCCGCCGGTTTCGAGGTCGAGCAGGTTTGGCCGCGGTCCGACCAGCGAGACCAGCGCCATCACCAGCTCCTCGCGGATGCTGTCGATGGGCGGGTTGGTCACCTGGGCGAAGCGCTGCTGGAAATAGTCGGACAGCTGCTTCGGCCGGTCGCTCAACACGGCCAAAGGCGTGTCGCGGCCCATCGAGCCGACCGTATCCTCGGCGGTCAGCACCATCGGCTTGAGGAAGAACTTGATGTCTTCCTGGGTGTAGCCGAAGGCCTGCTGGCGATCGAGCAGCACATCCGCCGGCGGCGGCAGCGGCGTCACCTCTTCGGGCAGCGATTCGAGCTTGATCTGCGTTTGGTCGAGCCACTTCTGATACGGCTTGGCGCGCGCGATCTCGGCCTTAAGCTCATCGTCGTCGACGATCCGGCCCTTGATGAGATCGACCAGCAGCATCTTGCCGGGCTGGAGGCGCCACTTGCGGACGATCTTCTCTTCCGGCACGTCGAGTACGCCGGCTTCCGACGCCATGACGACGTGATCGTCCGACGTGACGAAGAAGCGCGCCGGACGCAGGCCGTTGCGGTCGAGCGTCGCGCCGATCTGGCGGCCGTCGGTGAATGCCAACGCCGCCGGGCCGTCCCACGGCTCCATCAGCGCCGCGTGATATTCGTAAAACGCGCGCCGATCCTTATCCATCAGCGGGTTTTCCGACCACGCCTCCGGAATCATCATCATCAGCGCGTGGATCATCGGATAGCCGCCGGCGATCAACAGCTCGAGACAGTTGTCGAGCGTCGCCGAATCCGAGTTGCCGTCGCCGATGAGCGGCCACAGCTTCGTCAGATCGTCGCCCAGCAGCTTCGACGTCATCGAGTGACGCCGGGCCATCATCCAGTTGATGTTGCCGCGCAGCGTGTTGATCTCGCCGTTATGGGCGAGGAAACGGAACGGATGCGCCAGCTCCCACGACGGGAAGGTGTTGGTCGAGAAGCGCGCGTGCACGAGCGCCAACGCCGATTCGGTGCGCGGATCGTTGAGATCCTTGTAGTAGAGCGCGAGGCGCTCGGGGATCACCATGCCTTTGTAGATGACGGTGCGCGTCGACAGGCTGGCGACATAGAACGCCGTGCCCTCGGGCAGCTTCTTCGCGCGCACGGTCGCATGCGACTGCTTGCGGATGACGTAGAGCTTGCGCTCGAGCGCGTCGGCGTCGGCGCAATTGGCGCCGCGGCCGACGAAGAACTGCCGGATCACCGGCTCGATCGGCTTGATGCTTTCGCCCAGAACGGTCGAATCGACCGGCACGTCGCGCCAGCCGAGCAGCGTCTGGCCTTCGGCGGCGATGAGCCGGGTGATCGTGGCTTCGCATTCGCGCCGGGTTTCCGGATTGCGCGGCAGGAAGACCATGCCGACGCCGAAATGTCCGGCGTCCGGCAGCGCGAAGCCCAATTTCTTGGCGTCGTCGCGGAACAGCTTTTCCGGCAATTGGATCAGGATGCCGGCGCCGTCGCCGGCCAGCGGATCGGAACCCACGGCGCCGCGATGCGCCAGGTTGTGCAGAATCTCGATTCCCTTGGTGAGGATGTCGTGGCTCTTGCGGTTCTTGATATGCGCAATGAACCCGACGCCGCATGCATCGTGCTCATGCGCCGGATCGTACAAACCTTGCCGCGCAGCCATGCCGTGCGCCGTCAAAACCTCATCCTCCCCCGATCCGATCGCCCCTGGGTCGCGTCCCAAGACCGGATCGGGAATTTCACCCTGCCGCATCGAATCCCGCTGCGGCGGTTCCGCGATGTGCTTTGTGGCAGCATCGCGGCAGGACCCCAATGAGTCAAGAAAAGCCTAATGTTAAATGGGGTGTTTCAAGCCAGAAAAAACCCTTGGGCAGGCAGGGAAATCAGCGTTAAGCGGCGGCCCACGACCGGCGCTTTCGGCAATGCGCTGACGCGTCGCACGCCGTTGACAGTGGCGGAGCGTGCGACGCATGGTTAAACGCGACATCAACCGGGACCAAGGTGACAGCGCGAGGACGTCACACCGCGTCCGGCGAGGACGCGGCACCGAGCGCCGTTCGCAGGGAAGGACATCCGCGTGACCGGCCGCGCCCAGCTGAAGTCCGTGACGCTGCACAACGACGAACTGACCGAGGCCAAGCGCCTCGAGCTCTATCGTCTTCTTGTCGAGATCCGCGACTGCGAACAGCGCGCCTACGACTTGTTCCTGCAAGGCCTGGTCAAGGGCACCAGTCATCTCTCGCTCGGCCAAGAGGCGGTCGCCGCCGGTTTCGCCGGTGCGATGGACAAAGGCGATCTCAGCTTCTGCACCTATCGCGGCCACGCGCACACGCTGGCGCGCGGCGTGCCGATGGAAAAGGTGCTGGGCGAACTGATGCAGCGCGACAACGGGCTGATGCGCGGCAAGGGCGGCTCGATGCATCTGACGTCCGTCGAGCACGGCGTCATGGGATCCTATGCGATCGTCGGCGCGCATCTGCCGATCGCCTGCGGCGCCGCATGGCGTGCGCAATATAAGGGCCAGAAGGACGTGTCGGTGTGCTTCTTCGGCGACGGCACGACCAACATCGGCGCCTTCCACGAGGCGGTCAATTTCGCCGTGGTGTGGAAGCTGCCCGTGATCTTCGTCTGCGAGAACAATCTCTACATGGAATACACGCCCATCGGCGAGGTGACGGCGGTGCAGCATCCCGCCGCCGACCGCGCCAGCGCCTATGGGCTCGACCGCATCGTCATTGACGGCAACGACGCCGACGAAGTCTTCCGCACCGCCCGCGCCGCCTTCGACAAGGCGCGCGCCGGCGACGGCCCGTCGCTGATCGAGTGCATGACCTACCGCCACAGCGGCCATTCGCGCGCCGATCCGGCGAAGTACCGGCCCGCCGGCGAGCTCGATGAATGGTTGAAGCGCGATCCGATCCGGCTCTATCGCAGCCGGCTGCTGGCGGCCGGCGTCAACGAGGCGGCGGTCAAGGCGGTCGAGCAAGAATCGAAACGCAAGGTCGATGCTGCGACCGAAGCGTGCAAGGCCGCGCCAGCCTCGCCCGCCGAGATCCTGGCCACCGACGTCTATGCCGATGGAGGCTGGGCGTGGCGGAACTGACGTATCGCGACGCGGTCGCCCGCGGCATCGCGCAGGAGATGAGCCGCGATCCCGACGTGGTGTTTCTCGGCGAGGACGTCGGCAAGGCGGGCGGCGTGTTCAAGACGACCGTCGGTTTGCTTGAGCAGTTCGGGCCGCAGCGCGTGCGCGACACGCCGATTTCGGAACAAGCGATTCTGGGCGCCGCCATGGGTGCGGCAATGACCGGCTTGAAGCCGATTGCCGAGATCATGTTCTCGGATTTCCTTGCGGTGTGCTTCGATTACATCGCCAACGAGATTCCCAAATCGCGGTACATGTCGAACGGCCAAGTGAAATGTCCGCTGGTCGTTCGCACCGGCAACGGCGCCGGCTCGCGCTTCGGCGCGCAGCACAGTCAGAGCGTCGAGAACTGGGCGATGATGATTCCGGGACTCAAGGTGGTGGCCCCATCGACCCCCGCGGACGTCATCGGGCTGATGGCTGCGGCCGTCCGGGACCCCGATCCGGTCATCTTCTTCGAGCACAAATCGCTTTATGCAACGAAGGGCGAGGTGCCGGACGGCGAGATCGTCGACCGTCTCGGTACGGCGAAAATTGTCCGACCCGGCAAGGACGCGACGGTGCTGGCACTGGCGTTGATGGTGCCGCGCGCGCTGGCCGCCGCCGAAACGCTGGCCAAGGAACATGGCATCGACGTCGAGGTGATCGACGTGCGCTCGCTGGTGCCGCTCGATTTGGCGACCATCCTGGGATCGGTCGCGCGCACCCACCGTTTGTTCACCGTCGAGGAAAATCCGCGCCTGTGCGGCTGGGGCGCGGAGCTGGCCTCGATCGCCGCCGACGAAGCATTCTACGATCTCGACGGGCCGGTGGTGCGCATCACGACGCCGCACATTCCGCTGCCGGCGGCGGACAATCTCGAGGATCTGGCACTGCCCAACGCGCCGCGCATCGTCGATAAGATCCGCCGCTCCCTCAGCGCATGAGGTTGCCCATGGCTGGCATGGCGAAGGTGAAGCTCAAGGACGCGCCAGACATCGAGGTGCCGACTGGCCTCTATATCGGCGGTCAGTTCCGCGCCGCGACCGGCGGCGGCCAGTTCGACGTGATCAATCCGGCGACCGAACAGCCGCTGTGCAAGGTGGCCGACGGCACCGTCGACGACGCCAAGGCCGCACTCGATGCCGCCGCCCGCGCCTTCCCAGCCTGGTCGGCGACCAATCCGCGCGACCGCGCCGAAATTCTGCGCAAATGCTTTGAGCTGGCGATCGCGCGCAAGGAATTCTTCGCGCGGCTGATGACGCTTGAGAACGGCAAGGCGCTGGCCGATTCACGCGCCGAGGCGGCCTATGCCGCCGAATTCTTCCGCTGGTATTCGGAAGAGGCGCCGCGAAATTTGGGCGAAGTCTCGCGTGCGCCATCGACCGGTGCGCGCATCCTGGTTCAGCACAAGGCGGCGGGCGTCGCCGTGATGGTGACGCCGTGGAATTTTCCGGCGGCGATGGGCACGCGCAAGATCGCGCCGGCTTTGGCCGCAGGCTGCACCGTCGTACTGAAGCCGGCGTCGGAAACGCCGCTCACCATGCTGGCGCTGGGCGAGCTGTTCCAAGAGGCCGGCGTGCCCGCGGGCGTCGTCAATATCCTGCCGTCGCGCAAGTCGGGCGCGGTGGTGAGCGCCATGCTGCACGATCCACGCGTCCGGGTGATTTCGTTCACCGGCTCGACCGAGGTCGGCCGCAAGCTCTTGCACGAAGCCGCCGACAACGTGGTGCGGCCGGCGATGGAGCTCGGCGGCAACGCGCCGTTCATCGTCTGCGAGGACGCCGACATCGACGCCGCGGTCGACGGCGCCATGATCGCCAAGATGCGCAACATGGGCGAGGCCTGCACCTCGGCCAATCGCTTCTACGTCCACGAGAAGGTGCACGACGCCTTCGTCGACAAGTTCGCCGCCAAGATGAAGGCGCTGAAGGTCGGCAACGGGCTTGAAGACGGCGTCGCCGTCGGCCCGCTGGTCAACGCCGACACGCGCGACAAGGTGGCCGCCCTGGTCGAGGACGCGCTCAACAAGGGCGCGCGCGCGGTGATCGGCGGCCAGCGCGTCAACCGTACCGGCTATTACTATCCGCCGACGGTGCTGATCGACGTGCCCGACAATGCGCGCTGCCTGAAAGAGGAGATCTTCGGGCCGGTGGCGCCGATCCAGAAGTTCCGCGACGAAGACGAAGCCATCCGCAAGGCCAACGACACCGAATTCGGCCTGATCTCCTACGTCTATACCCGCGATCTGTCGCGCGGCCTCAAGATATCGGAGCGACTCGAAGCCGGCATGATCGGCCTCAATCGCGGCGTGGCCAGCGATCCGGCGGCGCCGTTCGGCGGCGCCAAGCAATCGGGCATCGGCCGCGAAGGCGCACACGAAGGCATGATGGAATTCCTCGAGACGCAATACGTCTCGGTCACCTGGTAGGCGACGGTGGCCGCATGAATGTCATCATGCCGCAGCTGGGCGAGACTGTCGCCGAAGGCAAGGTCGCGAGCTGGTTCAAGAAGGTCGGCGACATGGTCGCCGCCGGCGACAATCTGTTCCTGATCGAAACCGACAAGGTTTCGATGGAAGTCCAGGCGACCGAAGCCGGCACGCTGACGGAAATCCGCGTGCCAGCCGGCGAGACCGTGCCCGTCGGCACCGTGGTTGGAATACTGGGCAAGGCAGGCGAGCAGGTCACGCCGGCGAAGCCGGCACCGGCGCGTCCGGCGGCGAGCGTCACGAAATCGGCGCCGGCGCCCGTGGTGGCGGCCGCGGTCAGCGCGCCGGCCGGCACCTATCGGCCGTTTACGCCCACGCCTTTTGAAGAGGTTCGCACGCCAGTTGGAATCGCGTCGGCGCCCGCAGTGGCGCTCGACGGACTCAAGACGACCCCGCTCGCCCGCCGGCTGATTCAAAATACGGGTGCCGATCTGGCCGCGATTGCGCGGCAGGTGAAGGCGCGCGGCGGCTGGCGCATCGCCGCCGCCGACGTGGCCGCCGCGCCGGCCGCGCCGGCCATCGCGCGCACACCTATTGCGCCCCGCGAGGGCGACACGATCGAGCCGCTCAATCGCATCCGCGCGCAAACTGCCGCCAATCTTGCCGAAGCCTGGCGCACCATTCCGCACGCCTTCCAGGCGGTCGAACTCGATGTCACCGGCATCGCGGCCGCGCGCGACCAAGCGAAAGCGACGTTCGAGCAGCGCCACGGTGTCGCGTTGACCTATTTGCCGTTCATCGCCCGCGCGCTGTGCATCGCGCTTGGCCAGTTCCCGCGCGCCAACGCCAGCTTCGACCGTGACCGGCTGATCCTGCATCGCGACATCAATCTCGGCATCGCCACCGACCTGGAACAGGATGGGTTGGTCGTGCCGGTGGTGCAGCAGGCCGAGGATTTGACCGTCGCCGGCCTCGCTAAGGCGATCGCACGGCTGGCGGACAGGGCGCGCAGCGGCAAACTGACGCCGGCGGACCTCGCGGGCGCGACCTATACGCTCACCAACAACGGCAGCTTCGGCACGCAGTTCACCATGCCGGTGATCAATCCGCCCAACGTGGCGATCCTGTCGTTCGACGCCGTGCGCAAGGCGCCGGTCGTGGTCGAGGGGCCGAAAGGCGACAACATCGCCATCCGCCGCGTCGCCATGATCGGCCAGAGCTTCGACCACCGCGCCTTCGACGGCAGCTATGCCGGCTCGCTGCTCCGCCAGATCAAGGAAATCGTCGAGACCCGCGACTGGGCCGCAGAACTCGGCTGAGGCCTACTCCGCCGCTTTCGCCGGCGTCTTGCCCTTGGCGAGTTTGGCGGCAAAGGCGAGATGGTCCTCGCCGGTTGCCGTGACGCTCACCGTTTCGCCGTCCTTGATCGTGCCCTTGAGGATCGCTTCGGCCAGCGGATTTTGCAGCTCGCGCTGGATCACCCGCTTCAACGGCCGCGCGCCGTAGACCGGGTCGTAGCCCGCCGCCGCAAGCCATGCGCGCGCCTTGGCATCGAGCTCGAGCCCGATCTTGCGCTCGGCCAAGAGCTTCTCCAGGCCCTTGAGCTGGATCGCGACGATGCCTTCCATGTCGGCGCGCGACAGCCGCCGGAAGATCAAAATCTCGTCGAGGCGGTTCAAGAATTCCGGCCGAAAGGCGGCGCGCACCGCCTCCATCACCTGGCCACGCACGCTGGCGACGTCCTGGCCTTCGGGCAGGTTGGCGAGATACTCGCTGCCCAGGTTGGACGTCAGGATGATGAGCGTGTTGCGGAAATCGACTGTGCGGCCCTGGCCGTCGGTCAACCGTCCGTCGTCGAGCACCTGGAGCAACACGTTGAAGACGTCGGGATGCGCCTTTTCGACCTCGTCGAACAGGATCACCTGATAGGGCCGCCGGCGCACCGCTTCGGTGAGCGCGCCGCCCTCTTCGTAGCCGACATAGCCCGGCGGCGCGCCGATCAGCCGCGCAACCGCGTGCTTTTCCATGTATTCCGACATGTCGATGCGCAGCACCGCCTGGTCGCTGTCGAACAGGAATTCGGCGAGCGCCTTGGCGAGCTCGGTCTTGCCGACGCCGGTCGGGCCGAGGAACAGGAACGAGCCGATCGGCCGGTTCGGGTCCTGTAGGCCGGCACGGGCGCGGCGGATTGCGTTCGAGACGGCGGCGACCGCCTCATCCTGGCCGACGACGCGGCGGCGCAGATTCGCTTCCATCTGCAACAGCTTTTCGCGCTGGCCTTCGAGCATCTTGTCGACCGGAATACCCGTCCAGCGCGACACCACCGCCGCGATGTGCTGCTCCGTCACCGCCTCGTCGATCATGCGGTTGCCTTCGGCGGCTTCGGCCGCCTTGAGCTTCTTCTCGAGGTCAGGAATGACGGCATAGGTCAACTCGCCAGCGCGGGTGAAACCGCCTTTACGCTGCGCCTGCTCGAGCTCGATGCGCGCCTTGTCGATCTGCTCCTTGAGCTTTTGCGCGCCGGCCATCTGTTCCTTTTCGGCGCGCCAGCGCGCCGTCAGGTCCGCCGACTGCTTCTCGAACCCGATCAGCTCGACTTCGAGCTTCTTCAGCCGGTCCTTCGACGCCGGATCGGTTTCCTTCTTCAGCGCTTCGCGCTCGATCTTGAGCTGAACGATGCGGCGGTCGAGCTCGTCGATCGCCTCGGGCTTGGACTCGGCCTCCATGCGCAGGCGCGACGCCGCTTCGTCCATCAGGTCGATCGCCTTGTCGGGCAGGAAGCGGTCGGTGATGTAGCGATTCGACAGCGTGGCCGCGGCGACGATCGCGCCGTCCGTGATGCGCACGCCGTGATGCAGCTCGTACTTTTCCTTGATGCCGCGCAGGATCGAGATCGTGTCCGGGACCGACGGCTCGTTGACGAACACCGGCTGGAAGCGTCGCGCCAGGGCGGCATCCTTTTCGATGTGCTTGCGGTATTCGTCAAGCGTGGTGGCGCCGACGCAATGCAGCTCGCCACGCGCCAGCGCGGGTTTGAGCATGTTGGACGCGTCCATCGCGCCTTCGGCCTTGCCGGCACCGACCAGCGTGTGGAGCTCGTCGATGAAGACGATGATCTCGCCGGCGCTCGCCGTAATTTCGGCGAGCACGGCCTTGAGCCGTTCCTCGAATTCACCGCGGAATTTGGCGCCGGCGACGAGCGCACCGAGGTCGAGCGCAAGCAGGCGCTTGTCCTTGAGGCTTTCGGGCACGTCGCCATGGAGAATCCGGAGCGCCAGGCCTTCGACGATCGCCGTCTTGCCGACGCCGGGCTCGCCGATCAGCACCGGATTGTTCTTGGTGCGACGCGACAGCACCTGGATGGTGCGACGGATTTCCTCGTCGCGGCCGATGACCGGATCGAGTTTGCCGTCGCGCGCGGCAGCGGTCAGATCGCGCGCATATTTCTTCAGCGCGTCGTAGCTCTCCTCGGCGCTCGCGCTGTCGGCGGTGCGGCCTTTGCGGATCTGCTCGATGGCAGCGTTGAGGTTCTGGGCGTTGATGCCGGCGGCAGCCAGCGCCTTGCCCGCGGCGGAATTGCGGTCGAGCGCCAGCGCCAGCAGCAGGCGCTCGGCGGAGACGAAGCTGTCGCCGGCCTTTGCCGCGATCTTTTCCGCCTCGCCGAAGAGCCGCGCCAAATCCTGCGACAGGAACGTCTGGCCTGCGCCGGAGCCTTGCACGCTCGGCAATTTGGCGAGCGCGGCTTCGGTCGCCGCCAACGCGCGCGCCGGATCGCCGCCGGAGGCGCGGATCAAGTTGGCCGCGAGGCCTTCCTTGTCGTCGAGCAGCACCTTGAGCAGGTGCTCGGGAACGATTTGCTGGTGGCCGGAACGCTGCGCCAGCGTCTGCGCCGCCTGGACGAAGCCCTTCGAGCGCTCCGTGTATTTTTCGAAGTCCATTGGACCCCCTTCGTGACCGACGCAACCGCCCTTCTTGGAAGCAGCGGTTGCACCTTCCGACACAAATATGGGGTAATTCTGGCCGCCGACAAGGGCGGCCAGGCCGGGGTATCAGCCTAGATCAGAGATACGCGGCTCTGCCGCGCCGGTTAGGCGTTGTAATCGGGATCGGCCGGCGGCATCGGCGGCTGCGCGCCCGATCCGGCCGGCGACGCCGACGACGACTGATGCGCCGGCTGGGCCTGGGGCTGCGGTTGCGGCGGTTGCGACTGATGCTGATTCGAATGCTGCGGTTGATGTTGCTGCGGCGGCATCGGTTGCTGCGGCGACATCGGCTGGTGCTGCTGGTGCTGCTGCTGTTGCGGCTGCTGATGTTGCTGGTGCTGGTGCTGGCCTTGCGCTTGCCCCGGCTGGCCATGACCGTCCATCTCGTCGCCGCCGGCCATCTCGTTGTCGGCCGGCGTCATCGGGCGCTGGCCCTGATTATCGAAACCGCCGTTCACCTGCATGATGCGATAATAATGCTCGGCATGCTGGTAAAGGTTTTCCGCCGCGACGCGATCGCCGGCCGAAGCCGCTTCGCGCGCCATGGCGATATAGCGCTCGAACACCTGATAGGCGTTGCCGCGGATCTTCACGCTCGGTCCGCTCGAATCGAAGCTTTGACTGCGATGCGGCGGGCGTCCGCCGCCCTGCCGGTTCTGGGGGTGGCCGCCCATCATGTTGCGACCGCCACGCCCGCGATTCTTCTGGCCTGGTCTCATGAGTCCCTTGATGTCGAAGTCATCGATAGCAGTTTCAATCGTGCCTTTTCGGCTTCGCCCCACGTCCGAAGCGTTATGAACCACTTACGCACGGCGCGAACGCCGGCGGTCCATCGAATAAGGGGCGGTTTATGCGCCTGAGGCGCGGAGCACGTAGCTCCTTGGCTTTTGGCGGGGTTACCCTAGACGGGATGGCCGCCGAAGCCAACCTGTTTTTTTGGCCGTTAGCCGCCGCTTTTGCCCAATTTTGCTTGACGAATCACCAGGCACCGCTCGTGTCCGGCAAGGTCGTGGTGCATGCCGGCAGCGCGTAAATTGGCCGCCGCTACGATCCGCGCGACGTCGGCCGCCTGACCGGCGCCGAGCTCGAAAAACGCCCAGCCATCGGGCTTCAATGTCCGCCGCACCACCGGCGCGAGCGCGCGGTAGGCCATCAATCCATCGTCGCCGCCGTCGAGTGCGCACCGCGGATCGAAACGCACAACCTCCGGCGGCAAGGCGACAATCTCGCCGGACGGTATGTAGGGCGGGTTGGCCAGAATGACATCGGCCGCGCCCAAATTTGCCTCGGCCCAATCGCCGGCGACGAATTGCGCGCGATCGGCCACACCGAGCGCGGCGGCATTGCGCGCGGCGGTCGCGACCGCACCCGGCAGAACATCGACGCCGCGGCCGGTGGCGTTGGGATATTCGCTGAGCAACGCCAACAACAGCGCGCCGGTGCCGACGCCGAGATCAACGACGCGCAATGGCGCAGTGCGGTCCGGCAGCGCGGCCAGCGCTGCTTCGATCAGGGTTTCGCTGTCGGGCCGCGGGTCGAGTGTGTCGGGCGAGAGCGCGAAATCGAGACTCCAGAACTCGCGCGCACCGCGAATCCGCGAATAGGGCTCGTGCGCGACGCGGCGGCGGACATAGTCGGCCAGCCGCGCGTTGTCGCCTGCCGCCAACGCGTGCAGCAATCGCGCCTCATGCCGCTGATTGGCGATGCCGGCAGCGGCGAGCTGCCGCGCCGTCGCCGTGATGTCGTTGCCGACGACGATCGTCATTCGGCCTCCGCCAGCTTGGCGGCGCGGTCCTCGGCCAGCAGCGCGTCGACGAATTCGTCGAGCGCTTCGCCCTCCAACACCTGCGCGATCTGGTAGAGCGTGAGGTTGATGCGATGGTCGGTCACGCGGCCTTGCGGAAAATTGTAGGTGCGGATGCGTTCGGAGCGATCGCCGGTCCCGACCTGGCTCTTGCGCGACGCCGCGCGCTCGGCCTCGCGCGCCTGGCGCTCACGCTCGTAGAGCCGCGCGCGCAACACCTTCATCGCCTTGGCCTTGTTCTTGTGCTGCGATTTCTCGTCCTGCTGCGAGACGACGAGGCCGGTCGGAATGTGGGTGATGCGCACCGCGCTGTCGGTGGTGTTGACCGACTGGCCGCCCGGTCCCGACGAACGGAACACGTCGATGCGCAGATCCTTGTCGTCGATCTTGACGTCGACTTCCTCGGCTTCGGGCAGGACGGCCACGGTCGCGGCCGACGTGTGGATACGGCCGGAACCTTCGGTCGCCGGCACGCGCTGGACACGGTGAACGCCCGATTCGAACTTGAGGCGCGCGAAGACGCCGCGGCCGCTGATCGACGCGATGCCTTCCTTGAGCCCGCCGAGACCGGTTTCCGACAGTTCAAGCAGTTCGACACGCCAGCCCTTGAGCGCGGCATAGCGCTGATACATACGGAAAAGCTCGGCCGCGAACAACGCCGCCTCCTCGCCGCCGGTGCCGGCGCGGACTTCGAGAATGGCGTTCTTCTCGTCCGCTTCGTCCTTGGGCAGGAGCAGCGTCTTGACCTGCTCCTCAAGCACCGGTAGCCGCTTTTTGACCGAATCGAGCTCGACCTCGGCGAGCTTCTTCATCTCGGCGTCGCTGCCGCCGGCCAATTCCTCGAGCGATTGCACCTCGGCCTCGATCTGGCGCAGCGCCGTGATCGCTTCGACGATGGATGTCAGCTCGCTGTATTCCTTGGCGAGCTTGGCGAACTCGCCGATGCGCGCCGGATCGGCCATGGCGGCGCTCAATTCGGCGTGGCGCGCCACCAGGCGGTCGAGCTTGGCGTCAAACGGGGTCTTGCCTGCCATCTCAGCCCCGGAAGGCCGCCAGGCGATCCTTGAGCGCGGTCAGCGGCACGTCGGTCTGCGTGCCGGCATCGAGGTCGCGAACGGCAGCCTGGCCGCGCTTCAATTCGTCCTCGCCGAGGATGACCGCGGCGCGCGCTTTGATCTTGTCGGCGCGCCGCATGCGCTTCTGTAGATTGCCCGAATAAGCGAGATCGATGCTGAAGCCGGCACGCCGCAGCTCCTGTGCCAGCGCCAACGCGCGCTTCTCGCCATCGTCGCCGATAGGCACCAGCGCGATCGGCCGCGGCGCCGCTTCCGGCTCGGCAATCATCAGCGCCAGCCGCTCGATCCCCGCCGCCCAGCCGACGCCCGGCGTCTCCGGGCCGCCCATCACGCCCATCAATCCGTCGTAGCGGCCGCCGGCGAGTACCGCGCCCTGCGATCCGAGCTCGGTGGTGACGAATTCGAAGGCGGTGTGCGTGTAATAATCGAGGCCGCGCACCAGACGCGGATCGAGCTTATAGCGGATGCCGAGGACATCGAGACCGCCGCGGACGCGGCTGAAGAATTCGCGCGACGGCGGCGTCAGATATTCCTCGAAATGCGGCGCCGCGGCGCTCAAGGCGATATCGGCCTGGTCTTTCGAATCGAGGATGCGCAGCGGATTGCGCTCGAGCCGCTTGCGGCTGTCCTCGGACAGTTTGTGCGCGTGCTGGGTGAAATATTTGACCAACGCATCGCGATAAGCGCCGCGGCTCTCCGCGTCGCCCAACGTATTGAGACGCAATTCGCTGCGTTCCAGGACACCGAGGGCGGCAAGAATGTCGGCGCCGAGCGCGATCACTTCGACGTCGCCTTGCGGCTCTTTGACGCCGACCAATTCGACGCCGATCTGATGGAACTGGCGGAACCGGCCCTTTTGCGGCCGTTCGTAGCGGAACATCGGCCCCTGATAGAAAAATCGCAGCGGCAGGCTCTGCGTCAGACCGTTGGCGATCACCGCGCGCACCACGCCGGCGGTGTTCTCGGGACGAAGGGTCACCTCCTCGCCGCCTTTGTCGGCGAAGCTATACATCTCCTTCATCACGATGTCGGTGGTTTCGCCGATGGGCCGTGCGAAGACCTCGGTGAACTCGAAGATCGGCGTTGCGATTTCCTCGTAACCGAAGCGCAGCGCGTGCAGCCGCGCCGTATCGACGACGGCGCGATGGCGGCGCATCGCCGCGGGCAGAAGATCCTGCGTTCCGCGGACGGGCTGGAGCGTCCGGCTCACTCTGACAGGCTCAAGAAGCGGCGGCCTCGGCCGGCTCGGTCGCCTTCTCGTCCTGCTTCTTGGCTTCGATCTCGGCCGCCTTCTTTTCGACGAGCTCGACCAGATGGTCGACGATGTTCTGGTCCTTGAGGCGATGATCGGTGACGCCAGAAATGTAGACCTGGTGCGTGTTGTTGCCACCGCCGGTGAAGCCGATATCGGTTTCGCGCGCCTCGCCCGGACCGTTGACGACGCAGCCGATGACCGACAGCGTCATCGGCGTGGTGATGTGCGCCAGCCGTTGTTCGAGGACTTCGACCGTCTTGATGACCTCGAAATTTTGCCGCGCGCACGACGGGCACGAGATCACGGTGACGCCGCGACGGCGCAGACCAAGTGCCTTGAGGATTTCATAGCCGACCTTGATCTCCTCGACCGGATCGGCCGACAGCGATACGCGGATGGTGTCGCCGATGCCGGCCCACAGCAGCGAGCCCAGGCCGATCGCCGACTTGGTCGTGCCGGTCATCAGGCCGCCGGCTTCGGTGATGCCGAGATGCAGCGGATAGTCGCAGGCCTCGGCGAGCTGCTGGTAGGCGGCGACGGCCAGAAACACGTCCGACGCCTTGCACGAGATCTTGAATTCGAAGAAATCGTTATCTTCGAGAATCTTCGCGTGGTTGAGCGCGCTTTCGACCATCGCTTCGGGGCACGGCTCGCCGTACCGTTCGAGCAGATCGCGTTCGAGCGAGCCGGCATTGACGCCGATGCGCATCGAGCAGCCGTGATCCTTCGCCGCCTTGACGACTTCGCGCACGCGTTCGGCCGAGCCGATGTTGCCCGGATTGATGCGCAGACACGCCGCGCCGTTCTTCGCCGCTTCGATTGCCCGTTTGTAGTGGAAGTGGATGTCCGCAACGATCGGCACCTTGATCTGCGGCACGATGTCCTTGAGCGCGGCCGAGGATTCCTCGTCCGGGCACGATACGCGGACAATGTCGGCGCCGGCGCGTTCGAGGGCCTGAATCTGCTCCACCGTCGCCTTGACGTCATGGGTGAGCGTGTTGGTCATCGACTGCACCGCGATCGGCGCGTCGCCGCCGATCGGCACCGAGCCGACGTGGATCGTCCGGCTTTTGCGGCGGATGATGTCGCGATAGGGACGCACGCTCATGACGGAACCTCTCGAAACCCTTGCAATGCCGGAATATGAGCCTCCGGGATCGGTGCCCGGCTGGGGCGGTTTATAGCGCGTTTTACCGCGTCAAACCAAGGGGCCGAAAACCCTCAGTCGACGACCGCTGTGCCGGCTTTGAGCTGATCCGGATCGAGGCGGATATCGTGTCGCACCTTGCCGGTCAGCGGCGGCACGTCTTGGCCGTCAACCGCCACCGCAAGGGCGCTGGCATTGCCGGCGTAAAGCGCCAAGCCGGCCTGTTCGGGAACGCGGTAGACGTCGCCGGGTTTCATCAGCCGTTCAAACACCGTTGTCCCGTTCTGGTCACGCACCTTGATCCAGCATCCATCCTTTGCGTGAATGACGATTCGCGCCGCTGCATCGGTCGCGCCGAAGACATGCAGGTTGCCGGGACCCGGCATCACCGACGCACCGCTGTCGCTGGGCGGCAGTGCAGCGGTTTGCGCCGGCGGCGTAATCGACGTCTGCGGCCGGCTCAACACCGGCGGCTTCAAGACCGGTGCGACATTTTCGGTGTTGGACGGCGAGCCACTGGTCGGCGGTGGCGGCGGCATCAGGGCCGGCGCCGCCGATCCGGCTGGCGGCGGTGGCGATGACGGCGGCGTGAGCGTCGGTGCCGATTCCGTCGTCGCTGCTGGCGCGGCCGGCGGCGGCGCGGGTTGACTCACCGACGGCGGTGGTGGCGGATTCGCGGTCGAAGGCGCGGCCGACGGCGGCAGGAGCGCCGACGGCACAGCGCTGACGCGTTCCGGACGCGCGCGTCCACCGGACGACAGGTAATACCAAGCGCCATAGGCCGCAAGCAGCAGCAACACGGCCGCCGCCAAAATCCGGGTATGCGGAATGCCGCGCTCACCGAGCGGCACCGGAAAGACCAGATCGCGCGAAATCTCGAAGCCGCTGGCTTCCTGCTTGAAACGCCGCACCGCCTCGTCGCCGTCAAGACCGAGATGGATCGCGTAGGCACGCACGAAGCCGAGCGCGTAGACCGGCGCCGGTAGCCGATCATAACGGCCCTCTTCGATCGCCACCAAGTATTGGGCGCGGATGCGCAGCGCGTTGGCAATCCGCTCGACGTCGCCGCCGAAATTCTCACGCGTCTCGCGCAACAGCGCGCCGATCGTGTGCTTGGGGCGCGTCAGCACCGGTTCGGCTTCGAGCGCCGCGGGCGCGGGCGCTGGACTCTCCAACTCCGGCGAGTTTTGCTCAGGAGACGACGACATGGACCCTCGCCGGAATTGTGTCCCAACGCGCAAGCTGCCGCAACTACCGTCGGTTCGGCCGCTTCGTCAGATCGTCACGTCGTGGTCCTGGGCGAAATTGCGCAGGCTGACGCGCAGGCTTTCGGCGCGGCCGCTACCGAGCGTCGCGAGAAAGTCACATAAAATCCGGCAATCGAGGGAACGCACCATGGCTTTGACGCGCCCGAACGAGCGCGGCGCCATCGAAAGGTTGCGATAGCCGAGGCCGATGAGGGCCATGGCGCCGAGCGGATCGCCGGCCATTTCACCGCACAAGGCGAAGGGCTTCGCCGCGCCGATGCAGTCGCGCGCGATGTCGGCGAGCACACGCAGCACCGCCGGCGAAAGATAGTCGTAACGCTCGGCGATCCGTGCATTGCCGCGGTCGGCGGCAAACAGAAATTGCATCAGGTCGTTGGTTCCGACTGAGACGAAATCGACCCGGCCTAGCAGGTCCGGCAGCTGCCAGAGGAGCGCCGGAACCTCGAGCATCACGCCGGCCTCGACGGTGGACGGCAGCACACCGCCGCGCTTGCGCACGCGCTCGAGTTCGAGACTGAGCACTTCGCGGGCCGCGTCGAATTCGGCGATCACCGCGACCATCGGAAACATCACGCGCAGGCGCTTGCCGGCCGCGGCGCGGATGAAGGCGCGCAGCTGCTGGCGCAGCATCGCCGGCCGGTCGAGCGCGATGCGCACCGCGCGCCAGCCCATCGCTGGATTCTCTTCGGGCTCGCCTTCCATGTACGGCAATAATTTGTCGCCGCCGATATCGAGCGTCCGAAAGGTGACCGGCCGGTCGCCGGCTTGGTCGAGGACACGGCGATAGAGCGCCGACTGCTGCGCGACCGTCGGAAAATCGTCGCGTAACATGAATTGAAGTTCGGTGCGGAACAGCCCGATGCCGTGTGCGCCGGCCTCGTCGAGATACGGCAGGTCGATCAGCATGCCGGCGTTGAGATTCAACTCGATCTGCACGCCGTCCTTGGTCTGGGCGGGCAGATCCTTGAGCGCGGCATATTGCTCCTGCCGTCCCTGCCGGACCTGGATGCGCGCCTGCGCCGCCAGCACGATATCGTCGCTCGGGCGCAGGACGACGATCGCGTCGTCGCCGTCGACGACCACGACGTCGCCCGCCTCGACCCGCAGCGACACGTCCTTGACGCGTCCCACCATCGGAACGTCGAGCGCGCGCGCGACCACCGCGACATGCGCGCCGGGCGAGCCTTCCTCGAGCACGACGCCTTTGAGACGGCGCCGGTCGTAATCGAGCAGCTCTGCCGGGCCCATGTTGCGCGCGATCACGACGAATTCCTCCGGCAACTCGGCCTGACTCGCGGCCGTGATCGGATTGCCGGTCAGATGGCGTTGCAGCCGGTTGGCGACGTCCTCGAGATCGGCGAGACGCTCCTTGATATAGGGATCGGTCGCCTGCGACAGCCGCGCGCGCGTGTCGTCGAGGACGCGTTGCACCGCGGCTTCGGCGGTCAAACCGCCGCGCACTGCGTCGGCGATCCGCTGTAGCCAGCCGCGGTCGGCGGCGAACATGCGGTAGGTTTCGAGCACATCCTGGTGCTCGCCAGATGCGGGCATGTCGGTTTGCGCCAGCAACTCGTCGATCGCGCTTTGCATCGCGGCGGCCGCCTGTCGCAGCCGTTCGAGCTCGGCGGCGATATCCTCGGCGACGATGCGGCGGATGGCGACACGCGGCTGATGCAGCACGGCCTGGCCGACGGCGAGACCGGCATTGAGCCGGACGCCGTCGAGCCGCGTTGGCAGCGTGACGTTGCCTTCGCCGGGCTGCTGCTCCATCGGGCTGACGAGGTCGCCCGAAGCGGCGATTTCCGCCAGGACCATGGCGATGGTTTGCAGCGCCTCGATCTCTTCCTCGCCGTAGTGCCGCTGCGTGCGGTTCTGCACGACCAGCACGCCGAGGACGCGGCCGCCGCGCAGGATCGGCACGCCCATCAGCGAGTGATAGACCTCCTCGCCGGTTTCCGGTCGATAGGCGAAGTCGGGATGGGATTGCGCTTCGGCCAGCGCCAGTGGCCGCGCCGTCGCGGCGATCACGCCGACAAGGCCCTCGCCGATCCGCAGCCGCGTGCGGTGCACCGCCTCGGGCCGCAAACCTTCGGTCGCGAACAATTCGAGCAGGTCGCCGGCGCGGCGGATGTAGCACGAGCACACCTCAGCCACCATGTCCGCGGCGACGAGGCGCACCACCTGGTCGAGCTTTTGCTGGGCCGTCCCTTCGCCGGCCATCACGTCGCGCAGACGACGGAGGACGCGGCGGGACCCAGCGGCCGCCGCGCCGGGATCCATCAGGCTTCTGCCCGAGAGCGCACAGCGGCGGCGCGCTCTCCCTCGCGTTCGTGGGTCGCGCCGGTGCGAGTCAGCAGTGCGTCGATCGCCTGCGCCACCAGCTCGTCGAGAATGTCCTTGGTCGATTGCTCGCGCGTTACCATGCCGACGCTTTGCCCGGCCATCAGCGAGCCGCTCTCGACGTCGCCGTCGATCACCGCGCGACGCAAGGCGCCGACCCAGAAGTGCTCGATTTCGAGCTGCGCGTCCTTTTGGGACAAAGCGCCCTTGGTGAACCGCTCGACGACGGTGCGCTGCTTTTCCATGAAGGCGCGGGTGGCTTCGTTGGCCAGCGCGCGCACCGGAATCACCGGAAAGCGCGGATCGAGCTGAACCGACGGCACGGCGTCACGCGCCGCCGCGCGAATGAAGGCCTGCTTGAATTTCGGATGGGCGATCGACTCATGCGCGCAGACGAACCGCGTGCCGAGCTGCACGCCCGACGCGCCCATTTCGAGATAGGAGGCGATCGCCGCACCGTGCCCGATGCCGCCGGCGACGAAGACCGGCACCTCGCTGACATGCGGCAGGATTTCCTGTGCCAGCACGCTGGTTGCAACCGGACCGATATGGCCGCCAGCCTCCATGCCCTCGATGACGATGGCGTCGGCGCCCATGCGCACCAACTTCTTGGCGATCGATAGCGCCGGCGCGAAGCACAACAGCTTGGCGCCCGACTGCTTGACGCGCGCGACTGCGGGCGCCGGCGGCAAAGCGCCGGCGAGCACGACGTGGCTGACGCGTCGCCGCGTGCAGACGTCGACCAGGTCCAGAAGCTCGGGATGCAGCGTGATCAGGTTGACGCCGAACGGCTTTGTCGTGAGCGCCTGCGTCGCGGCGATCTCGGCGTCGAGCTGCGCCGGATTCATCGAGCCGCAGGCGATGACGCCGAAGCCGCCGCCATTGGAGAGTGCGGCCACCAGATTGCGCTCCGACACCCAGGTCATCGCGCCGCCCATGATGGCGCGCTCGGTGCCGAGAAAGCGGCGGCCGCGCGCCCACAACCGGTCGAGCCAGTCTGCGGCGCGGACCCGGTCGGTGGCGGTCATTCGGCGTCGAGCCCGTAGGCGGTGTGCAGCGCGCGCACGGCGAGTTCGGTGTACTCTTCGGCTACCAGCACGCTCACCTTGATCTCCGAGGTCGAAATCACCTGGATGTTGATGTTCTTGTTGGCGAGGGTCGAGAACATCTTCTGCGCCACGCCGGCGTGACTGCGCATGCCGACGCCGATCACCGAGATCTTGACGACGTTGGGGTCGGGCTTGAGTTCGGCATAGGCCAGCGCCTTGCGTTGCGCCTCGAGCACCTTCACCGTGCGCGCGAGATCGGCCTTGCTGACCGTGAAGGTCAGGTCGGTCGTGCGGCCGTCGTCGGAGATGTTCTGCACGATCATGTCGACGTTGATCGCGTGCTCGGCCAGCGGCCCGAAGATCGCTGCGGCCACGCCGGGCCGATCCGGAACCTTGACCAGCGTCACCTTGGCATCGTCGCGGCTATAGGCGATGCCGCTCACCACCTGCTTTTCCAAGATCTCGTCCTCGTCCACGACCAATGTGCCCGGTGAATCCTCGAAGCTCGATAGCACCTGCACGCGCACGCGATGGTTCATCGCCATCTCGACCGAACGCGTCTGCAGGACCTTCGCACCTTGCGACGCGAATTCCAGCATCTCCTCGTAGGTTATTCTATCGAGCTTGCGCGCCTTCGCAACGATGCGCGGATCCGAGGTATAGACGCCGTCGACGTCGGTGAAGATGTCGCAGCGTTCGGCCTCGAGCGCCGCCGCCAGCGCCACCGCCGAGGTATCGGACCCGCCGCGACCGAGGGTGGTGACCCGGGTATCGGGGCCGAGCCCCTGGAAACCGGCGACCACCGCGACCTGGCCGCGGCCGAGCCGCGCCTTTAATTCGGTAACCGGAATTTCGGCGATGCGCGCGCGGCCGTGCATGCCGTCGGTCTGGATCGGAACCTGCCAGCCAAGCCACGAGCGCGCGTCGACGCCGAGATCTTGCAGCGCCAGCGCCAGCAGCCCGGCTGTCACTTGCTCGCCCGAGGCGACGACGACGTCATATTCGCGCGCGTCGTGCAGACGCGCGATCTGGTTGGTCCAGTCGACGAGCTGGTTGGTGGCGCCGGCCATCGCCGAAACCACGACGGCAACCTCGTTGCCGGCGTCGACCTCGCGCTTGACGCGCCGGGCGACGTTCTTGATCCGATCGATCCCGGCGACCGACGTGCCGCCGAATTTCTGTACGATGCGCGCCATGACGAAAATAGCCCGTGGGCTGGGAGGTTGCCGGCAAAAGGGCGCGTATACATACTCTTTCCCGCAAGACCGGGGCAAGGCGGCGTAGGAACGGCACCATGGACAGAAACCGCACGACACCGCGATGCGTAGGCCGCTCATGACGGCCCTGCCGCGCCGCAAACCCGGACGCCGGGCGGGCCGCCGGCGACGGCCGGTCGCCGCGCCGCGCCGGCCGTTGACCGTCGACGCCGGCGAGGTCGCCAATTTCGCGGCGATGGCCCGCGCCTGGTGGGACCCCGGCGGCGAGTTCCGTCCGCTCCATCAACTTAATCCGGTGCGCCTGACCTTCTTGCGCGATCAACTCGCACGCCATTTCGGCCGCGATCCGACGTCGACGCGCCCGTTCAAAGGCCTGTCGCTGCTCGACATCGGCTGCGGCGGGGGCATCGTCGCCGAACCGATGGCGCGGCTCGGCTTCACGGTGACCGGCATCGACGCCGATGCGACCGCCATCCGCATCGCGCGCGCCCACGCCGCCGATGCCGGCCTCACCATCGACTACCGCCAAGCCGCCGCGGAGGATTTGATACGTCGGCGACAGCGTTTCGATGCGGTCCTGGCGCTGGAAGTGATCGAACACAGCACCGATCCGGCGGTATTCGTCGCCACCGCCGCCGCGCTGGTCGCGCCCGGCGGAGGTTTCGCACTGTCGACGCTCAACCGCACGCTCCGCTCGTTTCTCTTCGCGATCGTCGGCGCCGAATATGTGCTGCGCTGGGTGCCGCGCGGCACGCATCGCTGGTCGAAATTCGTGCGCCCTTCGGAAGTGGCTGAAATGCTTCGGAAAAATCGTCTCGACGTGGCGACGATCACGGCGCTGAATTACCGCCCGGATGGCAGCGGCTGGTTGCTCGGCGGGCGGCCCGACGTTAATTATTTACTATTTGCCAGCAAGCTGGCGGGGAAATAACCTTATGTATTGTGCCGAGTCCCGGACTAGATAAGTCCGGGAATGAGGGCATTTCACCAGTCTAAAGACGGATCTCAACCGTCGGTCTGGGATGGAATGTGGGGGGTTATTTTTCCGATGGTGCATCCATGAACGCATTTGCACCGCCGCAAGGCGAAGTCGCGCGGCTGTCCGGCAAAATCAAATGGTTCAACCGCAGCAAGGGGTTCGGTTTCATCGTTCCGGATGACGGAACGAGCGACGTCTTCCTGCCGCTGGCTGTCTTAGAGCGCTCGGGCTTCAGCGAAGCGCCGGACGGCGCCAGCATCACCTTCGAGTGGATGCAGGGACCGAAGGGCCGCGCCGCGATCCAGGTCCTCGACCTCGATGCCTCCACCGCGACGCAGCGGGCGCCGCGCGAACGCGGCGGTTTCCGCTCGCGCGACGGCGGTGGCGGCAACGACATGCCGGCAGGGCCGGCCGAATCGCTTGATGGCGTGGTCAAATGGTACGACCCGGCGCGCGGCTTCGGATTCATCCTGCCGAACGACGGCAGCAAGGACATCTTCGTGCACGTGACGGCGTTGCGCCGCTCCGGCATCGACGGCCTCGAACCCGGTCAGCCAGTGCGCATGATGGTATCGCAGGCGCGCCGCGGACGCGAAGCTTCGTCCGTCGAATTGCTGTCGTACAACGGCTGACAACGGCCGTCACGCCGTCCGACGGCCGACCGCAAGACCGGAAATCGCCGCGGCCGCCGCGGCGATGAAGAACGCAATCCGATAGCTACCAGTGAAGTCGACGACGGCGCCAAACGCAGGCGGTCCGAGTAGCGCGCCGACGAACGTCAAGGCCAACGCGCCGCCGGTCGCCATGCCGGCGCCGCCCGGCGGTGCGAGCCGCGCGACTTCGGCGAGAAACACGCCGTTCCAGCCCAACGCCACGGCGCCGAGCGCCGCCGCCACGACGAGGACCAGCGCCAACGGCCATCCCGGTCCGACCAGCGCCAGCACTGCGCCCGTCGCACCGATGGCAAGACCGAGCAGGCTCAATGCCTGCCGCGCGCTGACCAACCGGTCGGCAGTCCAACCCCACAGGATGCGGCCGACGATACCTGCCGCCTGCAGTACGGCCATCACGACGCCCGCCGCGACCAGCGCCATGTTGGCGTGCTCGGTCAGGAAATTGACGACGAACGCGCTGACGCAAAGCTGCATCGCCGAATAGGCGAGCGAGGCGAGCGCCAGCCGACGCAACACCGGTTCGTCCAGCACCATGTTGACCGCGGCGAAGATGTGGCTGCCGCCGGCCGCTGCCGGATCGGCATCGTCGTCGAGGCTTTTGTGCAGCGGTTCGCAGACGATCGCGAGCAGCGCGCCGACCGCCGCGACGACGAGCGCCGCACCCTTCCAGCCGAAGGGCAACGCCAACGGCGGTACGACGAGTCCGGCCAGTGCGCCGCCCAACGGCACGCCTGTCTGCTTGATCGAAAAAACGAGCGCACGGCGCGCCGGCGGCGTCTGCCGAATCAGGATATGCGAACTCGCCGGCGTCATCGGTCCATAGCCGACGCCGATAAACACGGCGCCAACGAGACCGAGCCAGATCGAGGCACTGGCCAGAAGTGCCAGGCCGGCGGCGCCGATCAACAGCGCCGCCTGGCTGACGCGGATCGCGCCGTAGCGCCGCACCGGTCCACCCGACATGCCGGTCGAGAGGCACGCCGCGGCGTAAACCACCGCGGTGAAGACGCCGATATGGTTGGCGTTAACGCCGAAGTCGGGCGCTGCAAGACCGGCGAACACAGGCGGCGCCAGCACCATCATGGTGGCCAGCGCCTGTATGGCGAGGGTGGCGATTAGCGTGAGCATGGTACTGGGCTGGGACGCGCGGATTTCGGCCGCTGCCGCTGCTGTGAATCCCGGGGATATCCGAATCGCCGGTATTGGCCGGTTCGGGTCCCCATGATACTGTATCTAGTGGTTAGACGATCTCTCACCACGATATACGGGGGGACGGCTTATGGAATCGATTTGGACGGCTGAACTCGTACAGAACCTTGCCCGACTCTGGGACGAAGGGCATTCGACGGCCGAAATCGGTCGCCGACTCGGAGTCAGCAAGAATGCCGTGGTGGGGAAGGCACATCGGCTGGCGCTGACGCCGCGGCCATCGCCGCTGAAGCGTCCGCCGATGCGTCGGCCCGCGCCGGCACCGGCGGCGACCGGCAGTGGCAACTGCTCCTGGCCGACGGGCCATCCCGGCGACAAGGATTTCGGTTTCTGCGGCAAGCGGACGCTCGCTGGCAAGCCGTACTGCATCGAACATGCAGCGATGGCGTATGTGCGGCCGAAGAACCACAACGCAGCTTGAATCGCGCTGAGACGAGTCAACCGGACGCTCCCGACGGCAACGCCGGGAGCGTTCGCGTTTCAGCGGAAATACCATAGACCGCGTTTCGCCGATCGCGCCGCGCCCTGGGCCGGAAGGTAGTCGTAACTCTGGCTCGAATCGGCGAGCGCCAGCCCGTCGATGACGAGATAACGGCCGAGATCGTTG
>DASYYB010000011.1:0-17732 GCA_035934235.1 Allostellaceae bacterium | reverse complement strand
ATCATTTGACCGCCCATTTAATCCCATGTTATCCCATGCAGTCCCATAATCGAGCCTGCGCCGCCGCTCTGCAGGTCTCCGGGACGTCGGCGCCAAAGGGGCGCAGGGGCGCCGTTTCGGGAGCGAAGCGTTGGCGGTTTTTCTTTCGACCTACGTCAACAAGATCGATCGCAAGGGCCGGATCTCGGTGCCGGCGGCGTTTCGCGCCGCGCTGACGCCGGCCAGCGCCAAGAGCATCGTCGTCTATCGTGCGGTGAAACTCGCGGCGATCGAGGCCAGCGGTCTCGACCGCGCCGAGGATTTGTCGCGTCGCATCGATCGGCTGCCGGAACTGTCCGACGAACGCGACGCCTTGTCGGCGATCCTCGGCGAACTGCAGCCACTCGACTGCGATGGCGAAGGCCGCATCATCCTACCGGGCAATCTCACCCGCCACGCCAACCTGACAACGACAGCCGTCTTCGTCGGCTGCGGTCCGACGTTCCAGATCTGGGAACCCGAGCGCTTCCGCCAGCACCAGGACGAAATGCGCGCGCGCATCCGCGAACGCGGACTGACGCTGCCGCCGGGCGAGCCGCAATGACGGCGCCGCACGTTCCTGTCCTGCTCGCCGAAATGGTCGCCGCCTTGATGCCGCGCGACGGCGCGCTGTACCTCGACGGTACGTTCGGCGCCGGCGGCTACAGCCGCGCACTGCTCGATGCCGCGTCGTGCCGCGTCGTCGCCTTCGACCGCGACCCGGCGGCCACCAAGGCGGGTGCCGCGCTCGTGACGCACTATCGCGACCGGCTGACGTTGATCGAAGGGCGGTTTTCCGAGATGGAATCCCTCCTCAAGCCACTCGGCGTCGACGCGGTATCCGGCGTTGTGCTCGATCTCGGCGTGTCGTCGATGCAGCTCGACGCGGCGGACCGCGGCTTCTCGTTCCGCGCCGACGGGCCGCTCGACATGCGCATGTCGCAACACGGCGAAAGCGCCGCCGACCTGGTCAATCGCCTGTCCGAAGCCGAGCTCGTTCAGATCATCCGCGATTTCGGCGAGGAGCGTTTCGCCCGCCGCGTCGCACGCGCCGTCCTCGCCGCCCGCAAGACCACGCCGATCACCCGGACCGGCGAGCTGGCCGCTCTCGTCCGCCGCTCGGTTCCGCCGTCGGGCACGATCGATCCGGCAACACGGACGTTCCAGGCGCTGCGCATCGCCGTCAACGACGAGCTCGGCGAGCTTGATCGCGGCCTGATCGCCGCTGAGCGGCTGCTCGCGCCAGGCGGCCGGCTGGCGGTGATCTCGTTCCATTCGCTCGAGGATCGCCGCGTCAAATCGTTCCTGCGCGCCCGCTCGGGCCATGCGCCGCGTGGCACCCGGCATCTGCCGGCCGCACGCGAGCGCGAGCCGAGCTTCCGTTTGCTGACGCCAAAGCCGGTGACGCCGTCGCCGGCCGAGCTCGCGCTTAATCCGCGTGCGCGCTCGGCCCGGTTGCGGACCGCCGAGCGCACCGCGGCGCCCGCCTGGGGAGAAGCTGCATGATCCGGCTGAGCACGATCCTCTGGACGCTGGCGGTGGTGATCGCCGGCTATGCGATGTTCCAGGTCAAGTTCCACGTCGCCAAGCTCGACGACGAGCTGGCACGGTTCAACCGGCAGATTGCGGCGACCCGCGAAGAGACCCGCGTGCTGGCCGCCGAATGGACGCTGCTCGACGATCCGCAGCGGCTCGACCGACTCAACAGCGTTTCGCTGAAACTCCAGCCGGTCGCGCCGGCGCAGATCGCGCAGCCGGCGCAGCTCGACCAGATCCCGATGCGCAATGCGCCAACGGCGACGCCGCCGCAAGTCGCCAGCGCGAGGGCACGATGAAGCGTCCGCCCGACGCTGTCCGCGACGACCCATGCCGGCCCCGTCATTTCCGGCCCCAAGCCAGCGCGCCGGTGCCGCCCGAAGGGCCGGCGCAAGGCGCGATTGAACTCAGCCATACCCGCCTGCTGATCACCGGCGCGTTGTTCCTGCTGGCGTTCCTGGTGATCGGCGCCCGGCTGGTCGAGGTCGCCGGCTTCAAGGCGGGCGATGTTCGCTTGGCCCACGGCCATGTTGCAGCGAAAGCGGTGGTGGCGCGCGCCAACATCGTCGACCGTAACGGCGTGATGCTGGCGACGACGCTCCAGGCGCCGTCGCTGTTCGCCGATCCGAAACTGATCGACGATAAGCGCGACACGGCGCGCCGCGTCGCCGCGATCCTGCCCGAGTTGACGGAAAGCGAGATCTACGCCCGGCTCGACACCGACAAGAGCTTCGTCTGGCTCGATCGCCGGCTGACGCCGCAACAGGAATCCGCGGTCAATGCGCTCGGCATTCCCGGCTTGCAGTTCCAGGGCGAAGGTAAACGGGTCTATCCCGAAGGCGCATTGACGTCGGAAGTCGTCGGTTACGTCGGCGTTGACGACAACGGATTGGCCGGCATCGAGCGCAGCTTCGACCAGACGCTGAAGCGCAGCGACCAGCCGGTGCAACTGTCGATCGACGTGCGGCTGCAATACATCCTGCGCAGCGAGGTCGCGCGCCAAGCCGACGAATTCAAGACCACCGGCGCCGCCGGCCTGATCATGAACACGCATACCGGCGAAATCCTGGCGCTGGTGTCGTTGCCGGATTTCGACCCGGCTAATCCGGGCGCCGCCAGTCCGGCGCAGCTCTTCAATCGCGCGACGCTCGGCACCTACGAGATGGGCTCGGTGCTCAAGATCTTCAACACGGCGATGGTGCTCGACGACGGCGTCGCAACGCTGGCCTCGACCTTCGACGCCACCAAGCCGCTCGCGATCGGCCGCTTCGTCATTCACGACTACGAGCCGAAGAAACGCTGGTTGAGCGTGCCCGAGATCTTCGAATACTCGTCCAACATCGGTTCGGCGCGCGAAGCAGCCGAGGCCGGCGCCGACCGCCAGCGCGAGTTCCTGACGCGGCTCGACCTGCTGCATCCGCCCGCTTTCGAACTTCCCGAAGGCGCGCCGCTCTATCCCAGCCCGTGGCGGCCGATCAACGTCATGACGATCGCCTTCGGCCACGGCATTTCGATCAGCCCATTGCAGCTCGCCGCCGGCGCAAGCGCGATCGCCAATGGCGGCATCTACTATCCGCCGACCCTGATCAAGCGCCCGGACGGCGTGCCGGCCGCCGGCCGCCGCGTCGTCTCGACGACGACCTCCGCCGAGATGCGCCAGCTGATGCGGCTGGTCGTCGACAGCGGCACGGGTAAATTCGCGGGTAACTCGGGCTATCTCATCGGCGGCAAGACCGGCACCGCTGAAAAGGACGCCGGCGGCCGCTACGAGACGCATAAGCTGCTGTCGTCGTTCCTCGGCGTCTTCCCGATCACCGACCCGAAATTTCTCGTCCTGGTAATGCTCGACGAGCCGCACGGTGACCGCAGCACCGGCGGCTTCGCGACCGGCGGCATGGTCGCCGCGCCGGCGGTCAAGCGCATCGTCATGCGCATGGCGCCGATCGTCGGAATCCCTCCGGTGGACGAAAATTCGCCCGAAATTCGCCGTTCTCTGATGGTCGGCTTGCCCAACCCGCAGGGACGGAAACTTGCGGCTAACTGAGATCATGGACGGCGGATCGCGCCCGCATCATTCCGCGCCAACGATGGGCGATCCCGAGATTTGTGGCCTGACTTCTGACTCTCGCGACGTGAAGCCCGGTTTTTTGTTTGCGGCATTGGGCGGCACGCACGAACACGGTCGCCGCCATCTCGGCGACGCGCTCGCCCGCGGCGCCGCCGCCATCCTCACCGACGAAGCGCCGCTCGAACAGCCAGTCGCCGTGCCGGTGATCGCCGATCGGAATCCGCGCCGCCGGCTGGCGCGCATGGCCGCGCGCTTCTATGCGCCGCAGCCGTCGACCATCGCCGCCGTGACCGGCACCAACGGCAAGACCTCGGTCGCGGTCTTCACGCGACAGATCTGGGCGGCCCAAGGACTCAAGGCGGCCAGTATCGGCACCATCGGCCTCGTCGCGCCGAACATGACCCGGCCGGGCGCTCTCACCACGCCGGATCCGGTCAAGCTGCACGAAATCCTGCACGACCTCACGCGCGCCGGCGTCGAGCACGTCGCGCTCGAAGCGTCGTCACACGGTCTCGATCAGTTCCGGCTTGACGGCGTGACGCTGGCGGCCGCGGCCTTCACCAACCTGACGCGCGACCATCTCGATTACCACGGCGACATGGCCCACTACTTCGCCGCCAAACGCAGGCTGTTCGCCGAACTGCTGCCAGCATCGGCCGTCGCCGTCATCAACGTCGACGACAAGGCTGGTCGCACGCTGGTCGACGTCGCCAAGGCACGCGGCCAGCGGGTTATCGCCTTCGGCGTGGCACCTGATGCCGATCTCAGGCTGCAAGCAGCCACGCCGACCACGCGCGGCCTTGCGATCGAGATCGTCGCGGCCGGTGCGCCGTCGCGGCAATTGGAATTGCCGCTGCTTGGAACCTTTCAGGCCATGAACGCGCTCGCGGCGATCGGTCTCGCGATTGCCACCGGAACACCGCTGGACGCCGTGCTCGACGTCCTGCCGCGCCTCGAAGGCGTGCCGGGCCGCATGGAGCTTGCCGCGACGCATCCCGCCGGCGCGCCGTTGATCGTCGATTACGCGCACACGCCGGACGCGCTCGAAACGGCGCTGACGGCGCTACGGCCGCATACCGCGAAGCGGCTGATCGTCGTCTTCGGCTGCGGCGGCGACCGCGACGCCGGCAAGCGGCCACAGATGGGCGCCATCGCCGCGCGCCTCGCCGATATCCCCATCGTCACGGACGACAACCCACGTTCGGAAGATCCGGCAACGATCCGCCGCGCCATTCTCGCCGCGTGCCCCGGCGGCCGCGAAATCGGCGATCGCCGCGCCGCCATCCGTGCCGCGGCGAAGCTGCTCGCAGCCGGCGACGTGCTGCTCATCGCCGGCAAGGGCCACGAAAGCGGCCAGATCGTCGGCGCGCGTACGCTGCCGTTCGACGATCGGGTCGAGGCCCGCGCCGCAGTCGGAGGCGCCGCATGAGCGTGCTGTGGACGGCTGCCGACGCCGCAACGGCGACCGGCGGCACCAATACCGGTGCCTGGAACGCGCAAGGCGTGTCGATCGACAGCCGGTCGCTGTCGCCGGGCGACCTGTTCGTCGCGCTCAAGGGCCCAAAATACGACGCCCACGAATTCGCTATCGCCGCCATCGCCAAAGGTGCCGCGGCGGCAATGGTCGCCAAGCCCATGACCGGCGCGGCGAAGCCGCTGCTGGTGGTCGCCGATACCCAAGCGGGCCTTGAGGATCTCGGCCGTGCCGCACGCGCCCGCACGGCCGCCAAGGTCATCGGCGTCACCGGCAGCGTCGGCAAGACCGGAACCAAGGAAGCGCTGCGCCACGCGCTCGAGCGGCAAGGCGCGACGCACGCTTCGGCCGGCAGCTTCAACAATCAGTGGGGCGTGCCGCTGTCGCTCGCGCGCATGCCGCGCGAGACCGTCTATGGCGTGTTCGAGATAGGTATGAACCATCCCGGCGAAATCGATGCGCTGACACGTCTGGTCCGGCCCGATGTCGCGGTGATCACCACGGTCGAGCCGGCCCATCTCGGATTCTTCCCGTCGGTCGAGGCCATCGCCGACGCCAAGGCCGAAATCTTCAACGGCATGGATGCGCGCGGCAGCGCCGTCCTCAATCGCGACAACCCGCACTTCGACCGCCTGGTGGCACGCGCGAAGGCCGCCGGCGTCGGCCGCGTCGTCGATTTCGGCGCCCATGCCGACGCGGCGGTGCATCTGATCGATTGCCATCTGCACGCCAGCGCCAGCGCGGTCACGGCATCGGTGCTGGGTGAGATCGTCGACTATTGCCTGGCACTGCCGGGCCGGCACTGGGTGATGAACAGCCTTGCGGTTCTGGCCGCGGTGCACGCCGCCGGCGGCGACATCGGCACGGCAGCGGCCGCGATGGCGACACTTGAGCCGATGGCGGGCCGCGGCTTGCGGCGCAAAATCGCGGTCGCCGGCGGCGACGCGCTGCTGATCGACGAAAGTTACAACGCCAGTCCGGCTTCGATGCGCGCGGCCATCGCCGTGCTCGGCGCGGTGCGGCCGGAAAACGGCGGCCGGCGCATCGCCGTACTCGGCGACATGCTCGAATTGGGTGCCAATGCCGCCCAGCTGCATGCCGAACTCGCCGATTCACTGCGCGATGCCGGCGTCGATCTGGTTTTCACGGTCGGCGAAGCGATGCACGCGCTTTACGACGCGCTGCCGGCGCGGCGGCGCGGCGCCCACGCGACGACCGCCACCGCGATGGCAGACGCCATCGTGCATTGGCTCAAAAACGGCGATGTCGTCATGGTCAAGGGCTCATACGGCAGCCGCATGCGCGACGTGATCGCGCGGCTGTCGACGGCCCCGGAAACGGCGAGGCACTGAGCGATGCTGTATCTGCTTTTGGCGCCGTATGCCGAACACTTCGTAGCGTTCAATCTGTTCCGCTACATCACCTTCCGCTCGGGCGGCGCGGTGGTGACGGCACTGATCATCAGCTTCATCTGCGGCCCGTCGATCATCGCGTGGCTGCGTTCCAAGCAAGCGCATGGCCAGCCGATCCGCACCGACGGGCCGGAAAGCCACCTGCTGACCAAGAAAGGCACGCCCACGATGGGCGGGTTCCTGATTTTGTTGGCGATCACCGGCTCGACCCTGCTCTGGGCCGATTTGAGCAATCCCTATATCTGGGTGACGCTGTTCGTCACCGTCGGCTTCGGCGCGGTCGGCTTCTTCGACGACTACCGCAAGCTGACGCGCCGCTCGCACAAGGGCCTTTCGAGCCGCACCAAATTCCTGATCGAGCTCGCGATCGGCGCCGTCGGCGCCTATGCCGTGATGCTGATCACCCATCCGCCGCTCGGCAGCTCGCTAGCGGTGCCATTCTTCAAGGGCGTACTGCCCGATCTCGGCTGGTTCTTCCTGGTCTTCGCCGCGTTCGTGATCGCCGGCGCGTCGAACGCCGTCAATTTGACCGACGGCCTCGACGGCCTCGCCATTGTTCCGGCGATGATCGCCGGCGGCTGTTTCGCGCTGATCGCCTACCTGGTCGGCAACGTCGTGTTCGCTAACTACCTCCAGCTCTGGCACATCGCCGGCGCCGGCGAGCTGGCGGTGTTCTGCGGCTCGCTGGTCGGCGCTGCGCTCGGCTTCCTCTGGTTCAACGCGCCACCGGCGATGGTGTTCATGGGCGACACCGGCTCGCTTGCGATTGGCGCCGCGCTCGGCATCGTCGCCGTCATCACCAAGCACGAGCTCGTCCTGGTGATCATCGGCGGCCTGTTCGTCCTCGAGACGGTTTCAGTGATCGTTCAGGTGGTGAGCTTCAAGCTCACCGGCCGCCGCGTCTTCCGCATGGCGCCGCTGCACCACCATTTCGAGAAGAAAGGCTGGCACGAGCCGACGATCGTCATCCGCTTCTGGATCATCGCCTCGATCCTGGCGATCGCCGGTTTGTCCACGCTCAAGCTCCGGTGAGGCGATGATCGAGGTCGGTCAATTCCGCAACCAGACGATTGCCGTGCTCGGCTTGGCGCGCTCGGGTCTTGCCGCAGCCGAAGCGTTGAAGCGCGGTGGCGCGCGGGTCGTTGCCTGGGACGACGCCGCGAGCCGGCGCGACGCGGCGACGCGCGCCGGCTTCGAGCTCGTCGATCTCGCGATTGATCTCGCCGGTGCCAAGGCGCTGGTGCTGTCACCCGGTATCCCGCACACATTCCCGCAGCCGCATCCGGCGGCGGCGCGCGCCAAGGCGGTCGGCGTGCCGATCATCGGCGACATCGAGTTGCTGGCGTTGGCGCAAAAAGCGGCGCGCTTCGCCGGCATCACCGGCACCAACGGCAAATCGACGACGACGGCGCTGACCGCGCACATTCTGGCCGAAACCGGCCGCAAGGTGGCCGTCGGCGGCAATCTCGGCGTGCCGGCCTTGCTGCTCGAAGCGCTTGGCGCCGACGGCACCTATGTCCTGGAACTCAGCTCTTACCAGCTCGAACTGACGCACAGCCTGGTGCTCGACGTCGCGGTGCTGCTCAACATCACGCCCGATCACCTCGACCGCCATGGCGGCATGGACGGTTACGTCGCCGCCAAGCGGCGCCTGTTCCACGGGCAGAGCACGCGGCACACGGCGGTCGTCGGCGTCGACGACGATATCTGCCGCGGCATTTTCGCGGCCCTCAAAGACGCCGGCAAACAGCGCGTCGTGCCGATCTCGGCGCAAGGCCCTGTCGCCGGCGGCGTCTATGTGGTCGACGGCACGTTGGTCGACGATCTCGACGGCGCCGCACGGCCGGTGTTGACGATGGCCGAGGCGCCACGGCTACCCGGCACGCATAACGGCCAGAACGCGGCGGCGGCTTATGCGGCGGCGCGCGCGCTCGGCTGCGAGCCGGACGCGGTGGTGCGCGCGATCACGACCTTTCCAGGCCTAGCGCATCGCCAGGAATGGATCGCGACCATCGACGGCGTCCGTTACGTCAACGATTCCAAAGCGACCAACGCCGACGCCGCCGAGAAGGCGCTCGTCTGCTACGACGACATCTATTGGATCGCCGGCGGCAAGCCCAAGGAAGATGGTATCGACCCGCTGGAGCCGCTTTTCCCGCGCATCCGGCACGCGTTCCTGATCGGCGAAGCGGCGGCACGCTTTGCGCGCACGCTTGACGGCAAGGTCGCCTACGACATGTCGGGCACGCTGGACGCCGCACTCGCCGCGGCGCGCCATGCGGCCCTCAACGACCGCCGGCGCGGCGCCGTGATCCTGCTGTCGCCCGCCTGCGCGTCCTTCGACCAGTTCCGCGACTTCGAGGACCGCGGCGACCAGTTCCGCCGCATGGTCGAGACACTGCCCGGGAGACGCGCGTGAACTTCGCCCGCACCGACCGCAGCGCCGTCGCGCAATGGTGGTGGACCGTCGACCGCTGGATGCTGGCCGCGCTTACCGGGCTGATCGCTTTCGGCTCGTTGCTGGTCATGACGGCGAGCCCATCGGTCGCCGTTCATATGCACACCGATCGGCTGCATTTCGTCGTCCGTTATTTCGCCGTGCTGCCGGTGGCGATGGCGGTGATGTTCGCGATGTCGCTGCAAAGCCCGCGCACGGTGCGCCGCGTCGCCGTCGTCGGCTTCGTGATTTCGCTGGCGCTGCTGATCGCGACGCCGTTCATCGGCGTCGAGGTTTTGGGCGCGCGCCGGTGGATCGAGTTTGCCGGCTTCCAGCTGCAACCGTCGGAATTCATCAAGCCGTGCTTCGCCGTCGTCTGCGCCTGGCTGTTCGCCAAGTCACGTGAGCAGCCGGATTTCCCTGGCCAGTGGATCGCCGTCGGGCTGTTTGCGATCATCCTCATCCTGCTGATCCGGCAGCCCGATCTCGGCATGTCGGTGGTGGTTTCGGCGGTTTGGTTCACCCAGCTATTCCTGGCCGGACTGCGCATCGCGCAGGCGGCGATGGTGCTCGGCCTCGGTGGCGCCGGTCTGGTGGCGGCCTATTTCGCCCTGCCGCACGTCACCAGCCGTGTCGACCGGTTCTTCGATCCGGCCAGCGGCGATTCCTACCAGGTCGACCGGGCGATGGACGCGTTCGTGCACGGCGGCCTATGGGGCGTCGGGCCCGGCGAAGGCACGATTAAGCAATCGCTGCCCGATGCGCATGCCGATTTCGTCTTCGCCGTCGCTGGCGAGGAGTTGGGCCTGTTCGTTTGCCTGATCATCGTCGCGCTCTTTGCCTTCATCGTGCTGCGCGGCTTCACGCGGTTGCTCCAGGACAACAACCTCGCAGTGGTGCTCGGCGCGACCGGCCTGTTCGTCCAGTTCGGACTGCAGGCGGTAATCAACATGGCGTCGACCCTGCATCTGATGCCGACCAAAGGCATGACGCTGCCGTTCCTGTCCTACGGCGGCTCGTCGATGCTCTCGCTTGGCCTCGGCATGGGCATGGCGTTGGCGTTGACGCGACGACGCTTCGGCGGAGAGACGACATGAGCGCGCTCATCGTGCTCGCCGCCGGCGGCACCGGCGGCCACATGTTTCCGGCCGAGGCGCTGGCAGGCGAGTTGGTCGGACGCGGCGTCACGGTCGCGCTGGTTACCGACAAGCGCGGCCAGGCCTTCGACAACCGGCTGCCCGGCGTCGCGCTACACCGGATTCGCGCCGGCCGTCCGGGCGCCGGCATCGCCAGCCGTGTGCTCGCCGTGTGCGAGATCGCGCTCGGATTGCTGGCGGCGCGGCGCATCCTGCGCAGCTTGGCACCCGCGGCAGCGGTCGGCTTCGGCGGCTATCCTTCGGTGCCGACGATGATGGCGGCGGCGCGTCTTGGCCTGCCGACCGTCATCCATGAGCAGAACGCCCGTCTCGGCCGCGCCAACCGCTGGCTCACGCCGCGGATGAAGCGCATCGCCACCTCGTTCGCGCAGGTCGACGGCCTGGCCCAGACCGAACGCGCGCGGATCATCGAAACCGGCAATCCGGTGCGGCCGGCGATCGTCGCCGAACGCGGCCAACCCTATGCGTCGCCTGTCGCCGGTCCGATCAACCTGCTGATCATCGGCGGCAGCCAGGGCGCACGCATCCTAAGCACCGTCGTGCCGGCCGGACTGGCGCTGTTGCCGGCCTCCATCAAGGCGCGTCTGGCGGTGGCGCAACAGGCGCGGCCGGAAGACGCCAATGCCGTGCGCCGCGCCTACGAGGCCAGCGGCATTCGCGCCGAGATTGCCACCTTCTTCGCCGACGTGCCGGCACGCATGGCGCGCGCCCATCTGGTGATCTCGCGCGCCGGCGCCTCGAGCGTCGCCGAACTCTGCGTAATCGGCCGGCCGGCGATCCTCGTGCCGTACCGCCACGCCGCCGATGACCACCAGACCGCCAATGCCGAAGCGTTGGCCGCGGCCGGGGCTGCCTGGGTGATGAGCGAGCAGAGCTTCACACCGCCGGCGCTGGCCCAGCGCCTCGAAACCGTGTTCGCCCAGCCGGAGTTGCTGGCTGCCGCCGCGGCGTCGGCGCAACGCCACGGCCGGCCCGACGCGGCGCGCCGGCTCGCCGATCTGGTGATCGAGACGGCGGGAGCCGCGCGATGAGAGCGCTGCCACTCGACATCGGCATCATCCATTTCACCGGCATCGGCGGCATCGGCATGAGCGGCATTGCCGAGATCCTGAAGAATCTCGGCTACGAGGTGCAGGGCAGCGATCTTACCGACAACGCCAACGTCAAGCGGCTGCGCCAGCTCGGCATCCGCGTCGCCATCGGCCATCGCGCCGAAAATCTCGGCGCCGCCAAGGTCGTGGTCGTGTCCTCGGCGGTGAAAGCGGACAACCCCGAGGTGGTCGAGGCGCGGTCGCGGCTCATTCCGGTGGTGCGCCGCGCCGAGATGCTGGGCGAGCTGATGCGTCTCAAATGGGCGATCGCCGTCGCCGGCACCCACGGCAAGACCACGACGACCTCGCTGATCGGCGCATTGCTGGAAGCGGCCGGACTCGATCCGACCGTGATCAACGGCGGTATCATCAACGCCTACGGCACCAATGCGCGGCTCGGCACCGGCGCCTGGATGGTGGTCGAAGCCGACGAAAGCGACGGCACGTTCGTCAAGCTGCCGTCGACCGTCGCCGTCGTCACCAACATCGATCCCGAGCATCTCGATCATTATGGCTCGGTCGAGGCGCTGCATCAGGGCTTCGAGAGTTTCGTCGCAGCGATCCCGTTCTACGGCGTCGCGGTCCTGTGTATCGACCATCCGGTCGTCCAGGGCCTGATCCCGAAGCTGAGCGAACGCCGCGTCGTGACCTACGGCTTCAACCCCCAGGCCGACGTGCGCGCCGATGCGGTCGCCCTCGGCGCCGACGGCGCGCATTTCGACGCGATCGTGACCGATCGGCGCGACGGCACCAGCCGCACCATCCCGCGCCTGCATCTGCCGATGTTCGGACGGCACAACGTGCAGAACGCGCTTGCCGCGGTCGCCGTGGCGAGCGAGCTGAAGCTGGCTGACGACGTCGTGCGCAACGCCTTCGCCGACTTCAAAGGCGTGAAACGCCGTTTCACCAAAACCGGCGAATGGAACGGCGTCACCATCATCGACGATTACGGCCATCACCCGGTCGAAATCGCGGCGGTGCTCAAGGCAGCGCGCGGCGCGACGCAGCACAGCGTCATCGCTGTGGTGCAGCCGCACCGCTACACGCGCGTCAAGCACCTGTTCGAGGAATTCTGCACCTGCTTCAACGACGCCGACGTCGTGCTGGTTGCCGACATCTATCCGGCCGGCGAGGCGCCGATCCCCGGCATCGACCGCGACGCGCTGGTCGCGGGCCTCAAGGCGCACGGCCACCGCAACGCGCTGGCGCTCGAATCACCCGAAGCCTTGCCGGCGGTGATCCGCGACCTGGCGAAGCCGGGCGATTTCGTCGTCTGCCTTGGCGCCGGCTCGATCACGTCGTGGGCTCATGCCCTGCCCGACGCGCTGGCGGCAACGCCGCGGCAAAGGAAGCGCCAATGATGGCCCTCCGCCGCGAACCGACGCCGCGCCTGATCGAACGCCTGCCGCGCGTCCGGGGCCGGCTGACCGAGAATGCGCCGCTGGCGCAGCTGACCTGGTTCCGCGTCGGCGGCGCCGCCGAAGTGATGTTCCGCCCGGCCGATCTCGACGACCTCGCCGCATTCCTCGCCGGCAAACCGAAAGGCGTGCCGATCACCGTCATAGGCGTCGCCTCGAACCTGTTGATCCGCGACGGCGGCGTGCCGGGCGTGGTGATCCGCCTCGGTCGGGGCTTCGTCGATGTCGTGACAACCGAAGACGAGATCACCGCCGGCGCCGGCGCGCTCGATCTCAACGTCGCGCTTGCCGCCTGCACCGCCGGCATCGCCGATCTCGAATTCCTGTCCGGCATTCCCGGCACCGTCGGCGGCGGCTTGCGGATGAACGCCGGCGCCTACGGCCGCGAATTCAAGGACGCGCTGCGCGAGGTGACCGCTCTCGACGGCGACGGCCATCGGCACGATCTGGAACCCGGCGAAATGGATTTGTCGTATCGCCATTGCGGCGTGCCGGCCGATTGGATCTTCGTTACCGCGCGGCTTAAAGGCCGGCGCGACGATCCGTCGGCCATTGGTGCCCGTATGGCCGCGATCCAGGCGCAGCGCGAGGCGACGCAGCCGATCCGCGCGCGCACCGGCGGCTCGACCTTCGCCAATCCGCCCGGCCACAAGGCCTGGGAGCTGATCGACCGCGCCGGTTGCCGCGGCCTGACCCGCGGTGGTGCCGCCGTGTCGGACAAGCACACCAATTTCCTGATCAACACTGGCCATGCGACGGCCGCCGATCTCGAAGCGCTGGGCGAAGAGGTCCGCCGCCGCGTGCGCGACAAAACCGGCATCGGGCTGGAGTGGGAAATCAAGCGCATCGGCGTGCCGGCAACGAGCGGAGGTGCCGCATGAGCCGCACGATCCGCTCGGTCGCGGTGCTGATGGGCGGCTGGACCGCCGAGCGCGAAGTCTCGCTGGTCAGCGGCCGCGAATGCGCCAAGGCGCTCAGCGCGCTCGGCTACGAAGTCCGCAGCATCGACGTGACGCGCGATCTGGCGGCAATGGTGCGGGCGCTGACCCCGGCGCCTGACGTGGTTTTCAACGCCTTGCACGGCCGCGGCGGCGAGGACGGCACGGTGCAGGGCGTGCTTGAGTTCCTGCGCGTGCCCTATACGCACTCGGGCGTGCTGGCCTCGGCCGTCGCCATGGACAAACCGACGGCGCGCAGCGTCTTCGCAGCCGCCGGCCTGCCGCTGGCCGAAGGACGCGTCGCGACGCGCGACGAGATCGCCGCCGGCGACGTTCTGCCGCGGCCCTATGTCGTCAAGCCGATCAACGAAGGCTCGAGCGTGGGTGTGCGCATCGTGCAGCGCGCCGACAATTCCTGGGCCGCCGAAGCTAAGGTCTGGCAGTACGAGCGCGCCCTGGTCGAGCGCTACGTGGCAGGCCGCGAAATCACCGTCGCCGTGATGGGCGACCGCGCCCTTGGCGCCCTCGAGATCCGTCCGGCCGAAGGCTTCTACGACTACGCCGCCAAATATGCGCCAGGCGGCTCCGAGCATTTGATGCCGGCACCGATCCATCGGCGCGCCTACGACGAGGCCCTCGCGATCGGCGTCGCGGCGCACAAGGCGCTGGGCTGCCGCGGCGTCAGCCGCGCCGATCTGCGCTACGACGATACCGCCGGCGAGCCCGGCAAGCTGGTCCTGCTCGAAGTCAACACCCAGCCAGGCATGACGCCGACCTCGCTGGTGCCCGATATCGCGCGGCACGCCGGCATCGAGTTTCCGGCGCTGGTGCGCTGGATGGTGGAGAACGCGGCATGCGATTTCTGATGCGCCGCGCTCCGGAACAATCGCCGCAAGCGGCGCACCAGCGCCGGCGGCCGTTCCCGACCGTCGCCGTGGCGGCGGGCCTCTGCGCGGCAACGCTGGTCGCTGGCAGCGGTGGCGCCTTTTGGCTGTGGCACGACGGTGCCCTGGCGCGGACCGGCCGCGCGATCACGGGACACGTATGGACCGTCGGCAGCCGGCAGGGCTTGGCGCTCGAAAGCGTCGACGTGGTCGGCCGCCAGCGCCAGAGCGCGGCGTCGATCTTGGCGGCGCTCGGCGTCCAGCGCGGCATGCCGATGCTGGAGATCGACCTCGCCGCTGCCCAGGCGCGCCTCCAAGCGCTGCCGTGGGTCCGCCGCGCCGACGTCGAGCGCCAGCTGCCCGACACACTGTTCATTCGCCTGACCGAGCGCGAGCCGTTCGCTTTCTGGCAGCGCAACGGCACGCTGTCGCTGATCGACCGCGATGGCACGGTGATCCCGACCGACAATCTGACCCAGTACGGGCCGCGGATCGTCCTTGTCGGCGACGACGCGCCGGCCCAGGCGGCGACGCTCATCGACATGCTCGCGACTGAACCGGCGCTCGCGCGGCGCGTCAATGCTGCGGTGCTCTACGGCTCGGGCCGCTGGACGCTGCGCTTCGACACCGGCGTGCAGGTGGCGCTGCCGGAAGCGGCGGCACCCGCCGCGTGGCACCGCCTCGCCGGACTCGAAGCGCAGGAACAGATTCTCGAACGCAATATCGCGGCGATCGATCTGCGCTTGCCCGATCGGATGGTCGTGCGGCTGGCGCCGACCGGACCCGGCAAGGCGTCGACCGTCCGCAGCGGCAGCAAGGACAAGAGCTCATGAGCAACATGAAGCTCAACGGCCGCGCGCGCGGCGGCGTGATCGGGGTGCTCGACATCGGCACGACCAAGATGTGCTGCTTCATCGCGCGCCGCGAAGAAGCGGCGCCGCACATCGTCGGCATCGGCCACCAGATCGCGCGCGGAATCAAGAACGGCATCATCACCGACATCGAAGCCGCGAGCCAAGCCATCCTCACGACGGTGCATGCCGCCGAGCAGATGTCCGGCGAGCATTTGAGCGAAGTGGTGGTGAACCTTTCGGGCGGCTTCGCGGCGTCGCGGATGATCAAGACCGAGATCAACCTCAACGGCCGCGAAGTATCGGACGCCAACATGCGGCGCGTGCTCGAGCAGGGTTTCCGCGTCAAGGAGCCGGCCGAGCGCACGGTGATCCATTCGGTGCCGGTTGGCTTCACCATCGACGGTGGGAGGGCCGTGCGCGATCCACGCGGCATGTACGGGCACAGGCTGGCGGTCAACATGCACGTCGTCACCGCCGAATCGGCGGCCGTGCGCAACGTCGCCAACTGCCTGGGCCGCTGCCGACTCGAGATCGCCGCCGTGGTGGCGAGCCCCTACGCCTCCGGCTTGGCCGCGCTCGTCGACGACGAGAGCGAGCTCGGTGTCACCGTCATCGACATGGGCGGCGGCACGACGACGATCGGCGTGTTCTTCGACGGCAATCTGGTCTTCGCCGACAGCGTCCCCGTCGGCGGCAGCCACGTCACCAACGATATCGCGCGCGGCCTGACGACGCCGATCGCGCACGCCGAACGGATGAAGGCGCTCTACGGCAGCGCCATTCCTTCGGCCGCCGACGAACGCGAGATGATCACGGTGCCGTTAGTCGGCGAGGAAGAAGACCACGCCAACCACGTGCCCAAGTCGCTCTTGGTCGGCATCATCTCGCCGCGCCTCGAAGAGACCTTCGAATTGGTGCGCGACCGGCTCGAGGTCTCGGGCTTCGACAAGATCGCCGGCCGCCGCATCGTTCTGACCGGCGGCGCCAGCCAGCTGCCCGGCACGCGCGAGCTCGCCGGCCTGATCCTCGACAAGCAAATCCGCATCGGCCGCCCCATGCGCGTCGACGGGCTGGCGGAATCGACCGCCGGTCCGGCCTTCGCGACCGCGGTCGGACTCATCCATTTCGCTCTCGCCGAGCACGCCGAACCGCAGCGACGCGGCCGGATGCGCACGGAAGAGCCAAGCGGCCTCTTTGGCCGAATCGGAGGCTGGCTACGTGAAAACCTTTGAACCGACCACCGGCAACCCGCCCTTCGCCAGGCGGGTGGACTGGGACCCATTTCTGGCGACGCTTTGGAGGGAAGTATGACTTTGAACCTGAAGGTACCGACTGAAGAGCTGGAGCTCCGGCCCCGGCTCACCGTGATCGGCGTCGGCGGAGCCGGCGGCAACGCGGTCAACAACATGATCCGCTCGAACCTCGTTGGGTGCGAGTTCATCGTGTGCAACACCGACGCCCAGGCGATGAAGCAGTCGCTGGCCGAACGTCGTATCCAACTCGGCATTACGGTCACCCGCGGCCTCGGCGCCGGATCGCGGCCCGATGTGGGCCAGATCGCCGCCGAAGAGGCGCTCGATGAGATCATGATGGCGCTCGAAGGCTCCAACATGGTCTTCATCACCGCTGGCATGGGCGGCGGCACGGGCACCGGCGCGGCGCCGGTCATCGCCCGCGCGGCGCGCGAAGCCGGCATCCTCACCGTCGGTGTCGTCACCAAGCCCTTCCACTTCGAGGGCACGCACCGGATGAAGACGGCGGAACGGGGCATCGAGGAGATGACCAAGTACGTCGATACGCTGCTCATCATCCCGAACCAGAACCTGTTCCGGGTCGCCAACGAACGCACCACGTTCGCCGACGCGTTCAAGATGGCGGACGACGTGCTGCACGCCGGCGTGCGCGGCGTGACCGACTTGATGGTGATGCCGGGCCTGATCAATCTCGACTTCGCCGACATCCGGGCGGTGATGAGCGAGATGGGCAAGGCGATGATGGGCACGGGCGAAGCCGAAGGTGACCGCCGCGCGATCGACGCGGCCGAAGCCGCAATCTCCAACCCGCTGCTCGAAGATGTGTCGATGAAGGGCGCGCGTGGCGTCCTCATCAACATCACGGGCGGCCCTGACATGACCCTTTACGAGGTCGACGAGGCCGCCAACCGCATCCGCGAGGAAGTCGATCCCGACGCCAACATCATCTTCGGCTCGACTTTCGACGAGAAGCTCGCGGGCCGGATGCGGATCTCGGTGGTGGCGACCGGCATCGACGCCGACCAGATGGAGCATCCGAAGCCGCTCGAAGTGGTGCAGAAGGAGCGCGCAGCGCGCGATGCCGCGATCCAAGCCATCCGACCGGCGGCAGCGGCGGTCGCGGCGCCGGCGGTGGCTATGCCATATGTGGTACAGCCGGCCGCCGCGGTGCCGGTGCTTGCGCCGGAGCCTG
>DASYYB010000010.1:0-53148 GCA_035934235.1 Allostellaceae bacterium | reverse complement strand
CGCGGCGACGGCGAGAGCGCGACGGCGACGCGCAAATTCTACGACGAGTACATGTCGGTGATGGATCTGCCGGCCGACTATTATCTGCAAACGGTGCAGCGCGTGTTCCAGGACCATGCATTGCCGATGGGCACATTCGATTGGCGGGGACAACGCGTCGAGCCGTCGGCGATCGCGCGCACCGCACTCTTGACCGTCGAGGGCGAGAACGACGACATTTGCGCCGTCGGCCAGACCGCAGCGGCGCATGCGCTGCTCACTGGGCTCAAAGCCGGCAAGAAAGCGCGCCACGTTCAGGCCGAAGTCGGTCATTACGGCGTGTTCAACGGCCGACGCTGGCGCACCGAGATCTACCCGAAGGTGCGGGAGTTCATTCTCGCCCACGGGTGACCGCACCGAAGGCGGTCGGAACGGGAGGGGCGATGGCAAAGCGCGGCAAAGTCGTCATCACGTGTGCGGTGACGGGGTCGATCCACACCCCGACCATGAGTCCGCATCTGCCGCTGACGCCGGATCAGGTCGCCGAGCAGGCGATCGGCGCGGCCGAAGCCGGCGCGGCGATCTTGCATCTGCATGCGCGCGATCCCAAGGACGGAAAGCCGACGCCCGATCCGGCGGTGTTCATGCAGTTCCTGCCGCGCATCAAGCAGGCCTGCGATGCCGTGGTGAACATCACCACCGGCGGCGGCCACAATATGACGGTGGACGAGCGGCTGGCGGCGCCGTTGAAAGCATCGCCGGAGATGTGCTCGCTCAACATGGGCTCGATGAACTTCGGGCTCTATCCGATGCTGAACCGCTACAAGGAATTCAAGTACGAGTGGGAGCCGAAATATCTGGAGATGACGCGCGATTTCATCTTCAAGAACACCTTCAAGGACATCGAGCGCGTCTTGAAGGACCTCGGCGAGGGGCACGGCACGCGTTTCGAGTTCGAATGCTACGACATCGGCCATCTCTATACGCTCGCTCATTTTCTCGAGCGCAAGCTGGTCAAGCCACCCCTTTTGGTGCAAACGATCTTCGGCATCCTTGGTGGCATTGGCGCCGATCCGGAGAACGTCGCTCATGCGAAGCGGATCGCGGATAAGCTTTTCGGCGACGATTACCATTGGTCGATCCTTGCGGCGGGTCGGAATCAGCTGCCGCTTATCACCATGGGCGCGATCATGGGTGGCAGCGTCCGCGTCGGCCTCGAGGACTCTCTCTGGATCGGCAAAGGGCAACTCGCCAAGAGCAACGCCGAGCAGGTGACGCGGATCCGCGCGATCCTCGAAAACCTGTCGCTCGAAATCGCTACGCCCAAAGAGGCGCGCGAAATGCTCGCGCTCAAGGGCGGCGACCGGGTCAATTTCTAGATGATCGACAAACGCGTGCGCGACCTGGCCGCTGCGGTGGCCGGGATCAAGGACGGCGCGACGGTCTTATGCGGCGGTTTCGGCGCCGTTGGCGAGCCGATCGCTTTGACCGAGGCGTTGCTACCTTTGGGCGTGAAGAATCTCGTCATCGTCGCCAACAACGCCGGCACCGGCGAGACCGGCATTGCTCGGCTGATCAAGGAAGGCCGCGTGCGCAAGGTGATCTGCTCCTATCCGCGCACGATCGATCCGCGCGAATTCGAGGCGGCATACAAAGCGGGGAAGATCGAGCTCGAGCTGGTGCCGCAAGGCACGTTGAGCGAACGCTTGCGCGCCGCCGGCGCGGGGATCGGTGGCTTCTATACGCCGACGGGCGCCGGCACAAAATTGGCCGAGGGCAAAGAGACGCGCGAGATCGGCGGCAAATCGTACGTGCTGGAAACACCGATCCGCGGCGATGCGGCGCTGATCGCCGCGCACAAGGGCGACCGTTGGGGCAATCTCGTCTATCGCAAGTCGGCGCGGAACTTCAATCCGGTGATGGCCGCGGCGGCGGCGCTGACGGTGGCGCAGGTGTCGGAGGTCGTCGAGCTCGGCGCGCTCGATCCCGAAACCGTCGTCACGCCGGGCATCTTCGTCGATCGCGTCGTGGTCGTTCGCTGAAAAAACGGGCGAGCGGCGTGGGGGAGGATGCCGCTCGCCCGACTAACGGTGCGACGCCGATTAGTTCGGCATCAGCACCTTGTCGACGACCAAGATGACGCCGTTGCTCTGATAGACGTCGGCGATCGTGACATGCGCGGTGTCGCCTTTGGCATCGCTGACCATCAGATGTGTGCCGGACCCGGTGACGGTGAGCGTGCCGCCCTCGACGGTCTTGAGTTCTGCCCGGCCGCCGCCTTCCATGATTTGCTTGTCGAGCGCCTTCGAATCGAGCTTGCCGGCGACGACGTGGTAGGTCAGCACCTTGTCGAGGGTCGCCTTGTTCTCGGGCTTCAGGAGCGTATCGACGGTGCCTGACGGCAGCGCGGCGAAGGCCTCGTTGGTCGGCGCGAAGACGGTGAACGGACCCGGGCCTTCGAGCGTCTCGACCAGGCCGCCGGCCTTGACGGCGGCGACCAGCGTGGTGTGGTCCTTCGAATTGACGGCGTTCTGGATGATGTTCTTGCTGGCGTACATCGGTGCGCCGCCGACCATCGGATCGCTGGCAGCGATGGCCGTGCCGGCCAACGCAAAGGCCGCGATCACTGTGGCGTAAAACATCGTGCGGGTATTCATGGTGTCTCCCTGATCGAGCCGCGGGCATCGGCCTGTCCTCCGCCAGTGCGGCCTTCATCCAGCCTTACGGTCGAACCGGCCGATTGGATGCAGAGCAGAGCGTTTTCCGCATCCGAACCCGCGCGCGGCGCGTAATTCCGGATGACGGCTTGAACGGGGGAGATTGGTAAGTGCGCGCCACCGCTCGCGGCCTCGCTGGAATAGACAGGCAGGCGGTTTCCGGGCACCGTGCTAACAAGCCATGGGTTTTCAGGCGCAATCCAGCCGTGTCCGTTGATCCCGCGATTTCGTCGGCCGCTGCGGCCCTGATCGAAGCCGCCGGCCGTGGCAACCAGGCGGCCTTGCGGCGGCTTTACGAGCTCGAATCGCGACGGCTTTACGGCATCGCCTTGCGTATCGTGCGCCGGCCGGCGATCGCCGCCGAAGTTTTGCAGGAGGTCTTCGTCCAAGTGTGGCGAAACGCGCGCACGTTCTCCCCGACGCGCGGCGCGGCCGAAGCGTGGCTTACCGGCATCGTGCGTTATCGCGCGCTCGATGCGGTCCGCAAGCAGGGGCGCGAGATACTCTCCGACGATCCCGCGCTCGGCGACCGCGCACTGGAACCCGACGTGATCGAGCGCATCGACGCCGCGGCCGATGCCGGTGCGCTGCGGCGCTGCTTGGGCGCGCTCGATGACAGCCAACGGCGTTGTGTGATCCTCGCCTTCGTCGATGGTCTGTCGCATTCCGAGATCGCGGCGCGCCTCGCTGCGCCGTTGGGTAGCGTCAAGAGCTGGGTGCGGCGCGGTCTGCTCGCACTGCGGAGTTGTCTCGAATCATGATTCCCGAAACGCATGACGACATCGACATCCTGGCCGGCGAGTATGTCCTCGGCTTGCTCGAACCGGCGCGCCGGCTAGAGGTCGAAGCCGCACTCGCCGATCATGCCGCGTTGCGCGACGCAGTCGCGTTTTGGGAGACGAAGCTCCACCCGTTGGCATCGCTGGCGCCGCCCGCCGAACCGCCGACGGACGGCTGGAAGGCTATTGCCGCGCGTCTCGACGAGACCATGCCGCGCGGCACGACGCCGCGGATGTGGAGCCGTCCGCAACCGTGGCGTTGGGCGACTGCCGGCTTCGCCGCCGTCGCCGCTGCGCTCGCACTCTATATCGCGCTAACGCCGATCCCGTCGGCGACACGCTATGTTGCCGTGCTGCATGCGCCGCAGCAGACCGAGGCCACTTGGCTGGCGACGACGGGCAGCGAGGGATTGACCATCCGCGCGATCGCCGATCAGCATCCGCCTTCCGGCCGCGCCTTCGAGCTGTGGGCGATCGTGCCCGGCGCGCCGCGGCCGCAGCCGCTCGGCGTCATCTCGGCCGACGGCGTCCTGCGTGTCGCCACCGTGCCGGCAAGCGTGCGCAGCGGCACAACGTTGGCGATCAGCGTCGAACCGCCGGGTGGTTCGCCGACCGGGCTGCCGACTGGACCGGTGGTGTTCGTCGGCGGCGTGCAGCCGCTTTAGGGCGAGCGACGACGGTTGGCGCGCGGCACGGACGTGAATATCATCGCGCCATGACACCACTTTCTCGCCGTCAGATCGCGTGGCGCGCCGCGCAGGACATTTCCGAAGGCGCCTACGTCAATCTTGGCATCGGCCTGCCGACGCTGTGCGGCGATTACGTTCCGAAAAGCCGCGAGATCATCTTCCACAGCGAGAACGGCATTCTCGGCATGGGGCCGGCGCCGCAGAAAGGGCAGGAGGACCCCGACCTGATCAATGCGGGCAAGCAGCTTGTCACGCTGTTGCCCGGCGGGTCCTATTTCCACCACAACGACGCATTCCTGATGATCCGCGGCGGTCACATCGATTTGGCGCTGATGGGCGCGCTCGAAGTGGCGGCGAACGGCGATCTGGCCAACTGGATCACCAACGATCCGCATGCGCCGCCCGGCGTCGGTGGTGCGATGGACCTGGCGGCCGGTGCCAAGGAAGTCCGCATCCTGCTCGAGCACACCACCAAGGACGGCGGCCCGCGCATCCGGAAAACGTGCAGCTATCCGCTGACGGCCAAGGCGTGCGTCAAGCGCATCTACACCAATCTGGCGGTGATCGACGTGACGCCGGATGGCTTGGTGGTGCGCGAGATGATCGAGGGTCTGGATCTCGCCGGCTTGCAGAAGCTGACCGAGCCGACGCTTACGCTGGCGAACGATTGGAAGAAGCTGACGGCGCCAGCGGTCTAAAGCTTCAGCCGTTGCCGAGATTGCGGACCAGCGCCATCCAGTTGCCTTGCGGCGCTGCGCATTCCTCGCCGGCGCTTGGCACCAACGCGACGCCGCCGAACTTCCACAGCCTGCGCCACTGCGTCAGATCGGCAAGAACCTTATCCTCGACGCGGCGGCGAATGCGCCGGTGCATGTACCAGCGGCCAAGGGTGAAATAGATCAGCACGCCGGCAACCGCGACGCCGACCGCCACCTGCCAGCCGCGGAACCACCAGGCGGCAATCGCGAGCACGAGCCCACCATAGGCCCAGATATTGCCGTCGGCCTCCGAGCCGACCGGGCTGTCGAGGTGCGTCAGCTTTTTGTAATCGAGGCGCAGCGTGATTTTGCTGTCGGTGCGCAGACGATTCAGCGCGGCGAACAATTTCTCCGCGGTTTCCTCGGACGGTGCAGCGCCTTCGGCGAGACTCACGTTTTACCGTTCAGCCGTTCGACGATTGCGGCAATGCCCTGGCCGACGCCGATGCACATGGTCACAAGCGCGTAACGTCCGCCGCGCCGTTCGAGCTCGCGCAAGGCGGTCAAGGCTATCCTGGCGCCGGAGGCGCCCAAAGGATGGCCGATGGCGATCGCGCCGCCGTTGGGGTTCACCCGGCTATCGCCAAAGGGCAGGCCCATCAACTTGAGACAGCCGAGCACCTGAGTGGCGAACGCCTCGTTCAATTCGATCACGTCCATGTCCTTGAGGGTGAGGCCGGCGCGTGCGAGCGCCTTTTGCGACGCCGGCACCGGACCGAGGCCCATGACGCGCGGCGGCACGCCCGCAACAGCACCCGAAACGATCCGTCCCCGCGGCGCCTTGCCGGCGCGTTCGCCGAGCGCGCGCGAGCCAATGAGCAGCGCGACGGCGCCGTCGTTGACGCCCGAGGCGTTACCGGCGGTCACGACGCCGTCCGCGAACAACGGCCTGAGCCCGGCCAGCCGCTCGAGCGTCGTGTTCGGTCGCGGATGCTCGTCCTGATCGACGGTGACGCCGGCACCTTTCTTGTTGGTAGCGACGGCAACCGGCAGAAGTTCGTCGGTATAAAATCCCGCCGCCTTGGCCTTGGCGTATTTTTCCTGTGAGGCGAGGGCGAAGCGATCGCTGTCGGCGCGCGAGATGCCGTGATCGCGCGCGACGTTGTCGGCGGTTTCCGGCATCGTGTCCTGGCCGAATTGTTTCGCCACCTTGGGATTGGGAAAGCGCGCGCCGATGGTGGAATCGAACAGCTTGGCGTCGCGGCTATAAGCGCTTTCGGCTTTCGACATGACGAACGGCGCCCGGCTCATGCTTTCGACGCCACCGGCGACGAACAGGTCGCCTTGACCGCAGGTCGCCGCGCGCGATGCGTCGAGCACCGCAGCGAGACCGCTGCCGCACAACCGGTTCACCGTCTGGCCGGCGGTCTCGACCGGCAATCCGGCAAGCAGCCCGGCATGCCGCGCGATGTTGCGCGCGTCTTCGCCCGCCTGGTTGGTGCAACCGACGACGACGTCTTCGTATTGCTCGGGCTTGAATGGATTGCGCTTGATGACGGCGGCGATGACTCCGGCGAGCAAATCGTCGGGCCGCACCGGCGCCAGTACGCCTGCATGCCGGCCGATCGGCGTACGCAAGCCGTCGTAGATGTAGGCATCCATCATCGCCAATCTCCAGGGCCTCCGGCAGGGCAAACCCTAGGCAGGGCCGCGCATCCGGGCAAGCGACGAAATCGGCGGAACGGTTTGCACTGGCGCGATGGCTGGGTCGCGGCCTAGGCCTTGCCGAGTTCCTTGAACACCTCGCGCGCGGTCTTGAAACTTTCGAGCGCCGCTGGGATGCCGCAATAGATGCCGACCTGAAGGAAGATTTCCTTGATCTCCTCGACCGTGACGCCGTTGGTCAATGCACCGCGGAGATGGAGCTTTAGCTCGCCGGGCCGGTTGAGCGCCGACAGCATCGCCAAATTGAGCATCGAGCGCGTCTTGCGCGGGAGGCCGGGCCGCGACCAGATTTCGCCCCAGCACCACTCGGTCGTGAGCTTCTGGAACGCCATCATGAAATCGTCGGCGTCGGCCAGCGATTTGTCGACATAGTCCTTGCCGAGCACTTCGCGGCGCACGCTGAGTCCCTTGGAGAATTGCGGCGTGTTGATGTCGGTGGCCATGGCGCATCGCCTTTGCAGTTTGTGAACCCGTCGGAACACGACGTTAGGAAACGGCACGCCAGGCGACAAGCGGGACGACACCCGCCATGGCGGCTGCTTTTCCGCTTGCTCCGCTCGGGCGCCAGTGCCATGCATCGGCCTGGACATGCGCGATTTCCACCAACCGCGCCGATCGCCGGTTATCGCCGGCGAAGCTATGGCGGCGACTTCGCATCCGCTGGCGACGCTGACGGCGATCGAAGTGCTGCGCAGCGGCGGCAACGCCGTCGATGCCGCGATCGCGGCGTCCGCGTTGTTGTGCGTGGCCGAGCCGCAGATGACCGGCCTCGGCGGCGATTGCTTCGTGCTTTATTCGCCGCGCGCCGGATTGCCGAAGGCGCTCAATGGTTCCGGTCGTGCGCCGGGCAAAGCGCAAGTTTCGTGGTATGTCGAGCGCGGCATCAAGGAGATCACGGCGCGTTCGCCGCATGCCGTCACCGTGCCCGGCGCCGTCGACGCGTGGCTGACCTTGCACGCCGAATACGGCACGAAGGGCTGGGCCGAACTGCTGCAACCGGCGATCCGGTTGGCCGAGACCGGGATGCGTCTCGCGCCGCGCGTCGCGTTCGATTTTGCCGTCGAGCATGCGCAGTTCGAGCACGATGCCGATGCGACAAAGATCTTGAAGCCGAACGGCAGGTTGCCGGACGTCGGCGACGCGCTGAAATTTCCCGCGCTGGCGGCGACGCTCAAACGTGTCGCGCGCGACGGTCGCAAGGGCTTCTACGAAGGTCCGGTGGCGCAAGACATCGTCGCCAAGCTGAACGCGCTTGGTGGCCTGCACACGCTCGAGGATTTTGCCGCACATAAATCGGAATGGGTCACGCCGATTTCGACGAACTATCGCGGCTACGACGTGTTCGAATGTCCGCCGAACGGGCAGGGCCTCGCCGCGTTGATGATGCTGCGCGTATTCGCGGGCTACGATCTCGGCGACGGCAAACTGTCGGAGGCCGATCGGATTCACCTGCTGGCGGAAACCGCCAAGGCGGCTTATGCCGAACGCGACACGGTGTTCGGCGATCCAGCCGCGGTCAAAGTGCCGGTCGAACGGCTGTTATCCGAAGATTGGGCGCGGGTCGTGCGTGCGGCGATCCGCATGGATCGCGCCGGCACGCCGGCGTCGCTCGAATTCGCCGAACACAAGCACACGGTCTATCTCTGCGTCGTCGATCGCGACCGCAACTGCGTCTCGTTCATCAACTCGCTGTTCGACACGTTCGGCACCGGCATCATGGGACCGCAGAGCGGCGTGCTGTTGCACAGCCGCGGCAAGACCTTCCGCACCGTGCCCGGCCATCCCAACGCCATCGCACCCAACAAGCGGCCGCTGCACACCATCATTCCGGGCATGTTGATGAACGGCGGCCGCGTCACCATGCCCTTTGGGGTAATGGGAGGACATTATCAGGCGAACGGCCACGCACATTATCTGTCGCAGATTCTCGACCGTGGCCTCGATCCGCAGGCGGCGGCCGAGCAGCCGCGCAGCTTCGCAATCGATGGCGTGTTGCAGCTCGAGCGCGGCATCACCGAAGACGTCGCCAACGATCTGGCGCGCCGCGGCCATAAAATCGTGCGGCCGCAAAAGCCGCTCGGCGGCGCGCAGGCGATCTGGATCGACCACGCGAACGGCTCGCTCACCGGCGGTTCCGATCCGCGCAAGGACGGCATGGCGCTCGGTTATTGAGACGCGGCAAAATCACACAGCATCTTCATCTTCCCCTTGGCGCGACACTCGATTAGAAAACTCCACTACCGCGACTGGAATTTGCGCACTTCCACACAAAATTTGGGGTTTTAAACGGCGGACCCGCCGTCAATACTGCGAGCAATGGCCGAACTCGAATTGAAATACGGCCTGGCCTTCGGCGATCTCTATCGCCACGAAGGCCTGGCGAAGGTGGACGACGCGTTCCTGAAACATCTCGGCGAGGCCGACGCGCCGTTGCGCGAGCGTCTCGTCGCGGCACGCGCCAATACCGACGCGCTCGCCGCCAAGGACGAATCGGCACTGCTGATCGAACTCGCGCCGCATCTCGAGGATTTCGTCGGCATACTGTTCAGCATCGGCCGCGAGGTTCGCGAGCTGCAAGCGCGTCACGATGCGCTGGCGCCGACGCATGCGGTAAAACGCCTGTTCGTGCAACGCCGCGCCACCAAAGGCGTGACGCCGGAGCAGGCGGCGGCGATCGACGGCCCAGTGCTCGCCGCGGATCTTGCCAAGCGCTTCGGCGAGCCGTTGACCGAACTCAGCTTCGCACGCCACGTCGCGCGCTGGCTCGACGACGAGACCGCCAACGCAGCCGACCTTGAGCTGGCAGCGCGTTACGCCGCCTGGGCGACTTTGTCGCCGGCAGGCCGCGCCGCCCATAGCGCCGGCGTGTTGTTCAAACAGCCACACAAGCTCGACATGCACAATTTGGTGCATGTCGAGAAGCACGCGGTCGCCGGCACCACGGTCGATCGCTATCCGCAGGCGAAATGGCGCCAACGCGACGGCTTCAAGCTCACCGATCAAGGCACCGACCTGTTGGGCGCGCTCGACAACGCCAACTACTGCATCTGGTGCCACGAGCAGGGCAAGGACAGCTGCTCGCACGGCCTCAAAGACAAGAAGACCGGCGTGTTCCAGAAGAGCGTCTTCGGCGTGACGTTGGCCGGCTGTCCCTTGGAAGAGAAGATCTCGGAAATGAATCTGGTGAAGGCGCGCGGCCAAACGATCGGCGCGCTTGCCATCGCCGTCGTCGACAATCCGATGGTCGCCGGCACCGGCCACCGCATCTGCAACGACTGCATGAAGGCCTGCATCTATCAGAAGCAGGAGCCGGTCGATATTCCACAGATCGAAACCCGCACGCTCAAGGACGTGCTCGAGTTGCCGTGGGGCTTCGAGATCTACAGCCTGCTGACGCGCTGGAATCCGCTCAACCTGCGCCGGCCGCTGCCGAAGACGCCGAGCGGCTATTCGGTGCTCGTGGTCGGGTTGGGGCCGGCGGGTTTTACCTTGGCGCATCATCTGATGAACGACGGCCACACCGTGGTCGGCGTCGACGGGCTCAAGATCGAGCCGCTGCCGGTCGAATTCTCCGGCACCGATCTCGCCGGCGCACGCCGTCCGTTCAAGCCGATCCGCGACGTCGCCGAGATCCGCGAATCGCTCGACGACCGCTTGATGGCCGGCTTCGGCGGTGTCGCCGAGTACGGCATCACCGTGCGTTGGGATAAGAACTTCCTCAAGATGATCCGGCTGCTGCTCGAGCGCCGGGCCGAATTCACGATGTTCGGCGGCGTGCGCTTCGGCGGCACGCTATCCATCGACGACGCCTTTGCGTTTGGCTTCGATCACATCGCGCTGTGCGCCGGCGCCGGCAAACCGACCATCGTGCCGATGAAGAATGGACTGGCGCGGGGCGTTCGTCAGGCGTCCGACTTTCTCATGGCGCTGCAACTCACCGGCGCCGCCAAGACCAGCAGCATCGCCAATCTGACCGTGCGCCTGCCGGTGGTGGTGATCGGCGGCGGCCTGACGGCGATCGACACGGCGACGGAATCGCTCGCCTATTACGCCGTGCAGGTCGAGAAATTCCTCGCCCGCTACGAGACGCTGGTTGCCGAGCGCGGCGAAGCGGTGGTTCGCGCCGAATGGTCCGACGAAGACGCGGCGGCGGCTGCCGAATTCATCGCGCACGCGCGCGCGCTGCGCACCGAACGCGTAGCCGCGGCGCGGGAGAAGCGGCAACCGCGACTCGCGGCGCTCATCGATTCATGGGGCGGCGTCACCATCGCCTATCGCCGGCGGCTGATCGACGCGCCGAGCTATACGCTCAATCACGAAGAAGTCGCCAAAGCGATGGAAGAGGGCATCCGCTTCGCCGAGATGCTGGCGCCCGAGGCCGTCGGCGTCGACCGGTTCGGCCACGCGGCAACCATCACCTTGCAGAAATGGCGCTACGACGACGCCATCCGCAAGATGGTCGCCACCGACGATCGCGTGACGTTGCCGGCCAAGACCATCCTGGTCGCTGCCGGAACGCAGCCCAATACCGTGCTCGGCCGCGAAGACCCGCACAACGTGAAACTCGACGGCCGCTACTTCCAGGCCTACGACGAGAACGGCCATCCCGCGAAGCCCGAAGCGGTCGCCAAGCCGACGCAAGTGCGCGTGCTGATGAGCGCACGGCCCGACGGCCGCGCGATCAGCTTCTTCGGCGATCTGCATCCGTCGTTTGCTGGCAACGTCGTCAAGGCGATGGGCGGCGCCAAGCAGGGCTATCCGGTGGTCAGCCGCGTACTGGCGCGGCGCAAGCCGCTGGCGTCGACCGAGCCATTGGTGGCGCGCCTCAACCACGAGCTGCGACCGACGGTGCACGAAGTCGTCCGGCTGACGCCAACGATCGTCGAAGTTGTCGTCCACGCGCCGATCGCGGCGCGCGCCTTCCACCCCGGCCAGTTCTATCGCTTGCAGAATTACGAGGCGCTGGCGCCCTACACCGACGGCACCAGCCTGGCCATGGAAGGGCTGGCGTTGACCGGCGCCTGGGTCGACCGCGACAAAGGGCTGTTGTCGACCATCGTGCTCGAGATGGGCGGCTCGTCCGACCTTTGCACCGTACTTGAAAAAGGCGAGCCGGTGATCCTGATGGGTCCGACCGGCACGCCGACCGAGACGCCGAGCGGCGAGACCGTGCTGTTGATTGGCGGCGGCCTTGGCAACGCGGTGTTGCTGTCGATCGGCAAGGCGCTGCGCGAGGCCGGCTCGCGTGTGCTCTATTTCGCCGGCTACAAGCACGTGCAGGACCGTTACAAGGTGGCAGAGATCGAATCCTGCGCCGACACGGTCGTCTGGTGCTGCGACCAGGCGCCGGGCTTCACGCCGACGCGGCCGCAGGACCGGGCGTTCGTCGGCAATATCGTCGCCGGCATCGCGGCCTATGGCGCTGGTAAGCTCGGCGCGACGCCGATTCCGCTGCAAGCGGTCGACCGCCTTATCGTCATCGGCTCCGACGGCATGATGGCGGCGGTGGCGAAGGCGCGGGAAGGCGCCCTCAAGCCCTATATCCGGCCGGAAGCGGTCGGCATTGCGTCGATCAACTCGCCGATGCAGTGCATGATGAAGGAAATCTGCGCCCAGTGCCTGCAAGTGCAGAAGAACCCGATCACCGGCGACGAAACCGTGGTGTTCACCTGCTTCAACCAGGATCAGCCGCTTGAGCACGTCGATTTCAGCGTCCTGCGCGCGCGACTCCAGCAAAACACGCTGGAGGAAAAGCTCACCGCGCTGTGGATCGACCGCTGTCTACGTCGACTCGGTCGGCGGCAAGCGGCCGAGTAAAATCTTTCAATATCAATAGTGTGATTCGAGTCGATTCAGGTGATGTATCACCTGAGTTTCGACCGTCACTGCGGCAATTTTTCAGCTTAAGCCAGAATCCGTCGCCAGCCGCCCGGCCCCAGCGCTTCAAGCGGCCGGAAGCGTGCCTTGTAGGCCATCTTGGAACTCTCGGCGATCCAGTAGCCGAGATAGACATAGGGCAACCGCCGCCGCCGCGCCTCGTCGACCAGCGACAGAATCAGCATCGTGCCGAGGCCGCGTTTGCTTTCGGCCGGATCGTAGAAGCTGTAGACCGCTGAAACCCCGTCATCGAGCAAATCGGCAAGGCACGCGCCTTGGAGGGCGCCGTTGCGGTCGTGCAACCGAATGAGCGCCGTCGTCAACGGGGTGTCTTCGACCATGGCGCGATAGTCGGTGTAGGTCATCGCCGCCATGTCGCTTTCGGCGTGGCGCGATCGCTGATAGCGCTGGAACAGACGGAATTGATCGTGGTCCGCACGCGCAATGCTGGCGCCGGCCTGGAGATCGCGGTTGGCGTTGCGGATGCGACGCAGCGAACGGCTCTCCAAAAATTCTGCAACCGGAATGCGCACCGGCACGCACCGCCCGCAATCGGCGCACGCCGGACGATACGCGAGCGAATGGCTGCGGCGGAAACCGGCGCGTGACAAATTGTTGTAGAAGTCCGGCGCGCCGTTTCCGAACAGCTCGACGACGAGTTTGCGCTCGTGCTGTCCCTCGACATAGGGACAGGGCAGCGTACCGGTGACGAAGAAGTGATGCGGCGGCGCGAGCGCCGTGGTGATGTGTGCCGCCGCCGTTTTGCTTACGGCACCTGGTATGCCATCGGACCGGCCTTCGGGCATGCGATCGAACCTCTGCGACGCATCGATTATGACTTGCCGCGACGGCGATGCAAGGCGTGATGCACACAATTTCTGCGAATCGTGGCACGACACGGCGCGACGACGAAACGCGCGGATTGTCTTGTCGTGCTGGCGCGGTGGCGAGCGATGCGCGTACGGCGCTACAGTCTTGGCCGACCGACGGGAGGATCAGCAATGCCAGCCTATATCGTGGCCGAGATCGACGTGACCGATGCAGCCGGTTACGAGCCGTACAAGAAGATGGCCGGGGAATCCATTCAACGCCACGGTGGCCGGTTTCTCGCGCGCGGCGGGCGCACGGTTTCGCTGGAAGGCGAGAAGCCGAAGCGTGTCGTGGTCGTCGAGTTTCCCAACGTCGAAGCGGCAGAGAAATTCTATCACTCGCCCGACTACCAGACGGCGGCGAAGGTCCGGCAGGCGGCATCGAAAGGCCGCCTTTACATCGTCGAAGGTTAGCGCGGCTTCAATACCAACCGGCCGCCGCTCGCGTCGTCGCCGAACGTGAGGTAGCGCACGTCGCGCCACGGCGTCAGCAGATCGGCCCAATGCGGCGACAGCGGATTGCCCGACTGACCCGGCACGATCATGAATTGCGCCGTATCGGGATGCGCCATGTCGATGATCATCCGCATTACCGGACCAAGCCGGTCGCCGAAGGGATTTCCTTCGTCGCTGATTGCGAACGCACCCGCGTCGAGCGTATCGCTGGCGCCGGGCGCGGCGATGGTCGGCGTCAGCACGCCGTCAAGCACCGGCAACCGCGACCACAGCGGATGACGCAACCGTGCCGGATGGGCGTCGCCCCAGCGCCAGGCGTCCATGTTGTCGCCGTAGCGTCGGCGCAGGTCGGCGAGCGCGCGATCGAGTGCCGCCGCGAGCAGCGCCGGACAGCCGCCGGCACCGCACCAATCCGGATGATCGACGAGTATCTCATGCACGACGTTGGGCCGCACCGACCAATAATCCGGCAACAGCGGACCGAGCTTGGTCTCGAATAGCGCGCGCGTGATCTCGCGCAGCCACGCGGCGAAGATCAACGGTTCGCTGCGTGCGCGGTCCATGCGGTCGTCCCACGCGGCCAGCTTGTCGATCACGGCCGTGTCGTTCGTAAGTCGGGGCACTTCGTGCAGCATCAAAGGCAGCAACTCGTGCGCCATCGACGAGAACACATCGGCTTGCATGGCTGCCGCGGTCGCCGGACTCTGCTTCGGCGTCGTGTCGAGCAGTGCGCGGATGCGCTCGACGCGATATGGCAAGTCCCAATCACGGCCAAGATAGAAGTCTCCCTTGGCGACGATCCGGTTGTTGGCGCTAGCCAGCCGTCCGGAGGGCGGGTCGTAGACCTGCGGCAAATCATCGAAGGGCACGAAACCGGTCCAGTCGTAAGCACCGGTCGCACCCGGCGCCGGCAGCCAGCCGTCGCCCTTGGCGCGGATCGGCACGCGCGCCGGCGCAATGAAGCCGATATTTCCGTCGACATCGGTATAGACGATGTTCTGCTGCGGCGCGACGAAATCGCGCATCGCCGCGCGGAACTCCGTCCAGTTGCCGGCGTGCGACAAGTTCCACAGCGCGTCGGGCGTGCTGTCGTCGTCGGTGAGCCAGGTGGTTTGCAGCGCCAGCACCTTACCGTCACCGGCGTTCCAGTTCGCAAGGTCGGAAATCACCGGCCCGTGGCGCGTCGAGCGTACGGTCAGCGTCTCCGGCGCGCCGCCGCGGACGCGAATGGTCTCTGACCGCGTGACGAACGGCAGCGGGCCGCCGGGCGCGAGGTAATGCGTGGGATCTTTCGGATCGGTCTGCTCGACGAACAGGTCCTCGACGTCGCTGGCCGTGGTGGTGAAGCCCCAGGCGATGCGCCGGTTATGGCCGACGACGACGAACGGCGTACCGGGCGCGGTCACGCCGGCGAGCGTCTGACCGCCGACTTCGATCCGCGTCAGGTACCACACGCCCGGCGAATTCAAACCGAGATGCGTGTCGTTGGCGAGCAGCGGCTTGCCCGAAACGGTACGCGAACCTGCGACGGCCCAGTTGTTCGACGCACGCGTCGGTTCGGCCGAACCCGGCGGCAAGGCGGCGGCGAGCCGATCGAGCAGCGCGCGGTCGAGTGCCGCCTGCTTGCCGGTCACCGGCGCATCAGCGGGATAGGGCGGATAGAGCACGGCAAGTTCCGCCGGCGTCAGTCTCTGCAACAACCGCGCGCGCAGCAACTCGCCACGGAAGTTGGCGGTGAGTTGCAAATCCATGATCTTGCCCCAGACCAGCGTGTCTGCCGGCTTCCACGGCTCGATGCCGACGCGCAGGACGGCGTATTCCGGCGGCAGCGCGCCGGGCCGCGTCGCGATCCAGGCGTTCACGCCAGCGACGTAGGCATCGAGGATGCCGCGCACCGTCGGCGACAAATGCGCGTATTGCGCCTCGGCCGCACGATAAAGACCGAGCGTGCGGGTGAAGCGGTCTGCCGGCAGGGCCACGGCACCGAACCATTCGGCCAGCCGGCCGGCGCCATAGCGGCGCATCAAATCCATCTGGAACAGCCGATCCTGAGCATGGACGTATCCGAGCGCGAAGGCGGCGTCGGTATCGGTCTTGGCGACGATCGTCGGAATGCCGTGCGCGTCGCGCGTGATCGAAACCGGTGCGGTCAAGCCGCCGGCGACGATCGTGCCGTCGGTTTGCGGCAATGAGCTGCGGAGATAAAGCCAGCCGCCGGCAAGGACCGCCGCCAACACGATGACGACCGCAGCGAGTGCGCCGGCAAGACGTCGCTTGGTTTTAGACGCCATCGGCGCGACGCGCGTGATGCCGCCCGGTCAAAGTCCCAGCTCTTTCAGAATCGCGGCGCGGTCGGCGTCGAGATCGGGCGCGGGATCGCGCGTCGACGGATCGTCCATGCCCGAGATCTTCATCGGATTGCCCGCAAGCTTCAGGGGGCCGGATTTTGGATCGTCGACCGTGACCAGCATGTTGCGGGCGGCGACCTGCGGATGATCGAGCGCCTGCTTGACGTTGTTGATTGGCCCGGCAGGGATGCCGGCCTGTTCGAAGACGGCGAGCCAGTGGAGCGTCGGTTTGGCTTTGAGCAGGCTTTCGATCTCCGCCTTGAGCTTCGGCTGATTGGCGAGCCGCTTCTCGTTGCTGGCGTAATCGGGATTCTGCGCCATCGCTGGCTTGCCGAGCGCAGCCGCGAGACGACCGAACGTGACGTCGTTGCCGGCGGCAATGATGACGTAGCCATCGGCCGTCGCGAAAGCCTCGAAGGGCGTGATCGTCGGATGCCGCGCACCGAGCGGGCCAGGCACCTCGCCGCTGACGGTGTAGCGCATGATCGCATTCTCGAGTAGCGCCAGCTGGCAATCGAACATCGCGACATCGACCTTGACGCCTTGACCGGTGCGTTCGCGCGCAACGAGCGCGGCGTTGACGGCGACGGCCGTATAAAGCCCGGCGCCGATGTCGCCGATCGACATGCCGACGCGCACCGGCGGCTGACCCGGATTGCCGGTGATCGACATCATGCCGCCGAGCCCTTGCACGACCATGTCGTAGGCCGGCCGCGCCGACCACGGTCCACTGTGGCCGAAGCCGGATGCCGCAGCGTAGATCAGCTTCGGGTGGCGCCGGTGCAGCTCGGCCCAGCCGTAGCCGAGCTTCTCCATCGTTCCCGGACGGAAATTCTCCACCAGCACGTCGGCCTTGGCGAGCAGCGCCTCGAAGATGCGCTTGTCGCTGGCGTTCTTGAGGTCGAGCGCGATCGATTGCTTGCCGCGATTGATCGACGCGAAATAGGTCGATTTGCCGTTGCGGAACGGTCCGTATTCGCGCGCGTCGTCGCCTTTTGGCGGCGCCTCGACCTTGATGATACGCGCGCCGAGTTCGGCCATCAGGAACGTGCAGTAGGGCCCGGCGAGAATGCGCGACAGGTCGAGAACCGTGATGCCGTGAAGCGGTCCGTTGCCGGCCATTAGCTCGCGCGCCCTTCGATTTTATCCCGCGCGGTCGTCTTAGCCCAGGCCCCGGCCGCCGTCCAATCCTTGATCGCGCGATCACTCACGGCGCAATCTGGCGCCATGATCGCGCATACGCTCGCCTGTCTCGGCCGCCACGGCTTCCACCGTTTGGCTTATTACGAGTGGGCTGGTCCGCCGGGAGCGCCGACGGTCCTGTGCCTCCATGGCCTAACCCGCAACGGCCACGATTTCGAAGTGCTGGCGGAGGCTTTGAGCGCCGAGTTTCGGGTCATTGCACTCGACTTTCCCGGCCGGGGTGCGAGCGAATGGCTGAGCCATCCGGAGGACTACGTCACCGAAACCTATGCCGCCGACACGGCGACGGTGATCGCGCGGCTCGGTGTCGAGCGTGTCGACATCGTCGGCACCTCGATGGGTGGCATCGTCGGCATGGCGCTGGCGGCACAACCGGGCAATCCGATCCGTAAGCTGGTGATCAACGACGTCGGACCGCTCGTCGCCAAGTTCGGTTTGAAGCGCATCCGCCGCTACGTCGGCCGCGATCCCAGCTTCGTCGATCTGGCCGCGCTCGAAGCGACGCTGCGCTGGGTCTTTGCCGGCTTCGGCAACTTGCCCGACAGCACGTGGCGACGCATGGCCGAGCAAAGCGCGCGACGCAAGCCTGACGGCACGTTTGGGTTTAACTACGATCCGAAGATTGCGGTGCCGTTCAAGCGCGGCTGGTTCGTCCGCGATATATCGCTGTGGAATCTCTATGACGCGATGACCTGTCCGACATTGGTGCTGCGGGGCGCCGACAGCGACATCCTGCGCCGGGCCGACGCCGAAGCGATGACGCGCCGCGGTCCGCGCGCCAAGCTGGTCGAATTCGTCGGCATGGGCCACGCGCCATCGCTGACCATGCCCGACCAGATCGCCTGCGTACGGGATTTCCTGCGTGACTGAGACGGGCTATCTCGCGCCGGCAGGTTTCGTCGCCGAGCTGAAGCACGAACTCGGCCGCGCCGTGCGAACAACGCACGGCCGGCTGGTGATCGCCGAAGGACCGCCACGCCCGGTTGCGTGGGCCGCCAACATCTGGCACACGCCTCAAAGCCTGACGATTGCCTCAATCGGCGACGCCGCAAAACAGCTCCGCGCCATGCAACGCAACTGGGCGCTTTATCCGACGGCACATCATCGTCGCGCCAATCTGATCGCCGACAAGTTGCCCAAGGTCTCGGCCAAGCCGTTGCGCTTCGGCGATCCGGCGCCGAGCGCACCGCTGGGCTCATGGACGCTCATCGACGCGAACACCGTTCTCGCGTCGCCGCGCTGCTCGAGCCCATTTCCGAATGGCGAGGCGCGTTTTGTCGAGGATAAGTCGGCACCGAGCCGTGCCTATCTCAAACTATGGGAACTGTTCGCCCTGATCGGCGAGCGGCCGAAGGCTGGTGACGTCTGCGTTGACCTCGGCGCAAGCCCCGGTGGCTGGACCTGGGTGTTGGCAGAGTTGGGCGCACGGGTGACGGCGGTCGACAAGGCCGCGCTGGCGCCGTCGGTGACGCGCTTGCCGAACGTCACCGTGATGCAACAAAGCGCCTTCGCGCTCGAACCGCGTGCTGTCGGTCCCATCGATTGGCTGTTCTCCGACGTGATATGCTATCCGGCGCGGTTGTTGGCGTTGGTCGAGATGTGGATGAAAGCGGGAACCGTGCGGCGCTTCGTCTGCACCGTCAAATTCCAGGGCGCGACCGATTTCGAAATCGCACGGCGCTTTGCGCAAATTCCCGGCGCGCGCCTGCTGCACCTGCATCACAACAAGCACGAGCTGACATGGCTGAAGCTGTCCTAGACGGTCTGCCACCGTTCCGGCCGCGGCTGCCGTGGTGGGGGCCGGACCTTCAAACCATCCGGTCGGTCGTGGTCAAAAGCCGCGCGCTCGACGGCCACACGGGCGAGCGGCTCTACTTTCCGCTGGGCGACGGCAGCGGCGACCGACTGGCGGCGATGCTGAACCGCGCAAAGTCGGCAAAAAAGCTGCCGTTGATCGTGCTGGTGCACGGCCTGACGGGTCTCGAGGACAGCTTCTATATGTGCGAGAGCGCCGGGCACTTTCTGTCGCGCAATTTCTCCGTCTTGCGTCTCAACTTGCGCGGCGCGGGCCGCTCGCGCCCTTATTGCCGGACGCAATATCATGCCGGCAGCAGTGACGATCTGGTCCGGTTCTTCGCCTCGTTGCCGGCGGACTTGACGGCGAATGGGGTGGTCGCGGTCGGCTATTCGCTCGGCGCCAATCTGTTGTTGAAATACCTCGGCGAGCAGGGCAATGCCGCAAAGCTGGTTGCCGCTGCCGTGGTGTCGGCCCCGCTCGATCTCGCCACCACGTCGCGGCGGCTCAACGCCTGGCGCAACACCGCCTATCAACGCTATTTGCTGCGCTACATGAAAGCCGAGGCGGTGGCGCCGGGCGCCGAGCTTTCGGCGGCCGAACGTCGCGCCGTTCTGGGCGCGCGCAGCGTCTGGGAATTCGACGACGTCTACAGCGCACCGCGTGCGGGCTTTGGCGGCGCCGCCGATTATTATGCACGGACGTCGTCCGGCCGGTTTTTAGCCGGCGTTACCGTCCCGACGCTGGTTGTCCACGCGCTCGACGATCCCTGGGTTCCGTCCGAGCCGTATCGCTCGTTCGATTGGCGGAGCCATCCGAACCTGCACGACGCGCTGACATCGCGCGGCGGTCATGTGGGTTTCCACGGCGGCGACGTCGCCGCGTGGCACGATCTGGCGATCGGGCGTTTCTTCGAAAGCCTCAGCCGGTCTTGAGCCGCGCCGCGGCGTCGAGTGCGAAGTAGGTGAGGACGCCGTCGGCGCCGGCGCGCTTGAATCCGATCAAGGATTCCAGGATCACGCTCTCGTCGAGCCAACCGCGCTCGATCGCGCCTTTGAGCATCGCGTACTCGCCGCTCACCTGATAAGCGAAGGTCGGCAGCTTGAAGCGTTCCTTCACCCGCCACAGCACGTCGAGATAGGGCATGCCTGGCTTCACCATCACCATGTCGGCGCCTTCGGCGACGTCGAGACCGACTTCGCGCAACGCCTCGTCGCCGTTCGCCGGATCCATCTGATAGGCGCGCTTGTCCGCTTTGCCGAGCGACGATTTGGAGCCGACCGCATCGCGGAACGGTCCATAGAAGCCCGACGCGTATTTCGCCGCATAGGCCATGATCTGCACGTGCTCGAACCCGGCGCGATCGAGCGCGTCACGGATGACGCCAACGCGGCCGTCCATCATGTCCGATGGCGCGATGACGTCGCAGCCGGCTTCGGCCTGCACCAACGACTGGCGCACCAGCGCCGCGACCGTCTCGTCGTTGGCGACGTCGCCATCGCGCACCAACCCGTCGTGGCCGTGCGTCGTATAGGGATCGAGCGCGACGTCGCACATCACGCCGAGATCGGGATGCGCTTTTTTCAGCGCGCGCACCGCGCGGCAGACGAGGTTGTCCGGATTGAAGGCTTCTTCGCCATTCGGCGTCTTGAGCGAGGGCGGTGTTGCCGGAAACAGCGCGATCAACGGGATGCCGAGATCCTTCGCCTTGCCGGTTTCGACGGTGAGTGCCGCGATCGACAACCGATCGACGCCCGGCATCGACGGGATCGGCGTGCGCGCGGCTTTGTCGTCGTGCACGAACACCGGCCAGATCAGATCGCCGGCCGTCAGCGTTTGCTCCGCGACGAGCTTGCGCGACCAAGCGTGCCGGCGGTTGCGCCGCAGGCGCACACGCGGAAATTCGCCCGAGCGGCGCTCGTGGGCAACGGCAGAGGTGCGGCGCGGTTGGTCGTCCATGAATGACAAGAATCGCATAGTTCATGGCGTGAGGCCATAGGGCGGGGTGCCGCAGCGCGCGGCTCACAAACTCGTGGTTTGACCGCCGGCGCCGCAACGCGCTCGATAGGCCGCCATCACCAGCGGATGGTAATATGCGTTCATTCGGATTGATGGTTGCGCTCATTGCGGTCGGTATCGCGCCGGCCTTCGCCGCCGACATGGCGCCGGCTTCGACCGCCAAGACAGACAAAGGACCAGCACTGGTCGACAGCAAACAGATGACGCTCTACATGTTTGGCAAGGACACGCCGACGCAATCGAATTGCAACGGCGCCTGCGCCAGCAACTGGCTGCCATTGATGGCGCCGACGAATGCCGCGGCGACGAGTGATTGGACAGTGGTGACGCGCGCCGACGGCACCAAGCAATGGGCCTACAAGGGCCATCCGTTGTACCGCTGGGTGAACGATAGCAAGCCCGGCGATACCACGGGCGACGGCGCCGCCAACGGCGCCTGGCATGTTGCTCAGCCCTAATTTCTCCCGCTGGTTCAAACTCGACGCCCCGCTTCGGCGGGGCTTTTTCTTTCGCGCGGCGCGTTGATGGCGTAGCGCCGGCACCATATCATCCGCCAGCCATGCCATCCGCCGCCGCGCCGTCCCGAGCCGTGAGTTCCGACGAGATCATTTTCGAGCGCCGCGGCGGCCTCGGTATCGTGCGGCTCAATCGGCCGAAAGCGCTCAACACGCTGTCGCTCGGCATGTATCGCCGTTTCGCGCCGCGGCTCGCCGCCTGGGGCGAAGATCCCGACGTACACGCGGTCGTGGTGATGGGCGAGGGCGGTCGCGCCTTCTGCGCCGGCGGCGACGTGCGCGCGATTTACGACGCGCGGCACGCGTCCGGCAACGACACCGCCGATTTTTTCCGCGAGGAATATTCGCTCATCGCGCATGTCCACCGCTTTCCGAAACCTTATGTCGCGCTGATGGACGGCATCGTCATGGGCGGCGGCGTCGGAATTTCGGTCAACGGTTCGCATCGCGTCGCAACCGAAAAAACGCTGTTCGCGATGCCGGAGGTGCAGATCGGTCTGTTTCCCGACGTCGGCGCCAGCCGTTTTCTCAATCTCTGTCCGGGCCGGCTCGGTCTTTATCTCGCGCTCACCGGCCGGCGTATCAACGCTGCGGATACATTGTACGGCAAGTTCGCGACGCACCATGTTGCAAGCGACAGGCTGCCGGCGTTGGTCGACGTCCTGGCAACGACGACATGGCGGATGGGCGAGGCACGCGCGCAGATCGACGCGACGTTGGCACGTTTCACCTCCAACCCGGGTGCGGCCACGCTGGCGACAATTCAATCCGACGTCGACCGTGTTTTCGCGGCGCCGACGGTCGACGCGATCATGGCGGCGCTCGCACGCGAAACCGCGGGCTGGGCGAAAGATTCCCACGCGGCGATGACGCGCGCGTCGCCGTCGTCGCTCAAGATCACGTTCCGGCAGCTTGCGCTCGGTCGCGGAATGAACGTCGAAGAGGCGCTTGTGCTCGAGTATCGGCTGACCCAGCACGTGCTCGCCGGCCACGATTTCTTTGAAGGCATCCGCGCGGCGCTCGTCGACAAGGACAATGCGCCACACTGGCAGCCAGACAGCCTCGCAGACGTTACCGACAGCGCTGTCGACGGCTACTTCGCGCCGCTCGGCGCGCGCGAATTGCGGTTCGGTTGAATTTTAGGAATATTCGCGACGTGCTGCGTCGGGCTTTCGGCGACAATTACTTAGCCCGCAATCGGCGAAGTCTGTGGCATTTCTATGATCGATAAGTTTCGCCGCGATGCTGCGCAATGTTTCGCTTAAATGATGTATTAACCTGCACGGCCATAAAATCGGCGCAACGAATTCGCACACACTCAAGCCGAGGCCGCTATGCAAACCGCCTACATGGATCTCATCGCGCTGGTCGAGCGTCTTCACCGCCAGTTCCTCGAAGTGGTGAAGCTCGAACTCGATACCAACGGCGTGCACGACATCAACAACGTGCAGGCGATGATTCTCTACAACATCGGCGACATGGAAATGACGGTCGGCGAGTTGACGCTGCGCGGCTGCTATCTCGGCTCGAACGTTTCGTACAATGTGAAGAAAATGCTGGAGAACGGCTATATCGTGCAGGAGCGTTCACCGCACGACCGTCGCTCGGTGCGCGTCCGCCTCACCGACAAGGGCCTCACCCTGCACGAGAAGCTCAATGCGATGCACGAGCGGCACATTGGTTCCCTCGGCCAGGGCGTGCTCTCGGCCGAAGAGCTGACGCAGGCGCACAAGACGCTGCGTCGTCTCGAACGCTTCTGGACTCAGGCCGTCGAGCTCGGCGCCCGCAATCTGGCGTTCACCTCCGCCGCCTGAACCGAATCCAAACTGTTTGCGATCGCGGCCGGTCCTTAGCGGACCGGCCGTTTTCTTTTGCGTCGGCTGGCGACGCTAGAACGCCGCGATGCCGGTCTGCGCGCGGCCGAGGATGAGGGCGTGAATATCGTGCGTGCCTTCGTAGGTATTGACCGTTTCGAGATTCATCATGTGGCGGATGACGTGGTACTCGTCGACGATGCCGTTGCCGCCGTGCATATCGCGCGCCATCCGCGCGATCTCGAGCGCCTTGCCGCATGAATTGCGCTTCAGCAGCGACACCATCTCGGGCGTCGCGCTGCCTTCATCCTTTAGGCGGCCGAGCCTGAGACATGAATGCAGGCCGAGTGTGATTTCGGTCTGCATGTCGGCGAGTTTTTTCTGAATGAGCTGATTTGCGGCGAGGGGCTTGCCGAAGGCGGAGCGCGACAACGTGTAATCGCGCGCCGCGTGCCAGCAGAACTCGGCGGCGCCGAGCGCGCCCCAAGCAATGCCATAGCGCGCATCGTCAAGGCAGGCGAACGGACCTTTGAGTCCGCTGACGCCGGACAGGCGATTGGCCTCCGGCACATGGACGTCGTCCATGACGATCTCGCCGGTGGCTGAGGCACGCAGACTGAACTTGCCTTCGATCTTGGGGGTCGACAGACCCTTCATGCCGCGTTCGAGAATGAAACCGGTGATCGCGTCGCCGGCGCCCTCATCGAGCTTGGCCCACACCACCATGATTTCGGCGAAGGGCGCGTTGCTGATCCACATCTTGCTGCCCTTGAGTACGTAGCCGCCGTCGACCTTGCGGGCGCGCGTCTTCATGCCCATGACGTCGGAACCGACATCGGGCTCGGTCAGGCCGAAGCAACCGGCGAGTTCGCCGGTCGCGAGCTTGGGAAGATATTTTTTGTGCTGCTCCTCGGTTCCGAATGCGAAGATCGGGAACATGACGAGCGACGACTGCACGCTCATCGCCGAGCGGAAACCGCTGTCGACACGCTCGATCTCGCGCGCCACCAGCCCATAGGCGACGTAGCTCGCACCGGCGCAGCCATAGCCGTGGATGGTCGAGCCAAGGAATCCCAGCGCACCCATCTCGTTCAGGATCGCGCGGTCGAAATATTCCTCGCGGAAAGCCTTGAGCACGCGCGGCATGAGCTTGTCCTGCGCGTAGGCGCGCGCCGCGTCGCGCACCAGGCGTTCGCCCTCGGACAACAGATCGTCGAAGCGCAGCGGATCCTGCCAGTCGAACACGGCTTTGCCGCCGGCTTTCGGCTTGGACGACTTCTCCCGACGGGCGGGCGCGGACGTCATGCGTCCGTCTTAATTTGAATTCAGGTTGCTGACAACTGGCAGTCAGGCCGGCTTGAGGCTCGGCCGGCGCAGCGCGGCGCGCACCAGAGCGACGCCGGTAGCCGCCACGACGATGCCGAACACGACCCAGGCCGGTCGTATGCCGGTTTCGAACGACAGATCGGCCGTCAGCACGCGCGCGACCGTCACGTGATATGCGAAATGGAAATAGACCGCCTCGAGCAACGCGATGAACGGCCCTACGGCAAGGCTCAACAGCGCGACGCTCCACAGCGGCACCGGCCGGCGGCCGAATCTCCAGGCCAGCGCGCGCCAGCCCATCAGCCAGGCGAACAGGCCGATCATCACCGTCGGCTCCCACTCGTCGAGTTTCGATTGCAGAAAGAAATGCACCAGACCGAAGACACCGATGAGATAGACGAAGCGATGCAGCGCCTGCCACCGGCGCGGTCCCATGCGCCGGACCATGCCATCGGTCGAGGTCGCGGCGAGCGCCACCAGGCCCAACAGCGCGACAAGACCGATCGACAGATAGACGCGTTTCAGGATTTCGCTGGCGACGGTGCCCAGACTGTAGGCTTCGCTGACGATATAAAGGCTGAAGTGGATCGCGATGTAGGTGAAGGCGCCGACGCCCAGCATGCGCCGGATCAGATTGAGACGCGGCCAGGCGAGCATCCGCGACAGCGGGCTCACGGCCAGGGCGAGGAACAGGATGCGCAACGTCCACTGGCCGATTTCGAGCAGCGCCTCGTCCATCGGCCGCGCGCCGAGGCGATGGGTGGCAAACCGGTATGCCACCCAAAGCGCCGGCAGGAACAGGGCGGCGAACGTCGCGGTCTTGAGCGGCGAGATCCGGCCGCTGTAATCGCGCCAGGGGCGTTTGAGAGGTTGCATGGGCGTTATCTAGCGCCTCCGACGCCCATCGCACAGCCACTTTCGATCACGTTTGGCGGAGCGTTGCGGGCTTGCCCCGGCCCGGGCCGCGCCTTTACCTTGGAGACGCCGTTGCGGCGGCGTCGACGTCCGCCGAGCGGGGGAGGGGCATGGGTTATTTTCTTCAGCAGCTCGTCAACGGGCTGACGCTCGGCGCAATCTACGCGCTCATCGCCATCGGCTACACGATGGTCTACGGCATCGTCGGCATGATCAATTTCGCCCACGGCGAAATTTTCATGATCGGGGCGTTCATTTCGCTGATCTTCTTCGTCGTCTTCGGCGCGCTTGGCATCACCTGGGTTCCGCTCGCATTGCTGCTCGTGCTGTTGGTCGCGATGGCGCTAACCGCGGTCTACGGCTGGGCGGTGGAGCGCGTCGCCTATCGCCGTTTGCGCGGGTCATTCCGTCTGGCGCCGCTGATCTCGGCGATCGGCATGTCGATCTTCCTGCAAAATTACGTTCTCCTCGTGCAGGGCGCGCACGAAAAGACGCTGCCACCGCTGATCACCGGCGGTTTCGAGTTGATGCAGAGTGGCGGCTTCGTGGTCAACGTCAGCTGGCTGCAATTGATCATCATCGGCGTGACGCTGGTCTTGATGGCCGTATTCACTGCGGTCATTCAGATGACAGCGCTCGGCCGCGCGCAGCGTGCCAGCGAACAAGACATGATCATGGCGGCGCTGCTCGGCATCGATGTCGATCGCACCATCTCGCTTACCTTCGTCATTGGCGCGGCACTCGCCGCGGTCGCCGGATTGATGGTGACGCTGCAATACGGCGTGATCGATTTTTTCATCGGCTTCCTCGCCGGTATCAAGGCATTCACCGCCGCGGTGCTTGGCGGCATCGGCTCGTTGCCCGGCGCCGTGCTTGGCGGGCTGCTGATCGGACTGATCGAGGCGCTTTGGTCCGCCTATTGTCCGTCCGAGTACAAGGATGTCGCGGTCTTCGCGGTGCTCATCCTGGTGCTGATGTTCCGGCCAAGCGGGCTGCTCGGCCGGCCGGAGGTCGAGAAGGTCTGATGAGCGCGGCGCAGCGGCTCAAGGATGCGGCGCTAACCACGCTGGTCGCCTTCGCGCTCGCATTTCCGTTGCTGGGATTTGAGACCACCGAAACCGGCGACGGATACATCACACGCTTCAGCTGGGTTGCGATCGCGACGGTCACCGCCTTCGTCGGCCGGATGCTGCTCGGCTTCGTGCCGCAGCGGTTCCGTCTGCGTCAATATGCGGTGCGTTACACGGCCTTGCCCGAGGGCAGGGCCGTGGCCTTGGCTGCCGCCGCACTGATCCTGTTCGCCATCGTGCTGCCGATCTCGCCGTTCGGCTCGCGCCGGACGATCGATCTGGCGACGCTCGCGTTGATCTACGTCATTCTCGGCTGGGGCCTGAACATCGTGGTCGGCCTCGCCGGTCTGCTCGATCTCGGTTACGTCGCGTTCTATGCCGTCGGCGCCTATTCCTTTGCGTTGGCCGCCGAATGGTACGGCCTGTCGTTCTGGGAGATGCTGCCGGTCGCCGGCATGATCGCGGCCGTCGCGGGAATCCTGCTGGGACTTCCGGTCTTGCGTTTGCGGGGCGATTACCTCGCCATCGTCACGCTCGGTTTCGGCGAGATCGTACGCATCGTGCTCAACAACTGGAGCGCAGTGACCAACGGGCCGAACGGCATCGGCGATATCCCGCGTCCGACGGTTTTCGGCATGCCGATCTCGCCCGGCGCGCCGGCCGGCATGACGAGCTTCAACAATTTCTTCGGCGTTGAGTACGATCCGCTCCAGCGGCTCATCTGGCTCTATTACGTCTGCCTGGCGGCGGCGCTGACCATCAATTGGTTTAGCCTCCGTATTCGTCGGCTGCCAGTCGGCCGCGCGTGGGAAGCGCTGCGCGAAGATGAGATCGCCTGCCGCGCCTTGGGCCTGAACCCCCATACGATCAAGCTCACCGCCTTCGCGACCGGCGCCATGATCGGCGGTTTCGCCGGCGCGATCTTCGCCGCGAAACAAGGCTTCATCAGCCCCGAAAGCTTCAACTTTCAGGAATCCGCGACCGTGCTTTCGATCGTGGTGTTGGGCGGCATGGGCAGTCAGCTTGGCGTCGCATTGGCGGCCGTGATCCTGGCGACGCTGCCGGAATTCGGCCGCGAGCTGGCGCAGTACCGCATGCTGTTTTTCGGCGCGGCGATGGTCGCGATCATGATTTGGCGGCCGCGCGGACTTTTCACCATGCGCGCGCCGTCGGTACGGCTCGACCAGAAATGACCCGCGCCGCGTTGCTGACGGTGGACAATTTGTCGATGCGCTTTGGCGGCGTGATCGCGATCGATGACGTCTCGTTCACCGCTTACGGACACGAGATCACCGCCATCATCGGCCCCAACGGTGCCGGCAAGACGACGGTGTTCAATTGCCTCACCGGCTTCTACCGGCCGAGCGCCGGCAGCCTGGCCCTGACCCGCGACGGCAAAAGCTTGCGGCTCGAGCGTCTGAAAGGCCATCGCATCGTGCGCGATGCCGGCGTCGTGCGCACGTTCCAGAACGTGCGGCTGTTCGCCGGAATGACCGTGCTCGAAAACCTCGTCGTGGCGCAGCACGCCGTTCTCACGCGCGCGAGCTATTACAATTTCGGCGGCTTGCTCGGGCTCAAGAGCCATCGCGACGCCGAACGCGTGGCGGTTGCGCGCGCCCGCGAATGGCTCGATCGGATCGAGCTCACCGCACGCGCCGACGAGCCTGCGGGCAATCTGCCGTACGGCGCGCAGCGCCGGCTTGAAATCGCACGTGCGATGTGCACCGGCCCGCGGCTGTTGTGCCTCGACGAACCGGCCGCAGGCCTCAATCCGCACGAAAGCGCCGGTCTCGCGCGCTTCTTGGTTTCGATCCGCGACCGCTTCGGCATCGGCGTATTGCTCATCGAGCACGACATGAGCGTGGTGATGGGCATTTCCGACCACATCATCGTGCTCAATTACGGACAGAAGATCGCGGACGGCACGGCCGCCGAAATCCGCCACGACCCGACCGTGATCGCCGCCTATCTCGGCGAAGAGGAGAGTGCGTGAGCGCGCTGCTTGAAATTTCTGGCTTACACGCCGCCTACGGCCGGATCGAGGCGCTGAAAGGCGTGGACTTGACGGTGGAAGCGGGCGAGATCGTGTCCCTGATCGGCGCCAACGGCGCCGGCAAGTCGACGCTGCTGATGACGATTTGCGGCCGGCCGCGCGCCACCCAAGGCCGCATCGTGTTCGACGGCGTCGACCTCACGCACTTGCCGACGTTCGCGATCGTGCGGCGCGGCATCGCGCAGGCGCCGGAAGGGCGGCGTATCTTTCCGCGCATGACGGTTCTGGAGAATCTCCAGATCGGCGCGACCACAGCGGCGCCGGAGCATTTCGACCGCGACCTCGCGCGCGCCTTCGAACTGTTTCCGATCCTCGGCGAACGGCGTCACCAGCGCGGCGGCACCTTGTCGGGCGGCGAGCAACAGATGCTGGCGATCGCCCGCGCGCTGATGAGCCGGCCGCGGCTGTTGCTGCTCGACGAACCGTCGCTCGGCCTCGCGCCGCTGGTCGCCAAGCAGATCTTTTCGGTCATCCGCGCGATCAACGCGGAGGAGAAAATCACCGTCTTGTTGGTCGAACAAAACGCGCATCACGCGCTCAGGCTGGCGCACCGCGCCTATGTTCTTCAGGCCGGCGCCATCGTCCTATCCGGCACGGGCGCCGAGCTTTTGGCCAACGCGGAGGTCCGCGCGGCCTATCTCGAAGGCGGTGCGCGCGGTGCCGCTTAACCGCCGTCCCGTCTTTTGCTAAGCTGCCGGAAACAAGGGGAGGTTTGCATGCGTTGGACAGTACGAATTTTGCTTGCGGCCGCGATGGCCGCAGCGTCGGCGAGCGCTTATGCGCAGGATATCAAGATCGCAGCCGTCGGCCCGATGACCGGCGCCGAAGCCGCGGTCGGCGAGCAGTTTCGGCGCGGCGCCGAGATGGCCGTCAAGGACATCAATGCCCATGGCGGGGTGCTCGGCCACAAGCTGGCGCTGACCATCGGCGACGACGCTTGCGATCCGAAACAGGCGGTGAGCGTCGCCAATCAGCTCGCCAATGCCGGCGTCGTGTTCGTCGCCGGGCATTATTGCTCGAGCACTTCGATCCCCGCGTCGGCGGTCTATGCCGACAGCAACATCCTGCAAATCACGCCGGCATCGACCAATCCGGCATTGACCGACGACGCCGCCAAGAAGGGCTGGATCAACGTGTTCCGCGTGTGCGGCCGTGACGACAGCCAGGGCCGCATCGCCGGCAACTACATTGCCGCGCGCTTCAAGGGCCAGGCGGTGGCGGTGATCGACGACAAGTCGACCTACGGCAAGGGTCTCGCCGACGAAACCATCAAGGCGATGGCGGCCCGTGGCGTGAAGCCCGCGGTGCATGATTCGATCAACCAGGGCGACAGCGACTTCTCGGCCCTGATTTCGAAGATGAAGCAGGCCAACGTCAAAGCGATCTATTTCGGCGGCTATTACCGCGAGGCCGGCCTCATCGTGCGCCAGTCGAAGGAGCAGGGGCTTAACGCCGTGCTGATGGGCGGCGACGCGCTGGTGACGACCGACTTGTGGAAGATCACCGGCGTCGCCGGCACCGGCACGCTGATGACCTTCCCGCCGGATCCGCGCAACCTCGCGGTGGCGCAATCGATCGTGAAAGAGTTCAAAGCCGGCGGCTATGACCCCGAGGGCTACACGCTCTACACCTACGCCGCCGTTCAGGTGTTTGCCGATGCTGCGGCGAAGGCGCACTCGACCAAGGTCGCCGATCTGTCGAAGGCGATGAAGGCCAACAAGTTCAACACCGTCATCGGCACGATCGGCTTCGACAAGAAGGGCGATGTCGTCGGGCCGGACTACGTGGTCTATGCCTGGAGCAACGACGGAAACTATGCCGAACTGAAGCGCTAGCCGCGCGGACCGTGGCGGGAAGGGCGACGCGGCGTCAGTCGCCCTTCTTCTTGCCGGCGCCTTTGCCGAGACCGATCTCTTTGGCGAATGCCGAGCGCTGCTTGGCGTAATTCGGCGCGACCATCGGGTAGTCGGCTGCCAGGCCCCATTTCTGGCGGTATTGCTCGGGCGTCATGCCGTACTCGGTACGCAGATGGCGCTTGAGCATCTTCAGTTTGCGCCCGTCTTCGAGACAGATGATGTGCTCCGGCGTCACCGATTTCTTGATCGGTACGGCCGGCTTGAGGTCCGCCGCTTTCGGCGTGTTGGCGCGCCCATCGATCGATTTCAACGAGCCATAGATCGAATTGATCACGTCGGTGATCTGGGCCGTCGGCACGCTGTTCTTGCGCAAATAAGCGGCGACCATTTGCGCCGTCATACGCAGGAAATCGTCGCTGCTCGGCTTGGGCGCGTCGTCGGCCATGGTGTGCTGCCTCGATGGGGAAGGAACCGGCTGATATAGGGGGAAGGTCAAGTTTCTGTCAAATCGCCCCAGTAATCGCGCCACGAATTACTGCATTGTTTCAGCCTGTGCCCGCCGAAATCCGGGCCGGCGCCCCGGCTATGATTTGGCGCCTCGGCTATGATTTAGTGACGCGACGGATGGTATGCGGCTGACTTTGTGAACCGATATCTGGTAGATTCGCCGCAGGTTATTTAGAGCTGTTTTCCTGGGGCCATGACCGAGACTGTCGCCATCGCCGCCGATCACGGCGGATATGACCTGAAATGCGTTCTCCTGCCCGAATTGCAGGCGCTCGGCCTTGGCGTCCTCGATCTTGGCACCGACGGCCGTGAATCCGTCGATTACCCGGATTTCGCCGACGCCGTCGCCCGTGCGGTCGACGACGGACGCGCGCGCTGGGGATTACTCGTCTGCGGCACCGGCATCGGCATGTCGATGGCTGCCAACCGCCACCGCGGCGTGCGCGCCGCGCTGGTGCACGACGGCTTGACCGCGCGTCTGGCGCGCCAACACAACGACGCCAACGTGCTGGTGCTCGGCGGCCGCATCCTCGGACCCGAGCTGGCCAAGGACTGCATCAAAATCTTTTTTGCGACGCCGTTCGAAGGCGGCCGTCACGCGCGGCGCGTCGCCAAATTTTCGCCGGCAAAGGCGCAAGCATGACGGCTTCGAAGCCCGCGCCGGCGGCCGACCGGCTTTTCGCCGCGACACTACCCGAGACCGATCCCGATATCGCTGCCGCCATCGGCCGCGAACTCAGGCGCCAGCAGAATCAGATCGAGCTCATCGCGTCCGAGAACATCGTATCGCGCGCCGTGCTCGAGGCGCAGGGCTCGGTGCTGACCAACAAATACGCCGAAGGCTATCCCGGCCGACGCTATTACGGCGGCTGCGAATTCGTCGATCAGGTCGAGCAATTGGCGATCAACCGCGCGAAAAAGCTCTTCGAATGCAGCTTCGCCAACGTGCAGGCGCATTCGGGCTCGCAAGCGAACCAAGCCGTGTTCCTGGCGTTGCTGCAACCCGGCGACACCTTCATGGGCATGTCGCTCGCGGCGGGCGGTCATTTGACGCACGGTTCGCCGGTCAATCTGTCCGGCAAGTGGTTCCGGCCGATCCACTATGGCGTCCGGCGCGACGACGCGCGCATCGACATGGACGAGGTCGAGCGCCTGGCACAGGAGCATCGGCCCAAACTCATCATCGCCGGCGGATCGGCTTATCCCCGCATCATCGACTTCGCGTGCTTCCGCAAGATCGCGGATGCGGTCGGTGCCTTTCTCATGGTCGACATGGCGCATTTCGCGGGCTTGGTCGCCGGCGGCGCCCATCCGTCGCCGCTGCCGCACGCCCATGTCGTCACGACGACGACGCACAAGACGCTGCGTGGCCCGCGTGGCGGCATGATCTTGGCGAACGATGATGAGATCGGCCGCAAGATCAACTCGGCGATCTTCCCGGGTTTGCAGGGCGGCCCGTTGATGCATGTCATCGCGGCCAAGGCAGCCATGCTGGGCGAGTGCCTGCAGCCCGCGTTCAAAACCTATGCCCGCGCAGTGGTCGATAACGCGCGCATCCTCGCCGCAACACTGTCGGAACGTCAGCTTGCGATCGTCTCGGGCGGCACCGACACGCATCTGATGCTGGTCGATTTGCGGCCGAAGAAATTGACCGGTCGCGCCGCCGAAATCGCGCTCGAACGCGCCGGCATTACCTGCAACAAGAACGGCATTCCGTTCGATCCCGAAAAACCAGCGATCACGTCCGGCGTCCGCCTCGGCAGCCCCGCCGGCACGACGCGCGGTTTCGGTCAGGCAGAATTCCGCCTCATCGGCGAACTCATCGTCGAAGTACTCGATGGTCTGGTCGCCAACGGCGACGCCGGCAACGGCGCGGTCGAAGCTTCGGTCAAAAAACGGGTCGAGGCGCTGTGCGCGCGCTTCCCGGTCTACTCCTAGGAGAGGAAAACGATGCGCTGTCCGTTCTGCGGATGCGAAGACACCCAGGTCAAGGACTCGCGGCCGACCGACGATCGGGCCTCGATCCGACGGCGGCGGCTCTGCCCGAATTGCGCCGCGCGCTTCACGACGTTCGAACGCGTGCAGTTGCGCGAGCTGACCGTCATCAAGAAGAACAACCAGCGCGAGCCATTCGAGCGTGACAAGCTGGCGCGCTCCATCCAGATCGCGCTCCGCAAACGGCCGGTCGAAGGCGAACGCGTCGAACGCGCGATCAATTCGATCGTCCGTCAGCTCGAAAGCTCCGGCGAGACCGAAATCAAGAGCGACATGATCGGCGAGTTGGTGATGGAAATGCTGGCGACGCTCGATCCGGTCGCTTATGTCCGCTTCGCCTCGGTCTACCGTAACTTCCGCGAGGCGAAGGATTTCGGCGAGTTCATCGATCGCTTGGATCGCTTGGCCACCGAACGCGACTGAAAGCGATGCGATGAGCGACGCCCGCTTCATGCGCGCGGCGCTGGCGCTGGCGCGGCGCGGTCTTGGCCGGACCTGGCCCAATCCCAGCGTCGGCTGTTTGATCGTCAAAGACGGAATGGTCGTCGGCCGAGGCTGGACCCAGCCGGGTGGACGGCCACACGCTGAAACCGAGGCGTTGGCGCGCGCCGGACGCAGCGCCAAAGGCGCCGTCGCCTACGTCACGCTCGAGCCGTGCTGCCATCACGGCAAAACACCGCCGTGTACCGACGCGCTGATCGCCGCCGGCATTCGCAGGGCGGTCGTTGCCATCGAAGATTCCGACCCGCGCGTCTCCGGCAAAGGCATCGCCGCATTGCGTGCAGCGGGGATCGCCGTTGACACCGGCCTGTGCGCGGACGAAGCGCGCGACGTCAACGCCGGATTTTTGTCGAACGTCGCACGCGGCCGGCCCTTGATCACCTTGAAGCTGGCGACGTCGCTGGATGGTCGCCTTGCCGTGGCGTCGGGTGAAAGCCGATGGATCACCGGCGAGCCGGCGCGCGCGCGCGGTCATCTGTTGCGCGCAACGAACGACGCCGTGATGGTCGGCAGCGGCACGGTCCTTGCCGACGATCCTGAGTTGACCTGCCGTCTACCCGGTCTGGGTGACTGCAGCCCGGTGCGCGTTGTCATCGACGGCAGCATGCGCGTGCCGCTAACCGCGCGCCTCGTCGCCGACGCCCGACAAACGCCGACATGGTTCGTCGTGCGTCACGGCATCAGCGGCGAACGGCGCACAGCCCTCGCGAGCTGCGGTGTCGAGGTCATCGACGTGCCGGCAGCCGCACGGGGTGAAACCGATCTTGCCGCGGCGCTGGCCGCACTCGGTAGCCGGGGCATTACGCGCGTCCTGGTGGAAGGCGGCGCCCGGCTTGCAGCGGCTCTTGTGCGCGGCGGCTTGGTTGACCGGATCGCCTGGTTCCACGCGCCATCGTTGATCGGCGGCGACGGGCGTCCGGCGCTCGATGCGCTCGGCGTAACTGCGCCAGGCGAAGCGCCGCACTTCGTCCGCGTTGGCGTTGAGGCGATCGGCGACGATATGCTGGAAACGCTCCAACGTGCGGTTTAAGGTGGCGCCCTAAGGTATTGCCATGTTTACCGGAATCATTGCCGACCGCGGCACGATCCGCGCCGTGAGGCCGGGCGCCGACAGCGTCTTCGAAATTTCGACGGCGCTCGACCTCGGCGACCTGGCGCTCGGCGCTTCGGTTGCCTGCGCCGGCGTCTGCCTTTCGGTACTCGAAAAGGGCGGCGATTGGTTCGCGGTGCAGGTTTCGTCCGAAACCCGCATGCGGTCGACCGCCGGCGCGTGGCGTACTGGTACGCGGCTCAATCTCGAACGTTCGCTGCGCCTCGGCGACGAGATGAGCGGCCACATCGTCCTTGGTCACGTCGACGCGATGGCCGAGCTGGTCGCGCGGCGGCCGGACGGTGAATCGCTCCGTTTGACCTTCGAAGTCCCGCGCGGCTGCGAACTGTCGATCGCGCCCAAAGGGTCGATCGCACTCGACGGTGTCTCGCTGACCGTAAACGAAGTCGAAGGCCGCCGTTTCGGCGTCAACATCATTCCGATCACGCGCGCGCAAACGACGCTCGATACGTTGCGGCCTGGCGACGCCGTCAATCTCGAGCTCGACGTGATCGCGCGCTATGTCGCGCGCCTGTTGGCGCGGGAGCCGGCATGAGCTTCGTCGAAGTCGCTTCGCCGATCGAGGAGATCATCGATGCCGCGCGCAACGGCAAGATGTTTGTTCTGGTCGACGACGAGGATCGCGAAAACGAGGGCGATCTCATCATTCCGGCGCAGATGGCGACGCCGGACGCGATCAACTTCATGGCCAAGCACGGTCGCGGCCTCGTCTGTCTGGCGTTGAGCCGCGAGCGGGTCGAGCAGCTCAAGCTGCCCCTGATGGCGCAGCACAACGAATCGCGATTGCAGACCGCGTTCACCGTCTCGATCGAGGCGCGCGATGGCATCACCACCGGCATCTCGGCGTCGGATCGCGCGCGCACCATTGCGGTCGCAGTCGACGCCACCAAAGGACCACAGGACATCGTCACGCCCGGTCATATCTTTCCGCTGATGGCGCGCGATGGCGGCGTGTTGGTGCGCACCGGCCACACCGAGGCGGCGGTCGACATCGCGCGGCTTGCCGGCCTCATTCCCGCCGGCGTGATCTGTGAAATCATGAACGACGACGGCTCCATGGCGCGCCGCGCCGATCTGATCGCCTTCGCCCAGCGCCATGGCCTCAAGGTCGCGACCATCGCCGATCTCATCGCCTATCGCCGGCGTCACGACCGCATCGTCGAGCGCCGGGTGTCGGCCGATTTCACCAGCGCGCACGGCGGCGATTGGGCCATGCACGTCTACGTCAACAAGATCGCCTATGCCGAACACATTGCATTGGTGAAAGGCGATCTGCGCACGCCCGAACCGGTGCTTGTCCGCATGCACGCGGTCAACGTGCTCGACGACGCGCTCGGCAATCTGCGCAGCGGCCGCGCCGGCATGCTACAAGGCGCCATGGAGATGATCGGCAAGGCGGGCAGGGGCGTGGTCGTGCTGCTGCGCGAGCCGATGCCGACCGCGTTGTCGGAACGGGTCCAAGGCTTCCTCGCGACCGGCAAGACCGTGCCGCAGCTGCGCGATTACGGGATCGGCGCGCAGATCCTGCTCGATCTCGGCGTGCGCGACATGATCCTGCTGTCGAATACGGCGCAGACCATCGTCGGTCTCGAAGGCTACGGCCTGTCCGTCGTCGAACGCCGCGCCATCGTTTTGGAATCCTGAGATGGCGAAGCGGCCGTCGGTGCTCATCGTCGAGGCGCGCTATTACGCGCACGTGTCGGACGCACTGCTCAAAGGCGCCGAAGCGGCGCTCGATGACGCCGGCGTGCGCTACGGCCACGTGACGGTTCCCGGCGCGTTCGAGATTCCGGCGGCCATCGCGCTCGCGGCGCGGACGCGGAAATACGACGGCTATGTCGCGCTCGGCTGCGTCATTCGCGGCGAAACCTCGCATTACGATCTGGTCTGCGAGGAATGTGCGCGCGGCATACAGGACCTGGCGCTGGCGGGTCACGCCATCGGTTTCGGTGTGCTCACCGTCGAGAACGTAGATCAGGCCTTTGCCCGCGCGCGCATCGATGAAAAGAACAAAGGTGGTGAGGCCGTGCGCGCCTGTCTTGCCATGATCGCGCTGCGGCAATCGCTCAAGGGCCGCCGGTGAACGCCGCTGCCAAAGCGCCGCGCCCCGCGGCCCGCAAGCGCACTGCTGCGCGTCTCGCCGCGGTCCAGGCGCTCTATCAGGTGGAGCTCGTCGGGCTGCAGGCAGACACCGTCGTCGAGGAATTTCTGGCGCATCGTCTCAACGCCGACGCGCCACGCGAAGAACCCAGTTTCGGCGAGGCGGACAAGACTCTGTTCGTCGAATTGACGCGTGGCGCCGCGGCCCAGGGCGAGGCGGTTGACCGCACCATTGCCGGCGCGCTATCGCCGGATTGGCCGTTGGCACGGCTCGAAGCGGTGCTGCGCGCCATCCTGCGCGTCGGCACTTACGAGCTTGCGCATCGCCGTGACGTGCCGCCGGAAATCGCCATCAACGAATATGTCGACATCGCGCACGCGTTCTATGCCGGCAAAGAACCGGGCATGGTCAACGGCGTGCTCGACAAGATCGCGCGCGATCTCCGGCCCGAGGAAATGGGGCGTAGCCGTGGCGGCGAAGCCGCTTGGTGAATTCGCGCGTATTGCGCGCTTCTTCGCGCCACTCGCGCTGCCCGGCGGGCTGAAGCTGCGCGACGACGTCGCGCTGATTGCCGGCCGCCGCGACGAGCAATATGTGCTAAAAACCGACGCCATCGTCGAAGGCGTCCATTTCTTCGCGGACGATCCGCCGGCCGATATCGCACGCAAGCTGCTGCGCGTGAACCTGTCGGATCTGGCCGCCAAAGGCGCGATCCCGGTCGGCTATCTGCTGACGATGGCCTTGCCCAAATCGCGCGACGATCGCTGGCTCGCGGCGTTCAGCCGTGGCCTTGCCGCCGACCGACGAAAATATCGCATCGGGTTGTTTGGCGGGGATTCCGTCGCGACGCGCGGACCGACAGTGCTGTCGCTGACCGCGATCGGCCGCGTCGCACAGGGCCGCGCGATCTTGCGCGATGGCGCGCGCCCCGGCGACGTGGTCTACGTCTCCGGTACGCTTGGCGATGCAGCGCTCGGTCTGGCAGCGATCAAAGGTCATCTTCCAGGGATCAGCCGCGCGGCGCGGCGCCACCTTGAACGGCGCTATCGGTTGCCCGAGCCTCGGCTTGGCTTAGGCCGGCGTCTGACAGGCGTTGCGCGTGCCGCGGCGGATGTTTCCGATGGCTTGGTCGCCGACCTCGGCCATGTCTGCACCGCATCAGGCGTCGGCGCCATCATCGAAACCGCACGGCTGCCGTTGTCGGCAGCAGCCCGTTCGGTTATCGCGCGCTCACCGCGGCGGATTCGTGCCGCACTGATCCACGGCGACGACTATGAAATCGTCTTCACCGCGCCACCCGGCGCGGCCACACGCGTCGCCGCGGCGGCGCGCGCGGCCGGCGTGCGCGTCACGGCCGTCGGTCACATCGTCGCAGGGCACGGCGTGCGCGTACTCGACGCCAGAGGCCGTCGGCTCCAATTGTCGCACGCCGGCTATCGGCACGTTTGAGACGCGCCGCTGCGCCGAATCGCTTGCGGTACGGCACGAATCCGTCATGCCGCGGCGATTGCCTCGGCCGCGGCGTTCTGGCATGTTCCGCGCGCCTTAAAAGCCCGACAGGTCCGAGTAGAGGAATTCCGACATGAGCATTACGTCCTGGTATTGGCTGGTCATCGCATCCGGCCTGATCGCGGTGCTGTACGGCATCGTTACCGCCCGCTTGGTGCTGGCGTCCGATCCGGGCACCAATCGGATGAAGGAGATTTCTGCAGCGGTGCAGGAAGGCGCACAGGCCTATCTGAGCCGCCAGTACCGCACCATCGCCATGGTCGGCGTGGTCATCTTCGTCGTGCTCTTCTTTGCGCTCGGCTGGCATTCGGCCGTGGGCTTCCTGATCGGTTCGGTGCTCTCGGGCGCTGCCGGTTTCATCGGCATGAACATCTCGGTGCGTTCCAACCTGCGCACCGCTCAGGCGGCGCGTGGCGGTCTCGCGGCGGGATTGAAGCTCGCGTTTCGCGCCGGCGCAGTCACCGGCATGCTCGTCGTCGGTCTCGGCCAGCTCGCGGTCGCGATCTATTACATCTTCTTGCGCTCGACGCTGCCGATCGACGATCCGCGGCCCATTCTCGAGGCGATGGTCGCCCTGTCGTTCGGCGCATCACTGATCTCGATCTTCGCGCGTCTCGGCGGCGGCATTTTCACCAAGGGCGCCGATGTCGGTGCGGACCTCGTCGGCAAGGTGGAAGCCGGCATTCCCGAGGATGATCCGCGCAATCCCGCGGTGATTGCCGACAATGTCGGCGACAATGTCGGCGACTGTGCCGGCATGGCGGCCGACCTGTTCGAGACCTACGTCGTGACGCAGGTCGCGACCATGCTGCTGGCTGCTATTTTCTTCCAGGGCGCCTTGCGTGACACCATGATGCTGCTCCCGCTGGCGATCGGGGCGGTCTGCATCATCGCCTCGGTCATCGGCACCTATTTCGTGCGCCTGGGCAAAGGCGGTCAGATCATGACCGCGCTGTACAAGGGCGTCATCGCTGCCGGCGTGCTGTCGGCGGTTGCGATCGCCGGCGTCGTCCAGTTGACGGTCGGCTACGGTCAACCGATCACGCTACTCGGCGGCACCATCACCGGCGGCGGCTTGCTGGTCTGCGCCTTCGTCGGCCTGGCGGTGACGGGGTTGCTGGTGTGGATCACCGAATACTACACCTCGACCGCTTATCGTCCGGTGCGCAGCATCTCGCAGAGCTCGACCACCGGCCATGCGACCAACGTCATTCAAGGCCTTGCGGTTTCGATGGAGGCGACGGCGCTGCCGGTCATCGTGATCTGCGCTGGTATCATTGTCGCTTACCTCTATTGCGGCGTGTTCGGCATCGCCATCGCCGCCACGACCATGCTGGCCCTTGCGGGCATGATCGTCGCGCTCGACGCTTATGGACCGGTCACCGACAACGCCGGCGGCATCGCCGAGATGGCCGACCTGCCGAAGGACGTGCGCAAGATCACCGACGCGCTCGACGCCGTCGGCAACACCACCAAGGCGGTGACCAAGGGTTACGCAATCGGCTCTGCCGGTCTCGCGTCGCTCGTGCTCTTCGCCGCCTACAGCAACGACCTGACGCATTACTTCCCGAACGTCGACGTGAACTTCACGCTGCAGAGCCCCTATGTCGTGATCGGTCTCTTCATCGGCGGTCTTCTGCCGTATCTGTTCGGTGCGATGGGCATGACCGCGGTCGGCCGCGCCGCCGGTGCGGTGGTGGTCGAGGTGCGTCGGCAGTTCAAAGAGATCAAAGGCATCATGGACGGCAAGGCGAAGCCCGATTACGGCCGTGCCGTCGACCTGCTGACGCGTGCGGCAATCAAGGAAATGATCGTGCCGTCGTTGCTGCCGGTTGGCGCGCCGATCGTGCTGTTCTTCGTGGTTTCGGCAATCGGCGGGAAGGGGGCCGGCTTCAGCGCGCTCGGTGCCATGCTGCTCGGCACCATCGTCACGGGAATCTTCGTCGCGATCTCGATGACGTCGGGCGGCGGTGCCTGGGACAACGCCAAGAAATACATCGAGGAAGGCCACCACGGCGGCAAAGGCTCGGACGCCCACAAGGCGGCGGTCACCGGCGACACGATCGGCGATCCTTACAAGGATACGGCGGGCCCGGCGGTCAATCCGATGATCAAGATCACCAACATCGTGGCGATCTTGCTGCTGGCGGTGCTGGCCGCGACGCACTGACGGCGCGCGACCGGTTACCCGTCAGTTGTTTTCTTGCGGCCGGTTCTTGCTGACGAAGCGGCCGAAGTTGCCGAGGAATTCTTCGATCCACGAGAACTCGCGGCCTCGTGACGGCGTCGCGTTGGGGTTCGGCGTAATCGTTTCGGCGTCTTTCATGCTCAGATTCTGGACCGCCTGAACGACGTTGCTCTTGTCGAACGTGATCTTCACCACGTTCTGATCGAGCGTCTCGGTCTTCAGGAAGGCGATATCCTCGGTCTGGGCGTTGACGTAGTACCAGACGTTCGGATCGAATTCGGCCACGCTCGACGGCGAGCCCAGCAGCTGCGTCACCGTCGTCTTGTCGGTTTTACCGACCTGGATTTGCGACAACTTGTCCGCCTCAGGGGTGTTGCCACGCTGATCGACGGTCGGCTGACAGGCAAACAGCACCGTCGCGCACGCGACAAACGCCGCGGCGCGCAACAATTGAGCATTAACAAGCTTGAAAACCATGTCGATCTCGACGAAATCTTGTAGCCGGAAACGCCCGATTGTTCAATGGCGGGCACCTGTGGAACCATGTCGCTCGCCGCGCTCTTCAACCGCAAGTCCCGCACCGCCGTCCAAGCACTTTACGGCGCGATCGTCGCGGCCGCGCGTAATCCCACGTTCTATGCCGAATGGGGCGTGCCGGACACGCTCGACGGCCGGTTCGAGTTGATTGCGCTGCACGCCTTCCTGGCGATTCGCCGACTCAAGCAGTCGGGCGACAATACGGCCTTCGCGCAGGCGCTGTTCGACACCATGTTCGCCGATCTCGACCGCAATCTGCGCGAAATGGGAGTCGGCGACCTGAGCGTCGGCCGCCAGGTCAAGACCATGGCCAAAGCGTTCTATGGCCGGGTCATCGCCTATGAGCGGGGCCTCGCCGGCAGCGATAGCCTCGACGATGCGCTGCGCCGCAATCTCTACGGCACGATCGTGCCCGAAGCCGCTCAGATCGCAGCCGCCGCCGCGTATGTCCGCAGGCAGGCGCGGGCGCTCGATGCCGCACCCGTCAGCTTGCTGCTCGCCGGCGGATTTCCGTTGGCACAGGAGGGCTGAGATGGATGCTCCGCTCGCAACCGAATTCGCCCGGCCGATCGAACTTTCGCGGCTCAGTCAAGGCGAGCAGCGCTTCGCTATCAACGCCAACACGGCCGAGCGCACCGCGCTCGCAACGCGCTTCGGCCTCGTCGGTCTCGACAAGCTTGAGGCGGCGGTTTGCCTCGGCCGGATCGCCGGCGGCTTGGTCCGGCTCGAGGCCGAGCTGACCGCCGACGTCACTCAGACCTGCGTCGTCACGCTTGAGCCGGTGAAGAACCGCATCGCCGAGAACTTTACCGTGCTTTACGGCGAGGGCGGCGAGGCGCGGGAGGTCACGCTCGACGGGGAAGCCGAAACCATCGAGCCGATCGTCGGCGGTGTCATCGATATCGGCGAGGCGGTCGCGCAGCAACTGTCGCTGGCGCTCGATCCGTTTCCGCATGCCCCCGGCGCGGCGACGGTGCAGCTCACCGGAGGCGCCGACGCGAGCGCCGAGTCGCCGTTTAAGGTTCTGGCGCGGCTAAGAAGTAAGAACGATTCCAAAGACTAGGCAGGAGGGTTGCGGGAGCGCGGATTTTTGGCTACTGAAACGCGCAGGCCCCTTCGCGGGGCACCTTTTTTTCGAGTGATCCCATGGCCGTTCCGAAGAAAAAGACCTCGAAGTCGCGTCGCAACATGCGCCGCGCCCATCACGCGCTCAAGCCGTCGAGCTACGTTGAGTGCCCGAATTGCGGCGAATTGAAGCGTCCGCACCATGTCTGCCTGGCGTGCGGACATTACGACGAGCGCGAAGTGATTTCGGTGAAGACGGAAACGGCGTGACGAACGCCGCCGCTGGAGATGGATTTTGACCGGACGCATCGTCATTGCCCTCGATGCGATGGGGGGCGAGCACGCCCCCGAGATGGTGGTCAAAGGCGCGGCGCTTGCCCAGCAACGGTTTCCGCAGGCCGAATTCCTGTTCTATGGCGTTGACGAGCGTATCCGTGCGCATCTCGCCAAGCTGCCTAAACTGGCCGCGCACGCCATCGTCCATCACACTGACGAATTCATCACCGACGACGTAAAGCCTTCGGTCGCATTGCGCGGCGGCCGGCGTTCGTCGATGCGGCTCGCCATCGACGCGGTGGCCGCTGGCGAAGCGGATTGTGTCGTCTCGGCCGGTAACACCGGCGCGCTGATGGCGATGGCCAAGTTCTCGCTCAAGATGATCCCCGGAATCGACCGGCCGGCGATCGCTTCGTTCTTCCCCACCCAGCGCGGCGAAAGCGTGATGCTCGATCTGGGCGCCAACGTGTCGTGCGATTCCGAAAACCTGGTCCAGTTTGCGCTGCTGGGCGACGTCTTCAGCCGCACCGTGCTTGGCACCGCCACGCCAAGCATCGGCCTGCTGAACGTCGGCGCCGAAGATCAGAAGGGCAACGACGCGGTACGCGGCGCCGCGGTGCGGTTGCGCGGCCCGGGCATGCCGATCCATTTCCACGGCTTCATCGAGGGCGACGATATCGGCGAAGGCACGGTCGACGTCGTCGTCACGGACGGCTTCACCGGTAACGTTGCGCTCAAAACGGCGGAGGGCACGGCTCGGCTGTTTGCCGAATTCCTGCGCGCGGCATTCACCAATTCGTTGGCGGCCCGCTTCGGCTATCTTTTTGCCTGGCGTTCACTCGCCAAGCTGCGCAAGCGCATGGACCCGCGGCGCTATAACGGCGCGGTGTTCCTCGGCATCCAGGGTATTTGCGTCAAGAGCCACGGATCGACCGACGAGCTGGGCTTCGCCAGCGCGATCAACGTCGCCGCCGACATGGCGATGAACGGCTTCCTCGACAAGGTGCACGAGGAGATGCTCCAGCTTGCCGCGGTCGCGATGCCCGATCAGACCACCGTGGCGCTCTGATGAACTTCCGTTCGCAGGTCCTCGCTTGCGGCGGCTATCTGCCGGAGCGCATCGTCACCAACGACGAGCTCGCTAAGACGCTCGACACGACCGACGCCTGGATCCAGCAGCGCACCGGCATCCGCCAACGGCATATCGCCGCCGACGGCGAACTGACGTCCGACTTGGCAGTCAAGGCAGCGGAGCGCGCCTTGTCGGCGGCCAATCTCAAGGGCAGCGACATCGATCTGCTGATCGTGGCGACGGCCACGCCCGACAATACCTTTCCGGCGACCGCGACCAAGGTCCAGGCGCGGATCGGCATGAAAGGCGGCTGCGCGTTCGACATGCAGGCGGTGTGCAGCGGGTTCATTTATGCGCTGGCGACCGCCAACAATTTTCTCCGCGCCGGCCAGGCGAAGCGCGCGCTGGTGATCGGCGCCGAGACCTTCTCGCGCATCCTCGACTGGAGCGACCGCGGCACCTGCGTGCTGTTCGGCGATGGCGCCGGCGCGCTGCTGCTCGAAGCCAAGGCCGCCAACGGCCACGCCGGCGCGGGCCTGCATTCCAATTTGGAGCGCGGCGTGCTGTCGACCCATCTGCACTCTGACGGCTGCAATTACGGCATCCTCTATGTCGACGGCGGCCCGTCACTCAACGGCCGCACCGGATACCTGCGCATGGAAGGCAAGGAGGTTTTCCGGCTCGCGGTGGAGCGCCTAGCCGCGGTGGTTGACGAAGCCCTGGCCGCAAACGGGTTGGCGGCGGCCGATATCGATTGGCTGGTGCCGCATCAGGCCAACAAACGCATCATCGACGGCATGGGCCGCCGGCTTGGCCTGCCGGCGGAGAAAGTGGTGGTGACGATCGACCGCCACGCCAATACCTCGGCCGCGTCGGTGCCGCTGGCGCTGGCCGAGGCTGTCGGCGACGGCCGGATTCAGCCCGGTCAGCTGGTGCTGATCGAGGCGATGGGCGGCGGCATCACTTGGGGCGCTGGATTGTTGCGCTGGTAGGGCCGTCGGCGCCTTCCAAAGTTATCCCCAGACCTCAAGATCAGCGCCCAAATTGCTGTATTTGCAAATCTTCCGACCCGGCGTTAGGGTTTCTCAAAATCCGGGCGAAACACCCAAGGGAGACCGGCATGGCGGGGCAAACGGTCACGCGTGCGCAACTGAGCGAGGCTGTCTACCAGGAAGTCGGGCTTTCCCGTAACGAATCGGCCCAGTTGGTCGAGACGGTCCTGAACGAGATTGCCGAGGCGCTGGCGCGCGGCGAAATGGTCAAGGTTTCGAGCTTCGGCAGCTTCGCGGTCCGCAAGAAAGGCCGCCGGATTGGCCGCAATCCCAAGACCGGCAAGGAAGTGCCGATCAATCCGCGGCGCGTGCTGGTGTTCCGCGCGTCGCACGTCCTCAAGGATCAAATCAACAACACGCTGTCAAAGGCGGCTAGCGGGACCACCGCCGCATGAACATGCGATTGCCCGAAATGGCGCCGGCGCCGCCGGCGACGGGAAGGGGCAAGTCGGCGGACGCGTTCCGCACCATCAGCGAGGTTGCGACCGAGCTCGAGGTACCGCAGCACGTTCTGCGCTTCTGGGAGTCGAAATTTCCGCAGGTCCGGCCGCTCAAGCGGGCCGGCGGCCGGCGTTATTACCGGCCCGACGACGTGGCGCTGCTGCGCCGCATTCGCCAGTGCCTGTACGAGCAAGGCTACACGATCAAGGGCGTGCAGAAGCTGCTGCGCGAAGGCGCGCTCAAGACCGACGACATTCCGCGCCTGACGCTGCCGACCACGGTCGCGGCGCGCGAGGGCGACAAGGTCGACGACATGCGCCGCGAGTTGTTCGACCTGCGGCGCGAGCTCATCGCCCTGCGCGAGGAATTGAAGAAGCTACGGGGCTGAGGCTACTATTTGCCCTGAGAGTCCGGCCGGAGCGTAGCGCAGCCTGGTAGCGCATCAGCATGGGGTGCTGAGGGTCGTGAGTTCAAATCTCACCGCTCCGACCAACTCTCCGATTCGTTGCAAAGCAAAAACTCGGTGAAATCCAAGTCTCTAGAAGGCGGCGTTCACGTCTTGGGCGGCGCCTTGGGGCGCCGTCCTTCGGCCGCGGCGCGGCCTTTTTCCGTGAGCCGGCAGATCTGCATCGCCGGATTGAGCGGATTGGCGAACCACGGCTCGGCCCAGCCGGCGTCGAGGCACGCCTGGATGGTCCGGTGGTCGATTTCGCGCCCTTTGACGTCGAACAGCGGCAGCTTGCCGCCCGGCTCGGTCAGGCCGCGTTGCAGCCAGGCGCGCTGATTCGCGGTCGGACTGGGCGGCCGGGGCGGTTTGGCTGGCGGCGCCGGATTGGAGTCCTCGGACACGTTCCACCCCCTGGATGTCGTCGTACGGACGCGCCATGGTAACCGCCCCCGGATAGGGCGCATAGACGCTCGATGTCTGGGGGCGCGTGCAGCTACAGGGGGAGGAATGCATGTCCGGGGCAACCGTCATGATGGTCTATGCGACGGCGCGCGAGCGCGTTCAGGCCGAGGAAATCGGTATCGCCCTGGTCAAGGAGCGGCTCGCGGCCTGCGCCAACGTGATCGATCACGTGCGCTCGTTCTATTGGTGGCAGGGCGAGATGCAACAGGACAATGAGGCGCTGTTGATCCTGAAGACGACCGCGGAACGCGTCGAGCCTCTGATCGCGCGGCTCAAGGCGCTGCACAGCTACGATGTTCCATGCATCGAAGCGATTCCGGTCGCTACCGGCTATGCGCCTTATCTCGACTGGGTACGCAGCGAAATTGCAACCGCCCGAACCTGACGCCGCTAGGCGAGGGCGATCAACACCGCCTTGACCAGATGCATGCTGTCGCCAACGAGCTGGCGGACATCGTAGAACAGGATCGTCGTTTCGTAGGTCACGAAAAAAGCCGCGCCGTAGAACAACGCGCGGTGCCGCGTTTCCCAATCGACAATGCGCTCGGTCAGTTTCCAGTCGCGCAGGTAATGCTGGCAGGCCGCCATCATGACGAAGCCGAGAACGGCGCCGGCAACGATGTCGCTGGCGTAGTGATAGCCGAGATAGACGCGCGGCAGACAGATGATGATGAACGTCCAGACCATCGCCAGATATCCGAGCGAGCGCACTTCGTACCAAAGCGCAAGCGACAGCGCGAAGAAGAGCGCCGCGTGATCGCTCGGTAAAGAACTCCAATGGCTCAAATTGGCCGGCGTGACACCGGTCGGCATGACGAAATTCGCTGCCGCGTAGACCGGCCGATCATGGAACGGCAAGGTCAATTGCAGGATGCGCGCGACGAGCACAACCGCCAGGGCGCAGAGGATCGAACGAACGACATAGCGGCGGCGGGCGGCCACGTCGCCCTTGGTCCTGAACCAGGCCCACCAGAAAAACACCATGAACAACCCGCCTTTGAGCAGGTCAGAGTCGCCGATGTCGCGCACCAAAATGTTGAAGGTGGCGCTTTTATCGGCGAACTGGTCAAAGAATTGGATGACCGCCGTATCGAGAAAACCGATCCACGACAGTCCAAATCGAAGCATCAACGTGCGGCCCCGATTCGATTGATAGGGGCGGCAATCTCATCCGAGTGTCACGGTCCCGTCACGTGACAAAGCCGTGGCAGATCGGCAATGGCAGCGCCGTAAATCGACCGTATTGATCATGTTGTGCCGACCGTCGCCAAGACATCGATGCGACGTGCCGAACAACGAAGACGGACAGAAGGCGCATCGGACCGCCGAGCGCGTTAGCCGGCGCTTCGCTGCGCGAGCGCGCCGAACAGCCGCGGAAACTCGATCTTCGGACAGCGGTTCATCACCACCTTGACGCCAGCCTGTTCCGCCTTCGCAGCGGCGGCATCGTTGCGGACGCCGAGCTGCATCCAAACCACCTTGGCGCCCTTGGCAATCGCCGCATCGACGACGGCGGGCGTTTCCTCGCTACGCCGGAAGATATCGACCATATCGATCGCCACGGGAATTTCGGCCAGCGATGGATAGACCTTCTCGCCGAGGATCTCGGGCACACTGGCGCGCGGATTGACCGGAATGACGCGATACCCTTTCGATTGGAGAAACGCCATCACGTAGTGCGATGGTCGGCTCGGGCGTTCGCTGGCGCCGACCATGGCGATCGTGTGCACGCGGTGCAGGATGTCGCGAAGATAGTCGTCGCTATAGGTGTCGTGGTTCACCGGTTTTCCCACTTCGGCGGACGTTTTTGCAGGAAGGCGTCGATGCCCTCTTCGGCGTCGTGCGCCAGCATGTTGGTGACCATGACCTCGCTGGCGTAGGCATACGCCGCATCGAGGTCGAGTTCGGCCTGGCGGTAGAATGCTTCCTTGCCGATCTTGAGCACCAGCGGCGATTTGGCGGCAATCGTGCGCGCCAATTCGCTCACCGCTTCGTCGAGCCGGTCCGTGGGCACGACGCGATTGACCAGGCCGAGCCGCCGCGCTTCCTCGGCGCCGATCAGATCGCCCGTGAGGAGCATTTCCATCGCCGCCTTGCGCGGCACCGCGCGCGACAGCGCCACCATCGGCGTCGAGCAGAAGAGGCCGATGTTGACGCCCGGCGTGGCGAAGCGCGCGTCAGCCGCGGCGACCGCGAGATCGCAGCTCGCCACCAGCTGGCAGCCGGCGGCGGTAGCGACGCCGTGCACGCGGGCGATGACCGGCTTCGGCAAGCGGACGATCGTCGTCATCAGCCGGGCACACTGCTTGAACACCGCCTCGTAGTGTTGCCGGCCGGGATTGGCGCGCATCTCGCGCAAATCGTGGCCGGCGCAGAACCCCGGCCCGTTGGCGGCGATCACCACGGCCTTGACCGTGTCATCGCGCGCGACGGCATCGAGTGCGCTCTGCAACGCGTCCATCAGCGCGACCGAAAGCGCATTGCGCGCCGCCGGACGGTTCAGCGTCAGCCTGGCGATGCCGTCGGCATCGTCTCGCAGCAGAATGGCATCGTCGGCCGGCGTTTTGTCGCGCGCGTCCATGATCGCGGCTCTCCGTCAGGATTCGCTCAACGGTAAGCGCGGTGGCGGCCGGCCGCCAAAAGGAATTTTTTGATGGCCGTTACGCGCTTATTGCACCGCCGGCTGGCCCAGGCGGCCCGCCAATCGCGCCTCGTTCAGCCGCGAGATCGCGTGGCAGACGATGGCGCCGACGAGAAAGGGCAGGGCCGACCACAGATAAAGTTGCTGAATCGGCATCATCACGAACACGCCGCCAAGCAACGGACCGACGATCGAACCGATGCGGCCGAGCCCAAGCTCCCAGCCCGAGCCGTTGGCGCGCAGCGATGTCGGATAGACCATTGCGCCGGCGACGTTGATCGCGCTCTGGATGCCGAGCGCGCAAAAACCGGCGAGGAACGTCACGACGAGGAGCAGCGGCACCGAGCCGGCCAGGCCCACAAAGCCAATCGAGCCAACGACCGGCACGGCGAGGACGAAGAGCAGTGTGATTGGCTTGAAGCCGTATTTATCGATCGGCCGGCAAATCACGAAGGCACCGATCGTGCCGCCGACTTGCAACGCGGTTCCGGCCGCCGCGGCGACTTGCAGCGGCAGCTTCGATGCGGTCAGCAGCAGCGGCGTCCAGCTCAGCAGGAAGAAATAGCCCATGAGATTGAGGGCGAAGAGCAGCCAGAGCAACGGTGTGATGAAATGCAGACCGTCGCGGAAGAGGTACTTCGGATTGAAGCCGGGGTATTGCTTCTCGTCTTCGACGACGAAACGTGCATTCGGCGCGATTTTGACGTCGGGCCGGATTTTGGCGATGAGCCGCTCCATGTCCTTCCGATGACCTTCGTGGATCGCCATGTACTTGATCGATTCCGGCAGCACGAACCAGGCAATCGCCGCAATCACCAGCGGCGTGATACCGCCGATCAGGAAAATGATTTGCCAGCCGTGCGTCGGCACCAGCGTCGCCGCAACGACGCCCGGAATGCCGGCGCTGATCGGCACCAGGCCGACGGCGATGATCGCGAGGGTGGAGCGCAGACGGCGCGGCGCGAACTCGATGTTCATCGCCACAACGTTCGGGATCACGCCGCCGATGCCGACGCCGGCGACCAGCCGCAACCAGCCCAGTTGAGTCAGGGTCGTCGAGTAGGCGGCGATCCAGGTGAAGATGCCGAAGACGACCATCGATCCGATCAGCGCCTTTTTGCGACCGTGACGGTCGCCGACCCAACCGAAAATGCCGGAGCCGAAAAGGATGCCGACGAGGCTGGCGCTGAACACCGGTCCGAAGGCGCCGCGATCGGTGATCGCCCACGATTTGGCGATCGCCGGCGCGGCGAAACTGATCGCGCTGATGTCGTAGCCATCGACGAAGACGATGAACAGCGACCAGATGATGAGCAGGATGTTGATTGCGCTGAGGCCGCGTTCGTCGATCAGGTGCGAAACCTGAACGACCTGAAGCGGCTGCGATTGCCGTGCGTCCGCCATGCTTGCCCCCTCTAGCATCGACGACGCTCGTTATCGCTTCGAACGCCGATTGACCTTATTGTACGTGAACCGGGGGTAAATACGAGCGTACTGGCCGGATCGCGCGACTCCGTGACTTCGGCTTAGCCGAGGGCGACCAATGCGGCGAGCACGACGATCCCGGCGATGGCGACGCTGGCGTGCGTCGCAACGACCAAGCCGCCCGGACGACGACCGCGCCATGCGACCGACGCGATCAAGAGTCCGAGCACGAGCGCGAGGCCGAAGAACCCGGCGGCGATCAGGCCGAAGCCGGCGGTGCCGTTGTCCGTCGGCGGCAGGCCGTGGCGGAGAACAACAATCAAAAGACCCAATCCGGCGGCCCCGAGAGCGCCGTGCACGAGCGGCAACGCCGGCGGCAGGCGAAGCGCCGACGGTCCACGCAAATAGAACACGGCCAAACCAACGCCGATCAGCGCCGCCGCTGCCAAGATTGCGAATGCAAGGTGAAGCATCGTCAGGCCGCTGCGCAGCCGCGCGGACCGGCGTTCAGTGGAAGGGGCAGGTTAATATCAGGCCGCCGACCAGCGCCGACGGCAAGGTGGTCAGCGCGGCGAAACGGCGCTGCCGATTTGGTCCGGGCCGCCCATGAACTGCTCGCGATAGGCCGGCGTCATGCCGTAGCCGTTCGAGCCGCCATTGCCGCCGTTGATGCTCAGCGAGCTATTGCCGAAATGCAGGATCGGGCTGCTGCTGCTGCCGCCGCCCGCGAGATTGGCCGACATGCCGTCGCTCTGGCTGTCCGGATTGTTCGCAATGTTGGCACCCAGCCCAGCATTGTTATTCGCTGGCTGAATCTCGAACGCGAAGGACGCCGGCGCAGCGGCGATCAGTGCGGCGAACGCAACCGAAGTCAGCAAGCTGTAGCGCATAGGGAAACCCCGCTCGGATTGATGCCTTGCGCTTATTGTAGGCGGTCACGACGGGTTTTGTCCACGCCACCGCGATTTTTAGGGCGAATTGCGGCTTTCGCACCGACATGAAAGTCCGTTCATGAATCACATACGAAAACCGCGGGATTCTGCGACACCGCGCCACGTTCGCAGGGCGATACGCCGCCGCTGCTCGTTGCGATAATCCACCATGGCCATGCCACGCCGAGGACACAAAACTCGCACCGTCATCCTGCTGGCCTGCGTGCTGGCCGTCATGGTGACGCTAGTTTCGTTCTCGGTGCCGCTCTACCGCCTGTTCTGCGCCGCCACCGGCTACAACGGCACGACGCAGCGGGTCGCCGACGACACGGGCAAGGTTTCGCCGCGTATCGTCACGGTGCAGTTCAGCACGACGGTCGCGCCCGATCTGCCGTGGCGTTTCGTGCCGATGCAGCGCGCCGTCCAAGTTCACCTGGGCGAAGAGAAGTTGGTTTATTTCTCGGCCACCAACCAGGGCAACCAGCCAATCATCGGCCACGCGACCTTCAACGTGACGCCAAGCAAGATCGGACTCTATTTCGACAAGATCCAATGTTTCTGCTTCAGCGACGAACGGCTGGCGCCGGGCAAGACCGCCATCATGCCGGTCGATTTCTTCGTCGATCCGGCGCTCGATAAAGACCCCAATGCCAAGGACGTAACCACCATCACGTTGTCCTATACGTTCTTCCGCGCCGACAAGCCGGACGACGTGCAGAATCTGTCACGCTTCGATCCCAACGCGTCGCCCGATCCGGTGCGCGGCGCGCGGCTCTTCGCCGAGCGTTGTTCGGGATGTCATGCGCTCGATCAAACCAAGATCGGTCCGCCGCTCGGCACGGTGTTCGACCGCATCGCCGGCAGCGTCGCCGGTTATCCGTACTCACCGGCGCTCAAACAAGCGAATCTCACCTGGACCGTCGCCAATCTCGATCGCTGGCTTGCCGATCCGCAGGCGCTGGTTCCAGGTAACAAGATGCCGATCAAGGTGCTGGAGCCCAACACGCGCCGGGACATCGTGGCCTATCTCGAGCACCTGCGTGCGGACCAAGCCGCCTCGAGGGTGAGTGGTTCCGCGCCGGTTAACCGCTGATTCACCGCAGACGGCGGCCACTCCAGGGCGCGGCGATTTGGCTCATGTCCGATGGAATGTTTGGGTAATATGACCGCGCCGACTTGGGGAAAAGGGGTCGTAATGGATTCATCGATCGCGGACGCCGATCGCACGGCGCGCGTGTGGCATGGCGAGGCGGGCGGACCGGAGCGGTTTCGCCTGGGCAGCGAACAGCACAAGACGCTGTTCTGCCGGATGCTGCTCGACACCTTCAATCCCTACAAGCCGGCAGTGATCGATTGGCCGGCGCTCGACCCCGATGCGCGCGACCGCCTGGTGTCGTTGCCGATCTGGGATATTGCCGTACAGACCGAGGGCAAAGCGAAGCTCCGGGTCGCGACCTATGGCGACACGGTGAGCGACAAGCTGCTCAAGGAAGCGATTGCGCTCAACGGCTTCGAAGAAGGGCGGCACAAGGACGTGCTCGCCAACATGGTGCGCGCCTACGGCATCGAGCTCGCCGAGGAACCGGCTTACGTCAAGCCGCGCGATCCGGAATGGGCCTTCATGGTCACCGGCTACAGCGAATGCATCGACAGCTTCTTCGCCTTCGGCCTGTTCGAGCTAGCCAAGCGCTCGGGCTATTTCCCGCCGGCGCTGGTCGACACGTTCGAGCCGGTGATGCAGGAAGAGGGACGGCACATCCTGTTCTTCGTCAATTGGGTCGCCTGGCATAAGCGCAACATGCCGTGGTGGCGTCGGCCGTGGTTCGCGCTCAAGGTGCTCGCGGTATGGGCATTCCTGATCTGGGAGCGCATCAGCATTGCCCGCGGGCTCGGCGGCGCGCCCAACGCCGACAACAACTTCACGGTCACCGGCAGCAAGTCGGTCGGCGTCGACATCTCGACCGGCGAGCTCATGGGTCTCTGCCTCGCCGAGAACGACCGCCGGCTCGCGGGCTACGATAAGCGGTTGCGGCGGCCGACAGTCGTGCCGCGGCTGGTGCGCTTCGCGCGGCGATTCATGGCCAAACCGAAGCCGGTCGAGCTCGGCAGCACCGCGCATCGCGATCTCTTCTGTCAGCATTTCAAGGCGACGTACCAGCACTACGAGCCCGACAAGCTGCCG
>DASYYB010000053.1:0-12082 GCA_035934235.1 Allostellaceae bacterium | reverse complement strand
TGATATTCGAGCGCCCCGTCGCGCAATTGATCGGCCATCGTCACTCCTCAGGATGCCGAACGGATCGTGTCCCGGCCTTTTGGCCGAGTGTCAGTCCGTTGGCGGGACGGGAATGGTGCGGTCGAGAAGACTCGAACTTCCAAGGGGTTTCCCCCACTAGCACCTCAAGCTAGCGCGTCTACCAATTCCGCCACGACCGCGATAGGATTCGGCAAATGCCGCTGATGGCGCGGCTGAGTACCAAATCCCCATGAGCATAGCAAGCGCGGCCCCCCAAACGGAAGCCATCGAATGGCGCAAGAACACGAAGCCGGTCCCTTATGACGAGGCCGTCAGCGTCATGGAGGCGCGCGTGCGCGAAATCCGCGCCGGCACGGCACCCGAGCTGGTCTGGCTGCTCGAGCATTCGGCCCTTTACACCGCCGGCACCAGCGCCCGCGACGACGACCTGGTAGACCCCCTGCTCCCGGTTCATCACACCGGCCGCGGCGGCCAATGGACCTATCACGGGCCGGGCCAGCGCATTGCCTATGTCATGCTCGATCTCAATCGCCGCGGCGGCGATCTGCGCGCCTTCGTGCGGGGTTTGGAGGACTGGGTGATCCGGACGCTGGCCGGCTTCGGTGTGAGCGGCGAACGCCGCAGCGGCCGGATCGGCATCTGGGTCGCCGACAAAAACGGCGCCGAGAGCAAGATCGCGGCGATCGGCGTGCGCGTGCGGCGTAGCGTGAGCTATCACGGCCTGTCGCTCAACGTCGCGCCGAACCTCGACCATTACCAGGGTATCGTGCCGTGCGGCGTGCGCGAGCATGGCGTTACGTCATTGGCGAAGCTCGGCATCCGTCCGCGCATGGCCGAAGTCGACGCGGCGCTCAAGGCCAACTTCGCGGCGGCATTTCCCTGAACTATGATCGCATCGAACCGGAGGGCTCTAATCCGATGATGTGCACACGACGGCGGATCATTGCCGGACTTGGCGGCGGTGTCGTGCTGGCGACGCGGCCCGCGTTCGCGCAGCTTGGCGTGCTGGGCGCGCCGGTGACGCTGGTCAATCGCGCGCTTGAGGACCGCAGCGCCGCCGACATCGCGAAGGACAACGAGATCGTCATCAAGGTCAACGCCGTGATGGCCGAGGACAAGACCATCAAGGCGTCGACCGAAATCTATGAACAGCGCCTGCTCGTCACCGGCCTGTTCGACGACCAGCCGACCTACGACAAATTCGAGCACAGCGTGCGCGGCGTCGCGGGCGTCAAGCAGCTTTACTGGCACGTCGTTTACATGAGCGACGCCGACCAGAAGGCGAACAAGAACGGGATCATCTCGTGGGGACGCGCGCTGGAGATCAATTCCAAGACCGAAGCCAAACTGGCGGTGGCCAAAGGGGTCGACCACCTCAATTACCGGCTGGCGACCGACGCTTTCGCGACGCTCTATGTTCTCGGCCGAGCGCTGTCGGCGAGCGAACGCCAGCTGGTCCTTGCGGACCTGAAGGCGATTTCCGGCGTGCGGCAGGTAGTCGACGACATCGAAGTGCGGCCGAGAACAAAATGAATCGCTGGCTGCCTGCCATCTTGTTCGTCGGTCTTGTCGCGGCACTGCCGGCGGCGGCGCAACAGCCCATCGCCAGCCGCCCGCCGACGTCGCGCGCCGAAATCCACCTGACGTTCGCGCCGATCGTGAAAGAGGCGGCGCCGGCGGTGGTCAACGTTTATTCCCGCCGCGTGGTGCAGACGCGCACGCCGATCTTCAACGACGCGCTGATGCGGCGATTCTTCGGTAATGCCTTCCCACTCACCATGCCACGTCAACGCGTGCTCAACTCGCTCGGCTCCGGCGTGATCCTCGACCCGTCGGGCTTGATCGTGACCAACGATCACGTGATCAAGGACGCGCAAGAAATTTCCGTGGTGCTAAGCGACCGGCGCGAATTCCCGGCCAAGATCCTGCTGGCGGACGAACACTTGGACCTGGCGGTGCTCAAGATCGATGTGCCGGGCGAGAAGCTGCCGGTGCTGCCCATTGGCAATAGCGACAAGCTCGAAGTCGGCGATCTCGTACTGGCGATCGGTAATCCGTTCGGCGTCGGCCAGACCGTGACCAGCGGCATCGTCTCGGGCCTCGCGCGCACCGGAACCGGCATCAACGAATTCGGCTCCTTCATTCAGACCGACGCGCCCATCAATCCGGGCAATTCCGGCGGTGCGCTGGTCGATATGGATGGCGCGTTGATCGGCATCAATACCGCGATCTTCTCGGAATCCGGCGGCTCGGTCGGCATCGGCTTCGCCATTCCGACCGGTTTGGTGCGGTCGGTGCTCTACGCGGTGCAGCACGGCGAGCATAACGTGCAGCAGCCGTGGCTCGGGCTCGCAGGCAAAGGCGTCAACGCCGACGAGGCGACCAAGCTCGGCCTGCCGCGCCCTGGCGGCGTCCTGGTCGACACCGCGACCGCCGGCGGTCCGGCGGCGAAGGCCGGCATCGGCGCCGGCGACGTCGTGCTCGCGGTCGACGGCCATGAGATCGAAGACCCCGAGGCGCTGCGCTTCCGATTGGCGACTCATCACGTCGGCAGCAGCGCCGAGTTTTCGGTTTGGCACGACGGCCATACGCGCACCGTGACCGTGGCGTTGATCGCACCGCCCGAGCAGCCGCCGCGCGACATCACGCTGCTTGAAGGCCGCGAGCCGCTGGCTGGCGCATCGGTCGGCAATCTCAACCCGGCCTTCAACGACGAGCTGAACCTGCCGCAAACCCGGCGCGGCGTGGTGATCGCGGCGGTGACGCCGGGCAGCACGGCGGCACAACTGGGCCTGCACCGCGGCGACATCCTGGCGAGCCTCGACCGCCACGCGATCGACACCGTGGCGCAACTGCGCGACCTGCTTGCCAACAGCGGGCCGCCTTGGGCCCTGGTCATCGCCCGCGGCAACAAGAAGTTCTCGCTCGTCGTGCGATGAGCCTTTTCGAGCAGCAGGCTCCGCGCCCGCTGGCCGATCGGCTCCGGCCGAAAACGCTCGCCGAAATCGTCGGCCAGGATCACCTGCTTGCCCCCGATGCGCCGCTCGGCCGCATGGTCGCCGCGCGACGGCTGGCGTCGATGATCCTGTGGGGGCCACCGGGCTGCGGCAAGACGACGGTCGCGCGTATCCTCGCCGACGCGACCGACATGCATTTTGAGCCTTTATCGGCCGTGTTTTCGGGCGTCGCCGATTTGCGCAAGGTGTTCGATGCGGCGAAACAGCGCCGCGGCGCCGGCCAAGGCACGCTGCTTTTTGTCGATGAGATTCATCGCTTCAATCGCGCGCAACAGGATGGTTTCCTGCCTTATGTCGAGACCGGCACGGTGACATTGATCGGTGCGACGACCGAGAATCCGTCATTCGAGCTCAATGGCGCGCTGCTGTCGCGGTGTCAGGTCTTCGTGCTGCGGCGCCTCGACGATGCCGCACTCGAAACCCTGCTCGCCCGCGCCGAAACCGCGCTCGGCCGCAAGCTTCCCGTGGACACAGCCGCACGCCAGGCGCTCAAGGCAATGGCCGACGGCGATGGACGCTACGCCCTCAACATCGCCGAGGAGATCGCCGCGCTTCCCGAAGGGACGACGCTCGATACCGAAGGCTTGATGGCGGCGGTGCAGCGGCGGGCGCCGCTCTACGACAAGGCGCAGGAAGGGCACTACAACCTGATCAGCGCCTTGCACAAATCGGTGCGTGGCTCGGATGTCGACGCGGCGCTCTATTGGCTGGCGCGCATGCTGGTCGGCGGCGAGCATCCGATCTATATCGCGCGTCGGCTGGTGCGCATGGCGGTCGAAGACATTGGCATGGCCGAGCCCGGCGCGCTGCCGCAGGCGATTGCCGCCTGGGAAGCGTACGACCGGCTCGGCTCGCCCGAAGGCGAGTTGGCGCTGGCGCAGGTGGTGATCTTCCTCGCCACCGCGCCCAAATCGAACGCCGGTTATGTCGCCTTCGGCGCCGCGACCCGCGCCGCGAAGGAGACCGGCTCGCTGATGCCGCCGATGCACGCCGTCAACGCGCCGACGCGCCTGATGCGCGATCTCGGCTACAGCAGCGGCTACGTCTACGATCCGGATACGCCCGAGGGATTTTCCGGCCTCGATTATTTTCCCGAAAGCATGGGCCGCCGCGAATTCTATCGCCCGGTCGAGGCAGGATTCGAGCGCGAAATCCGCAAGCGGCTCGACTATTGGCAGAAGCTGCGCGCAAAAAGCGGCACGGCACCGATTTCGGATCGGCCAAAAAAGTAACGCCGCCGCGAAGGGGGACGCTGTAGCGACCACGTGCCTATAAGGATCAAGAACCGATATTCGCAACTGATTTGGAGTCCAAGCATGCCGAAATCCCGGCTTTTCCGCGCTGTTTTGGCGGTCGCATTGATTCTGGCCATGAGCCCGCTGGCAAGTGCCGCCGAGATCATCGTCAATCTCGCACCGCCGGCGCCCGTCGTCGAAAGCGCGCCGCCGGCACCGGTCGCACCCGGCTATTGGGTGTGGCGTCCGGGCTTCTGGCGCTGGGACGGCAGACAGTATGTCTGGATTCCCGGCCGTTACGTCCATCCGCCTTATTACGGCGCGGTCTGGGTGCCGGGCCATTGGGATGCTCGGCCGCGCGGCTGGGTCTGGGTTCCCGGCCGCTGGCGCCGCGCCTGATTAGCTAGCGGATAGCCAGCCCGCGCCGCTAAATTGCGGCGCATGGGACAGGTGCAATCGATCACGGTCGCCGACGCCGACGCGGAAATCCGTCTCGACCGCTGGTTCAAGCGGCATTTTCCCGACCTATCGCACGGCAAGCTCGAACAGCTGCTGCGCACCGGCCAGATCCGGCTCGACGGGAAACGCGCCGCGGCGCGCGACCGCGTCGCCGCCGGCCAAATCGTCCGCGTACCCCCGCTGCCGGCGGCGAGCCCACGGCCCGCCGTGCAGCGCACCGCCGAGCCGAGCGCGCACGACGCCAAGATGATCCAGGCGCGCGTGCTGCACCGCGACGAGGACGTCATCGTCATCGACAAGCCGCAAGGTTTGGCGGTGCAAGGCGGCACCAAGACCGACCTTCATCTTGACGGTTTGCTCGACGCCCTGCGTTTCGGCGCCGAGGAGCGGCCGTGGCTCGTCCATCGCCTCGACAAGGACACCAGCGGCGTGCTGGTGCTGGCGCGGAGTGCCCGCGCGGCGGCCAAACTCGCCGAAGCCTTTCGCGACAAGGCGGCGCGCAAGATCTATTGGGCCGCGGCGGTCGGCGTACCGAAACCAGAGCACGGCCGCATCGACCAGCGGCTGGCGAAATTGCCGGGCCGGCTCGGCGAACGGGTAGTTCCCGACGAGGACGGCAAACGCGCCGTCACCTATTACCGCACTGTCGCGCACGCCGGCGACCGCCTCGCCTGGATTGCGCTCGAACCGGTGACCGGCCGCACCCACCAGCTGCGCGCACATTGCGCCGCGCTCGGCACGCCGATCCTCGGCGACGGCAAGTACGGCGGCGCGGCAACGCACGTGCCCGGCGTGCCCGGCAACCGGCGCGTCCATCTGCATGCGCGCGCGCTCGCCATTCCGCATCCGGCCGGCGGCACGCTCATCGTCATGGCGCCGTTGCCGCCGCATATGCGCGAGACCTGGGATTTTTTCGGTTTCGAGGACGGTCAGGAGCGCGACGTCTTTGCCGACCTCGCGCCTGAGAAGGCCCGCGGCGACCGATGAAACGGTTCTTCAAGACCGCCACGGTCGGCGAAACGGCCGGCGGCTACACCGTGTTGCTCGACGGCAAGCCGATGCGGACACCGGCCAAGGCGCCCCTCGCGGTGCGCAGTAAAAAACTGGCCGAGGCCATCGCCGCCGAATGGCAGGCGCAAGGCGAGACGATCAAGCCGGCGGCGCTGCCATTGACGCGGCTGGCCGGCATCGCGATCGATCTCGTCGCGCAGCGGCGCGAAGCGGTCGTCGGCGAGATCGTCAAATATGCCGCCACCGACCTCGTCTGCTATCGCGCCGAGACGCCGTCCGAGCTTGCCACCCGCCAGCACCGCGCCTGGCAGCCGCATCTCGACTGGGCGGGAACGCGCTACGCGCCGCTGACGGTGACCGCGGGCATTAGCCCGGTGACGCAGGCGCCGGAATCCCTCGCCGCTTATCATCGTGCCGTTGCCGCCTACGATGATATGACGCTCACGGCGCTGCATCTGGCGACAACGACGCTTGGTTCGCTGGTGCTGGCGCTCGCCCTGATTGAAGGGCGGATCACCGCCGAAGAGGCGTTCGCGGCGGCCGAGCTCGATCAGAGCTTCCAGATCGAGCGCTGGGGCGAGGACGCCGAGGCGATGGCGCGGCGCGGCGCCGTGCGCGACGACATCGGCATCGCCGCCCGTTTCGCCGCGCTTCACCGCGCCGCGTAAACAGGCCAAACTGTCCGCCGGACGCCCAAGGGGAAGCCGATGCGGGACATATTGCGGCGGTTGGAAGAAAAGCGCGAAGCCGCGCGCAAAGGTGGCGGCGACAAACGCATCGCGCAGCAGCATCAGAAGGGCAAACTCACCGCCCGCGAGCGCCTCGACCTGTTGTTCGACCGCGACACGTTCGAGGAATGGGACATGTTCGTCGAGCACCGCTCGACCGATTTCGGCATGGAACAGCAGAAAATCCCGGGCGACGGCGTCGTCACCGGCCACGGCCTGGTCAACGGCCGCCGCGTTTTCGCCTTCAGCCAGGATTTCACGGTGTTCGGCGGCTCGCTGTCCGAGGCGCATGCCGAGAAGATCTGCAAGATCATGGATCAGGCGGTGCGCGTCGGCGCGCCCGTCATCGGGCTCAACGATTCGGGCGGCGCCCGCATCCAGGAAGGCGTCGCCTCGCTCGCCGGCTATGCCGAAGTGTTCCAACGCAACGTGCTCGCCTCGGGCGTGGTGCCGCAGATCTCGGTGGTGATGGGCCCTTGCGCCGGCGGCGCCGTCTATTCGCCGGCGATGACCGACTTCATCTTCATGGTGCGCGACAGCTCGTACATGTTCGTCACCGGGCCCGACGTGCTCAAAACCGTGACGCACGAGAGCGTGACGCACGAGGAGCTCGGCGGCGCGCACACGCATACGACCAAATCGGGCGTCGCCGATCTGGCCTTCGCTACCGACGCCGAGGCGCTGCTGCAGGTGCGCCGGTTCCTCGATTTCCTGCCGCCTTCCAACCGCGAGACGCCGCCGGTGCGGCCGACCAAGGATTCCGCCGATCGAGTGGAGAACTCGCTCGACACGCTGGTGCCGGCCAATCCGAACAAGCCCTACGACATCAAGGAGTTGATCGAGAAGGTCGCCGACGAAGGCGAATTCTTCGAGTTGCAGCCCGACTACGCCAAGAACATCGTCGTCGGTTTCGCGCGTCTCGAGGGCCATCCGGTCGGCATCGTCGCCAATCAGCCGATGGTGCTGGCCGGCTGCCTCGATATCGATTCATCGCGCAAGGCGGCGCGCTTCGTGCGCTTTTGCGATTGCTTCAACCTGCCGATCGTCACCTTTGTCGACGTGCCCGGCTTCCTGCCCGGAACCGCCCAGGAATATGGCGGCATCATCACGCACGGCGCCAAGCTGCTGTTCGCGTTCGCGCAGGCGACGGTGCCGAAGGTGACGCTGATCACGCGCAAGGCTTATGGCGGCGCCTACGACGTGATGAGCTCCAAGCATTTGCGCGGCGACGTCAACTATGCCTGGCCATCGGCGGAAATCGCGGTGATGGGGCCCAAGGGCGCGGTCGAGATCATCTTCCGCGGCGACCACAAAGATGCGAAAAAGCTCGAGCGCCGCGCCGAGGAATACCGCGCGAAATTCGCCAACCCCTTCGTCGCCGGCTCGCGCGGATTCATCGACGACGTGATCATGCCGCATTCGACGCGGCGGCGGCTGTGCCGTTCGCTCGCGATGCTGCGCGGCAAACAGCTACAAAACCCGTGGAAGAAGCACGACAACATCCCACTCTAACGTGCCACCGTTCAAAAAAATCCTGATCGCCAACCGCGGCGAGATCGCCTGCCGCATCATGCGCACGGCGAAGCGCATGGGGATCGCCACAGTCGCGGTCTACAGCGAGGCCGACGCCGACGCGCGTCACGTGCGCGAAGCGGACGAAGCGATCGCCATCGGGCCAGCGCCGTCGGCGCAAAGCTATCTCGACGTCAAAAAGATCGTCGCCGCCTGCCGCACCAGCGACGCTGAAGCCGTGCACCCCGGTTACGGGTTCCTGTCCGAGAACCCCGCCCTGCCCCGCGCCCTGGCCAAGGCCGGAATCGTCTTCATCGGCCCCAACCCCGCCGCAATGGCGGCGATGGGCGACAAGATCGCGGCCAAGCGGATCGCAGTCAAAGCCGGCGTGCCGACCGTGCCGGGCGAGCTTGGCGTGATCAAGGACGCCAAGGCAGCGATCGCCGTCGCACGCCGGATCAAATATCCGGTGATGCTCAAGGCAGCGGCCGGCGGCGGCGGCAAGGGCATGCGCATCGCGACCTCCGACGCCGAGTTGATCGAGGCGTTCCAACGCGCCAGCGGCGAAGCCAAAACCGCGTTCGGCGACGCACGCCTGTTTCTGGAAAAGTTCATCGAAGAGCCGCGTCACATCGAAATCCAGGTCTTGGGCGACCGTCGTGGCAATGTCGTGCACCTGTTCGAGCGCGAATGCTCGATTCAGCGCCGCCACCAGAAGGTGATCGAGGAGGCGCCGAGCCCGTTCCTCGACGCCAAGACGCGCGCGCGCATGGGCGCCGCGGCCGTGGCGCTCGCCAAGGCAGCGAAATACAGCTCGGCCGGCACGGTTGAGTTCATCGTCGACAAGAGGCGGAACTTCTACTTCCTCGAGATGAACACGCGGCTCCAGGTCGAGCATCCGGTGACTGAGCTGGTGACCGGCCTCGATCTGGTCGAATTGATGATCCGCATCGCCGCCGGCGAGAAACTGCCGTTCACGCAAAAGGACCTGAAGTTCACGGGTTCGGCGATCGAGGCCCGTGTCTATGCCGAGGACCCGCGCCACGGCTTCCTGCCTTCCGCCGGCCGGCTGGTGCGCTACGCGGAGCCCGTGGGCGACGGCGTCCGCGTCGATGGCGGCGTCTACGAAGGCGCCAAGATTCCGATCTTCTACGATCCGATGATCGCCAAGGTGGCGGCGCATGCGACGCGGCGCGACGCGGCGGCGACGCGCCTTGCCCAGGCGCTCGACGGCTTTGTCGTCACAGGTATCGCGCACAATGTCGATTTCCTGGCTGCGATCCTGCGCAGCCCGCGTTTCCGCGCTGGCAAGCTGTCGACCGATTTCATCGCCCGCGAATTTCCGGCGGGATTCGACGGCGCCAAGCCGGATCGCGCCGAATCCGAATTGGCCGCGCTGGCCGCCGCGGCGGTGCAAACCCTGGCGACACCCGGTTCAGCGCCGCAATCGCTCTGCGTCATGATCGGCCGCGACGATTACCCGGTCGTCACCCGGCGCCTAGCCGATGGCGTCTCGCTGACGCGCAACCGCCGTCAGAAAACGCTGCACACCGAATGGCGCCCGGGCCAGCCGGCCATGCATCTGGAGATCGGCAAGAGCGCGGCGACGTTCCGGATCGAACGCCGCGGATTGTTCTGGCGCCTGGCGCGCGGCGGCGCGGCGTTCGAGGCGATGGTGGTGCCGTGTTACGCCACGGCCCTGTTACGTCGCCTGAAGCCGAAGCCACCGGCAAAGCAATCGCGCCACTTGCTGTCGCCGATGCCGGGCCTGCTGGTATCGCTCACCGTCGAAGCCGGCCAGGAAGTCAAATCCGGCGAGCCGCTGGCCGTCGTCGAAGCGATGAAGATGGAGAATGTGCTGCGCGCCGAGCGCGACGGCCGCGTTGCGCGCATCACCGCCAAGCCGGGTGACAGCCTTGCGGTCGATCAGCTCATCCTCGAATTCGAATGATTTTGTGACGGCAGCCGGCGTGGACAGCGGCAATGGGCGTGAATAGATTGCCGCCATGCGCGCTGCCGTAACCGCGATGCGCCTGTCGATTGTCGGACGCGTCCAGGGCGTGGGCTTCCGCGCCTGGGCCGTGCATGAGGCGATGCAGCGCAATCTGCGCGGCTGGGTACGCAACCGTCGCGACGGCAGCGTCGAGGTGTTGATCATCGGGCAAGCCGACGGGGTCGCGGCGATGGCGGCTGCCTGCCGCCGCGGCCCGCCCATGTCCCATGTTGACGCGGTGCATCAAAACACGGCCGATGACGACGGTTCGGCCGGCTTCTTCGAACGCGCGACCGATTGAGCCATGACGCGGGGGCACGCAGCGCTCAGCCTGTTGCCGACGCGGCGGCTCGGCCCGTTGTTCTGGGCGCTGTTTGCCGGCGCGATGAACGACAATTTGCTGAAGAATGCCTATGTCATCCTGGTCGCCTATCGCGAGGCCCAAACGGGCCAAGCGACCGAGATCGTCGTCACCATCGCCACGGCAATTTTCATCCTGCCGTATTTCCTATTCTCCGCGCTCGCCGGCGAGATCGCCGACAAGTATGAAAAATCGTGGCTGCTGCGGCAGACCAAGCTTGCCGAGATCGGCGTCGTCACGCTGGGCGCGCTGTCCCTCCTGGGCGACAATATCGTCTTCCAGCTCGGCGTGCTGTTCCTGCTCGGCGTACAGGCCACGGTCTTCGGACCGGTGAAATACGCGGTCTTGCCGGAGCTAATGCCCGAAACCGAGCTGCTGGCGGCCAACGCCCTGGTCGATGCCGGCACGTTCCTGGCCATTCTGATCGGCACGATCGTCGGCGGGTTATTGATCCTGGTACCCGGCGGCCGTTTTGCGACGGGCGGCGCGCTGCTGGCGCTGGCGCTCTTCGGTTATGGCACGAGCTGGTTCATTCCGGCGACCGGCAAGGCGCAAGGCACCGTGCGTCTGCGCGCCAATATCCTAGCGTCGAGTTGGGACATCGTAGGCCAGGCGCATGCACGGCCGGAGGTGTGGCGCGCGGTGTTGGGGATTTCGTGGTTCTGGCTGGTCGGCGCCGCGCTGATCTCGCAATTCCCCAATTACGCCAAGGAATATCTCGGCGCCAACAACCACGTAGTGACCTTATTCCTGGCGCTCAATTCGATCGGCATCGGCTGCGGCTCGCTCGCGGCTAACCGCATTCTGCGTGGCGCGATCAGCGCCCGGCTGGTGCCGTGGAGTGCGCTGGCCATGGGCGTTTTCACGTTCGATCTGTGGCTTGCCAGCCCGGCACCGCAAACCGCGACTGCGTTGACCGGCATCGCGGCCTTCCTGGCGATTGCCGGCCATTGGCGGATCGTCGGCGATCTTGTCGGCGTCGCGCTGTCGGCGGGGATCTTTGTCGTGCCGCTTTACGCCATCATGCAGGCGCGCAGCGCCGAAAGCGAACGCGCGCGCGTCGTCGCCGGCAACAACATCCTCAATGCGCTGTTCATTGTCGTCGCCGGCGGCGGCTCGGCAATCATGCTCAAGCTCGGCAGCGGCGTGCCGGCGATCTTCCTGGTGTTGGGCTTGACCAATGCGGCCCTGGCGGCCGCATTGGCACTCAGGCGGCCGGCGCTTCTTCGGCTTCGGTCTCGCTCGCGCTGACCATCGGGCCCGAATCCTGGCCCTTGACGGCGACGTCGCGATCGACCAGCTCGATGACCGCCATCGCGGCGGCATCGCCGTGACGGAAGCCGGCCTTGAGGATGCGGCAATAGCCGCCGGCGCGCGCCTTGTAGCGCTCGGCCAGTGTCGTCATCACCTTGTCGGCGATCTTGGCGTCTTGCAGAGCGGCCATGACCTGGCGCCGCGCATGCAGACCGCCGCGCTTGCCGAGCGTGATGAGCTTCTCGACCACCGGACGCAGGTCCTTCGCCTTGGGCAGCGTGGTGGTGATCTGCTCGTGCTTCAGCAGCGCATGGGCCATATTGTCGAACATGGCCTTGCGGTGGGCGGATTTGCGGCTGAAGCTGCGGCCGCGGAGACGATGGCGCATGGTCAGTACGGCTCCTCGAGGCGCTTTGCCAGTTCCTCGATGTTCTCGGGCGGCCAGTTCGGGATCTCCATGCCGAGATGGAGCCCCATCTGCGCCAGCACCT